>NZ_JBEGHK010000002.1:0-859215 GCF_040676175.1 Nocardioides sp. LML1-1-1.1 | reverse complement strand
GACTCAGAAGCCGCCCGCCGAGCAGCCTTGCCCGACTGGCTCCACTTCTACAATCACCACCGAGCCCACTCCGCGATCGGAGGCCGGCCACCGATCACCCGGATGACCAACCTCCCCGGACATCACAGCTAGGCGGGCAGCCGCACCGTCACCCGCAGCCCGCCGCCGGCCCGCGGGGCGAGCACCAGCTCGCCGTCGTGGGCCTCGGCGATGCTGCGCACGATGGCGAGCCCGAGCCCGACGCCGGCATGGTCGGTGCGGATCCGCCCGGTGCCGCGCTGGAAGGGCTCGACCAGGGTGCCGACGAGGTCGGCACCCAGGGGCGGGCCGGTGTTCTCGACGGTCAGCACCGCGCCCTGCGGGTCGGCCGCCGTGCCGACCCGCACGCCGCCTCCCTCGGGGAGGTTGTGGACGATCGCGTTGTGCACCAGGTTCGTCGTCATCTGCAGCAGCAGCGCCGGCGAGCCCGCGGTCGTGACCGGCTCGCCGGTGACCTCGATGGTGGTGCCGCGCTTCTCGGCCAGCGGCAGCAGCGTCTCGGCGGCCTCCTCGGCGAGCAGGGAGAGGTCGACCGGCGTACGGACGAAGGCGCGACGGTCGGCCTTGCTCAGCAGGAGCAGCGCCTCGGTGAGGTCGATGGCGCGGGCGTTGACGGCGTGCAGCCGCTCGACGAGCTCGCCGTTGTCGTGGTCGGGCTCGTTGCGGGCGACCTCCAGCAGGGTCTGCGTCACCGCCAGCGGGGTGCGCAGCTCGTGGGAGGCGTTGGCGGCGAAGCGCTGCTGCTCGGCGACCTGCGCCTCGATCTGGGCGAGCATCGTGTCGAAGGCGTCGGCGAGCTCGCGGAACTCGTCCTGGCGGCCCTCCAGGTGGATCCGGTGCCCGAGCGCGCCGGCCCCGGCGCGGCGGGTCGCGTCGGTGATCCGGGTCAGCGGCGCGAGCATCCGCCCGGCCAGCCACCAACCACCGGCCAGGCCGAGGACGAGCACGACGCCCAGCATCATCGCCGCCTTCGGCGCGAAGGCGTCGACGAGGTCGGTCCGGTTCGGGGTGTGCGGCCAGGGCCGGCCGTCCTCGGGACCGATGATCTGGCCGTCCGGCACGTAGCGCAGCAGGAACACCCACACCACCGCCAGGAGCAGGAAGGCGGCCACCATGAGGAACCCGGCGTAGCTGAGCGTGAGCCGCATCCGGACGCTCAGCCCGCGCGGCCTAGCCATCGGCGTCCTCCGGCGGGACCTCCACGCGATAGCCCACGCCCGGCACGGTCGCGATCAGCCAGGGCTCCCCGAGCCGCTTGCGCAGGGCCGAGACGGTGATCCGGACGGCGTTCGTGAACGGGTCGGCGTTCTCGTCCCAGGCCTTCTCCAGCAGCTCCTCCGCGCTCACCACCCCGCCCTGGGCGGCGACCAGCACCTCCAGGACGGCGAACTGCTTGCGGGTCAGCGCGACGTACCGGCCCTCGCGGTAGACCTCGCGCCGGAACGGGTCGACCCGCAGCCCCGCGACCTCCCACACCGGCGGGCGGTTGTGGGCGCGCCGGCGGTCCAGCGCCCGGAGCCGGAGCACCAGCTCGCGCAGCTCGAAGGGCTTGGTGAGGTAGTCGTCCGCGCCGATCTCGAAACCGGACTCCTTGTCGTCGAGCCGGTCCGCGGCGGTGAGCATGATGATCGGTGTCGCGGTGCCGGAGGCGACGATCCGCCGGGCCACCTCGTCGCCGGACGGGCCGGGGATGTCGCGGTCGAGCACGGCGATGTCGTAGGCGTTGACGCCCAGCAGCTCCAACGCGGTGTCGCCGTCGCCGGCGATGTCCGCGGCGATCGCCTCCAGGCGCAGCCCGTCGCGGATGGCCTCGGCCAGGAAGGGCTCGTCCTCGACGATCAGCACACGCATAGCAACCCCGATGCTAGGGCGCGCGGGTGTATCGCGGGCGTATCGAAAAGTGGATACGCCCTGGCAACGCCGTCCTTCCTTGACTGGGCGCATGTCCACCAGCACCACTGTCCGCACCCTCGGCGCGCTCGTCCTCGCGGCGCTCGCGCTGCCGCTGCTCGTCGCCTGGTCCGGCGCACCGTCCGTCGACCGCGCCGACGGCGAGCTGCCCGACGGCGCCACCGTCTTCGACGACGACGCGGGTCTGACCCGGCTCGAGCCCGACCTGCTCGACGCGCTGCGCCGGGCCGGCCACGACGCCGCCGCCGACGGGGTCGAGCTCGGCGTCAACAGCGGCTGGCGCTCTCGCTCCTACCAGGCGCGGCTGCTGCGCGAGGCGGTCGCCGAGCACGGCTCCGAGGCGGAGGCGGCGCGCTGGGTCGCCACCCCCGACACCTCCCCGCACGTGCGCGGCCGGGCGGTCGACATCGGCGGGCCCGAGGCGACGTCGTGGCTGGCGGAGCACGGGGCGTCGTACGGGCTGTGCCGGATCTACGACAACGAGCCGTGGCACTACGAGCTGCGGCCGCGGGCGGTCACGCACGGCTGCCCGGAGCGGTACGCCGACCCGACCCACGACCCGCGGACGCAGCGGTGAGCGCCGTCACCGTCTTCGGCTGCGACCCGGAGGAGGCCGCCCTCGCGCAGCGGCTGGGACCGCGCCTGGGGCTGCACGTCACGCTCACCTCGGCGCCCGCCTCCGCCGCCACGGCCGCGCTCGCCGCGAGCCGGCCCTGCATCAGCGTCGACCACCGCACGACCCTGGACCGGGCCGACCTGGAGGCGCTCGCCGCGGCCGGCGTACGGCTGGTCTCGACCCGCAGCATCGGCACCGACCACATCGACCTCGCGCACGCCGAGCGGCTCGGGATCGAGGTGGGGAACGTGCAGTACGCCCCCGACGGGGTCGCGGACTACACGGTGATGCTGATCCTGATGGTGCTGCGGCACGCCGGTGCGACGCTGCGGCGCAGCGCGGTGCACGACTACCGGGCCGGACCGCGTGGGCGCGAGCTGCGCGACCTCACTGTCGGCGTGGTCGGCGCCGGGCGGATCGGCTCGGCCGTGGCCGCCCGGCTGCGTGGCTTCGGCTGCCGGGTGCGCACCGCGGACCGGGAGGCGGGCGACCGGCTCGACGACCTCCTGCGGGTCAGCGACGTGGTCACCCTGCACACCCCGCTGGACCCGAGCACCCGCCACCTGCTCGACGCGCGGCGGATCGGCCTGCTCCGGCCCGGCGCCTGCGTCGTCAACACCGGTCGCGGCCCGCTGCTCGACACCGCCGCCCTCCTGGCCGCGCTCGAGGACGGGCGCCTCGGTGGGGCGGCCCTCGACGTCGTCGAGGGCGAGGAGCGGGTCTTCCACACCGCCCACGACCACCCGCCCGGCGAGCGGTGGGCGCGCCTGCAGCGGCTGCCGAACGTCGTGCTCACCCCGCACACCGCCTACGCCACCGACCGCGCACTGCACGCGACGGTCGAGCACTCCCTCATCCACTGCGCCGAATTCGCGAAGGAGACAGCATGGACCGGCTGAAGGTCGGGATCCTCTTCGGAGGCCCGTCGGAGGAGCACCCCGTCGCGGTGAAGTCCGCGCGGCAGGTGGTGCGCCACCTCGACCCGGAGCGGTACGACGCCGTCCTGGTCGGGATCACCCCGGACGGCCGGTGGTGGCTCGTCGACAGCCCGGAGCCCGGCTGGGAGAGCCGGACCGGCGACCCGGTCGTGCTCTCCCCGGACCGCTCCACCGGCGGCCTGCTGGTCCTCGGTGCCGGCGGCGTCGAGACGATCCGGCTCGACGCCGTGCTGCCCGTCCTGCACGGCCGGTTCGGGGAGGACGGCGCGATCCAGGGCCTGCTCGAGCTCGCTGGCATCCCCTACGTCGGCTGCGACATCCAGTCCTCCGCACTGGCCATGGACAAGTCGCTGACCTACCTGGTCGCCGCCGGTGCGGGGATCCGGACGCCGTCGTACCGGGTGGTGGAGGCGGGGGAGCGGCCCGACCCGGCGTCGTTCGCCTACCCGGTCTTCGTCAAGCCCGCCCGCTCCGGCTCCTCCTTCGGCGTCAGCAAGGTCGCCGGGCCCGGCGAGCTCGCCGGCGCGCTCGCCACCGCGCGGCGCTACGACGTCAAGGTGGTCGTCGAGGACGCCGTCGCCGGCACCGAGGTGGGCTGCGCTGTGCTCGGCGCCGGGACCGAGGTCGTCCTCGGCGAGGTGGACCAGATCGGGCTGTCCTCCGGCTTCTTCCGGATCCACCAGGAGGAGGCACCCGAGCAGGGCTCCGACAACGCCACCGTGACGGTGCCGGCGGAGATCTCCGGCGTCGCACGGCAGCGGGTGCGGGAGACCGCGCTGGCGACGTACCGGGCGTTGGGGTGCCGCGGGCTGGCCCGCGTCGACCTGTTCCTGCTGGACGACGACAGCGTGGTACTCAACGAGGTCAACACCTTCCCGGGACTGACGTCGTACAGCCGGTACCCACGGATGATGGAGGCCGCCGGGCTCCCGCTGGCCCACGTCCTCGACCGCCTGGTCGCCGCGGCGGTGGCGCGATGAGGGAGGGCTTCGCCTTCGTCGACGAGCTCGTGCCCGGGATCCGCTGGGACGCGAAGTACGCGACCTGGGACAACTTCGTCGGCCGTCCCGTCGACGGCTACCTCGCCAACCGCATCGTCGGGACCCGTGCGCTGTGTGCGGCCCTGGGGCGGGCGCAGCGCGCGGCCGTCGTACACGGGCGGGGGCTGGTGCTGTGGGACGGCTATCGCCCGCAGCGCGCCGTCGACCACTTCCTGCGCTGGTCGGCGGAGTGGGAGGACGGGCGCACCAAGGACCGCCACTACCCGCACCTGGACCGGGTGCAGATGTTCGAGCGCGGCTACGTGTCCAGCCGCTCCGGGCACAGCCGCGGCAGCACCGTCGACCTCACCCTCTACGACCTCGCCACGGGCGAGCTCGTGCCGATGGGCGGCGGTCACGACCTGATGGACCCGGTCTCCCACCACGACGCCACCGACCTCGACCCCGCGGCCGCCGAGAACCGTCGCCTGCTGTGCGCCCTGATGGGCGACGCGGGCTTCCGTGCCTACCGGCGCGAGTGGTGGCACTACACGCTGCGCGACGAGCCCTACCCCCGCACCTACGTCGACTTCCCGATCACCCCCGGTCCCGAGGTGACCTGGCCCGTCTGCTGACACCTCTCCAAGCCTCAAGGCCCCGGTCCCCGACCGGGGCCTTCGGCATTTTTCGGGCCGTCGGAGCGCGATCGCAGGCGGATCGCAAGTATCAGATCTGACAGTGACTGTCGCCTCACAGACAACACAAGACAACAAAATTGGAAATCGGCTCCGCTCGAGCCGACTGAAGCCTTACTTCATATGTCGAACACACCTGTCCAGGTGTGTCTGACTGAAGGGGCTTCACATGTTCACCAAGAAGATCGCTGTCCGACTGGGTGCACTGGTTCTCGTCGCGGTGACGGGGACCGGGCTGGTCGCCGTCGAGAGCGGGGCCGCCGGCGGCGCGGTGCGCGCCAACTGGGGCGTGCCCTGCTGTTGAGCTCGTCGCGGCCGAACGCACACGACGAACGAGGGGTGACCGGCGGTGCCGGTCACCCCTCGATCGAGGCTCTGGGTTCAGCTGTCCTGCAGCGCACCCACCGAGCGCCCCGGGAGCCGCAGGCCGGTCGACGCACCCGCGCTGCGGAACGCCCTCAGGGCGCCCTCGTGGTCGCCGACCTCGGCGAGCAGGTCGGCGAGCTCGAACCACAGTTGGCCGGCGCTCCGGTCGGCCCCGACCGCGGTGAGCGCCTGGGCCGCGGCCTGGAACAGGTCGCGGGCCGCGTCGTGGTCGCCGCGGGCGAAGGCGATCCGGCCCTTGAGCACCAGGCCCTCGGTCTCGTGGCTGTGCTCGCCGGCGGGCTTCGACTCCATCGCCTGCTCGACGAAGGCGGCGGCGCGTTCGTGGTCGCCCAGCGCGAAGTAGGCCTTGCCCTTGAGCAGCTGGGTCGCGGAGACCTCCCACGCCGTGCCGCCCGACCAGCGCATCTCCTCTTCGAGGGTCGAGAGCACCTCGAGTGCGGAGTCGGCGTCCACCGGGTCCTGCTGGAGGTAGAGGTGGGCGATCTGGAAACGGAGCCCCGCGAGGTGGCGGTTGTCGCCCCCGGTCTCGAAGTGGGCCAGCGCCTTGCCGGCCAGCTCGAGAGCGGCGTCGGTCGCGCCGCGCTGGGCCTCCGCCAAGCTCGCGTTCCAGTAGGCGGACGCCTTGCCGATGGGCGAGTCGTACTTCTCGGCGGCCGCGAGGGCGTGCAGGCACAGCTGCATGGCCTTGTTGGTGTCGTCCTGGGCGAGGTAGGCGCCGGCCACGGTCACGGTGAGCTGGATGGCCTCGGTGAGGCCGTCGATCCCCAGCTCCTCGATCTTGGTCTGGGCCTGCTCGCCCACGCTGATCGCGCGGGCGTAGTCGTCGTTGACCCGGTGGCAGCGGCTCAGGGCGATCAGCGCCTTGAGCCAGCTCGCGTCGGGCGTCGGCTCGGACGTGATGTCCTCGAGCAGCACGATCGCGGCGTCGATCTCACCGACGTTCTCCAGGGCCAGCGCCCGGACCTGCTTCGCCGCCCGCAGCACCGGGGGGACGTTGGCGGTGGCCTCGTCGGCCAGGACCTTGTCGACGGCCTTCAGTGCGCCGGCGCCGTCGCCGGAGACCAGCGAGAGCTCGGCGTAGTCGACGGCGAGGCGCAGCTCCTGGACGCGGTCGCGGGGGACGTTGAGGAGCAGGTCCTCGAGGGAGACCCCCATCCGGCCGGCCATCCGCTCGAGCAGTCCGGCCTCGGGGCGGCGCTGGCCGTCCTCGATACGGGACAGGTACGCGGCGGAGACGTCCTCGGCGGCCACCTGGGCCTGGGTCATGCCGGCCGCCACGCGGGCGGTCCGGATCCGTCGCCCGAGCTCGGCGGCGTCGATACTGCGGCTCAATTCGGCTAGATACAGGTCCACGTGACCCATTGTGCCTTCCATGCGGTGGTGATGGTCAGTGCTGGGGGTGCGTGTCGGGGGTGGCGCTCGCGAGCAGCTCGCCCACGCGCTGGCCGCCGGCGCCGATCTCGGCGAGGGCGAGTGCCATCGACGCCAGCTGTACGGCGGCCGGGGTGGCCCCGCCGACCGCCGCCTCCGCCGTGCTCGCCCGCCAGTACGACGCCGCCCGGTCGAGCTCGGAGGGGGCGGTCTCGTAGGTGGTCAGCGCCTCGCGACAGACCCGTTCGGCGGTGCCGAGGCTGCCGCACAGCAGGTGGGCCTCGGCGACCGCGGCGGCCAGGCGCAGGGTCTCGGCGAGCCCGTCGACCCCCAGGTCGGCCATCTGGCGCTGGGCGACCTCGCCGATGGCGATCGCGCGGCCGGGCTCGCCGCGGGTGCCGTAGCAGCGGCACAGGGTGATCAGGGCGCGCAGGGTGTTCATGTCGGGGTTGGGGCTGGCGACGAGCCGCTCCAGGACCTCGATGGCCTCGTCGAGCCGGCCGAGCGCGAGCAGGGCCTCCGCGCGCACCCGCAGCGCGGTCGCGTGCAGCGCGTCGTCGCGGTAGGTGACGACGACGCCGAGGACGGCGTCGGCCATCTCCAGCGCCTGCTCGGCGTCCCCGAGGGTGATCGTGATCGCGGCGTGCTCGATCTGCAGCTCCAGGGAGCGTGTCTCGTGGGTGGAGAAACCGGTGAGCAGCTGGTGGCCGGTGGTGCCCATCCGACTCGCGAGGGCCTCGAGCAGCTGGGCGGCCGGCCGGCGCTGACCGCGCTCGATGCGGGAGACGTACGCCGCGGTCACGGTCCCGTCCGCCAGCTCGGACTGGGTCAGCCCGGCGGCGACGCGCGCCGCGCGGATCCGCCGGCCGAGCTCGGTTGGGTCGATGGTGCGGCTCAAGCCCGCGAGATCTACGTCCACCACACCAGTGTGCCCTTGATCATCATATTGTGACAGACCTAGCGGTGATTTGGAGACAATTCTCAGGTTCGGCCTGCCGCGGACCGCAACCTCTTGACTCGGATGATGTGTGTCGTAGTAATCTGCGACAAATATCATCTGAGTTGGAGGCGGACATGCAGATCGTGATCTTCGGAGCCGGACTGATCGGGAGCCGGCTGGCGACCCACCTCGCCGAGCGCGGGCACGACGCCCGCGCCCTCGGCCGGGCGGACGGCATCGACACCACCACCGGACAGGGCCTGGCCGAGGCGGTGGCCGGCGCCGAGGTGGTCGTTGACCTGACCAACTCGCCCACCTGGGCCGACGAGGAGGTGCTCGCCTTCTTCCGCGACTCGACCGCACACCTCGTCGCCGCCGGCGCCGCGGCCGGCGTGCGGCACCACGTCATCCTCTCGATCGTCGGCCTCGACCGGCTCACGGACGCGGGCTACATGCGGGCCAAGCTCGCCCAGGAGGCCGGCGTCGTGGCGGGCGCGGTGCCGTACACGATCGTGCGGTCCACCCAGTTCCACGAGTTCGTCGCCGGCATCGCCGACGCCTCGACCGAGGGCGACACCGTCCGCGCGACCCCGGGAAAGCTCCAGACGATCGCGGCGGACGACGTCGTCGCGCACCTCGCCGAGGTCGTCACCGGCACGCCGGTCGAGGGGGTCGTGGAGATCGCCGGGCCGGACGTCCTCGGCATCGACGAGCTGGTCCGGCGGCTGTTCGCGGCCACCGGCGACCCGCGCACCGTCGTCACCGACCCCGAGGCGGGCTACTTCGGGGCCGCGCTGGACGACACCGCCCTCGTCGCGACGCCGGGCGCGGGCGCCTGGATCGCGCCGACGTCGTACGACGACTGGCTGGCCACGCACTAAGGTCCGTGCCGTGAAGCTGAGCGCCGGGGTCGAGTGGGCGGTGCACTGCTGCGTCGTCCTCAGCCAGGCGGCCCGACCGGTGCCGGCCGCCCGGCTGGCCGACCTGCACGGCGTCTCGCGCTCCTACCTCGCCAAGCACCTCCAAGCCCTGGCCAAGGCGGAGATCGTCCGCCCGGTCGAGGGCCGCGACGGCGGCTACGTGCTGACCCGGCCGGCCGCCGAGATCAGCGTGCACGACGTGGTCCGCGCGGTCGACGGCCCGGAGCCGGCGTTCCGCTGCACCGAGATCCGGCAGCAGGGCGAGCTGGCCGCGCCGCCGGAGCAGTGCCGCACGCCCTGCGGCGTCGCGCGGGTGATGGCGGACGCCGAGCGAGCCTGGCGCCGCTCCCTGGCCGGTACGTCGATCGCGGACCTCGCCGCCGGCTTCGACACCTCGCGGATCACCGAGCTGGTCGGAGACGTGCCCGGCGGTGCTGCTGCGGGCTGACCCCGCGCACCCGCTTGAACGCCGCGCTCAGCGCGAACCCGCTGCCGTAGCCGACCTGGCGGGCGACGACCTCGATGGCGTCGTCGGAGGCCACGAGCAGGTCGGCGGCCAGGGCGAGCCGCCAGTGCGTCAGGTAGGTCATCGGCGGCTCGCCGACGAGCTCGCCGAAGCGCCGGGCGAGCGCGGCCCGGGAGACGCCCGCCTCGGCGGCCAGCGAGGCGATCGTCCAGCCGTGCTCGGGATGATGGTGCATCAGCCGCAGCGCCTCCCCGACGACCGGGTCGTTGGCGGCGAGGCCACGGGTCACCCGCTCCTCGCGGGCCAGCCAGTCGCGCAGCACGGTGACCAAGACGAGGTCGAGCAGGCGGTCGACGACGACCTCCTGGCCGGGCTCGTCGCGGGTGATCTCCGCGGCGAGGACGTCGAGCAGCGGGGAGGTGGACCGGCGTTGCACGATCAGGCCGGGCAGTGCGGCGAGCAGCGGCCGGCCGGCCTCGGTCTCGGCCTCCCAGGTGCCGACGAGCAGGACGTCGGACCCGTCGTGGCTGTTGCCCCAGGTGCGCACCCCGAGTGCCATCCGCTGGCCGAGCAGCGCGCCGTCCGGGTCGAGGCAGGTGTTGCCCCGGGCGATGGTGATGCCCGGCCGGGTGGCGGGGTGGTCGGCGACGGTGTAGACCGGGCCGCCCCGGATCACCGCGACGTCGCCCACCTGCAGCGCTAGCGGGTCGCCGAGCTCGCCGGTGATCCACACCGAGCCGCGGGCCACCGCGACCAGGGTGAGGGCCGGGTCGTCCTCGATCCGCACGCCCCACGGCGGCTCCATGACCATCCGCAGGGCGAAGGCCTGCCGGGCGCGCGGCCCCGACAGCAGGTGTCCGATGCCGTCCATGAGACGCACTGTGCTGGACGATCGCACATGGAATCAAGACTTCCAGCCATGGAGCGTCTCGCCGTACGGCGGTGGACTGGTGCCATGAGCAACTACCTCCTCGCCGCCGGGACCGCCGGCACCGGTCTCGTCGCCGGGATCTTCCTCGCCTTCGCCACCGCCGTGATGCCGGGTCTGGCGCGCGGCGACGACCGGACCTTCGTCGCGGCCATGCAGCACGTCAACGTCGCGATCGTGAACCCGCTCTTCGTGAGCGTGTTCGTCGCGCCGCTGGTGCTGCTGGGCGTCGCGGTGTTCACCGGCCCGGCCCGCTGGTGGGTGCTCGCCGCCCTCGTGCTGTACGTCGTGACGGTGCTGGTCACCGGTGCCGGCAACATCCCGCTCAACGACGCCCTCGCCGCGGCCGGTCCGGGTGAGGACGCCGCCGCGCGCCAGGCGTTCGAGGACCCGTGGAACCGGCTGCACCTGGTCCGCACCGCCGCCGTGGTGGCGTCCTTCGGCTGCTGCCTGGCCGCGCTCGTGCGCGGCGCGTGACCGGATGCGGGATGTGACGTGAGCCACAGGAACCGGTTGCTCCGGAGTGCTTGCGCGCAGCTAGCGGGAAACCTACTGTCGGTATCCGCAACTCCCAGTTGCACATAGACGTCGCACCAGCGTCGGTGCGCGGAATCGAGGTCACCATGCTCGCCCACGAACGCATCGGCTCCGGGGAGCCGCTCGTGCTGGTCCACGGGATCGGCCACCGCCGCCAGGCGTGGTACCCCGTCGTCGACCGGCTGGCCGAGCACCGCGAGGTGATCCTGATCGACCTGCCCGGGCACGGCGAGTCGCCGGCCCTGGTGCCCGACGAGCGGCCGATCAAGGAGCACCTCCGCGACGTCCTCGAGGAGACCTTCGCCGCGCTCGACCTCGACCGGCCGCACATCGCGGGCAACTCCCTCGGTGGCCGGATCGCGCTGGAGGCGGCCGCGGACCACCTCGTCAGCAGCGCCACCACCCTCGCGCCGGCCGGCTTCTGGCGCGGCAGCCTCGACTTCCTCTACATCCGCGCGGTCTTCGTCGCCCTCACCGGCGCGGCGACCCTCGCCCAGCCGATCGCGCCGGCCCTGCTCAGGACGGCGCCCGGCCGTGCCGCCGCGATGGGCCTGCTGATGACCCACGGCGGGCGCCTCGCGCCCGAGGCCGCGCTCGGCGACCTGCGCGGCCTGGTGGCCGCGAAGCCCGCCCTGCGCACCATCATCGACGGCGGCGAGCCCTTCGACCGCGAGATCGATCCGTCGATCCCGGTCACGGTCGCGTGGGGCACCCGCGACCTCGTGCTGCTGCCCTACCAGGCCGGCCGCGCCCGCAAGGCGCTGCCGCACGCCGAGCACGTCTCCCTGCCGGGGTGCGGCCACGTGCCGATGATCGACGACGTCGACCTCGTCGTGGACGTGCTGCTCAAGGGTTCCGACCACCCCCGCCTGGGCCAGACCCGGTACGACGTGGCCTGACTCCACTACGGTGGCGCCCGTGGGCACCACCGAGGACCTCACCGCGCACGTGCGCCGGATGATCCCGATCTTCGCCGCGATGGAGCTGGAGGTCGTGGAGGCCGAGCGCACGAGCGTCGCCGCGCGGATCCCGGCGGGACCCAACGGCAACCACTTCGGCGCGACCTACGCCGGCTGCCTGTTCTCGGTCGCCGAGGTGCTCGGCGGCGTGCTCGCCAGCACCTCGCTCGTCCTGGAGGGTGCCGTGCCGCTGGTCAAGCGGCTGACGATCGACTTCCTGCGCCCGGCCACCTCCGCGGTGACCGCCCGCGCGCGCCTCGACGAGGACACGATCGCGCGGGTGCTGGCCGAGACCGCGGAGCACGGGAAGTCCGACTTCCTGCTGGAGACCGAGGTGAGCGACGAGCACGGCACGGTCGTCGCCCGTACCTCCGGGACCTACCAGCTGCGCCGTCTCTGAGCCGTCGACTGGGACGTCCGTCCCGATTTCTCAGGTCCTGGGTCCCGGTGCCGATGAGGTCGGCGGGTATTGCTGCAAAGTAAAGGGATAGCCTGACGTCAGCGATCGCATGGGGAGGGGGATCGGCGCCGGATGGACCTCGAGCTGCCGCCGGAGGCGCACGCGCTCCTGGACGCGATGGTCGCCATCGGGTCCGACCTGGACCTGCGCGGCGTGCTCTCGCGCATCGTCGAGGCGTCGTGCCGCCTCACCGACGCCGAGTACGGCGTGCTGGGCATCGTCGACGACCAGGGCCACTTCACCGACCTGGTGCCCAACGAGGCGGCCGCCGGCCAGTTCGACGAGATCGGCTTGATGCCGCAGGGCCACGGCCTGCTCGGGCTGGTGCCGCGCGAGCGGCGCGCGATCCGGGTCGACCACGTGGCCGAGCACCCGGTGTCGACGGGCGCCTTCCCGCACGCGCACCCGATGATCGACAGCTTCCTCGGCGCCCCGGTGCTGGTGGGCGAGCAGGCCTTCGGCCACCTCTACCTCGGCAACAAGCGCGACGGCGCGCCGTTCACCCCGACCGACCAGGCGCTCGTGGAGGCGTTGGCCCGAGCGGCCGGGGTGATGATCGACAACGCCCGCGCCTACGAGCAGGTCGAGTGGCGCCGCCGGTGGGTGGCCAGCACCGCCGAGGTCGGCAGCGACGTGACCGGCACGCTGCGGGTGCAGGAGGCCCTCGACGAGCTGGTGGTCTCGCTGCGCGAGCTGTGCGGCGCCCGGTTGGTCGCCTACGTCCGGCGCGACGGCGAGCTGATGGAGATCCGCCAGGTCGCCGGCGACGGGGACGCGGTCGAGGTCGCCGAGCGGCTCACCGAGGAGATCCGCGAGGTCGACCGCACCCGGGTCCCGGCACGGCTGCCGGGCGAGGGCGGGCGCACCACCCTCGTGGTCCCCGTGCACACCCGGCTCGCGGGCTCCGGCGTGATCGTGGTCGACGATGCCCAGGAGACGCCCTCGCTGCGCGGGATCATGCTCGACCTGGTCGCGGTCACCGCCGTGCAGGTGGGGCTGATCCTCGACCGCGACCAGGCGCTGCGCGACCGCGCACAGCTGCTCGTCGCCAAGGACCGCGACCGGATCGCCCGCGACCTGCACGACCTCGTCATCCAGCGGCTGTTCGCCACCGGGATGCAGCTGCAGGGCGCCCGGGGTCTCGACGTCGCGGCGCTGCGCACCCGCGTCGACGACGCCGTCTCCGACCTCGACGTCGCGATCAAGGAGCTGCGCGCGGCCATCTTCGAGCTCGGCACCGGCACCGGCCGGCCGCTGCTCGACGAGGTGCGCACGCTGCTGGGGGAGTACGCCACGCTGCTCGGCTTCCAGCCCCTGCTGCGGGTCTCCGGTCCCGTCGACCGGGCGCTGGTCCCCGAGGCCGGCACCCACGTGCTGCTGACCCTGCGCGAGGCCTTGTCCAACGCCGTCCGCCATGCCCGCGCCTCGTCGGTCACGGTCGAGCTGACCGCGTCCTCGGCGTGGTTCCGGGTCCGGGTCACCGACGACGGTCAGGGCTTCGACCCGGCCACCGTGCAGGCGGGCAACGGCACCGGCAACCTGCGCACCCGCGCCGCCGACCTCGGCGGCCACGTCGCGGTGGTCTCCGCCCCCGGCGAGGGCACCACGCTGGAGTGGGTCATTCCGGCGGTGGGCTGAGCTCCGGCTCCGGCTCGCCCTCGGCCGCGACGGGCTCGCCGGCGAGCACCGGCCACAGCGCCCGCAGCACCCCGGTCACGGCCGCGCAGGCCAGCAGCACCAGCCCGAACCGGGTCAGTGCCTGGTCGAGGGTGAGCAGCCCCTGGGCGGCGCGGTACGCCGCCGGCGAGGCCACCACCGCCGCCACCAGGATCACCCGGACGTCGATCAGGGCCGGCGTGATCGGCGCGGGCCGCTTCGCGCGGGCCATCAGGCACCTGCCGCGGCGAGGGCCGGGCGGGCACCGCCGGCGCCGACGATCCCGACGGAGCGGACCTCGCGGGCCGCACCCAGCTCGGAGTAGGCCAGCACGGGCAGGCGCTCGACGGCCGGCGCCACCAGCCGTCGTACGGCGGCACGGATCTGGGGCGCGCAGACGAGGACCGGGCGCACGCCGGTGTTCTCGGCGGCCTGGGCGGACTGGACCAGCCCGAGCAGCACCTGCTGGGCGACGTCGGGGTCGAGCACGATGATCGTGCCCTGCTCGGTGGGCCGCAGCCCCTCCAGCATCTGCTGCTCCAGCAGCGGCTCGAGGCTGATCGCGTGCAGGACGCCGTCGGCGACGTACGGCGCGGCGAGGGAGGGCTCCAGCGCGGCGCGCGCCGCGTCGACCAGTCCGTCGTGCTCCTTGGAGACCGTGGCGCGCACCGAGAGCGCCTCGAAGATGGAGACCAGGTCGCGGATCGGCACCCGCTCCTCCAGCAGCGTGCGGAGCACCCGCTGGACCTCGCCGAGCGGCAGCTGGGTCGGGGTGAGCTCCTCGATGACCACAGGGTGGCTGCGCTTGACGATGTCGGTGAGCAGCCGGACGTCCTCGCGGCCCAGCAGCCTGCTGGCGTGCTGGTGGACGACCTCGGACAGGTGGGTGGTGACGACCGAGGCACGGTCGACGACGGTGGCTCCACCGATCTCCGCCTGGTGCCGCAGCTCAGCCGGGATCCACTTGGCCTCCAGCCCGAAGACCGGCTCCTGGGTGGGCGTGCCCGGCAGCGAGCCGAGGAAGTCTCCGATCGCGAGCACCGTCCCACGGGGCGCCTCGCCGCGGGCGACCTCGGCGCCGAAGAGGGTGATCGCGTAGGTGTGCGGCGGCAGCTCGAGGTTGTCGCGGGTGCGCACCGGCGGGATGACGATGCCCAGCTCGCCGGCCACCTTGCGGCGCAGCGCCTTGACCCGGTCCAGCAGGTCGCCGCCCGCGCGGGTGTCGACGAGGTCGATCAGGTCGGCCGACAGCTCCAGGCCGAGCGGGTCGACCCGGATCTCGGCGACCAGGGCCTCGGGGGAGTCGGGGGACTCGACGAGCTCGGCGGTGGCCGCGGACTCGGTGGCCTCCTTCGCCGTCCCCTCCTCGATCCGGCTGGCGGCCATCAGCATCACCCCGCCCGCGACGAGGAACGGCAGCTTCGGCAGGCCCGGGATCGCGCACAGCGCCAGGGCGCCGAAGCCGGCGACCCGCAGCGGCATCTTGCGCGCGAACATCTGGCCGACGATGTCGGAGCCCATGTCGGAGTCGGCGACCGAGCGGGTCACGATGAGGCCGGTGGCGACCGAGAGCAGCAGTGCGGGGACCTGGGAGACCAGGCCGTCGCCGATCGACAGCAGGGAGTAGGTGCTGATCGCGTCGCCGAACGGCATGCCGTACTGCGCGACCCCGATCGCGAAGCCGCCCAGCAGGTTGACCAGGGTGATCACGATGGCGGCGATGGCGTCGCCCTTGACGAACTTCGAGGCACCGTCCATCGCGCCGTGGAAGTCCGCCTCGGCGTGCACCTCGGCGCGTCGGCGGCGAGCCTCCTCCTCGTCGATGAGCCCGGAGTTGAGGTCGGCGTCGATCGCCATCTGCTTGCCGGGCATCGCGTCGAGGGTGAAGCGGGCGCCCACCTCGGCGACCCGGCCGGCACCGTTGGTGATGACGACGAACTGGATGACGAGCAGGATCGCGAACACGATCAGGCCGACGATGAGGGAGCCGCCGACGACGAAGTGGCCGAAGGTGTCGATCACCTTGCCGGCGTAGCCGTCGAGGAGCACGAGGCGGGTGGCGCTGACGTTGAGCGCCAGGCGGAACAGGGTCATCACCAGGATGACGGACGGGAAGGCCGCGAACTCCAGCGGCTTGTGGATGAACATCGCCACCATCAGCACGAGCAGCGCGCCGGTGATGTTGAGCGCGATGAGCAGGTCGAGCACCATCGCCGGCAGCGGGACCACGAGCATCACGACGATGAACACGATGCCCAGGGGGACACCGAGCTTGGTCAGCGACTTCACGGGCATGCGGCGGCCGGCCTCTCGGGGCGAGGGAGCGCCGTCCGTGGCACTGCGGGTGGCGCCGTCCTGTCGCCGTGCCTCTGATCGGCGGCGTACGACGCGACCTGAGCGGTCACGTGACGGCCCTGCGGCGCCGGGCGTGCGCGAGGACCTCCGGCAGCTCGTCGGTACGACGCGGGGTGCGGTGCTCCCCGCCGTGGTGACCGGCGTTGCGGCGGCTCAGCACGAAGGCCAGCACCTGCGCGACGGCCGCCCACAGCTCGCGCGGGATCTCCTGGCCGACCTGGCAGTGGCGGTAGATCGCCCGCGCCAGCGGCACGTCCTGCACCAGCGGGATCCGTTCCTCGGCGGCCCGCTCGCGGATCTTGGCGGCGATCGCGCCGGCGCCGCGGGCGACCACGCGGGGCGCGCCCTGCTCGGGGTCGTAGCGCAGCGCGACGGCGACGTGCGTGGGGTTGACCAGCAGCACGTCCGCCTCGGCGACGTCGGCGAGCATCCGGTTGCGGGCCGTGGCGAGCTGGCGGCTGCGGATCGCGCTCTTCACCATCGGGTCACCCTCGGCCTGCTTGTGCTCCTGCTTGATCTCGGCGTGGCTCATCCGGGTCTGCTTGCCGATCCGGCGCCGCATCATCGCGTAGTCCGCGGCCGCCATGCCCAGGCCGGCGACCGACACGGTCAGCAGCAGGTGGGAGACCTCGGAGGTGGCCGTGGCGAGCACGGTCTCGATCGGCAACAACCCACCGACCAGCGGCATGATCGAGCGGATGCCGGACCAGGCGAGCAGGGCGACGACCGAGCTCTTGCCGAGCACCTTCACGCCCTCCCACAGCGCGTGCGGACCGAAGAGCCGCTTCGCGCCCTGCAGCGGGTTGAGCTTCTTGGGGTCGGGCTTGGCGAGCTTGGGGGAGAGGTAGAAGCCGCCCTGCGCCAGCGCCGACAGCACGCCGACCACCAGGACCATGCTGCCCAGCAGGACCAGGCTGACCAGCACGTGCTGGGCGGCGTCGCCGAGCATCGACAGCGCCCGGGAGATCGAGGGATCGGACGCCGCGCGCAGGTGCGTGCTCATCATCGTGCGCAGGGCTTCGCCCTCGTGGTCGAGCAGCGGGCCCATCGCGAGCGTCACCACCAGCAGGGACAGCCAGCCGCCGAGCTCGGGGGTGCGCGGGACCTGGCCGTCCTTGCGGGCCTGCTTCTTCCGCTTGGGTGTGGGCTTCTCGGTCTTCTCCTGGTCGGCCATCAGCCCGCCCCGCTCATCGTGGCCATCGCCTGGTTGGCGAGCGAGACCAGGTGGTCGACGGCGCCGGGCAGCATCGGGAAGGACATCCCGAGCAGCAGCAGGGTGAGCCCGACCTTCGCCGGGAACATCACGTTGAGTGCGTTGAGCTGCGGCGCGACCTTCGTCAGCAGGGCCAGCGCCAGGTCCGCGACGAAGAGCACCGCGATCATCGGCAGCGCCATCTGCACCGCGACCGCGAAGAACATCGAGAACGCCGTCACCAGCACGCCGTCCCAGCCGGAGACGTGCGGCGTGCCGGTGAGCGGGAGGAACTTGAACGTGCTCAGCAGGCCGCCGATCACCAGCAGGTGGCCGCCGGAGACGAGCAGCAGCACGGTGGCGAGCATCTGGTGGAAGCGGCCGAAGACGGTGTTCATGTTCATGCCCAGCGGGTCCCAGGCCGAGGCCAGCGCGAAGCCGCCGAAGAGGTCGATCAGCGCGCCGGCCGCGCCGACCGCGGAGAACAGCAGCATCGTGACGTAGCCCATCGCGACGCCGACGAAGGCCTGGGTCGCGGTCGCCATCAGCAGCCCGGGCGTCGTACCGGGCAGTGCCTGGGTGGCCAGCGTCGGTGCCATCGCGAGCGACAGCCCGAGCGCGACGACAACCTTGGCCATCGACGGGATGCCCCGGGTCGCGAACGGAGGTACGACGGCCAGCCACGCCACCACCCGCACGGACGCGAGGAGCAGGGCGGTCAGCTGCGCACCGTCGACGGACAGGACCACGGCGTCGCCTAGCTCAGCAGACCGGGCAGGCGTTCGAACAGCTCGACCGTGAACGCCATCAGGGTGTGCAGCATCCAGTTGCCGCACACGAGCAGCGCGACGCCCACGCCCACGAGCTTCGGGACGAAGGAGAGCGTGAACTCCTGGATCTGCGTCATCGACTGGAACAGCGAGATCGCGAAGCCGATGACCAGCGAGGTCGCCAGGATCGGCGCCGACAGCTTCAGCGCGACCAGCATGGTCTTGAGGGCGATCTCGATGATCGCGGTGTCGGTCATCGCTAGCCCCCTCCGTACGACGCGACGAGGGACTTGATCACCAGGGCCCACCCGTCGACCATCACGAAGAGCAGCAGCTTGAACGGCAGGGACACCATCACCGGCGGCATCATCATCATGCCGAGGCTCATCAGCGCCCCGCTCACGACGATGTCGATGACCAGGAACGGGATGAAGATGATGAACCCGATGATGAAGGCGTCCTTGAGCTCCGACAGCACGAACGCGGGGATCAGCGTCGCCGTGGAGACCTCCTCGCGGTTGTCCGGCAGCTCCCGGTCGGCGACGTTGGTGAGCAGCATCAGCTCGTCGTCGTCGGTGTTGTCGAGCATGAACCCGCGCAGCGGCTCCATGCCGTCGTGGAAGGCCTCGGAGGTCGTCTTCGTGCCGTCCAGGTAGGGCTGCACGCCGGCGTCGTTGATGCTGCTCAGCACCGGCGCCATGATGAACAGGCTGAGGAAGAGCGCGAGCCCGGCGAGGACCTGGTTGTTCGGTGTCTGCTGCAGGCCGAGCGCGTTGCGGGTCAGGCCGAGCACGACGAGCACCTTGGTGAAGCTGGTGCAGGTCAGCACGATCGCCGGCAGCAGGCTGAGCAGGGTCAGCGCGAGGAAGACGACCAGGCTGTGGCTGGGCTTGTCGGTCAGGCCGGACAGGTCGATCTGCACGCTGCCACCGCCGTCGGGACCGCCCGGCCCACCGGGACCGGTGGGCTTCGCGAGCACGAGCGCCACCTGGGGGAGCAGGTTCACGACGCCCGCTTCCCGGTGACGGCGGCGAGGGTCTGCTTCCAGGTCTGCGCCGACAGCACCGAGCCGGCGAGCGGGCCGGTGGCCGCGGGCGCCGTACGGACGGGGGGCTGGCCGCCGTCGTCGTCCTCGTCGTCCTCGTCGTCGCCCGGTGCCGGACCGAGCCCGCCGTCGGCGAGCACGTCGAGGCCGACCTCGTCGGGCTCCACCTCGGTGAGCAGGGTGACCTGCTGCTCGGTCGTGCCGAGCACGAGCACCCGGGTGCCGACCGAGACCACGGCGACGCCCTGGCCGCGGCCCAGCGCCTGGCGGTGCACGACCTGGATGGCGGCACCGCTGGGCGCCTTGAAGCGGCGGTTGACGCCGCGTGCGATGAGCAGGAGCAGCCCGACGACGACCGCGAGCGAGCCGAGCAGCCGGAAGGCCAGCGCTCCGATGCTCGGGTCGGATGCGGACAGGGCGATCATCGGCGTCAGGCCGAGGCGGCGGCGTCGAGGATCTCGGTGACCCGCAGGCCGAAGTCCTCGTCCACGACGACGACCTCGCCGCGTGCGACCAGACGCCCGTTGACGAGCAGGTCGGCGGGGCTGCCGGCCGCGCGGTCCAGCTCCAGCACCGCGCCGGGGGTGAGCGCGAGCAGGTCGCGCACGGTCATCCGGGTCCGGCCGAGCTCGACGGTCACCTCCATGTCGACGCCGTGGAGCAGCTCCAGCCCCCGCGGTACGACGGGCGTGGGCGCGCTCGCGAAGGCCGGCACGAAGGGCTCCTCCGCGGCCGGCGCCTCGACGACGTCCTCGGCGGTGATCGGCTCGCGGGCGCCCGCCAGCGTCGCCGCCGGCACCAGCACGGCACCGGCGATCCCGGTGCCGATGAGCGGCACGGTGGTGAAGTCGGCGCCCAGCAGCGCGGTGACGTCGAAGTCGTCGGCCTCGAGGTCGAGGGTGGTGGCACTGCGGGCCTGGGCGCCGAGCCGGTGCGCGGCGGCGTCGAGGGCCGGCTGCACGGCGGCGGCGACGTCGAGCGCGCCGATCGGGCTGGCGGCCAGGGCGTCGACGAGCTCCTTGCCGACGAGCACCGCGACCGGGCCGGGGACCCCGCCGTCGAGCTCGGCGACCGCACCGCCCGCGAAGGCCGCGGCCACGTGCGGCGAGCCCGGCTGGGCGGGACCGAGCACGAGCGGGCTGACCGACGGCAGGACCGCCGCGGCGGCCTCGGCGACCGCCTCGGCGAGGGTCGGGGTGGCGTCGGTCATGAGTTCTCCTCGGGCGTGGTGACGATGAGCGCGGCCAGGCGCTGGCCGCGGGCTCCGGGGGTGGCGTGGGCGAAGGTGTTGCCGTCGACGGTGACGTCGAGCGGCGCGGACGCCGGGTGGCTCAGCCGCACCACGGAGCCGGGCTTCAGGTCGGCGAGCAGGCCGGGGTCCAGCGTGATCGGCCGGAAGCGCACCGACACCGCGACCGGGACGCGGTGGAACTGCTCGTGCAGCAGCATCGCCGACTCCGCGCGCTGGGCGCGCTCGCGGTCGGACATCGTGCCGGCGCCGGCTGCATTGGCGAGGTGGGGGAGCAGGCCGCTGAAGGGCAGGCACACCGACATCCGGTGCGCGCGCTCGTCGATGCGCAGCTCCAGGGTGACCACGACCATCACGTCGGCGGCCGCCGCGACCTGGGCGAACTGGGGGCTGTACTCGATCCCGGTGACGGTCGGCTCCAGCGCGACCAGTCCCTCCAGGGAGTAGCGCATCTCGCCGAGCAGGCGCTCGACCAGCCCGCGGATGACACCGTCCTCGATCTCGGTCAGCGGCCGGTCCGGCTGCTCGTCCGAGCCGGGCCCGCCGAGCATGTGGTCCAGGCAGGACATCGTCGCGAAGAGCGGGATCTCCAGCACGCCGGTGCCGGGCATCGGGTCGGCCGAAAACAGGGTCATGTACGTCGACGGGCCGAGGCTGTCGACGTACTCGGCGTAGGTGCGCTGCTCGATGCCGACCAGCGCGACCGTGCACACGGTGCGCAGCGAGCTGGTGAAGACCGTCGTCGCCTGGCGTGCGAAGCCGTCGAAGCCCAGCTGCAGGGTGCGCTGGTGCTCGCGGCTGAGCTGGATCGGCCGACGGAAGTCGTACGGCGTCGGCTCGGCCGTCCGGGGACGACGCCGCGGCCGTTGCGGAGCGAGGGTCACGCAACGCCCCATCGTCGGCGCACGGGAGGACCTGAGAGGTCGTCCCGTCACCGGACGGTCAGGGTCCCGTGGTCCCAGATGACTACGGAGGGTCCCAAGGACGGTCCCGGGTCGGCGCCCGTGCGGAGCAGCCCTACTGCGTGACGAACTCGGTGAAGAGCACCTCCATGACGTCACCGCGGTAGCGGTGCTCGAGCTCCTTCTCCAGCTCCTGGCGCAGCTTCTCGCGGGTGGCGGGGGTGTTGACCTGGCCGACCGGCAGGCCGCTGAACACGCCGATCGCGGCGTCGAGGGCCTGGCTGCCGTCGGCCTCGTGCGCGGTCTCGGTGAGCTGCAGGGCCATGCCGAGGCGCAGGTAGTGGCCGCCGGAGAGGTTGACCTGGATGGCCTCCAGCGGGAGCACCTCGCCGGGCTTGGGCTCGGCCGGGCCGGACGGCTTGAGCAGGAAGAACCAGGCGGCGCCCGCGGCGAGCGCGAGGACGACGACGCCGATCAGGATCTTCTTCTTGCCCTTGCCTCCCGCGGCGGGTGCGGCCGCGGCGTCGGTGGCCGGGCTCGGGGCGATCGTGGTGCTCACGGGAGTTCCTCTCGGGTGGCGGCGTGGGAGCCGGCGGCGCTGGCGTGCGGGTCGGTGCTGTCCGGGTCCGGGCTCGGGACGTCGGCGGGGGTGCCGGGCTCGTCGAGCCCGGCCTGGCGGCGTACGTCGGCGTAGGCGTCGTCCATCAGCGCCCGGGTCTCGGCCGGGGCCTGGCTCAGGACCACGATGTCGACGCGCTTGTTGATCTTCTGGGAGCCGGCGCGGGCGGGGTTGACGAGCGGCTTGGTGTGCCCGAAGCCGGTGGCGCGCAGCCGCCCGGTGGCGATGCCGTGGACCTCCTCGAGCCGGCGCAGCACGTGCGCGGCGCGGGCCAGCGAGAGCTCCCAGTCGGTGGGGTAGTACTTGGGCTTCACCTTCTCCTGGTTGGTGTGCCCGTCCAGCTCGATCGGCTCGGTCAGCGTCCTCAGCACCGGCGCCATGGTGTCCACGACCTGCTGCCCGCGGGCGGTCAGCACCGCGACGTCCGGCTCGAAGACGACGTGCTGGGAGACCAGGCTGACCACCAGGCCGCGGTCGTCGATGGTCGCGCGCACGTCGTCGCGCAGGCCCTTGCTGCGCAGCGCCCGGTCGATCTTCTGCCAGACCTTCAGCAGCCGCTCGACCTCGCTGCGCGCCTCGCCCGCCGCCCGCTCGTTCTTCAGCCGGTCGGACTCCTGCAGGATCTTGGTGACCGTCGAGCGCTGGGCCTCCGGGACCTGCGCGAGCAGCATCTCGTACGACGCCTCGCCCGGGTCGCTCGCGCCCTTGCGGCTGCTCACCGGGCTGGCCCCGTCGAGGATCGACTGCTCGCGGCCGAAGCCGACGGCGAGCCCCTCCTTGAGCTGCTCGTACTTCTTCTCGTCGACCGTCGACATCGCGAACATCACGATGAACAGCACCATCAGCAGGGTCACCATGTCGGCGTACGTCACGAGCCAGCGCTCGTCGACGTGGTGCTCGTCGTGGTCCTCGTCGTGGTGCCGCTTGCGCGGCGGGCCGTGGCCCTTGCCCCCGGCGGACATCAGGCGGCCTCCTGCTCGGCCGTGCCGGTCGGCAGCAGCGAGCGCAGCTTCTCCGCGACCAGGCGCGGGTTGGCGCCGGCCTGGATGGCGGCGACGCCCTCGATGGCGACCTCCATCCGGGCGCACTCCAGCTCGCCGAGCCGCTTGAGGCGGCTGGCGATCGGCAGCCAGATCACGTTGGCGGACATGACGCCCCACAGGGTGGCGACGAAGGCGCCGGCGATCAGGTGGCCCAGCTCCTCGGGGGTGGCGAGGTTCTCCAGCACGTGCACCAGGCCCATGACGGTGCCGATGATGCCGATCGTGGGGGCGTAGCCGCCGGCGTCGCTGAAGAACTTCGCGGCCTGCTTGTCGTCGCGCTTCTTCGCCCGCAGCTCGGCCTCGAGGATGTCGCGGACGTCCTCCGGGTCGGTGCCGTCGATCGCCATCGTGACGCCCTTGACGAGGAACGGGTCGTCGATCTCGCGCAGGCTGTCCTCCAGCGCCAGCAGGCCCTCGCGGCGGGCCCGCTCGGCGAGCGTCACCACCTGGGGCACCAGCGTGTCGGCCGGCTCCACCGAGCCGGAGATCGCCCGCTTGACGTTGCCGACGGCGGCCTTGGCGTCGACCATCGTGCCGCCCGCGACGGTGACCATGACCGTCGTACCGAGCACCAGCAGGATGGGCGGCAGGAGCAGCAGGCTCATCGGGTTGCCGCCCTCGAGGACGTTGGCCGCGACGATGATCACCAGGCCGACGACGATGCCGACCGGGGTGGCGATGTCCTTCACGGGGTCACTCCTCGCTGGCGGTCGGTGCGCGGCACGGCGGCCAGGCGGGTGGCGCGCGGGCGCACCGGCGGCAGGCTGGCCGCGTCGGGCAGGGCGGCGCGGGCGACGATGGAGGCGCGGTAGTCCACGACCGCGGCCAGCACCTCGTCGAGGGACTCCGACACGAGGTACTTCGTGCCGTCCACCAGCGTCACCACGGTGTCGGGTGTGCAGTCCACACGTTCGACGAGGTCCGCGTTCAGCAGGAACGTGGTCCCCGAGAGTCGGGTCAACGAGATCACCGCGGCACCTCCATGTGCGTGGTTCGTGCGGTCGTGCCGTCCGTGGCACTCCGCCGCTCCCATCGGCCGGGGGAGGTAATCCCTGACGAAAAGCACTGATTTACCGCGTGTCGGCGTGCTTTTCGTCAGGGACTACCGTCCCGGCGACGATCAGCGCTTGATGTTCACGAGCTCCTCGAGCACCTGGTCGCTCGTGGTGATGACGCGCGAGCTGGCCTGGAAGCCGCGCTGGGCGAGGATCAGGTTGGTGAACTCGGCCGACAGGTCGACGTTCGACATCTCCAGGGCGCCGGCCATGATCTGGCCGCGCTGGCCCTGGCCCGCGACGCCGAGCTGCACGCCGCCGGAGTTCGCGGACTCGCGGAACGCGGTGTCGCCGATCTTCTCCAGGCCCATCGGGTTGGTGAAGTCCGCCACGGCCAGCTGGCAGATGTCGCGCTGCACGCCGTCGGAGAAGACGCCACGGACCTTGCCGTCCGCCGCGATCGAGTACGACGTGAGCTCGACGCCCGCGGGCAGCGTGCCGTCGATCATGTGCAGGTCGACGTCGGCCGGTCCGCCGGTGGGCAGGCCGGCGCCGTCGAGGGCGTAGCCCTGGACCCGCATGCCGTTGGGTGCCACCAGGACGCCGGTCTGGTCGAAGGTGAAGGCGCCCGCGCGGGAGTAGACGTTCTCGCCGCCGTCGCGCAGCACGAAGAAGCCGTCGCCCTGGAGCATCACGTCGGTGGGCCGGCCGGTGAGCTGCGCCGAGCCCTGGCCGAAGTTGGCGCTGGTGGCGGCGAGCTGGACGCCCAGGCCGATCTGGATCGGGTTGGTGCCGCCGCGCTCGGCGCTGCCGCCCGAGGCCGCCGTCAGCATCTGGCTGAGGGTGTCGGAGAAGACGGTGGTGCTCGACTTGAAGCCGGTGGTGTTGGCGTTGGCGATGTTGTTGCCGGTGACGTCGAGCATGGTCTGGTTGACCCGGAGGCCGGAGATGCCGGCGAACAGCGAACGAAGCATGGTGGTTCTCCTTCGGTGGTGGTGCTGGTGGTCGGGCGGTGCTGGTCAGGTGGTGGTGCTGGGGGTCCCGCTCGGCGGGACGTAGGTGCTGCCGGAGCCGCCCGTGCTCGGCGCCTGGATGGTGGGCGCGTCGCCGACGCTGACGACGTCGGTGATCGGGACCTTCTGGCCGTCGACGCTGAGCACCGGGCCCGAGGCCAGGTACGTCGTGCCCTGGACCTTCCCGCTCTGCTCGACGCCCTTCTCGTCGTACCAGCGCACGGTCTGGCCGATCATCGAGCTGGCACCGAAGGCGAGCTGGGTGCTGAGGATCATCGCGTTCTGGTCGGCGATGGAGCCGAGCTTCTCCAGCGACGTGAACTGCGCGGTCTGCGCGAGCATCTGCGAGGAGTCGGTCGGGTTGAGCGGGTCCTGGTACTTCATCTGGGTCACCATCAGCTCGAGGAACATGTTCTTGTCGTCGCTGGTGGTGGCCTTCGTCGTACCGGTGCTCGCGGTGCCGGTCACGCCGTAGCCGACGCCTTCGGTGGATCCGATGGACATGGGTGCCTCCTCAGACGGTCCGGTCGAGGCGACCGGTGGCCGGGGTCGGTTCGGTGAGGTACGACGGCTGGCGCGGCTCCTGGCGCCGCGGCTGGTCGCGGGTGGGCTGCTCGCGGGGCGCCTGCTCGCGCGGCTGGCCCTCGCGGGCCTGGGCGTCGGGGCCGGTGTGCAGGCCGGGCTGCGCGGCGGTGGCCGCCGGCTGGACGCTCGCTGTGGGGCCGGGGCCGGAGGACAGCAGCGGTGCGAACGGGTCGCGCACGCTGACCCGGGCCTCGGCGCCGGTGCGCTCCAGCAGCCGCTGCAGCTCGGGCGCACCGCCGGCCAGCGCCCGGTGCACCGCGGCCCCCTCGACGCCGTCGCCGCCCGCGAGCCGGACGTGCACCGAGCCGTCGCGGACCACGAGGGTCACCCGGACCTCGCCGAGCTGCTCGGGCTGGAGGGTGAGCGTGATCCGGTGGGTGCCGTTGCTCGCGGTGCTCACCAGCCGGGTGACCTCCGGGAACACCTGCTGCACGACCGCCTTCCCCACCGTCGAGTTGGGGGTTCCCACCGTCGAGTTGGGACTTCCCACCGTCGAGTCGGGACTTCCCACCGTCGAGTCGGGACTTTGCGACACGGTGGGTGGCAACACGTCGGGGTCGGCCGGACGCTGGCGGGCGGCCGGGTCGGCGACCATGACCAGGCGGCTCGCCACGGCCGGGGTGTCCCGCGCCGTGGTCGCCGCGGGAGCGTCGTGCGCTGCTGCGTCGTCGAGTGCCGGCGACGGAGCGGGCGAGACCGAGGGTGCCGGGGTGGGAACCCCCAAGTCACGGGTGGGAACCCCCAAGTCACGGGTGGGAACCCCCAAGTCACGGGTGGGAACCCCCAAGTCACGGGTGGAAAGGGGCACGTCGAGCGGCTGGACCGCCGCGGACCCCTCGGCGCTGGGCTCGGCGGACGCGGGCGCGGGTGCGGCGACCGTGGCGACCGAGGTCAGCACCGGCAGCGTCGCGGCCGGTACGGCGAGCGCGCCGGCGAGGGCCGCCGCGAAGGCGTCGCCGAAGCCGGGCTGGCCGTCGGGGTTCTCGCCGGTCGGCTGGTCGGGGACCTGGCCGTCGGTCGGGACGAGTGCCGGGATCCCCGGCAGGAAGGGCGCGATGCTCAACTCAGCTCCTCACCATCGCCATGATGTTGCGGACGTAGTTCTGGGTCTCCCGGTACGGCGGGATGCCGTCGTAGCGCGTGACCGCCCCGGGGCCGGCGTTGTAGGCCGCCAGGGCCAGGTCGGTGCGGCCGAACTTGTCGAGCAGCGAGCGCAGCAGCCGCGCCCCGCCGTCGATGGCCTGCGCCGGGTCGAAGGAGTTCTCGACGCCGAGGCCGCGGGCGGTGCCGGGCATGAGCTGCATCAGCCCCTGCGCGCCCGCCGGGCTGACGGCCTTCGCGTTGAAGCCGGACTCCTGCTTGGCGACGGCGGCGAGCAGCTCGCCGGGGACACCGGTGCGTGCGGCGGCGGCGTTGATCAGGTCGGCGTACGGCGTCGAGGCGGAGACCCGTGCGGAGATCCCCGCCGTGGCGGCCGGTCCCGAGGTGGGCGTCGCGGTGCTGGGGATGATCCGGCGGATCATGTCCGGCTCGGACGGGACGTCGACGATCCGCACGTTGAGCCCGGTGCGCGGCGCCTCGATCATCTTGCCGTCGCCGATGTAGATCGCGATGTGGTCGGCACCGTTGTTGCGGCTGGAGTTGTCCCACGCGATCAGGTCTCCGGGCTGGGCCTCGGCGAGGCTCTTGACCGCGGTGCCGGAGCGGGCCTGGTCGGCGGAGAGGCGTGGCAGGTCGTAGCCGAGGGACTTGTAGACCGACTGCACGAGCCCGGAGCAGTCGACGCCCTTCTCCTTGCTGGTGCCGCCCCAGACGTAGGGGAGACCGAGGTACTTCTTGGCCTCCTCGACGACGGCCTGGCCGCCGGCGCTGCCGGTGCTCGTGGCGGTGGCGCCGGCGGCGGAGAGCGCGTCGGAGAAGCCGGCGCCGGTCGTCGAGGTCGCCGAGGTCGCGGCGAACTGCGCGAGCTGGGCCTGGATCTGGCCGATCCGCGCGGTGACGACGTCGATGCTCATCGGGTCCCCCTCGCCCAGCGCTGGGCGGCCAGGTCGTCGGCCTCGCGGGCCTCCCGCCGTGCCGCCTCGGTACGACGGCGGGCCGCCCGCTGCTCCAGCAGGTGCTCGACCGCGGCGAGCCGGGCCTTGTCGGCGCCCCAGCGGGCGCGGGCCTCGGCCGCGACGACCTCGGTGGTCGCCAGCTCGGTGCGGGTCTCGCCGGCGAGCAGCCCGGCGCCAGTCAGGGCGGCGCGCTGTGCGAGGAGCGCGCCGGGCGTGCTGACGGCGGGGACGGAGGAGCCGGCCAGGACGCCGGTCAGGCTGTCGAGACGCGTGGTGAGCGCGGCCTGCTCGGCGAGCACCTGCTGCAGGCCGATCCGGCTATCGGTCTCGCGAACCTCGCGGACCCGTACGACGGCGGCCAGGCTGCGGTCCTCACGGTGCGCGCTCACGACGCCACCAGGCCGGCGAGCCGGTCCCAGGTCTCGGTGGGCGGGGTCAGCTCGTCCATGCCCTGCTGGAGGAAGGCCTCGATCCGGGGCAGCCGGGCGAGGGCGGCGTCGGCGTGCTCGTCGGCTCCGGCGACGTACGCCCCGATCTCGACGAGCTCCTTCACGGAGCGGTGCGCGGCGAGCATCCGGCGCAGCCGGGCGGCGTCGCCCTGCTGGTCCAGCGTGGTCACCGCGCGGTGGACGCGGGAGATCGACTCCAGCACGTCGATGGCGGGGAAGTGGCCGGCGGTGGCGAGGTCGCGGGTGAGCACGACGTGGCCGTCGAGGATCGAGCGGGCGGTGTCGCCGATCGGGTCCTGGAGGTCGTCGCCCTCGACGAGGACGGTGTAGAGCCCGGTGATCGAGCCGTGCGCGGACGTGCCGGCACGCTCCAGCAGGCGGGGGAGCAGACCGAAGACGCTGGGCGGGTAGCCGCGCGTGGCCGGCGGCTCGCCCGCGGACAGGCCGATCTCGCGCTGCGCCATGGCGACCCGGGTGAGCGAGTCCATCATCAGCAGCACGTCGCGGCCGGCGTCGCGGAACCACTCGGCGATCCGGGTCGCGGTGAAGGCGGCGCGCAGCCGCTCGACGGCAGGGGCGTCCGACGTCGCCACGACCACGACCGAGCGGGCCAGGCCCTCGGGACCGAGGTCGCCGTCGAGGAACTCGCGCACCTCGCGGCCACGCTCGCCGACCAGGGCGATCACGTTGACCTCGGCGTCGGTGCCGCGGGCGATCATCGACAGCAGCGACGACTTGCCGACACCGGACCCGGCCATGATGCCGAGCCGCTGGCCGCGCCCGGCGGGGACGAGCGCGTCGAGGGCCCGTACGCCGAGCCCGAGCGGCTCGGTGATCCGGGGCCGGGACAGCGGGTCCGGTGCGCCGTGCTCGGTCGAGACGGACAGCAGGCCGTCGAGCGGCGGGCCGCCGTCGATCGGGCGGCCGAGGCCGTCGAGCACGCGGCCGCGCAGGGCGTCGCCGACCGAGATCCGCAGCGGGCCCCCGGTGGCGTGGACGTGGTCGCCGACGCGGACGCCGGTCGTCGTACCGAGCGGGAGGCAGACCGCGGCGCCGTCGCGCAGGGCGGCGACCTCGGCCAGCAACGGACCGCTGGCGGTGCGGACCTCGACCAGGTCGCCGGCGGCGGCCGACGGCAGGCCGCGGACCTCCAGGTGCAGGCCGACCAGCTCGGTCACCGTGCCCAGCCGCAGCGGGCGGGCGGCGGCGACGGCACGGTCGAGCACGGGCGCGGTGATCCTCACGACAGCACCTCCCGCACCCGCGCCATCGCGGCGTCGATGCGCAGGTCCGTGACCGAGCCGTCGGGCGACTCGACCAGCGCGTCCGCGCGACCGAGGGTGGCGTCGGCGACGACCTCCACGCCGCGGGCGGCGAGGTCGCGAGCGGCCTCGGTCGGCACCACGGCGGGGTGCAGCCGCACCCGGCCGACCGGTACGGCGGGCAGCACCTGCAGCACCCGGACGACCACGTCCGCGGACGCCACGTGCACGCCCAGGATCTCCGCGGTGAGCGCGCAGGCGAGCTCGCTCGCCTGCTGCTCGACCGCGGCGGCGAGGTCGTCGAGCAGCCCCCTGACCTGCTCGGCGGCCCGGCCCAGGGCGGCCACGGCGGCGTCGTGCTCGGCCTGGCGGCCGGACTCGGCGGCCTGGTGCCGGGCGCCGCGCTCGGCCTCCTCGGCGGCGGCCTGCTCGGCAGCCGCGCGTCGTCCCTCGGCCCACCCGACGGCGTACCCCTGGGCCCGGGCGGCCTCCCGGGCCTTGGTCGCGAGCCCGTCGAGCATCGACTCGGTGACCGCGTCGCCGAGCACCGAGGAGCCACCGAGCCGGGTCCACTGCCCGACCCGGAGCTCCGGCGTCGCGACGCCGCCGCGGGGCTCAGACGACGAACTCATCGTCGTTCCCTCGCCGGACCATGATCTGGCCCTGCTCCTCGAGCTGGCGGATGGTGCGGATGACGCCCTGCTGGGCCTCCTCGACCTGCGCGAGGCGGACGGCGCCGAGCAGCTCGACCTCGTCGAGCAGGTTCTCTGCGGCGCGCTCGGACAGGTTGCCGGTGATCTTGCTGCGGACCGCGTCGCTGACGCCCTTGAGGGCGAGGGCGAGGTCGGCGGTGTCGACCTGGCGGAGCACCTGCTGCACCGACCGGTCGTCGAGGCCGACGATGTCCTCGAACATGAACATCCGGCTCTTGACCTCGTCGGCCAGCGACGGGTCGAGACCTTCCAGGCCCTCGACGATCTGCCGCTCCGTGGGGCGGTCCGAGCGGTTGATGATGTTGACGAGCGGATCCACGCCGCCGACCCGGGAGACCTCCGCGGGCTGGAGCATCGAGGACAGCTTGCGCTCGAGGATCGCCTCGACGGTGCGCACGATCTCGGGCGACGTACGGTCCATCACCGCGATCCGGTGCGCGACCACCGCCTGCTGGTGGGCGGGCAGGCCGCTCAGCAGCAGGGACGCCTTGTCCGCGGCCATGTGAGCGAGCACCAGCGCGATCACCTGGGGGTGCTCGTCGGCGATGAAGGAGCGCAGCTGCGCGGGGTCCGCGCGGTGCAGGAACTGGAAGGGCATCTGCACGGCCGCGGCGTGCAGCCGCTCCATGATCTCCTTCGCGCGCTCCGGGCCGAGCGACTGCTCCAGCAGCTGCTGGGCGAAGCCGAAGCCGCCCTGGGTGACGTGCGCGTGCGCCGTCGCCAGGTCGTGGAACTCGCTGAGCACCTGGCTGGTCTCGTCGGCGGTCACCGCGTCCAGCCGGGCGATCTCGGCGGAGATCGCCTCGACCTCGGCGTCGGAGAGGTGGGACATCACCTGGGCGGCGCGGTCCTTGCCGAGCTGGATGAGCAGGACGGCGGCCTTGCGCACGCCCAGCTGGGCGATGGCGGAGGTGGTGCCGGTGGCCATGATCGTCATTTCCGCGGCTCCACCAGCCAGCCGCGCAGCAGCGCGGCCACGTCGTCGGGCTGCTTCTCGACGAGCGCGATGAGCTCCTCGCGCATCGACTCGTCCTCGTCGGACTCCGCCGCCTCCAGCGCGGCCAGGGCGGGCGACTCCAGCACCGGCGTGCGGTTGGCGGCGTCGAGGCGGAGCTGCTCGACGACGTACGACGTCGCCTCGTCGCGGGCCTTGGCCCGGCGCCGGGCCTGCCACCAGGCCATCAGCGCCACGAGCATCACGCCGCCGCCGATGCCGAGGTTGCGCAGCAGGGCGTTCTTGCGGTCGGCCGCGTCGGCGGCCTTCGCGGCCGCGATCTCCTTGGCGTTGGCGTCGGCCACGCTGCGGTCGAAGGGCAGCACGGAGACCTCGATCGTGTCGCCGCGGGTCGGCTCGATGCCGACCGCGCTGGTCAGCTGGTCCTTGATCACCTGCGGCTGGATCTTCGCCGCCGCCGTCGCGTCGAGGGTCACGCCCACCCCGAGCCGGTTGATCGCGCCGGGCGCGGTCTCGCGGGTCTCGACGACCTCGTCGAGGGCGTTGTCGCGCGTGGTGCTGGTGTTCTCGTACGCCGAGTCGCCGCTCCCCGCCGCGGTGGGGTCCATCTGCCCGTCGGGGCCGACCACGCCACCGGCGCCGTCGGTGCCGGAGCCGGCCGGACCGTTGTACTTCTCGGTCGTCGTGGACTCCGAGATCGGCGGGTTCTTGCGGTCGTTGGTGTACTTGCGGCTCTTGACGACCGCCTTGTCGAAGTCGAGGTCGGCGGTGACCGTGGCGGTCGAGTTGCCCGGGCCGACCCACTTGTCGAGCGCGGCCTGGATCTTGGCCTGCATCGAGCCCTCGAAGGCCGCGACCTCCTTGGCCCGCGCCGAGGCGGCGCCCGAGCCGGAGTCGGTGCCGTCCGCGGTGAGCAGCTTGCCGGTCGCGTCGGAGATGGTGACGTTCTTCGGGTCCAGGCCGTCGATGCTGCGGGCGACCAGGCTGACCATCGACTGCACCTGCTCGTCGTCGAGCTTCGCCCCGGGCGCGGTCTCGACGAGCACCGACGCCGTGGTCGGCTTCTGCTCGTCGCTGAAGACCTGCTGCTCGGGCATCGCCAGGTGGACGATCGCGGTGTCGACGCCGTCCATCGCCTCCAGGGTCTTGGCGACCTCGCCCTCCATGGCGCGCTTGAAGTTGGTGCGCTCCTGGGACTCCGAGGTGGACAGGCTCTGGCCCTCGAGCGTCTCGTAGCCGCCGGTGCCGGAGTCACCCGGGAGGCCCTTGCCCTGCAGCTTCACGCGGGTGGTGTAGACGTCGTTGCGCGGCACCATGACGGTGTTGCCACCGTCGGCGAGCTCGTAGGAGACACCCTCGGCGTCGAGCTCGTCGACGATCGCGCTGGCGTCCTTCCCGGAGAGGTTGGAGTAGAGCGGGGCGTAGGTCGGCGCGGAGACCCAGCGGAAGACCAGGAAGGCCGCGATGAGGAGGGCCGCCGTGCCGATGACGGCGACGGCCTTCTGGCCGGCGGTGAAGGCCGCGAACGTGTCGCGGGCGCGGGTGAGCGCTTGGGAGAGTCGTTGCTGCATCGTTCAGTCCTCAGACCTGCATCCGCATGATCTCGTTGAACGCCTCGATCCCCTTGTTGCGCAGGGCGACCGTGAGCTGGCTGGCGACCGAGGCCTCGCTGGCGGCGATCGTGTAGTCGTGGATGTTCTCGAGCTTGCCGGTGGCGGCCTGCACGGCGAGGCCGTCGGCCTTGTCGGTCAGCCCTTCGAGCCGGTCGAGGCCGTCGAGGACCATCGAGCCGAACTCGGTGTCCGTGCCCGCGGGGGCCTGGACCGCCGTCGAGGGCGTGATCGCGGCGGCGGGGTTGATGCTCGCCGTGCCGGAGATCGACGGGAAGCTGAGGGGTACGACGTCCATCACCGCGCCCCGATCTGCAGTGCCGCGGTGTAGGTGTCCTGGGCGGTCTTGGTGACCTGCACCGAGGCCTGGTAGCCGCGCTGGGCCATGACCAGCTGGCTCATCTGCGAGGACATGTCCGTGTCGGGCATCCGGACGTAGCCGTCGGCGTCCGCGAGCGGGTTGTCCGGCGCGCTGACCATCCGGCCCTCGGCGCTGGACTGGGCGAAGCCCTCGACGTCGACCCCACCGTCGGCACGCGGGTCCAGGACGACGTACGTCGCCCGGAAGGCGTCCTGGTCGGTGGAGCGGACCGTGTTGACGTTGGCGATGTTGTCGGCCAGCGCGTCGAGCCAGACCTGGTGCGCGCCGAGCGAGGTGTTCGCGATCCGCAGGGTGTCGAAGGCGCCCATCACGCACCGCCGCCGATCATCGAGCTCAGGCGGGACTGCCGGTCGCTGATCGCGCGGCCCATGATCTGGTACTGGTACTGGGTCTGCACCGCGGCGATCGACTCCTTGCGGAGGTCGACGTTGTTGTCGTTGGCACCGACGGGAGTGTCCGTGGCCTCGGTCGTGGCGCCCAGTGCACCGGGGCCGCCCGTGCGCGCCGTACCGCGCTCGATGGCCTTCTCCAGCGCGGACTCGAACTCCACGCTGCGGGCCCGGAAGCCGGGGGTGTCGACGTTGGCGATGTTGTCCGCGATCACGTTCTGCCGCGTGGACAGCCCGTTGATCGCGGTGTGCAACACGAAGTCGACGCCGTCGGACGCTGCGAAGGACACGAGCGAGCTCCTCGGGGAGCACCGACCGGGGTCGGTGCGTGCGGTGCCGGTCCTTCGGCGGGGGTGAGCAATCCGTCGCTCACGGGGCCTGATCGGTCCCCGGCCCGGCGACCTGAGTCGGGACGGCTGGGACTTGGTCCCGAGTAGTTCGGCCGATCGGCGCTCGCCGGGCTCCTGGCGCGCGTCGTACCGGGCGCGGCGGGCGGCACACGGGCGCTCCGGCGGACCGGCGACCGGTTCGTCGGGGACGCCGGTCGTCTCGGAGCGGCGCCCGCACCATCTACCCGGGCGTTGTGGCATCTACCAGGGTGGTCGACCACCCTGGTAGAGGCAAGAACACGTAGTTACAAGGCGCTCAGAGCAGCACGACCGAGAGCACCCCGTCGCCGTACCCGGCGATGGAGACGGCGAGGTCCCCGCGCCGCCCGAGCGTCAGCGTGCTGATCCGCAGCTGCGGGTCGAGCGGGGGGCCGGCGGGGTGCAGCGCGTGCAGCTTGAGGTGGTCGGCGCCGGCGACGTTGAACATGGACGCCGCGATGTTGAGCACCTCGTAGAGGTTCTCGGCGAGGATGTCGGTGAGCTTGCCGTCCTCGACCGCGGCCTCCGCGCCGCCGGGCGGCACCAGCCCGATCGCCGCGCCGGCGTGGGCGGAGAAGGTCAGGTCGCAGGCGATGAGGGCCCGGATCTGGAGCTGGTCGTCGACGTACACCGCGACGGAGGCGGGGGTGTCCGGCCCGGGGGCGTACGGCGCCCCGGGGGACAGCGTGACCTCGCGGCCGAGCAGCTCGGTGAGCAGGTCGCGGACCTGCTTGGGCTGGGGGAGGTGGACCACCATGACGACCTCAGAGCACCGTGCGGAGGGCGTCGTCGAACGCCTCCGGGGTGAACGGCTTGGCGATCAGGAAGGCCGCACCGGCCGAGGCGGCGCGCTGCCGCATCTCCTCCGAGCCCTCCGAGGTGACGAAGCCGAAGGCGACCTCGGAGCCCGAGGCGCGCAGCGCGGCCAGGCAGTCGATGCCGTTCATCTCCGGCATGTTCCAGTCCGAGAGCACCAGGTCGGGTGCCTCGGAGCGGACCATCTCCAGCGCCTCGCGGCCGTTCTCGGCCTCGACGATGTCGTGCCCGCCGTGGCCGGCCTGGCGCAGGGTGCGGATGACGATCTGCCGCATCACGCGGCTGTCGTCGGCGATCAGGATCTTCATCGGGAGCCTCCGTTGCTGGAGCCGGGCCGGGGGACGTGGACGCAGACCCGCACCGGGCCGCCGCGCCAGGCGAGGTCGAGGCGGCAGACCTCGACGACGTCGCTGGCGAAGACCGCGCGGCCGGCGGCGACGGCGGGCAGGGACAGCACGCTGGGGCCGGGCATCAGGCTCTTGAGGTTGCCGCCGACCATGTTGACGAGCTCGCCGACCGCGTCGGCGACGTCGGCGTCGGCGACCTCGGCGGCGGGCAGGTCGAGCATGCCGGCACCGAGCAGCCGGGCGGCGTCCTCCTGCAGCTCGACGGTGACCACGCCCTGCCAGCCACCGCTCACGGTGACGGCGGCCGACCACACGCCGGTCGCGTCGAACGGCGAGCCGGACGGCACCTGCCGCGGCAGGAGCACCTCCTCCTCGCCGAGCAGCGCGAGCCAGACGTCCTCGGTGACGGCGCGGACGTCGTCCTCGGCCGGGGCCTCGACCTCGTCGGTGAGCACGCTCATGCCGGCACCCCCTGGTCGGAGGCGGGCACGAGGCCGAGCAGCGAGAGCTTCTCCACGATCGCGTCCGGGGTGAACGGCTTGATGACGTACTCGTGGGCGCCGGCGGCCAGCGCGCGCACGATGTTGCGCTGCTCGCTCTCGGTCGTGACCATCATCAGCGTCACGTCGCGCCACTCCGGGTTGGCCCGGACCTCGGTGATGAAGGTGTAGCCGTCCATCACCGGCATGTTCCAGTCCACCAGGCACACGTCGGGTACGACGCCTGCCCGCATCTGGTCGAGCGCGGCCTGGCCGTGCTCGGCCTCGCTCGTCTCGAACTCGAGCCCGGACACGATGCGGCGCAGGATGCTGCGCATCGCCCGGGAGTCGTCGATGATCATGGCTCGCACGATCAGGCTCCTGTCCTGGAGAGGGTCATGGCGGTCGCGCGCCGGTAGGCCGGCACCCGCCCGATCTGGTCGCGCCGCCACGAGGCGGCGAGGTCGGCCGGCATGTCGAGGGTGGTCTCCGACGAGCCGAGCAGCAGGAATCCGTCGACGGCGAGCATCGGCAGCATCCGGCGCAGGATGTCGGCCTTGGTCTCGGCGTCGAAGTAGATGAGCACGTTGCGCAGCCAGATGACGTCGAAGCTGCCGAGCATCGGGAACGGCGCCGCGAGATTCATGTGCTTGACGGTGACCCGTTCGCGCAGCCGCTCGGCGACCTCCCACTCACGCCCCACCCGGGTGAAGTAGCGCACCAGGCTGGTCGCGGGCAGCCCGCGGTTGACCTCGACCTGGCTGTACCGGCCGGCCTGGACGCGGGCGAGCATCTGGGTGGAGATGTCGGTGCAGACGATCTCGTACTCCCACCCGGCCGGCAGGTGCTGGTCGAGCAGCATCGCGATGGAGTAGGCCTCCTGGCCACTGGAGCAGGCCGCGCTCCAGATCCGCAGGCGGCGGGTCAGCGCCCGCTCCTCCAGCAGCGGCGGGAGCATGGCGTCGGTGAACGCCTGGTACGGCGTGTGGTCGCGGAAGAAGCTGGTCTCGTTGATGGTCAGGGCGTCGATCACCTTGCGGCGCTCGTCGGCGTCGAAGGCCAGGCGGGCGACGTACTGCTCGAGGTCCAGGCCCTTGGCGTTCGCCAACGGGGTCAGCCGGGCCTCGACGAGGTACTCCTTGCCCTCGTCGTACACCATCGACGTCTCCCGGCGTACCAGCGCCGAGACGGACGCGAAAGCGGTGGGGGCGGTCATGCCCCGTCATTCGGCCGGGCGCGATAGTCCCTGACGAAAAGCACTACTTTTCGCACCGGAAGAGTGCTTTTCGTCAGGGACTACGCCGCGGGGCCGATGGACGAGCCGTGACCAAGATCAGGGTTCTCGTCGTCGACGACTCGGCACTCGTACGACGCCTGGTGACCACCGCGCTGAGCGGAGCCGCCGACATCGAGGTGGCCGGCGTGGCCCGGGACGGTCTGGAGGCCGTGCGGATGGTGGACGAGCTGCGGCCCGACGTGGTCACCCTCGACATCGAGATGCCGCACCTGGACGGTCTCGGGGCGCTCACCCGGATCCGGGACAAGCACGCCCGGCTGCCGGTCATCATGTTCTCGACGCTCACCGAGCGGGGCGCGACCGCGACCCTCGACGCCCTCTCCCGTGGGGCGTCGGACTACGTCACGAAGCCGTCCAACACCGGGCAGATCGCCGACGGCATCGCGGCCGTGCGCGACCAGCTGGTGCCGCGGATCCGCGCGTTGGCGGGCCTGCGCAAGCTGACGCCCGGTGCGGGCGGACCGATCGTGCGCCGGGAGCGCGCCGGCCGGACCCCGCCCCCGGGCCCGGTGAGCGCGCTGCTCATCGGCTGCTCGACCGGGGGCCCGGACGCGCTGGCCCGGCTGCTGCCGCGGCTGCCCGGCGACCTCGGCATCCCGGTGCTCGTGGTCCAGCACATGCCGCCGGTCTTCACCGCGATGCTGGCCCAGCGTCTCGACAAGGTCTCCCAGCTGTCCGTGCGCGAGGCGGCCGAGGGCGACGAGGTGTGCCCGGGCGAGGTGCTGATCGCGCCCGGCGACTTCCACCTGCGGGTACGACGCGGCGCGGGCGCCGTGCGGGTGAGCCTCGACCAGGGCCCGCAGGAGAACTTCTGCCGTCCGGCGGTGGACGTGATGTTCCGCTCCGCGCTGGAGGTGTGGGGCGGATCCGCGCTGGCGACGGTGCTCACCGGGATGGGCCAGGACGGTCTCGCCGGGGCTCGGCAGCTGGCGGCCGCCGGCGCCCGGATCCTGGTCCAGGACGAGGACTCCTCGGTGGTGTGGGGGATGCCGGGCGCCGTGGCGAGTGCGGGCCTCGCGGACGACGTGCTGCCGCTGGAGGGGCTGGCCGACCGCATCGTCGGCACGGTGCGGCGCTCTCACGCCGCTTGACCGCTGAGGTTACGGCCGGCGAGGTCATCGGAATCGAGGATTGAGGCCGTCTCGGGGCGAAGCGTTCCATGGACGGACCATCCGTCCTCTGGAGGCCTCCCGTGTCCCGTCATCGCTCCCCTCGGCGCGCCCGTCGCGTCCTCTCCCGCCTGGGCTCGGCCGGGCTGCTCGTCGCCGGCGCGGCCTTCGTCGCCACGACGGCGTCGCCGCCGACCGCCTCCGCGGCCGGGCAGTCGATCTCGACGACGACCAACGTCGCCGCCTCCACCGGCAACGGCACCTGCCTGCACCCGAACGCGGTGACCGACCCGACCAACTGCAACGCCTACACCTCGCGTGAGGACGTCTGGCTGAGCAACCTGCCGCAGGGCCTCCCCGACGGGGACTACTTCTTCGCGGTCTCCGTGCCCGGTAGCCAGGCGGACCCGAACGACGGCGCCAGCGGCCTGCTCTCGACCGACTCGCACCTCGACCGCTCCTTCCGGATCGACAACGGCACGGTCACCGGCCTGGGCACGCACCTCGTCGAGAACCAGCGGGTGCAGCTCTTCCCGTTCGACGAGACCACCAACGGCGGCGGGGTCTACATCGCCAGTGTGTGCAGCCTCGCGGACTACCCGGTGAGCGGCTCGGACTGCACGCACGACGCCTTCAAGGTCGGGCCGGACCAGCCGGACGTGGCCTTCGGGCCGACCGTCCTCAAGGACGCCGCGGGTGACTACACCCGCACCTACGCCTGGACCGTCGACAAGGTTGCCGACAAGACCAGCGTGTCCGGCACCTCGGGCAGCGCCACCGTCAGCTACACGGTCACCGTCGGCCACGACGCCGGCACGGTCTCCGGCGTCGTCGTCGGCGGCACGATCACGGTCTTCAACCCGAACGCCGACCCGCTGGTCGCCGACGTGACCGACCAGCTCTCCGACGGCACCGCCTGCTCGGTGACCGGTGGCGCGGGGGCCGTGCTCCAGCCCGGTGACAACGACTTCGCCTACACCTGCGCGCTCGCCGCGCTGCCCCAGGCGCAGCTCGACAACACCGCGACCGCGACGTGGACCGACCAGGCCGTCGGCAACGCCCAGCTCGCGGCCGGCAGTGCGGACTTCCTGTTCAGCGACGTGTCCTTCACGGCCGCCCTGGTCGACGACTGCGCAGCGGTGGTCGACACCTGGGCGGGCGCGCTCGGGACGGTCTGCGTGGGTGACGCGAACCCGACGGCCTACCACTACGCGCGGACCTTCCCCTTCGACACCCCGGGCTGCGTGGTGCACCCGAACACCGCGACGGCCACCGCCGACGACAGCGGTACGCCGGTCAGCGACAGTGCCGACGTGACGGTCTGCAAGGTCCCGCTGTCCACCGGGGCGCACACGATCGGCTTCTGGTCCAACAAGAACGGCCAGGGCGTCATCAAGGGCGGGCCGGCGCCGGGCGGCGTGTGCGCGTCGGGGACCTACCTGCGCACCTTCGCCCCGTTCAAGGACCTGGCGGCCAACGCGAGCTGTGCGACCGTCGCGTCGTACGTCGCCACGGTGATCTCGAAGGCCACCGCCAGCACGATGAACCCGATGCTCAAGGCACAGATGCTCGCCACCGCGCTGGACGTGTGGTTCACCGGACCGGGCAGCACCGTGGCGACCCAGAAGTTCCTGCCGCACAGCAACCTCGGCGGGACCACGATCGACCTCACGCACGTCAAGGGCACGAACGTGAGCAGTGCCTTCGGCGGGGCCACCAGCCTGACGGTCAGCCAGATGCTGGCCTACGCCGCAGCGCAGTCGAACGTCGGCGGCAGTGTCTGGTACGCCAACGTGAAGGCGACCCAGACCAAGGCCAAGGACGCCTTCGACGCGATCAACAACCAGGCGGCGTACGGCCCCTGATCGCCGTCAGGCCGTGATGTCGAGGTAGACCGGGGAGGCCGGCGCGGTCGTCGCGTCGGCCACCCGGTCGGCCACCTGACGCTGCTGGTGCTTGTCGGACAGCATCGCCGGGATCGCCTCCATCAGCGCCTGCTGGCGCGCCAGGAGCTGGCGGGCCCGGGGCACGAACTCGTCGGGGATCGGGCCGAGGTCCGAGGGCGGCAGCCAGGGCACGTCACCGGGCCCGGCGTCGCCGGCGATCATCTCCTCGGCGCGCTCGGCGTGCGCCTCGAGCCGGTCCAGCGCCTCGCGCCAGGACAGCGGCCGGCGCGGGGCGATCCCGTCGGGCACGGGCGGCGGCACGGGGGTCACTGGAGCGCCGCCGTCATCGCCGCCTCGCGCCAGGTGTCGCACAGCTGGCGGGAGAGGTCGAGGGCCTGCCGGGTGGTCTCCGGGTCACGCTTGACGTTCGCGTCGACGTAGCAGCCCCGCAGGTACTGGTAGAGCGCGGCGAGCTGCTTGCCCGCGGGCATCTTCTCCACGTCGAGGCTGGACTCCAGCTCGATGACGACGTCCTGCGCGTGCAGCAGGTGGCGGTGCGCCTCGGTCCAGGCGCCCGTCTCCTGCGCGGCGAGCGCGCGCTCGCCGTCGAGGACGAGCCGTTCGACGAGCATCACCAGCAGCCGGGCCGGGGAGGCCGTGGCCACCGCGTTCTCGCGATAGGCGGACTGGGCGCTGTGCACCGTTCGGGTCGCATACATCGGGGGGTCGGTCCTCACTGGGTGGATGCGGACAGGGAGTCGAGCTGGCTGGTGAGCCACGACGACTGGCTGTTGAGCTGGGACAGGGCGGTCTCCAGCGCGGTGTACTGCCGTTCGAGGGTCTTGCGACGCAGCTCCAGCCGGTCGTCCCAGTCGGCGATGCTCGCGTTCAGGCGGGTGATCGTCGTGGTGTGGCTGGTGATCGCGTTGGTGACCGAGCCGGCGTACTTGTCGCTGGCCTGGTTGGCGACCGTCTGCACGCGGGCCGCGAAGCCGGTCGCGCCGGTGAAGGCCGCGGCGACGGCGTCCGGGTCGGCGGCGTACGACGCGGCGAGCTTGTCGGCGTCGAAGGTGAGCTTGCCGTAGCGGTCGATCTGGACGCCGAACTTCGCCATCGAGGAGCCGTCGGCGGGGTAGATCGCGTCCTGGAGCGCACCCGCGACGCGGCGCAGCGTGCTGTCGCCGGCGAGCGTGCCCTTGGCGTCGGTGCTGTTGGACGTCAGCGTCGCGATCGAGGTGAGCGCCGCGTTGACCTGGTCGACGAAGGACTTGACCGCGTCGGACTGGCCCTGCGCGTCGCGGACCACGCTCAGGTCCGCGCTGCCGGTGGCGCTCGGGCCGAGCGTCACCGTCACCCCCGGTACGACGTTCGCGAAGGTGTTGCTCGTCGAGGTGGCCGTGATCCCGCCGATCTCGATGCTCGCGTCCCGGCCGGCGCGGACGGTGCCGCCGCCGAGCAGCGGAGCGCCGGTGCTGTCGGTGAGCTCGAAGGCCTGTGCCTGGCCGGTGGCGGTGGACTCGACGAGCAGCCGGTACTGGTCGGTCCCGCCGCTGCTGCCGGTGCGCACGAGGGTGGCCCGCACGCCGGCGTTGGCGCCGTTGATCGCGGTGGCGAGCTCCTCCAGCGTGCCGCTGGCGGTGCTGATCGCGAGGTCCGGCTGGCCGTCGCGCTTGAGGAGCACGCCGGTCGTCGCGCCGGTGACGCTGTCGGTCCGCGCGTGCGCGTCGGTGAAGGCGACCTGGTGGGTGAGCGCGGTCTGGCCGACGGTGACGGTGAAGCCGCCGGGAGCGGCGGCCGAGGTGGCGGACACGGACACGCCGGTGTTGCTGGAGGTGGCCTTGAGCGTGGACCAGGTGCCGGTGGTCGGCTTGGCCATCGCGCCGGCGGCGGTGGCGAGGGACTGCAGCGCGGTGTTCAGCTTCTGCAGGGCGGAGACCTTGGACTGCTCGGTCGTGACCTGCGTCTTGAGCTTGGTCTGCGACTGCGACTCCAGCGTCATCAGCTGGTCGATGATGCTCGCTGTGTTGAGGCCGCTGGCGAGGCCGCCGACGCTGGTGGTGCCTGCCATGTCGTCCTCCGTTGCTGGGCTGGTCGGGAAACGAGTGAGTGCCGGTGGGCCGGTCGGGCCCACCGGCACTCAGTCGTGTGCGGATGCTGCGGGATCAGCCGCGGAGCAGCTGCAGCACGCCGTTCGGGGCCGAGTTGGCCTGGGCGAGCATGGCCGTGCCGGCCTGGGAGAGGATCTGCGAGCGGGTGAGGCTCATCATCTCCTGGGCCATGTCGGTGTCGCGGATCCGCGACTCGGAGGCGGACAGGTTCTCGATCGCGACGTTGACGTTGTTGATCGTGTGCTCGAACCGGTTCTGCACCGCACCGAGGGCGGCACGCTGGGTGGAGACCTCGGTGATGGCCGCCTGCAGCGTGTTGCTGTCGGTGATGTCGACGGCGGCGACCGCGGCACCGGCGGTGAAGTCGGCGAGCGACGTCGCGTCGATGTCGATGGTGTCGGCGTTGTCGTAGCCCACCTGGAAGGTCAGCGCGTTGCCCGCGAAGAGGTCGACACCGTTGAACTTGGTGTTGTCCTTGATCCGGGTGATCTCGGTGTTGAGCGCGTCGAACTCCGCCTGCAGGGCCGCCTGCGACTCGGTGTTCTGGGTGCCGTTGTTGTACTGCACCGAGAGGTCGTTCATGCGCTGCAGCATGGAGTGGACCTCGGTGAGCGCGCCTTCAGCGGTCTGCGCGACCGAGACGCCGTCCTGGGCGTTGCGGACCGCGACCTTCAGGCCACCGACCTGCGAGCGCAGGCCCTCGGAGATGGCGAGGCCGGCGGCGTCGTCGGCGGCCCGGTTGATCCGGAAGCCGGACGACAGCTTCTCCATCGACTTCGAGAGCTGGTTCTGCGTGACCGACAGGTTGCGGTACGAGTTCGTGGCCTCGATGTTCTGGTTGATGCGAAGACCCATGATATTTCCCTCCTGGAATCAGGTGTCAGTGGTGGTTCTCGGGTGACCGTCCGTGGTCTCCCGTCGCGGTGGTGATCGGTACGCCGACCGCGAGCCTGAGAGGTTTTCTCAGCAGTTTCGGGGGCCGCGCCGAGATCAGCCGACCGCGTCGAGCGGGGTGGCGACGCCGCGCCGCGCGCCGTCGGCGTGGCGGGCGGCCACCGCGGCGAAGTAGGACTCGCGGCGGCGCTGGGCCACGCCGCCCGTCTTGCCGGTGCTCTGCACCAGCGACGGCTCGAGGGCGTGGTTGAGCGCGTCGCGCAGCAGGGTGAGCGCCTCGGCCCGCATCTGCGAGATGCGCGAGTCGGTGACCCCGAGCTCGGCGGCGATCTCGGCCATCGGCCGCTCGGCGAAGAAGTAGTCGCGCACGACGACCCGCAGCCGCTCGGGCAGCTCCTCGATCGCCTCGCGCAGGTAGGTCAGTCGCTCCGCGTGCTCGACGAGGTCCTCCGGCGAGGGGGCGCGGGTCGGGACCAGCTCCTCGATCGGCGTGGTGGCCGAGCCCTGCAGCGAGAGCACCTGGGCGCGGGAGACGTCGTCGTCGTTGGCGACGACCTCGTCCGGCGACATGCCCGCGGCCTGGGCGACCTCGGCGACCGACGGGGTGCGGCCGAGCACGTTGGCCAGCCGGCCACGGGTCTCGGCGAGGTCGCGGGCCCGGCGCCGCACGGAGCGCGAGGCCCAGTCGACCGAGCGGAGCTCGTCCAGCAGCGCGCCGCGGATGCGGGTGGCGGCGTACCGGTCGAAGGGGACACCGCGCTCGGCGTCGTACGCCCGGGCGGCGAGGACGAGCGCGGTCAGCCCCGCGGAGGTGAGGTCGTCGCGACTGACGTGCGACGGCACCCGGCCCATCGTCTCCCGGACGATGTGGCCGACCAGGGGCATGTGGGTGGTGATCAGCTCGTCCGTCTCGCCGGCGACGGTGCCCTCGTACTCGTTCACGTCCACGAGATTCCTGGTTTGCGTCGGCGTGTCGCAGAGAAATGCGGCCCGAGTGTCCGCTCGGTCGGCCAATACAGGACCGAGGTCCCGGTTCTGACTGGTTCCAAGGAGTGTCCGCAGGCGGGCCTTTGGGCGGAACTGCTCAGGTCTGCCTTCCCTCGAACGATGGGCGAGATCACGAACCCCGCACCTCGGGGGCTAGGGAGAGACCGGAGAAAAGATCGACATGGACAGGCTTTCGCAGATCCTGTGGCGCGAGCGCGAGCTGCTCGAGACCCTCGCCTACAAGCTCGAGGTCGAGCGGATGGTGCTCGCCTCCGGGCGCACCCGCTGGCTCGTCAACGCGACCCGGGAGATCGAGTCGGTGCTGGAGGACATGCGCGCCACCGAGGTGCTGCGCGCCACCGCCGCCGACGAGGCGGCCGAGCAGCTCGGCCTGACGCCCAACCCCTCGCTGGGTGCGCTCGCCGAGTCCGCGCCCGACCCGTGGCGCGGCATCCTGCTCGACCACCGCGACGCGATGGTCGCCCTGGCCCGCGAGATCGCCGAGACGTCGGAGGACGCCAAGGGCCTGATCACCGCCGGCTACCGCTCCGCGCGCGAGACCCTGCTCGCCATCGGCGGTACGACGACCGCGAGCTACACCCCCTCCGGCGACGCCGTCGTCGAGCCGGCCGCGCCGCGCCTGGTCGACCGGAGCCTGTGATGTCCGGCTCCTTCGGCGGGATCTCCGCGGCCTCCGCCGCGCTGCGCTTCCAGCAGGTCGCCCTCGACGTGGCCGGCAGCAACATCTCCAACGCCAGCACCGACGGCTACGTCCGCCGCCGCGTGGTCGGGGAGACGATCAGCACCAACGTCCCGGCCGTGTGGTCGCGCTCGGACAGCTTCGGGGGCACCGTCGGCGTCGGCGAGGTACGCCGGATGGTGGACCCGCTGCTCGACACCCGGGTCCGCCGCGAGCACGCCACCCTCGCCGGGCTGCAGACCTCGCGGACGGTCCTGGCCCGCGTGGAGGAGGGCATCGGCGAGCCCGGCGACAACGGCGTGTACGCCGCCCTGCTCGACTTCCGCAACGCCTGGCAGGACCTCTCGACCAACCCCGGCGGCGACGCCGCGCGCCAGCAGGTGCTCGGCAGCGCCGAGACGCTCGCGCAGGCGCTGCGGATCCAGGTCGGCAACGTCACCGGTGAGGAGGCCGACCAGCGGGTGCACCTCAACAACATCGTCGCCGAGGTCAACACGGCCGCCACGGGCATCGCCGAGCTCAACCACAGCATCCTGGTGACCGAGCAGAACGGCACCGACGCCGGCACCCTGCGCGACCAGCGCGACCAGCTCGCGCTGCGGCTCGCCGAGCTCACCGGCGCGGTGACCACGGTCCGCGCGGACGGGCAGTTCGACGTCGCCGTCGGCGGCGAGAGCCTGGTTTCTGGCCGGGAGGCCGGCGCCTTCGTGGTCGCCTCGGGCGTGACGCCCTCCGGTGCTGCCGACGGCGCGCCGATCACGTTCCGCATCGACGCCAGCTGGGGGAGCACCGTGCTCCCGACCGGGCCGGGCGGCGCCGGCGGTGAGCTGGGCGCGGTGACCGACATCCTGACGACCGTGCTGCCGTCGTACCGGGTGGGGCTGGACACCATCGCCGCCGACCTCGCGAACGCGGTCAACACCCAGCACGCCCTCGGGTACGACGCGAGCGGCGCCGCGGGCGGGACGTTCTTCTCCTACGACCCGCTCCTCGGCGCGGCCAGCCTGCAGGTCGCGATCACCGACCCGGCGCTGGTCGCCGCGTCCTCGGTGACCGGCGGCGCCCGCGACGGCGCGAACGCCGACGCGCTGAGCCGGGCCGGCGACGCCGCCGAGGCCTACCAGCGCCTCGTCAACGGCTTCGGCACCAAGGTGGCCTCGCTGGAGCGCCAGGTCGCCAACCAGACCTCGCTGACCAGCTCGCTCGACGGCGCGTGGGAGCAGCAGGCCGGCGTCAACCTCGACGAGGAGACCGTCAACATGATGACCGCACAGCGTTCCTACGAGGCGGCGGCGCGGCTGCTGACCACCCTCGACGAGGTGCTGGACACCCTGATCAACCGGACCGGGCTGGTGGGTCGATGAGCATCGGACGTGTCACCCAGCGGATGATGACGCAGAGCTCGCTGGCCAACCTCCAGCTCGGCCTCGGCCGGCTCGCCCGGGTCCAGGAGCAGCTCTCCACGGGCCGGGTCATCAACCGGCCCTCCGACAACCCGACCGGCACCACCGCCTCGATGCGGCTACGCAGCTCGGTGGCCGACCAGGCGCAGTACTCCCGCAACGCCCAGGACGGCATCGGCTGGCTCACCCAGGTCGACTCCGCCCTCGACTCGGTGACCACCGCGGTCAAGCGGGCCCGCGACCTCGCGCTGCAGGGCGCGAACGCCTCGGCCTCCGGCTCGGTCGCCCGGGAGGCACTGGCCACCGAGGTCGACGGGATCAAGGCCGAGCTGCTCTCGCGGGCGAACACCAAGTACCTCGACAGCCCGGTCTTCGGCGGCGTCACCGCCGGCAACCAGGCCTACGACGCCAGCGGCGCCTACGTCGGCACGCTCGGGGACGTCAACCGCCGGGTCGCCGACGGGGTCCTGGTCAAGGTCGACGTCGACGGCCCCAGCGTCTTCGGCAACGGCGCCACGTCGGCGTTCGCCGAGCTGGACGCCCTCTCGACCGCGCTGCGCGCCGGCGACCAGACCGGCATCAGCAACGCGATCAACACGCTCAACAGCCGGATCGACACGGTCACCAGCGCCCGCACCGCCGCGGGCACCCGCTACCAGCGCCTGGAGCAGGCGGACCAGACCGCCTCGGACGCCAAGATCTCGCTCGACAACCAGCTGAGCACGATCGAGAACGCCGACCTGGCGCAGACCACCGTGGAGCTCAAGCTCCAGGAGGTCGCCTACCAGGCGGCGCTCGGGGCCACCTCGCGCGTGATGCAGCCGAGCCTGCTCGACTTCCTGCGATGAGCGGCACTGCCACAATGACCCGCATGGACATCCCCGTCATCGAGCTCGCACACCCGATGCCCGGCTTCCCCGACGACGGCCGCTTCGCGCTGGTCCGCCTCGACGAGGACGGCGTGCTGCTCGGGTTCCGCTCGCTCGACAGCGCGGACCTCCAGTTCGTGGTCGTCCCGCCCGCGCCCTTCTACCCGGACTACGCCCCGGAGATCGGCGACGACGTGGTGAGCGAGCTCGGCATCGAGGAGGCGGCCGCCGGTGAGGTGCTCGTGCTGCTGGTCGTGCACGCCGGCGCCACCCTCGCCGAGACGACCGTCAACCTGCGCGCCCCGCTCGTCGTCAACCCGGCCACCCGCAAGGCCAGCCAGGTGATCCTCGACGACACGGACCTGCCACTCGCCGCCCCGCTGGTCGCCTGAGGCACTAGCCTGCTGCTGTGCTGGTTCTCTCCCGACGTGTCGGCGAAAGCGTCGTCATCGGCGACGGCTCGCCCGAGGCCGTGACCGTCACCGTGCTCGAGGTGCGCGGCGACGTCGTACGGATCGGGATCGACGCGCCCCGCTCCGTCGCGGTCCACCGCGCCGAGCTGCTCGCCGAGCTGGCCGACGCCAACGCCGAGGCCGCCTCGCCCACGCCCGACGCCGTCGCGTCGCTCACCGAGGCGCTGCGCACCCGCAAGTAGCCCCTCGGGTCCGCCCTCCGGACCCGTCTCCCGGGACCTGGTCCCGACTGTCTTTACCCGTCTCATCCGACCTCCGCCCGCGCCGATGGACTGCGCGGAAGGAGGGACGATGGACGACGACGCAGAGATCATCGCGGAGTTCCTCGTGGAGTCCCACGAGAACCTCGACCAGCTCGACCGTGACCTGGTCGAGCTGGAGCAGCAGCCCGACTCACGGGAGCGGCTCTCGAGCATCTTCCGCACGATCCACACCATCAAGGGCACCAGCGGGTTCCTGGCGTTCAACCGCCTGGAGCAGCTGACGCACGTGGGCGAGACGCTGCTGTCGCGGCTGCGCGACGGCGAGGCCGTGATGACGCCCGCGATCGCCGAGGCGCTGCTCTCGATGGTCGACACCGTCCGTGCCCTCCTCGACGTGATCGAGCGGACCAGCAGCGACACCGACCCCGCGGTCGACGTCGCGCCGGTGGTCGCCGTCATCGAACGCCTGCTGACCGGTGCCGGCGAGGTCACGGAGGAGCCGGTCGTGTCCCCGGCGGCCTCCTCCGTGGCCCCGCCGGCCGAGCCGGAGCCCGCGCCGGAGCCGGTCGTCGAGACCGTGCCGGCGCCGGAGCCCGACCTCGAGCCGGTGCGCGTCGAGGCTCGGGTCGAGTCCTCGGTCCGGGTGGACGTCGACCTGCTCGACGACCTGGTCGACCTCGTCGGCGAGCTGGTGCTCACCCGCAACCAGCTGCTCCAGCGCAGCCTGTCCTCGCCGGACGTCGAGCTGGTGCGTGCCAGCCAGCGCCTCGACCTGGTGGCCAGCGAGCTGCAGGAGTCGGTCATGAAGACCCGCATGCAGCCGATCGGCCAGGTCTGGTCGAAGATGCCGCGCGTCGTGCGCGACCTGTCCCACCAGCTCGGCCGCGAGGTGGAGCTGGTCATGGAGGGCCACGAGACCGAGCTCGACCGCAGCCTCCTCGAGGCCGTCAAGGACCCGCTGACCCACCTGGTGCGCAACTCGCTGGACCACGGCATCGAGCCGCCCGGCGTACGCGCGGCGGCGGGCAAGCCCACCAAGGGCACGCTGAGCCTGCGGGCCTACCACGAGTCCGGCCAGGTGGTCGTCGAGATCGCCGACGACGGCAAGGGCATCGACCCCGACCGGATCGCCGCCGTGGCGCTCGAGCGTGGCGTCGTGACCCGTGAGCAGCTGTCCCGGATGGACGGCCGGGAGGTGCTCGGCCTGATCTTCCGCCCCGGCTTCTCGACCGCCGCCGCGGTCTCCAACATCTCCGGGCGTGGGGTCGGCATGGACGTCGTGCGCACCAACATCGAGCGGATCGGCGGCAGCGTCGACGTCGCCTCCGAACCCGGCCGCGGTACGACGACGAGGGTCCGCATCCCGCTGACGCTCGCCATCATCCCGGCGCTCGTCGTCGGCGAGGGCGTGGAGCGCTACGCGATCCCGCAGGCCAACCTCGTCGAGCTCGTCCGGATCGAGGGCGAGGACCTGCAGCGCCAGGTCGAGGACCTCGCGGGCGCCCCGGTGCTGCGGCTGCGCGGCAAGCTGCTGCCCCTCGTCTCGCTGTCGGGCGTGCTCACCGGCGACCAACCGGCCGCGGGCGAGCCGCTCACGGTCGTGGTGCTGCAGTCCGACGACGTGCGCTTCGGGTTGTGCGTCTCGACGGTGCACGACACCCAGGAGATCGTCGTCAAGCCGGTCGGCCGGCAGCTCAAGGCCCTGGCGATGTACGCCGGCGCGACCATCATGGGCGACGGTCGGGTCGCGCTGATCCTCGACGTCGCCGGCATCGCCGCGACCGCCGGCGTGGGCGCCACGCAGGCCGAGTCCACCGACCCCCGGACCACCGTCACCGATGACCGCACCGCCCTGCTGGTGCTCGAGGTCGCCGACGGCCGCCGCGCAGCCCTCCCGCTCGCGGCGGTCGCTCGGCTCGAGGAGTTCGAGCGGGAGCGGATCGAGCGCAGCGGCGTGGCCGAGGTGGTGCAGTACCGCGACGGGATCCTGCCGCTGGTGCGCCTCGCGACCGCGATCGGGCTGCCGGACACCAGCGACCGCAGCGAGCAGGTCAGCGTCGTGGTGCACGAGACCGGCGACGCCGGGGGAGCGGTCGGGATCGTCATCGACCGGGTCCTCGACGTGGTCGAGGTCGCGGTGAGCGCGAGCCAGGTCGGGCGTCGTACCGGGGTGACGGGCAGTGCCGTCGTGCAGGACCGGGTCACCGACCTGGTCGACCTGGAGGCCGTCGTGGCCCGGTCAGGAGTGAGCGCATGAGCACCACCGCCACCCGCACCGCCGAGCAGTACTGCACCTTCTGGGTCGCCGACCTCTACTTCGGGGTCGCCGTCGACGAGGTGCAGGAGGTGCTGCGCCACCAGCCGATGACACCGGTGCCGCGCGCCGACGAGGCCGTGACCGGCCTGATCAACCTGCGCGGCCAGATCGTGACCGCCGTCGACCTGCGGGTGCGTCTCGGGCTCCCGCCCCGGCCCGCCGAGCAGGTCCCCATGAACGTGATCGTCCGCAGTCGCGGCGAGGTGGTCAGCCTCCTCGTCGACGACATCGGGGACGTGATCGACCCTGGACGGATGGGCGCCGTGGACGCCCAGCCGCCGCCCTCGAACATGCCCCGGGGCGTGCAGGACGTGGTCCGCGGGGTGCGCCCGCTGACCGACACCATCCTGCTCGTCCTCGACGCAGATCGCGCGGTCGACGTAGCGACCACGCCCGACAACCCCGGAGGAAACCCGTGACCGAGATCCTGGACGTGCCGGTCAACGGCACCGGTCCCACCAAGAGCACCCGCGCCGGCCGGCCGCGCCCCGCGGCCACCACGCCGTCGCCCGAGCCCGTCGAGACCGACACCGGCTCGGCGTCGTTCGCGCTGTCGATGATGGAGAACAGCCCGACGAACATGATGTTCGCCGACCTCGACTTCGTCATCCGCTACATGAACCCGGCCTCGCTGAAGACCCTGCGCGGTCTGGAGGCCGCGCTGCCGGTCGCCGCCGACCAGGTGGTCGGCTCCAGCCTGGACGTCTTCCACAAGAACCCGGCGTACCAGCGGGGGCTGCTGGAGACCGCCGAGCACCTGCCGCGGCGCGCGAACATCAAGGTCGGCGAGGAGACCCTCGACCTGCTGGTCAGCGCGATCACCGACGCCGAGGGCCGGTACGTCGGTGCGATGGCCACCTGGGAGGTCATCACCGACCGCCTGCGGGCCGAGCGCGAGCGCACCGAGGCGGAGGCCGACACGGCGGCCGTCAACAAGATCCTGTCCAGCCTGAGCGCCGCGACCGACGTCGAGCACGCCGTGCAGACCGCGCTGGACACGGTGCGCGGGGAGTTTGGCTGGGCCTACGGCTCGTTCTGGAAGATCGACCCGGCCGACCGGACGCTGAGGTTCGACCGCGAGTCGGGCGACGCGGGCCCGGAGTTCCGCCGGGTCACCCTGCAGGCCTCGTTCGCCGAGGGCGTCGGCCTGTCCGGCCGGGCCTGGGCGCAGCGCGACCTCTACTTCACCCCGGACATCGGCGAGATGACCGACTGCGTGCGGGCGCCGATCGCCCAGCAGGTGGGCGTGAAGTCGGGTGTCTGCTTCCCGATCATCGTCGACGGCGAGGTCGTCGGCACGATGGACTTCTTCGCCACCGAGACGCTCAAGCCGAGCAACCAGCGGCTCGAGGCCCTGCGCAACGTCGGCCGGCTGGTCTCGCAGGCCATCGCCCGGATCGAGCGCGAGAGCGCGGAGCGGGAGGCGGCGGCGGTGATCGCCGCCAAGGTGGCACAGATCCTCGACGTGGTCTCGGCGGCCGCCGCGGGCGACCTGACCCGCGAGCTGGACATCGAGGGCGACGACGCCGTCGGCCAGGTCGCCTCCGGCCTGCGCACCCTGCTCGGCACGTTGCGCGAGTCGATGGGCAACATCGGCGGGACGGCCGAGACGCTCTCCGCGGCCGCCGACCAGCTCACCTCGCTGGCCGAGGGCATGGGCGAGGGCGCCTCGATGACCTCCGACCGCGCGGCCTCCGCGTCGAGCGCGTCGGTCCAGGTGTCCGCCTCCATCCAGACCGTCGCCACCGCGGCGGAGGAGATGACCGCCTCGATCCGCGAGATCGCCAAGAACGCCACCGAGGCGGCGACCGTCGCCACCGACGCGGTCACGGTGGCCTCCGAGGCCCAGGGCACCGTGGCCTCCCTCGGTGAGTCCTCGGCGGAGATCGGCCAGGTCATCAAGGTGATCACCTCGATCGCCCAGCAGACCAACCTGCTCGCCCTCAACGCGACCATCGAGGCCGCCCGCGCCGGCGACGCCGGCAAGGGCTTCGCGGTCGTCGCCAACGAGGTCAAGGAGCTCGCCAAGGAGACCGCCAAGGCCACCGAGGAGATCGGCCAGAAGATCGAGGCGATCCAGAGCGACACCCAGGGCGCGGTCTCCGCGATCAGCCGGATCGCCGACGTCATCGCCAAGATCAACGACATCCAGTCGACGATCGCCTCCGCCGTCGAGGAGCAGACCGCCACCACGAACGAGATCGCCCGCTCGGTCACCGAGGCCGCGGCCGGCGCCAACGGCATCGCCGAGGACGTCACCCAGGTCGCCACCGCCGCGGCCGACACCCGCGAGGGCGCGCAGAACACCCTGACCTCGGCCACCGAGCTGACCGGCATGGCCGGCGAGCTGCGGGACCTGGTGGGGCGCTTCGCGCTCTGAGTGGGGCTGCAGGAATCCCCGCTCACCCGGGGATTCCTGCGGTTCCCGCCCGTTGCAACGGGCAGGAACGTCGGAACACGTCGAGAACCCTCAGGGGCCTCCACCGCCGGTGGAGGCCCCTGAGGGTTGGTGCGGGCCGCGTCCCCGGTGCGGCCCGAGCGTGGGGAGCGGCTCAGCCGACCTGGCGGGCCGGCATCGGGGCGGCGCTGTCGCCACCCCGCAGCCGTACGGCGAGCAGGGCCGCCTGGGTGCGGTGCTGCAGCCCGAGCCGGGCGAGCAGCCCGGTGACGTGGTTCTTCACGGTCTTCTCGGCGAGGTAGAGCTCCTCGGCGATCTGCCGGTTGGTCATGCCCTCGGCGATGAGGAAGAAGATCTTGCGCTGCTGCGGGGTGAGCTCGCAGATGACGTCGAGCGACTTGCGCTGCATCTCCATCTGCTCCACGACGCGGCTGGCGACGGTGGGGTCGATGAGCGAGTGGCCGCCGGCGACGAGCTTGATGCCGCTGAGCAGCGAGTTGCCCTCGATCCGCTTGAGCACGTAGCCCGAGGCGCCGGCGAGGATCGCGGCGGAGATGGCGTCGGGGTCGTCGTACGTCGTCAGGATGAGGCCCTTGATGTCGGGGTCCACCGAGCGCATCTCGCGGCAGATGTCGACGCCGGTGCCGTCGGCCAGGTGGGCGTCGAGGATCGCGACGTCGGGCCGCAGCTCGAGGATCTCGCGCAGCGCGACGGTGGCGCTGCCGGACTGGCCGACGACCTCGATCGTGTCGTCGGTCGCGAGCAGGGCGGCCACCCCCCGTCGCACTACTTCATGGTCGTCGACGAGGTACACGCGGATGGGGCTCTGCTCGGTCACCTACCGAGTGTCCGCCGCCGCGGGGCGGAAAGGGGGACTTCGGCCCAGGACCGTCCGGAGGATCCGCGGGCATGGTCCTTTCGGACCAGGAGGTCCCGGCCGTTCGGAGGGACCGTCCCGGGTCAGCGGGCCTGGAGCTCGGCCAGGGCGGTGGAGATGTCGCGCTCGCTGCGGCGCAGCTCGGCCAGCAGGGCGACGATCTCGCCGGTGGTGAGGTGGCCGCTGCCGGTGGACGGCTCGAGCCACTCGTCGGCCTCGGCGGCGGTGATCCGGCCCCCGATCTCCAGGCGGTACGACGTGTCGGCGAGGTCGAACTCGACGTCGGCGACGACCGCGCTGTAGTGCTCGTCGGCGACCGGGTCGTGCACGACGACGTGCTCGCCGGGCTCCAGCCCGCGGATCAGACCCTGCTCGACGTGGCTGACGCCCAGCGAGCGGCTGCGCCGGGTGAACGGGCTCAGCGCGATCACGATCTGCTCCATGACGACTCCTGCACTTGCGGTGCCGGCACCGTGCCGACATCATCATCAACAGCCGAGCGGCCCGGTCGTTATGCCTGGCCCGGTCCTCTCGCGGCTAGTCAATTGGGACTAGCCAAGATGATCATCTCGGGTAGTATGTATGGAACGCCGCCGCTCGGGTAGTGGCGTCGCAGATGAAGTACACGTGGCCAAGCCCACCGCCACACCACTCTCGTCATCGGGAGTAGTCCAGTGTCCATCGTCCTTGAAGTACCCACCATTCCGACCACGCACACCGCCCGCCGCAGCCCGTCCTCTTCCGGGGACGACCCGCTGGCGTTGAGCCCGGAGGAGCGCAAGTCGCGCACGTCCGACCTGCTCGACCGTGCCACGCGTGCGAGCGGCGCCGAGCGCGACGCCCTGCTGGAGCAGGTCATCGTGATGAACATCCCGGTCGCCCGCTCGTTGGCCTCGCGCTACCGCAACCGCGGGCAGAGCCAGGAGGAGCTCGAGCAGGTCGCCTGCCTCGCGCTCACCCGGGCCGTCCAGGGGTTCGACCCCGAGCGGGGTGACGACCTCCTGGTCTTCGCGGTGCCGACCATCCTCGGCGAGCTGAAGCGGCACTTCCGCTCGGCGAGCTGGGCGGTCCGCCCGCCGCGCCGGGTCCAGGAGATCCGGCCCCGGCTGGCAGCCGCTGAGGAGGAGCTGGCCCAGTCGCTGGGCCGTCCGCCGACGCCCGCCGAGCTGGCGGCTGAGGTCGACGCCCCGGTCAACGAGGTCGAGGAGGCGCTGTCCTGCGGCGACCTCGCCCACGCCTCGTCGCTCGACGAGCCGGTCTCGGAGACGGGGAGCACGCTCGCCGAGCTGCTGCCCACCGCCGACGCGGGTTTCGAGCACAGCGAGGCCGTCGTCCTGCTGGGCCCGGCCTGCCGCAAGCTCAAGCCGCGGGACCGCCGGATCCTGCAGATGCGCTTCTACGAGCAGATGACCCAGCAGCAGATCGCCGACGAGCTCGGCGTGACGCAGGTCCAGGTCTCCCGGCTCCTGCAGCGCATCTTCACCGACCTCCGTCGCGCCGTCGCCGGCTCCGCCAGCAGCAGCGCGGCCTGAGGTCAGCGCGCCGCCGGTCACCGGTGGCGACTCGTGATCAGGCGGACCGCCCGAACCCACCCCCCGGGTGGTCCGCCGTCCACGGTCGCGACGACGGTCCACCGATATAGATCCGTCCGACACGCTCGACGGATCGAGTCGGTGGACCGCCGTCGTGCCTCGGCTCACGGGTGGAACAGCACCTTCACCATGCCGTCGCGCTTGTCCCGGAAGTCGGCGTACGCCGCCGGGGCGTCGGCCAACGGCAGGTGGTGGGTGGCGAACGACTCGACGCCGAGGTGGTCCTCGGGCTCCATCAGCAGGTCGAGGATGTCGTCGCTCCAGTGCCGCACGTTGGCCTGTCCCATCCGCAGCTGGACCTGCTTGTCGAACAGCTCCATCACCGGCATCGGGTCCATCGCGCCGCCGTAGACGCCGACGACGGAGATCGTGCCGCCGCGGCGCACCGCGTCGATCGCCAGGTGCAGCGCGGCCATCCGGTCCACGCCGACCGATTGCAGGAGCGGCTGGGCCAACCGGTCCGGCAGCAGGCCGACCACGTTGGACATGCCCTCCGCGACGGGGGAGCCGTGCGCCTCCATGCCGACCGCGTCGATGACCGCGTCGGCGCCACGACCCCTGGTGAGCTGCTGGACCTGCAGCAGGGCGTCGTCGTCGAGCGGGACCACCTCGGCGCCGTACGACGCGGCGCGGGCCCGGCGCTCCGGCACCGGGTCGACGACCAGCACCCGGTGCCCACGGTGGATCGCGATCCGGGCGCACATGTCGCCGATCGGCCCCGCGCCGAGCACCAGGACCGTGTCGCCGGAGCGCAGGTCGGCGTACTCCACGGCCTGCCACGCCGTCGGCAGCACGTCGGAGAGGAACACGAAGCGGTCGTCGGTCGGACCCTCCGGCACCTTGATCGGCAGCGAGTCGGCGAAGGGCACCCGCAGGAACTCCGCCTGCGCGCCGGGCACCTGCCCGTAGAGCTTGCTGTAGCCGAACAGGCTGGCGCCGGTGCCGTGCTCGCGGTTCTGGGTGGTCTCGCACTGGCTGTGCAGCCCGCGGGTGCACATCCAGCAGCTGCCGCAGCTGAGGTTGAACGGCACCACGACGCGGTCGCCCGCCCGGAGCGCGGACACCCCGGGCCCGGCCTCCTCGACGATGCCGATCGGCTCGTGGCCGACCACGTCGCCCGCCTCCATGTACGGCGCGAGCGGGTCGTAGAGGTGCAGGTCGGACCCGCACAGGCCGGTCGAGGTGACCCGGACGATGATGTCGTCCGGTCGCTGGATGCTCGGGTCGGGCACCTCCTCCACCGTCATCGTGCCCTTGCCCTGCCAGGTCACTGCCTTCATCGGGTGTCCTCCGCCTCCGTCGGTGTCACTTCTGCTGGTCGGACTTCTTCTTCCTCTTGCGCGGCGCGCGGTGGCTGCTGTCGCACCACGGCAGCCGCTCGGAGCGGCCGCAACGGCACAGCGCCACCACCGCGTGCTCGACCGGCGTGGGCTCGCCGTCGATGCCCACGACCTCGTCGGCGCCGCGGACGAGCAGGGGCCCGCCCGGGCACTCGGTCACGCTGACCCGCCGCCCGCTCATCCGGCGGCCCGGGTCGGGTGGCTGCGCTGGGGGCGGCGGCTGCCGCGCCACCGCTCCAGGAGCACCTGGCCGGCCAGGCCGTCCAGGGTCAGGCAGGCGGTCGCGCCGAGCAGCACGTCGTCGGCGAGCTCCGGCTCGTCGGTGACCAGCGCCCCGCAGATGGTGCGGATCGCGAGCTGCTCGTGCACCGCGTCGGCGAGCACGTGCTCCTCGTAGTAGTCGGCGACCGCCTCCGGCAGCCCGAGCCGCCGCGCGCCCTTCGCGATCCGGTCGCACGGCAGCGAGCTCGTCGCCTCGAACGCCGCCAGGTGTCCCAGCGCCGCCCCGCGCAGCCGGCGGTTGAGAGCGAACAGGGACATCACGTTGACCGAGGCGAGGGTCTCCCCGCCGGCCTGCTCGGCGTACGTCGCGACGTCGTCGGGCATGTCCAGCGACCGCAGCCCGCGGGCGAACATCTCCTGGTGCAGCCGGTCGGGACGACCGGAGCCGTACTCGTCGTACTGCAGCTCGGCGAGGCCGACCTTCGCGGCGCCGTCGAGGCGCGGCAGCAGGAAGCTGTGCGGGTCGGACTCGCGCAGGTGGTGGACCGCGCGCTCGGCGAGGTAGCCGCGGAACTCCTCCACGGTGGCGTGCCGCTCGAGGAAGCGGGTGACCTCGGAGGGGCCCTCGGAGACGGTCATCCGGCGCAGCGCGGTGATGACCCGGTCGGCCGGGTCGTCGCCCAGGTGGCCGAGCTCGTCGGCGGGCGCGGCCTCGGCGAGCAGCTGTCGCAGCGCGTGCTCGAAGGTGCGCTCCAGCGCGGCCCGGCTCACGATGAGCAGCGGGTCCCACTCGGCGTCCGGGTCGACGCCCTCGAAGCCGCGGTAGTGCAGCTCGTAGAGGATCCACAGTGCGAGCTGGAAGTCGCGGTCGGTGAGCGGGTCGAGGTCGCTCACCGCGTGGGGCAGGCCCACGGGCTGGGGGCCGGTCGGCTCGGCCGTGAGCGCGCGGACGACTCCCTCGCTGAGGGGGCCGCACGGCTGGGGGATCCGCATCGGGGGTTGCCTTCCTGTCGGGTCGGTGAGGGGGCCCTGTGTTGTGCCCCGCGGTGGGGATTCGAGATACTCGTGCCTGCAGACGACCGGGTCCGCCGCTGCCGCGCCATGTGGTTGCGGAGTACCCGGCGGCTCTTTCGGCACACGGGACCCGCGGGTGCCGCGGACGTTCGTTGGTGGAGGACAGATGGAGCAGGTGGGTCCCCTGGACCTGGCTGAGGGGCACCAGACGGGGCGTTTCGTCTATGACGTCAAGGCCGGCACCTGGGAGTGGGACGACGACGTCTACGCGCTCCACGGCTACCGGCCGGGCGAGGTGCAGGTCACGACCGAGCTGGTGCTGCGGCACAAGCACGAGCAGGACCGCGACCGGGTCGAGTCGCGGCTGCGCGAGGCGATGGCGGACGGTGCGCCGTTCAACATCTACTACCGGATCCTGGTCGGCGGCGACGTACGACGGGTGGTGCTGGTCGGCGAGGGCGAGCACGACCAGCAGGACGCCCCGCCCGGGGCCCCGGTCGACCGCCTCGTGGGCTACTACCTCGACCTCAGCCCGGAGCTGGAGGCCGAGACCAGCGCCGCCGCCTCGGCCGCGGTCGCCGCGTCCGCTGCTGCTCGCGACACGATCGAGCAGGCCAAGGGCATCTTGATGCTCGGCTACGGGCTCGACGCCGACGCGGCCTTCGCGATGCTCAAGTGGTGGTCGCGCAACCGCAACGTCAAGGTGCGCGAGGTCGCCGACCGGCTGATCCAGGTCGCCCGCGAGGGACACGTCAGCCACCCCGGCCTGCGCCGCCTGCTCGACAGCCTGCTGGACGACCTCACCGCACGACGGATCGGCGGGGCCTGAGCCGGGTACCTCCGGTCCATGACCGACAACGGATTCCCCGCCCAGCAGCAGACCCCGCCGGGACTGACCGGTGAGATGGACCCCGTGCCCGACCACGGCGAGCGGTCGTACGTCGGGCACGGCCGGTTGGAGGGCCAGGTGGCTCTCGTCACCGGCGGTGACTCCGGCATCGGCCGGGCGGTCGCGCTCGCCTACGCCCGTGAGGGCGCCGACGTGGCGTTCACGCACCTGGCCGAGGAGCAGCCCGACGCCGACGCCACCACCGCGTTGATCACCGACGCCGGGCGCAAGGCGCTGCCGATGGCGCTGGACCTGACCGAGCGGGAGGCGTGCGACGAGGCGGTGCGTCGTACCGTCGAGGAGCTGGGGGCGCTCGACGTCCTCGTCAACAACGCGGGCTACCAGATGGCGCGCGACCCGGAGCTGGAGGACTTCAGCGACAGCCGGATCGACCGCACCTTCAAGACCAACCTCTACGCCCTGATGTGGCTCACCCGGGCAGCGGTCCCGCACCTGCGCGAACGCCCCGGCTGCATCGTCAACAACACCTCCATCCAGGCCTTCGAGCCCTCCACGACGCTGCTCGACTACGCCGCCACGAAGGCCGCGATCAACAACCTCACCGTCAACCTCGCCGCCTCGCTGGGCGAGCACGGCATCCGGGTCAACGCGGTCGCCCCGGGACCGATCTGGACGCCGCTCCAACCGGCGACCCAGGAGCCGGAGAAGATCGAGAAGTTCGGCACCGACACCCCGCTGGGTCGCGCCGGGCAGCCGGCGGAGGTCGCGCCGGCCTTCGTCTTCCTCGCCTCGCCGGGCGAGGCGTCGTACGTCTCGGGGACGGTGCTGGGGGTCACGGGCGGGAAGCCGGTCTTCTAGGGCCGAATGCCTCCCGGGGACCGGGGTACCGCCTCGGCATGGTTGACGAGGCGGAAGAGAACGAAGGCCAGCTGTCCGAGGTCGCCAGCCGCAAGGCCGCGGGCGAGGTGACGCCCGGCGACGCGGTCGCCGGCCACCCCAGCGACCGCGAGGTGCAGGAGGGCTCGACCGGCCCGAACGCCCGCACCGGCGAGGACCACCACCCGGCCGACGTCGACCACGAGGCCGTGGTCGACGAGGAGCACGACGTCGATCCCGAGATCGCGGAGGAGGCCGACCAGGACCAGTACCCCCGCGTGCAGGACGTGGAGGAGGACCGGGCGTGAGGACCCCGCCGGCGCTGCGTGAGCGCCCGCGCCCCGCGGAGCAGATCACCCGCAACCTCGCGGAGCTGCTCCAGGAGCTGCGGGTCATGCAGACCGGCGTCCAGATCCTCACCGGGTTCTTGCTGACGGTGCCCTTCACCCAGCGCTTCCCCGACCTGAGCGACGCCCAGCAGAACCTCTACCTGTGCATCCTGATCGGTGCCGTGCTGACGACCCTCGTCATCGTGGCCCCGGTCTGCTACCACCGCCTGCTCTTCCGCCAGGGGGAGCGGCCGTGGCTGGTGAGCGCGGCGCACCTGTGCTGCCTCGCCGGCCTGATCGGCCTCGGCGTGGTCTCCGCCGCCGTCGTGTACCTCGTCTTCGACGTGGTGCTCGGCGGGCAGGCGGCCCCGATCGCCGCGGCGGCGGTCGCGCTGGCCTTCATCGCACTGTGGGCCGTGGTCCCTCTCACCCTCCGGGACCGCGAGTGATGAGCGGAGCCTGGCGTACGACCGTCGTCGCGGTCGCCCTGGCCGCGACGCTGACCGGCTGCTCGCTGGTCGGGCGACCGGACGCGAAGGCCTGGGACGACCGGGCCGAGCAGGCCCTCACCGACGCCGTCGGGCAGGTCCGGACGGCCCGGCTGGCGCTCGACTCCGCCCGGCGGGAGCGGACCTGGTCGTCGTACACCGTGGTGCTGGTGGCGCAGGCCGAGGAGGCGATGGGCACCGCGCAGGACGACCTGTCCCGGCTGCAGGTGCCGGACGGCCGCGCCGAGCGGGCCGAGCGCGTCGAGCAGCTCCTCGACGACGCGAGCACGGCCGTCGAGGACGCGCGCGCCGCCGCCGTCGCTGGACGGTACGACGACGCGGGGCTCCGCCAGGAGCTGACCGACCTCGGCGCCCGGCTGGAGAGCGAGGCGGGGCGGTGAAGCGCTACCTCGCCGTCCTGCTCGGGGTGCTGACGGCGATCGGCGGCTTCGTCGACATCGGCGACCTGGTCACCAACGCCCAGGTGGGCGCCCGCTTCGGGCTCGGCATGGCGTGGGTGGTGGTCGTCGGGGTCGTGGGCATCTGCCTGTTCGCGGAGATGTCCGGCCGGATCGCCGCCGTCAGCCACCGGGCCACCTTCGACCTGGTCCGCGAGCGGCTCGGGCCGCGGATGGGCTTCCTCAACCTGGTCGGCTCGATGCTGGTGACCCTGTTGACCTTCATCGCCGAGATCGGCGGCGTGGCCCTGGCCCTGCAGCTCGTCAGCTCGGTCGACCACGTGCTGATCGTGCCCTTCGTCGCCGTCGCGGTGTGGCTGGTGCTGTGGCGGGCGAAGTTCTCCTCGATCGAGAACGTCCTCGGCCTGATGGGCCTGGCCCTCATCGCCTTCGCGGTCGCGCTGTGGCAGCTCGGGCCGGACTGGGGCGACCTGGCCCGCACCCTGTCGCCGGCGGAGAAGCCGGCCGAGGAGAGCTGGGCCACCTACGCCTACTTCGCGGTCGCGCTGTTCGGGGCCGCCATGACGCCGTACGAGGTCTTCTTCTTCTCCAGCGGCGGCGTCGAGGAGCGCTGGACCGAGAAGGACATCGGCGTGATGCGGGCCAACGTGCTCGTCGGCTTCCCGCTGGGCGGGCTGCTCTCGGTCGCCATCGCCGGCTGCGCCGCGGTCGTCTTCATGCCCCAGGGCATCGGCGTGGAGACCCTCGGCCAGGTCGGCCTCCCGGTCGCCATCGCGCTGGGCAAGATCGGGCTGGCGATCGTGGTGCTCGGCTTCTTCGCCGCCACCTTCGGTGCTGCCTGCGAGACCGGGCTCTCGGTCGGCTACAGCCTGGCGCAGTACGGCGGCTTCCAGTGGGGCAAGTACGTCAAGGCCCGCGACGCGGCCGGCTTCCACGTGGTCATCCTGGTCGCGACGGTGCTCGCGGCCGGCGTCCTGATCACCGGGGTGGACCCGATCATGGTCACCGAGGTCTCGGTGGTCTTCTCCGCGATCGCGCTGCCGCTGACCTACTTCCCGATCCTCGTGGTCGCCAACGACCCGGACTACCTCGGCGAGCACGTCAACGGCCGCTTCGCCAACACCCTCGGCGTGGTCTACCTCGTGATCATCGTGGTCTCCGCGGTGGCCGCGATCCCGCTGATGGTGCTGACCTCGATGGGACAGGGCTGATGACGCACGACTACCAGCCCCCGCCGCACCGCTCGCCGCGCTTCCACGGCTGGCCCGACGTCGAGTACGACGCCGCGCTGCACCTGCTCGACCGCCAGGTCGTCGACGTGGCGGGCCGTCAGGTCGCCAAGGTCGACGACCTCGAGCTGACCCTGGACGCCGACGGGCGGCTGGTGCCGACCGGGCTCCTCGTGGGTCTGCCGGCCCTGCTGCCGCGCTTCGGGCCACGGCTGGGCGCGTTGCTGGCCCGCACCCACGACCAGGTCTACGACGCCCAGGCCAACCGGTCGCGCCCCGACGTCGTCGACCTCGGCCTGGTCCACGACGTCAGCAGCGAGGTGCACCTCTCCGTGCCACGCACCGGCCTGCTCCGGCCGCGGGAGGACGTCGACCCCGCACCCGAGCGGTGGCGGCTCGGCACGCTGCTCGGGCTGCCGGTGGCAGCCTCGCGCGAGACCGGCATCGTGGCGCGCAGCCGCCTGCTCGACGTACGGCTGCGGCCGACGGGGGACGGGCGACGCCACGTCGTGGGCGCGTTGGTCGTCGGTCCCGGCCGCCCGGGCGCGCTGCTCGGCTACGACCGGCACGACCACCCCTCGCCGTGGCTGGTCGCGCGCCTGGTGCGCTGGCTGCACCGCCACGCCTGCCTCGTCGAGATGGGCCCGGCGGTCGACATCGACCGCGACACCGGCGAGGTGCGGATCGGCCGGGAGGCGTCTTGCCGGCCGCTGCTCGGGTAGTGCCAGGGAGCACCGGTCCGACGAGGAAGGGAAGTGTCATGCCCGGCAAGAAGCACGGTCCCGGCATCAAGAACCCGGACGTCTACGAGGAGCTGCGCGACGACGGCGCCAGCAAGGAGAAGGCCGCCCGGATCTCGAACGCGATGAAGTCCGAGGGCGCCTCGAAGGTCGGCCGCCGCGGCGGCAAGGCCGGCGACTACGAGGACTGGACTGTCGAGGAGCTGCGCAAGCGGGCGGCGGAGATCGGCATCGACGGCCGCTCCGACATGCGCAAGGGCGAGCTGATCGACGCGCTCCGCAACCACTGAGGTCGAGTCGGCACTTCCGGCGGCCGAGTGGGCACTTTCCGCTCCTCGAGTGGGCACGTGCGCGCCGGAAACCCCCACTCGGGCGCCGGAAACCCCCACTCGGGCGCCGGGAGCCCCCACTCGGGCGCCGGGAACCCCCACTCGCGGGGTCAGATCCAGCGGTTGAAGATCACCCGGTTCAGCCACTCGCCCTTGGTCAGCAGCTGGTTGGTCCAGATCGGCCAGAACCACGCGAAGTTCATCGCGACCAGGATGAAGAAGGCCCCGCCCACGACCACCCCCGTCGTACGACGGGTGGAGGGTTGGCGCGAGGGCCCGATCAACGTGCCGATGGCGAGGGTGATCGCGATGATGGTGAACGGCAGGATCGCGATGGCGTAGAAGATGAAGATCGGCCGGTCGTCGTAGCGGAACCAGGGGAGCCAGGTCGACAGCGCCCCCACGACCGCGAGCCCGTAGCGCCAGTCCCGGGCACCGATCCACATCACCACCGCGAACAGCAGCGCGACCACCCCGCCCCACCACAGGACCGGGGTCGGTAGCAGCAGCACCTGCTTGATGCAGGTGCTGCCCTCGGCCGCGTCGCAGCCGTCGGTGCCGGGCTGGATGTCGTTGGTGACCGCCACGCCGACCGGCCGGTTGACGAGCAGCCAGCTCGACGGCTTCGACTGGTAGGTGTGCGTGGAGCAGTCGAGGAAGTGGGTGTGGAAGGTGAAGACGTCCTGGTGGTAGTACCAGAGCGAGCGCAGTGACTGCCACGCCTCACCCAGCCCCGTGGCGTCCTTCTCGTCCGCGGTCGGCCACTTCTTCGTGGTGTCGAGGTTGTCGGCGGCGTAGGAGTCGTCCTCGGTGCAGTGGCCCTGACCGGTGTACTGCCGGTACTGGGTCGCGCTGAGGTGCTCCTCGTACTCCTTCGCGTGCAGCAGCCAGCCGCCCCAGGTGGCGATGTAGACCATCGCGGCGACGACGACGAGGTGCACGAAGGCCGGCAGGCCGTCGGCGACGGCCCCCTTCACGACCGCCCACCGGATGCCGAGCATCCGCCGGGCCCCCGCGCTCCAGATCCAGCACAGCAGGCCGAAGACCCCCAGGGCCGGGAGGGCGGTCCACTTGGTGCCGATCGCCAGGCCGAAGCAGGCCCCGCCGGCGAGCAGCCAGGGCCGGAACAGGATCCGCGGGCCCCAGCCGGTCAGCGTGCCGTCCTCGCTCGCCGCCGCGCGCCGGGCGAGCCGGGCGCGCAGCCACTGGCGGTCGGCGACGATGCAGTGCACCCCGCAGAGCAGGAAGAGCGCGAGGAAGATGTCGAGCAGGGCCAGCCGGGAGAGCACGAAGTGCAGCCCGTCGAGGGTGAGCAGGAGGCCCGCGACGCAGCCGAGCATGGTGGAGCCGGTCAGGCGTCGTACGAGCCGGCACATGACGAGCACCATCAGCGCGCCGGCCACGACCGAGGCGATCCGCCAGCCGAAGGGGTCCATCCCGAAGGCCTTCTCGCCGAGCGCGATCAGCCACTTGCCGACGTCGGGGTGCACGGCGAGCGAGGGCTCGCCGGTCCACACGCCCTGGGTGTGACCGGCCAGGATGTCGGCGTTGATGTCGGTCTTGGGGTTGCCGTCGACATCGGTCAGGTAGGTCTGGATGTAGCCGTTGTTGAGCAGCGACCACGCGTCCTTGGCGTAGTAGGTCTCGTCGAAGGCGAAGCGGCGCGGGTCGCCGAGACCGATCAGGCGCAGGCCCAGCGCGAGCAGGGTGACCGCGAGCGGGCCGAGCCAGCCGACCAGGCGCTCGCGCCGGCCCAGCCGGCGCAGCGGGCCCAGGGCCCGGTCGATCGCGTGCGGGACGCGGCGCCCGGTCGCCGTCGTGGAGAGCGTCGTCAGGCTGCGCGGGGCCGCGGTGGCGCGGGTCTCCTCGTCGACGGCGGTCACGGGTCGGAAGCCTACGCGGAGGGCGTGCGAGGATCGTGCCGTGACTGGAGTCCTCGTGCTCGCGGGTACGCCGATCGGGCAGGCCGGCGACGCGCCGCCCCGGCTGGCGCAGGAGCTGGCCGCCGCCGACGTGGTCGCCGCGGAGGACACCCGCCGGCTGCGGCGGCTGACCACCGACCTCGGCATCGAGCTGACCGGCCGGGTGGTGTCCTACTTCGAGGGCAACGAGTCCGCGCGGACCCCCGCGCTGGTGGAGGCGCTGACCGGCGGGGAGCGGGTCGTGCTGGTGACCGACGCCGGGATGCCGAGCGTGTCCGACCCGGGCTACCGCCTGGTCGCGGCCGCCGTCGAGGCGGGGATCCGGGTGACCGCCGTCCCGGGGCCGTCGGCGGTGCTCACCGCGCTGGCCGTCTCCGGGCTGCCCGTCGACCGGTTCTGCTTCGAGGGCTTCCTGCCGCGCAAGGCCGGTGAGCGCTCGCGCCGCCTCGCCGACCTGGGCGCCGAGCAGCGCACGATGGTGTTCTTCGAGGCGCCGCACCGCACCGCGGCCGCGCTGGCCGCGATGCGCGACGTCTTCGGCGCCGACCGGACCGCCGCGGTGTGCCGGGAGCTGACCAAGACCCACGAGGAGGTACGCCGCGGCCCGCTCGCCGCGCTCGTCGACTGGGCCGCCGAGGGCGTCCGCGGCGAGGTCACCATCGTGGTCACTGGCGCCACGCCGGGCGCTGCTGTCGCCGACGACCCGGAGAGCCTGCGGGCCGCGGTCGCGGAGCTGGAGGAGTCCGGCATGCGGCGCAAGGACGCGATCGCGGCGGTCGCCGTCCAGGCTGGAGTCCCCAAACGCGACGTCTACCAGGTGGTGCACATCGATGGCTGAGACCACGACGAGCCGGATCACGAGCGTCACGCGCGACGGGCTGGTGCTCGACGTACGGGACGAGGGGCCGGTGGACGGCGAGGTCGTCGTCCTCCTGCACGGCTTCCCCGAGCGGTCGACCTGCTGGCGCTTCGTCGCGCCGATCCTGCACGAGGCGGGCTACCGCACGCTGGCGATGGACCAGCGCGGCTACTCCCCGCGCGCCCGCCCGCGGCGTCGTCGCGACTACCGCATGCGCGAGCTGCTCGGGGACGCGCGGGTGCTCGCCGAGGCCGCCGGCCGCCCGGTGCACGTCGTCGGGCACGACTGGGGTGCGATGCCGGCGTGGCTGCTCGCCGCGCACCACCCCGAGCTGGTCGCCAGCCTGACCGCCGTCTCGGTGCCGCACCCGATGGCCTTCCTGACCGCGATGGTGCGCTCCCCGCAGCTGCTGCACTCCTGGTACATGGCCGCCTTCCAGCTGCCCTTCCTGCCCGAGCGGCTGCTGTCGAGCCGCGGCCGGGCCGCGGACCGGCTGGTCGCCGGCTTCGGGATGACCGAGGACGACGCCGCGCGGTTCCGGGCCGAGATCGTGGATGACGGCGCGCTGTCGACCGCGCTGGGCTGGTACCGCGCGATGGCCCTGGAGGACCCGCGCCTGCTGCGGGTGAAGGTCTCCGTGCCGACGACGATGGTGTGGAGCGACGGCGACGTCGCCGTGGAGGGCTGGGGGCCCGAGCACTCGGGCCGCTGGGTCGAGGCGCCCTTCCGGTTCGTGCCGCTCGCCGGCGTCTCGCACTGGATCCCGACCCACGCCCCGGAGGCGCTCGCCGAGGCGATCCTCGACCGCGTGCGCGCCGCATGAGCGAGGAGCGCCCGCCCGCCCCGGAGCCGCTGCCGCACCCGGTCGTCGACAACCACTGCCACCTCGACATCGCTCGCGGCGGTGAGCCGTGGGCGGCGCAGGAGGCCATCGCGGCGGCGGCCGCGGTCGGCGTACGACGCATCGTGCAGATCGGCTGCGACCTGCCCGGTGCCCGCTGGGCCGTGTCCGCCGCGCGGGAGCACGCCGCGCTGGTGGCCGGCGTCGCGCTGCACCCCAACGAGGCGCCGCGGATCCTCGCCGAGGGTGGCCGCGCCGCGCTGGAGGCCGCGTGGGCCGAGATCGAGGAGCTCGCGGGTGCGCACGACAAGGTCCGCGCGGTGGGGGAGACCGGGCTCGACGCCTTCCGCACCGGCGAGGACGGGCGGGCGGTGCAGGTGGAGTCCTTCGCCCGGCACGTCGACCTCGCCAAGCGGCTCGACAAGACCTTGGTCATCCACGACCGCGACACCCACGCGGAGGTGCTCGAGGTGCTCGACGCCGAGGGTGCGCCCGAGCGCTGGGTGATGCACTGCTTCTCCGGCGACGCGGACTTCGCCCGGGCCTGCCTGGACCGCGGCGCCTACCTGTCCTTCGCGGGCACGGTCACGTTCAAGAACGCAGCGCCGCTGCGCGAGGCGCTGCGGGTCGCCCCGCAGGACCGGGTGCTGGTGGAGACCGACGCGCCGTACCTGACGCCGAGCCCCTACCGAGGGCGGACCAACGCGTCGTACCTGGTGCCGGTGACGGTGCGCGCGATGGCCGCCGAGCGCGGCGAGGACCTCGCCGCGCTCTGCGCCGCGATCGACGTGAACACCGAACAGGCCTTCGGCGGCACCTGGTGAAGGTGCTTGCTCCAGCAAGCACCGTCCTGTGACGGGTGTGACGGATGTGACGAGAACCGGGTGAGCCCGCTCACGCGCCCAGGCGGGGAACGGCGTTGCGAGTTTGCCATCGGGCGCCCGCTCTTGTTCTGGTAGAGGACATCGGCCGGGATCGGAAGCACCATCACGGCCAGTCCTCACGGGGTCTGAGGCTGTGCGTCACACGCGCGCGGGCTGAGGTCGGACTGGTCGCCCGAGGCCCGGGGACCACGACGTTCGGAGCATCGTGCGACTTGCGCACCTTTCCCTCACCCAGTCCCTCCGGGGAACCGTCCACACGCTGATCCGCAGCCGGGTCGCCCTCGTCGCCACCGTCGTCGGGGTGCTGGTCGCGGTCTCCGCGGTCACCTTCGGCTACTCCTCGCTCACCACCGAGGTGACGCTGTCGGTCGACGGCAAGGAGCGCACGGTCAGCACCATGGGCGACACGGTCCAGGACGTGCTCGACGACGAGGGCATCAAGGTGTCCGACCGCGACGTGGTGCAGCCCGGAGCGGGCGAGGCGATCGAGGGCGGTGACCGCATCTCGGTGCGCTACAGCCGGCCGATCGAGCTGACCGTCGACGGCAAGGAGAGCACCCACTGGGTGACCGCCACCGACGTGGACGGCGCGCTCGACCAGATCGGCGTCCTGTACGCCGACAGCCGGCTCTCCACGAGCCGCAGCGCCGACATCGACCGTGGCGGCGCCGCGATCGAGGTGATCACGCCGAAGACGCTGACCTTCCGTCTCGCCGGCCGCGCGCCGATCCGTCGTACCGTGCCCGCGCTGACGGTGCAGGACGCGCTCGCCCAGCTCGGCGTCGAGGTCGACTCCCTCGACAAGGTGCGCCCCGCCCGCACCGCGGCCGTCAGCGACGGCGACAAGATCGTGTTCACCGACATCGAGCAGAAGCAGAAGTCGGTGACCGGCGAGACCGTGCCCGCGCCGGTCAAGAAGGTCGACGACGACTCGATGTACGACGGTGAGACCAAGGTCGTCACCGAGGGCGTCGACGGCGTGCGCGACGTCGTCTACCGCGTCATCATCCGCAACGGCAAGGCCGTGCGCCGCGTCGTGCTCAGCCAGGACGTCACCAAGGCGCCCCGCACCGAGGTCGTCCACGTCGGCACCAAGACGGTCGAGGCCAACTACGCCGGCGGCAACTCCGTGTGGGACCGCCTCGCGCAGTGCGAGTCCGGCGGCAACTGGGCCATCAACACCGGCAACGGCTACTACGGCGGCCTGCAGTTCAACGCCAGCACCTGGCACTCCTACGGCGGCTCCGGCCTTCCGCACCAGGCCTCCCGCGAGACCCAGATCGCGATCGCGACCAAGGTCCGCGACGCCTCCGGCGGCTACGGTGCCTGGCCCGGCTGCGCCGCGTCGCTGGGCCTGCCGCGCTGACCCTGGGGGCTGCGCCACTAGGCTGGGTGGCGTGCCTGAGACGTCTGCCGTGCGGCTGTTGGGTCCCGCGGAGATCCGGGCGCTCGCGGCGCGCCTGGACCTGCGGCCCACCAAGCAGCGTGGGCAGAACTTCGTCATCGACGCCAACACCGTGCGCCGGATCGTCCGCGAGTCCGGCGTCACGCAGGACGACGTCGTGCTGGAGGTCGGCCCCGGCCTGGGGTCGCTGACCCTCGCGCTGCTCGAGGTGGGCGCCGCGGTCACCGCGATCGAGGTCGACCCGGTGCTCGCCGGCGAGCTGCCGGCGACCATCGCCGACCACGCTCCCGCACAGGCCGCGCGCTTCCAGGTGGTCCTCGACGACGCGCTCGCCGTCACCGAGGTCCCCGGTGCGCCGCCGACCGCCCTCGTCGCCAACCTGCCCTACAACGTCTCCGTGCCGGTCCTGCTGCACCTGATGGCGCTGCTGCCCTCGCTGCGGCACGGGCTGGTGATGGTGCAGGCCGAGGTCGCCGACCGCCTGGCCGCGCCACCGGGGTCGAAGACCTACGGCGTGCCCTCGGCGAAGGCTGCCTGGTTCGCCGACGTACGACGGGCGGGGGCGATCGGGCGCAACGTCTTCTGGCCCGCTCCCAACGTCGACTCCGGGCTGGTCGCGTGGACGCACCACGCGCCGCCCACCGACCGGGTCACCCGGCAGCAGGTGTTCGCGGTCATCGACGCCTCCTTCGCGCAGCGCCGCAAGGCCCTGCGCGGTGCGCTGCGCACCCTCGCGGGCGGCTCCGAGCCCGCCGAGGCCGCTCTGCGCGCCGCCGGCATCGACCCGCTGACCCGGGGCGAGGCGCTGGGCATCGACGAGTTCGTCGCCCTCACCATCGCCCTCCACGAGGGAGGCGCGGCATGAGCGAGGCCCTCGTCGAGCCGGTCCCGCGGGTGACGGTCCGCGCTCCCGCGAAGATCAACCTCCACCTCGGGGTGGGCTCCCCGCGCCCCGACGGCATGCACCCGCTCGCCACCGTCTACCAGGCCGTCGGGCTCTACGACGACGTCACGGTGACCGACGCCCCGTCCTGGTCGGTCGGGCTGACGGCACCCATCGACGGCGTGCCGCTCGACGGGTCGAACATCGCCGTCCAGGCCGGCCGCGCGCTCGTCGCCCACCACGGCATCGACCTGGCGGCGCGGATCACCATCGCCAAGGGCATCCCGGTGATGGGCGGGATGGCCGGCGGCTCCGCCGACGCCGCCGCGACCCTGCTCGCGCTCGACCGGCTGTGGGACCTGCAGACCAGCGACGAGGACCTGCTCCGGATCGCCGGCACGCTCGGCAGCGACGTACCGTTCGCGCTGCTCGGGGGCACCGCCCTCGGCACCGGGCGCGGTGAGCTGGTCGAGCCGCTGGAGGACCGCTCGTCGGTGTGGTGGGTCGTCGTGCTGTCCGACGAGGGACTGTCCACGCCGTCGGTCTACCAGCGCTTCGACGCGCTCTCGCCCGACGCCGACCCCGAGCCCCGGATCCCGGACGCGCTGATCGCCGCCCTGGCGGAGGGCTACACCGAGGAGGTCGGCGCGCTGCTCCACAACGACCTGTGGCCCGCGGCCCGCGACCTGCGGCCCGACCTCGTCGACACCGAGGAGCAGCTGCGGATCCTGGGCCCCGACGGCGTCCTGCTCTCCGGCTCCGGGCCGACCCTGCTCATGCTGCACGAGGACGTCGAGGAGGCGCGGAGCGCCGTGGCCGAGCTGACCGAGCGCGGACTGCGCTGCACCGTCGCCCCGGGGCCGGTCGCCGGCGCGCACGTGGTGACCTATGCCTGAGCCCGGCGCCGGGCGCAGCCTGCTCAACCTGGAGCGGGTCTCGAAGTCCTACGGCATCCGCCCGCTGCTCACCGACGTCTCGCTCGGCATCGCCGCCGGCGAGCGGATCGGGATCGTCGGGCGCAACGGGGACGGGAAGACCACGCTGCTGCGGATCATGACCGGTGCCGAGGAGCCCGACGAGGGGCGGGTCTCTCGCCAGCGCGGCCTGCTCGTCGGGGTGCTCAGCCAGCAGGACGACTTCGACGACACCCACACCGTCCGCGAGGTGGTGCTGCAGGGGATGGCCGACCACGAGTGGGCGGCCGACGCGCGACTGCGCGAGATCGTCGACGTGCTGCTCGCGGGGGTGGACCTCGACCGCGCCGTCGCCGGCCTCTCCGGTGGCGAGCGCCGGCGGTGTGCTCTCGCCGGGCTGCTGCTCGGCGAGCACGACCTGGTGATCCTCGACGAGCCCACCAACCACCTCGACGTCGAGGCGGTCGCCTGGCTCGCCGCGCACCTCGCGGCCCGGCCCTCGGCGCTCGTCGTGGTCACCCACGACCGCTGGTTCCTCGACGCCGTGTGCCAGCAGACCTGGGAGGTCCACGACGGCGTGGTCGACGGCTACGAGGGCGGGTACGCCGCCTTCGTGCTCGCCAAGGCCGAGCGCACCCGCCAGGCCGCGGCCTCCGAGGCCCGCCGGCAGAACCTCGTCCGCAAGGAGCTCGCCTGGCTGCGCCGTGGCGCCCCCGCCCGCACCTCCAAGCCGAAGTTCCGCATCGACGCCGCGAACGCCCTGATCGAGGACGTCCCGCCGCCCCGTGACCGGCTGGAGCTGCAGCGCTTCGCCGCCCAGCGGCTCGGCAAGGACGTGATCGACGTCGAGGACGTCGACTTCTCCCGCGGCACCCGCTCGCTGCTCTCGCGCGCCACCTGGCGGCTCGGCCCTGGAGACCGGGTCGGCCTCGTCGGCGTCAACGGTGCCGGCAAGACCTCCGTGCTCGCGCTGCTCGCGGGCGAGGCCGCGCCGCAGGCCGGCCGGGTCCGGCACGGCCGGACCGTCGCCCTCCAGCACCTGTCCCAGGACGTCGCCTTCGAGGACCCGGAGGCCCGGGTGCTCGACACCGTCGAGGGCATCCGCCGGGTGACCAGGACCGCCGACGGCGAGATCAGCGCCACCTCGATGCTGGAGCGCTTCGGCTTCACCGGCGACAAGCTCACCGCCCGGCTCGGCGACCTCTCCGGTGGGGAGCGCCGCCGCTTCCAGCTGCTCCGGCTGCTGCTCACCGAACCGAACGTGCTGCTCCTCGACGAGCCCACGAACGACCTCGACATCGAGACCCTCAACGTCCTGGAGGACTTCCTCGACGGCTGGCCGGGCACGCTCGTCGTCGTCTCGCACGACCGCTACTTCCTCGAGCGCGTCACCGACTCCGTCTGGGCGCTGCTCGGAGACGGCCAGGTGGTGATGCTCCCGCGCGGCGTCGACGAGTACCTCGAGCGCCGCCGTGCCTCGCTCCGCGCCGCCGCCGCGCAGCCGGCCCCCGCGGCGGTGCCGTCCGCCCCGGCCACGCCGTCCGTCTCGGCGCCGGCCGTCGCTGCCGCGCCCGCCGCCAAGGCCGGCTCGGCCGAGGAGCGCGCCGCCCGCAAGACGGTCGCGCGGCTCGACAAGGTCCTCGAGCGGCTCTCGGCGCGCGAGGTGGAGCTGACCGCCGCGCTCACCGAGCACGCCACCGACCCCGATCGGCTGACCGCGATCGCCGCCGACCTCACCGCTCTGCAGGAGGAGAAGGAGGCCGCGGAGCTGGAGTGGCTGGAGGCCGCCGAGGTCCTCGGCTGAGGCGCACGCTCCGCCGGGCGGTCAGTCGGCGAACGGGACCAGGAGGCGGCGCAGCAGGTCCGCCAGCTCCTTCTGGTCCTTCGCCGAGAGCCCCGTGAGCAGGTCGCGCTCGGCATCGAGGAGCGCGGCGAACGCGCCGTCCACGGCGTCCTTGCCCTCCGGGGTGAGCCGGACCAGGACGCCTCGCCGGTCGCTCGGGTCGGGGTGGCGCTCGACCAGGCCGCGCGTCGTGAGCCGGTCGACCCGGTTGGTCATCGTCCCGCTCGTCACCAGGGTCTCGCGCAGCAGCCGGCCGGGGGAGAGCTCGTAGGGCTCGCCTGCCCGCCGCAGCGCCGCCAGCACGTCGAACTCCCACGACTCGATCTCGTGCGTGGTGAAGGCGTGCCGCCGGGCCCGGTCGACGTGGTGGGCGAGCCGGGCGATCCGGCTGAAGACGGCCACGGGTCCGAGGTCGAGGTCGCTGCGCTCGCGCGCCCACGCCTCGACCAGCTCGTCCACCTCGTCCCGCATGCGGGCCACCTTATCGGACCGGTCGAGAATCTTGACGTCAAGATAAGTTGGACGTACGCTCGGCCCGTGACCCAGCGCACCACGGCGCTCGACGCCGTCACCCTGACCAGCCTCGTGTGGGGCGACGTCGAGGACACCGCGCTGCCCCTCGCGCTGCTGCTGCACGGCTTCCCCGACACCGCCCACACGTGGCGGCACCTCGGCCCGGCGCTCGCCGGCGCGGGCTACCGCGTCGTCGCGCCGTTCACCCGCGGCTACGCGCCGAGCGGGCTCCCCGCCGACGGCAGCCTCCACGTGCCGGCCCTGATGGACGACGTGCTCGCCCTCCACCGCGCCTACGACGCCGACCACCGGGCCGTGCTCGTCGGCCACGACTGGGGCGCGATCACGGCGAACGGCATCGCGGCCTGCGCGGCGAACCCGTTCGGCGCGATCGTCTCCCTCGCCGTGCCGCCGTTCTCGGCGATGAACCCGCGCCGCGACGACGTGACCCGCTGGCTGCGGATCCTCCTCCGTCAGGCCGGCCTGAGCTGGTACACGCTCTTCAACCAGGTCCCGGTCCTGCCCGAGCGCACCTTCGAGCGGCTCGTCGCGCACCTGTGGCGCCGCTGGTCCCCGGGCTACGACGCCCGCGACGACCTCGCCCACCTGGCGCGGGCGCTCCCGGACACCGCGCACCGCTCGGCGGCGCTCGGGTACTACCGCGCCCAGCCCCGCACCTGGCGGCTGCCGGCGCGCTACCGGCCGCTGGCCCGCGACTGGGTCGGTGCGCCGAAGGTGCCGATGCTCTACCTCCACGGCGCCGACGACGGCTGCCTCGACGCGCGCTGGGCCGGCCGGGTCGGCGGCCACCTCCCGGGCGGCAGCCGCGTCGCCGTCATCGAGGGCGCCGGTCACTTCCTCCAGCTCGAGCGGCCGGACGCGGTGAACGCCCGGATCCTCGAGCACCTCGACAACTGATCGGAGACTCCTCCTCATGAGCACCCAGTGGGACCCGGAGCGCTACCTCGCCTTCGCCGGAGAGCGGGGACGCCCCTTCATCGACCTGGTCACGCGCATCGACAGCACCGACCCGCGGGTCGTGGTCGATCTCGGTTGTGGTCCTGGCAACCTCACCTCCCTCCTCGCCGACCGCTGGCCGGACGCCGCGGTCACTGGTGTCGACTCCAGTGCGGACATGGTGCGCGCCACCTCCGACACAAAGGCCGCCGGGCGGATCACCTTCCGCCAGGCCGACCTCCGCGCGTGGCTGGCCGAGGCCGCGCCCGGCTCGGTCGACGTGCTCGTCTCCAACGCGACGCTGCAGTGGATCCCCGAGCACCTGGAGCTGGTGCCGGCCCTGGTGCGCGCGGTCGCCCCCGGTGGCTGGCTGGCCTTCCAGGTGCCCGGCAACCACGACGAGCCGAGCCACACCCTGCGTGCCGCGCTCGCCGCGGAGCCGCCGTACGCCGTGCACACGGCCGGCGCCGCCCACGTGAGCGCGCACGACGCGGCGACGTACCTGCGGGCGCTGCAGGCCCTGGGCTGCACGGTCGACGCCTGGGAGACGACCTACCTGCACGTGCTGCACGGGCCGGACCCGGTCTTCACGTGGATCTCCGGCACCGGCGCGCGGCCCACGCTCCAGGCCCTGCCGGACGACCTCCGCCCGCGCTTCGAGGAGGAGCTCAAGGCGCGGCTGCGGACGGCGTACCCGGACGAGGGGCACGGCGTCGTGCTGCCGTTCCGCCGGATCTTCGTGGTGGCGCAGGTGGCGTAGAGCACCTTGCCGACTATTGTTACCGACGAGTAATGTCCGGGTCATGACGACCCAGGTGCAGAACCTCTGGAAGACGACCACCGGCCTGCCGGTCGTCGGCGGCTCGATCGGCAAGCGGGTGTTCTCGATCGCGTTCGCGCAGAAGGCGCCGTACTTCGCGACGATCCACCCACGCGTGGTCGACCTCCGGCCGAACTACGCCGAGGTCCTCATCCCCAAGCGGCGCAGCGTGCAGAACCACATCGGCACCGTGCACGCCATCGCGCTGTGCAACGGGCTCGAGATGGCCATGGGCGGTCTCGCGGAGTCGACGATCCCGAAGAACAAGCGCTGGATCCCCAAGGGGATGACGGTCAGCTACACCGCCAAGGCGACCGGCGACGTCACCTGCATCGCGGAGACCGACCAGGAGCAGTGGGACACCGCCGAGGGCGACCTGCCCGTGCGGGTGCGCGGTCAACTGGCCGACGGCACCGTCGTGATCGACGGCGTCATCAACCTCTGGGTGACCTCGAAGAAGTGAGGTCCACCGGTCCCGCGCCGCTCAGGCGCGGGACTGGGACTCGATGCCCGCCGCCACGGTGACGACGTCGATCTTGTTCTCGCCGACGAAGCGGCGCTGGATCCAGGTCGCGAGCGCGGTGAGCAACAGGTTGAGCCCGACGTAGAGGACGGCCAGCACGATCGCGGCCTGCACCTGGTTGTGGAACTCCTTGTAGATCGCCTGGCCGACCTTCGTCAGGCCGGGCGCGGCGACGGCGTAGCCGAGGCTGGTGTCCTTCAGCGCGACCACCATCTGGCTGATCATCGCGGGGAGCATGACCTTGACCGCCTGCGGCAGCAGGATGATGGTCATCACCTGGGACTTGCGCATCCCGATCGCGTACGCCGCCTCGGCCTGCCCCTTCGGGATCGCGTCGACCCCCGCGCGCACCACCTCGGCGAGCACCGCGCCGTTGTAGCAGGTGAGCGCGATGACGACGGAGAAGAACCCGCTGCGCTGGTCGATCCACAAGAAGCTGCCCTGCATCGAGATGAACCACATGAAGAACACGAAGATCATCAGCAGCAGCACGGGCATGGCCCGGAAGAACTCCACGACCACCCAGGCCGGCCACCGGACGAAGGCGTGGTCGGACATCTTGGCGACGCCGAAGACGAAGCCGAAGACGACGGCGCCGAGGATGGCGAAGACGGCCATCGTGACGGTGTCGACCAGGCCGTCGAGGATCAGGGCCCTGAGGTAGTCAGGGGTGAGGAAGGGCTCCCACAGGGCGTACTCGAACTGGCCGTCGTCGTTCAGCTTCCACAGCGCGTAGCCGATCGCCGCCAGGATCGCCGCGGAGGCGACGACCGTGTAGATCCGGTGCCGCCTCCGCGTCGCGGGCCCGGGTGCGTCGAAGAGAACACTGGCGGCCATCAGGCGGTCCTCCACCGTCGCTCGAGGCTGAGCGAGATCAGCGAGACGATCTCGACCAGGATGATGTAGCCGACCGCGAAGCAGAGGAAGATCCCGAGCCGCTGGCTGGCGTTGTCGTTGGTCAGCCCGCGCATCACGGCGAGGGCCTCGGCGAGGAAGAAGACGCCCGCGACGGAGGTGTTCTTGAGCATCGCGATGAGCGCGCTCGCGACCGGCGGCACGGAGGCCCGCATCGCCTGGGGGAGGACGACCTGGGTCATCACCCCGCCGAAGGGCAGCCCGATCGCGCGCGCCGCCTCGGCCTGGCCCATCGGCACGGCGTTCACCCCGGAGCGCAGGCCCTCGCAGACGAAGCACGCGGTGTAGAGGCTCAGCGCGACGAACGCGGTGGCGAAGGCCGAGGTGAAGTCGAAGGTGCCGATGTGCACCTGCACCCAGCGGAAGTTGATGCCGATGATCGGTGCGGCGAAGTGGAAGAAGATGAAGATCAGGACCAGCGGCGTGTTGCGCACGAGGGACACGTAGGTCGTCGCGAGCAGGCGGAGGACCGCGATCGGGCCCACCCGCATCGCGACCAGGACCGTGCCGAGCACCAGCGAGGCGACGGCACACACCAGGAACAGGAAGAGCGTGTAGCCGAAGCCCTTCAGCACCTCATCGAGGTTGTCGAGAACCGCCTGCAACGGCGTCCCCTCTCCATCGGGGGAGCCGGGGCACGTCGTACGACGGCCCCGGCTCCGCGATCATGCGTGGACTACTTGCAGGCCTGCAGCTTCGGCGGCTCGGGCGTCTCCACGCCCGAGGGGCCGAGGGTCAGCTCGAAGGCCTTCGCCCAGCCGCCGTCCTCGAAGGCGTCGGTCAGGACGCCGTCGATCCACTCGCACATCTCCGGGTGGTCCTTGCCGTAGCCGACGCCGATGTTCTCGGTCGAGAACTCGTCGCCGACGACCTTCAGCTTGCCCTCGTTCTGCGCGGCGAGGCCGGCGAGGATCGTGCCGTCGGTGGACATCGCCTCGTAGGTGCCGTCCAGCACCTTCTCCGCGCACTCGGAGTAGGAGTCGGCGCCGACGCCCTTGGCGCCCTTCGCCTTGACGTTCTCCAGCGAGGTGGACCCGGTCACCGAGCACACCTCCTTGCCCTTGAGGTCGTCGATGCCGGTGACCTTGCTGTCGGTCGCCACCAGGACCTGCTGGCCCGTGACCATGTAGGGCCCGGCCTGGCCGACGACCTTCTGCCGGTCGTCGGTGATGGAGTACGACGCCAGGACGACGTCGACCTTCCCCGACTCCAGGTAGGGCTCGCGGTTGTCGGAGATGGTCTCCTCCCAGTTCACGTTGTCGCTGGCCGGGTCGATGCACAGGTCGGCGATCAGCAGCTTGGCGACCTCGATGTCGAAGCCGCTGGGGACCTTGTCCGTCGCGCCCTGGAAGCCGACGCCCGGCTGGTCGGTCTTGTGCCCGACCGTGATCTTGCCGGCCTTCGCGAGCTCGGCCATCCGCGAGCCCGCCTCGAACTTGTCGTCGCAGTCCTTCTTGGCGTCGACCTTCACGCCTTCCTTGTCGCTGCCCGCGTCACCGCACGCCGCCAGGCCGGCGGCCACCGCGATGCCGGCGGCCGTGGCTGCCAGGGTCTTCCTGAGTCGCATCTGTTGCTCCTTTGTTCTCAGCCCGAGTTGACGAGCGGTCAGTGGCGGAGGATCTTGCCGAGGAAGTCCTTGGCTCGATCGCTCTGGGGGTTGGTGAAGAAGGACTCCGGGTCGGACGTCTCGACGATCCGACCGTCGGCCATGAACACGACGCGGTTGGCGGCGGTGCGGGCGAAGCCCATCTCGTGGGTGACCACGATCATGGTCATCCCGCGCTCGGCGAGGTCGACCATGACCTCCAGGACCTCCGAGATCATCTCGGGGTCCAGCGCGGAGGTGGGCTCGTCGAAAAGCATCACCTTCGGCTCCATCGCGAGCGCGCGGGCGATCGCCACCCGCTGCTGCTGCCCGCCGGAGAGCTGCGCGGGGTACTTCGCCGCCTGGTGCCCCACGCCGACCCGGTCGAGCAGCTCCTGGGCGCGCTTCTCCGCGTCGGCCCTCGACTGCTTGCGGACCTTGATCGGGCCCAGGGTGACGTTCTCGAGGATCGTCTTGTGGGCGAAGAGGTTGAAGCTCTGGAACACCATGCCGACGTCCGCGCGGTGCGCCGCCAGCGCCTTGCCCTCCTGGGGCAGCGGGGCGGCGTCGACGAGGATCTCGCCCTGGTCGACGGTCTCCAGGCGGTTGATCGTGCGGCACAGGGTCGACTTGCCGGAGCCGGACGGGCCGATCACCACGACCACCTCACCCCGCCCGACGGTGAGCTCGATGTCCTGGAGGACGTGCAGGTCGCCGTACCACTTCTGGACACCGTGCAGCTCGACCAGAGGTTCGCCGGAGCGCCGAGCAGGCTCCCCGACCGCAGCATCATCGGTGACGGTCATGCAGCGGGACGCTAGTCGTGAGAGGGGCGCCACGGCTAGTGCCGCGCAGCCCCGAGACCAATTCGTGACCGCGACGGCGCCGGATCAGACGATGGCCGGCACCACGCTCAGCGCGAGGCCGACCACGATCGCCCCCACCGCCACCGGTACGGCGAGCCGGCCGGTCTGCGCCGCCGGCTCCTCCTCGTCGGCGGTCATCCCCATCTCGTGCCGCCACGCCGCCTCCTCCTGCTCCCACTGTGCGTCGGGGGTCAGCGCGCGCAGGCTGCGGCCGATGACCTGCAGCAGCAGGGTGAACGTGCCGCCGGCGATGGTGAGCACGGTGAGGATCGCGCGGACGCCACGGGTGTCGGTGCCGAACATCAGGCCCGCGCCGAGCAGGACGGCGACGACGAGGGCGAGGATGCTCAGGATGCTGCCGACGACCTCGTTGTTGCGGGCGACGAATCCGGTCGTGGCGGGGTCGGACATGTCCCGAGCCTAGGGGATCGCGACGTAGGGTCGCTCCCGTGCTGGTCTCCGCCCTGCCGTCGCGGCACCTCGGCGTCCCCGTCGAGAAGGCGGTGCTGCGCATCGGGCGGACGCGAGAGGACCAGCCCTTCGCCATGCGCTCGCTCCTCCTCGCCGGCCGCCCGGCGTTCGATCTCAGCCTGTGGTGCGGCACCTGCCCCTTCCTCTTCGAGCGGAAGGAGGGCGCGACCTCCTCCTCGCCCGCCGAGACCCTGCCCGTGCTGGAGGGTCCGCTCGCGACGGTCGGCGACGACGTCCTCGACGCCTTCGGCGCCCTGCTGCCCGCGGGGGAGTTCCTGCCGCTCCTGCTGGAGGTGCGGCCCCGCCTGGTCGCCCCGCACGACGCGGACGACTACTTCACCCACGAGCAGGTCGCGACGTGGGGCGTCGACTCCTTCTGGGGCCTCCCGGAGAACCCGCGCAGCTTCTACTACCGCACCTTCCAGACCGCGGTCGCCGACGACGCGCACCTCTACGAGTTCGTGGTGCCGATGGTCCCGCCCGGATGGAACGAGCGCGCCCGGGTGCACCACTACGGCGAGCTGTTGGCCGCGGGGGTCACCCCGACCGCCGTCGCGCTGTCGACCCTGGACGTCTGCGAGCCCGCGACCGAGGAGGACGGTACGACGGACGTCTACGCCCACTGGGGCCTGACCCACTTCCTGCTCGACGGGCACCACAAGCTGGAGGCGGCGGCCGCGAGCGGCGCCTCGGTGCGGCTGCTGGCGCTGGTGAGCATCGACGGCAGCCTGGCCGCACCCGACGACGTACGTCGCCTGCCGAGCCTGCTCGGGCAGCCGGCGAGTGCGCGACCGTAGTCATTCTTCGCCGGAGCGGCCCGCGCCGTACCCTGGTGCGGTCATGAGCACCACGCAGAGCCAGCCCCGCACCTACGAGGTCCGCACCTACGGGTGCCAGATGAACGTGCACGACTCCGAGCGCCTCTCGGGCCTCCTCGAGGACGCGGGCTACCTCCCCTTTGTCGCAGCGCCCGAGGGCGAGCAGGCCAGTCACCCGGACGTGGTCGTGTTCAACACCTGCGCGGTGCGGGAGAACGCCGACAACCGGCTCTACGGCAACCTCGGCCACCTCGCGCCGGTCAAGGCGAGCCGGCCCGGCATGCAGATCGCCGTGGGCGGGTGCATGGCGCAGAAGGACCGCGACACCGTCGTGAAGAAGGCGCCCTGGGTGGACGTCGTGTTCGGCACGCACAACATCGGCTCGCTGCCGGCCCTGCTCGACCGCGCCCGCGTCCAGCAGGAGGCGCAGGTCGAGATCCTCGAGTCGCTCGACGTGTTCCCCTCGACGCTGCCGACCAAGCGCGAGTCGGCGTACGCCGCCTGGGTCTCGGTGAGCGTGGGGTGCAACAACACCTGCACGTTCTGCATCGTGCCCAGCCTGCGCGGCAAGGAGAAGGACCGCCGGCCCGGCGAGATCCTCGCCGAGATCGAGGCGTTGGTCGCCGAGGGCGTCTCGGAGGTCACCCTGCTGGGCCAGAACGTCAACGCCTACGGCGTGGAGTTCGGCGACCGGCAGGCGTTCTCCAAGCTGCTGCGCGCGTGCGGCGAGATCGAGGGCCTGGAGCGGGTGCGCTTCACCAGCCCGCACCCGGCGGAGTTCACCGACGACGTGATCGAGGCGATGGCCGAGACGCCGAACGTGATGCCGAGCCTGCACATGCCGCTGCAGTCGGGCTCCTCGAAGGTGCTCAAGGACATGCGCCGCTCCTACCGCCAGGAGAGGTTCCTGGGCATCATCGAGCGGGTCCGCGCGGCGCTGCCGGACGCGGCGATCACCACCGACATCATCGTCGGCTTCCCGGGCGAGACCGAGGAGGACTTCCAGGAGACCCTCAAGGTCGTTCGGGAGGCCCGGTTCTCCGGGGCGTTCACCTTCCAGTACTCCAAGCGCCCCGGCACGCCGGCTGCCGAGCTCGACGACCAGGTGCCGCAGGCCGACGTCACCGACCGCTACAACCGCCTGGTCGACCTCGTCAACGAGATCACCTGGTCCGAGAACCAGCGCCTGGTGGGCCGTGAGCTGGAGCTGATGGTCGCCGAGGGCGAGGGCCGCAAGGACGCCGAGACGCGCCGCCTCTCCGGGCGCGCGCCCGACAACCGGCTGGTCCACTTCGAGGCCGACTTCTCCCAGGTCGACGGCGAGCCGCGGCCCGGTGACATGGTCACCGTCGAGGTCACCTACGCCGCCCCGCACCACCTGGTGGCGGACGGCCCGGTGCGCGCGCTGCGTCGTACCCGCTCCGGGGACGCGTGGGAGCGCCGAGTCGCCGGACCGGCCGACGAGAAGCCCGCGGTGGGCCTGGGGATGCCGTCCGTCGGCGTCCCGGCGCCGTTGCCCGACGCGCCCGTCTGCGGCTGAGGCGCCACGCCGTGCCCGCCGACGCGCCGACCATCCTCGCCACCTCGGGCGGGGTCGTCCCGAGCCCGCGCAACAAGTGGTCCGTGGGTCCGCTGACCCGCTACGCCGTGGACCTGGCGGGCGTCGAGGGCCGCGCGCCGCGGGTGGCCTTCCTGGCGACCGCGTGCGGCGACCAGCCGGCGGTGATCCGCGACTTCTACGACATGGCGCAGGAGGCGGGCTTCCACGGCAACCACCTGTCGCTGTTCACCATGCCCAACGTCGACGACGTCCGCGAGCACCTGCTCGGCCAGGACGTGATCTGGGTCTGGGGCGGCAGCGTCGCGGGCCTGCTCGCGATGTGGGAGCTGCACGGCGTGGGTGAGGTGATGCGTGAGGCCTGGGAGGCGGGCGTGGTCCTGACCGGCGTCTCGGCGGGCTCGATCTGCTGGCACAGCGGCGGTACGACGGACTCCTTCGGCCCCGACCTGCGGCCGATCACCAACGGGCTCGGCCTGGTGCCGTGGTCCAACGGCGTGCACTACGACTCCGAGGAGCAGCGCCGTCCGCTGTTCCAGAAGCTCGTCGGCGACGGGGTGCTCCCGTCCGGCTACGCCACCGACGACGGCGTGGGCGTGCTCTACCGCGGCACGGAGCACGCCGGCTCGTTCACCGAGGTGCCGGGCAAGTCGGCGTACTTCGTCGAGCGGACCGCGGACGGCGGTGTCGTCGAGACGCCGCTCGACACCCAGCTGCTGCGCTGATCGCTCGCTGGTCCCGGCGAGGGCTCAGGCGGGCGACTCCCGCTCGGGCGGCACCTCGGGGTTGTCCTTGGTCGCCTCGGTGTCGGTGTCCTCGCCGGTCGTGGTCTCCTCGGGGAGCTCGTCCGTGGCGGGGTTCTCGGCCGGGTCCGGGTCGCGCGGCTCGGTGCTGTAAGCGCCGTCGCCACCGACACCCTCCAGGCGGTTCGGGCCACCGGGCGGCGGGGCCTGCGGCTCGGCGTGGGGCTCGGGCTGCGGAGGCAACGATTCGCTCATCCCGCAGAGGTATCCGGCAGCGTCCGGTTCAACCGGGCTCAGAAGCCGAACGAGGTCAGCGCGGGCAGCGTGCCGGTGCGCAGCCCGTCGAGCACGAACCGCTCGTGCGGCACCACCGGCTCGGGCAGTGCGTCGAGCGGGAACCAGCGCAGGTCCGCGCACTTGGTGGGCTCGACGATGCGCGGCTCGCCGCGCCACGACCGGGCGGTGAAGAAGAAGTCGACGCGCTCGTCGATCGGCAGGTCGTGCGCGGTGCGCTGCATCGCGGTGGCGAAGGTGAGCGCCAGGTCCTCGACCGCCACCTCCTCGCGCACCTCGCGGCGCGCGGCCTGCTCGGCGGTCTCGCCACGCTCGACGTGCCCGGCAGCGGCGGCCCAGTGGCCGTCCATGTAGCCGGTGCCGTGCCGCAATTGCAGGAGCACCTCGGTGCCCGCCGCGCCCTCCCGCAGGAGGTAGACGTACGACGCGGGGACCACCGCGAAGCGGGTCTTCCCGGTCGCGGGGTCCTGGACGGTCACCGAGGTGCTCGAGGCTGACGTTCGCGGAACGTCAGTTGATGTCGTCGTCCTGGCCGTCGAGGCCGTCGAGCGCGTCCTTGGCCTTGTCCACGCCGGTCTCGATCTTGTCGTCGAACTTGCCGCCGGTCTTGTCGGAGGCGAAGTCGGCGGCCTTGTCGAGACCGTCGCTGATCTTGTCGCCCTGGCTGTCGACCGCGTCGGTCAGCTTGTTCTTGGCGTCGTCGAGAAAGCCCACGAGAAACCCCCATTGCTTGATGGACGCGACCCGGACCGGGCCGCGCGGAACACCTTGCCACACTAGTGCCATGCCCGCCCGCGCCACCACGTCCACGCCTGCGGTGGTGACGATCGTGGGGCCCACCGCGAGCGGCAAGACCGAGCTCTCGCTCGACCTCGCGCAGGCCCTCGGCGGCGAGGTCGTCAACACCGACGCGATGCAGGTCTACCGCGGCATGGACATCGGTACGGCGAAGCTCCCGCCCGCCGAGCGGCGCGGCATCCCGCACCACCTTCTCGACACCTTGACGGTCCGCGAGCCGGCCACGGTCGCGGACTTCCAGCGCTGGGCGCGCGCCGCCATCGCCGACATCCGCGGGCGCGGTGCCACCCCCGTCCTGGTGGGCGGCTCGGCGCTCTACACCCGCGCCATCCTGGACCGCTTCGACTTCCCCGGCACCGATCCCGCCGTCCGGGCGCGGCTCGAGGCCGAGCTCGACACGGTCGGCTCGCCGGCCCTCCACGCACGGCTGGCCGGGCTGGACCCGGCGGCGGCGGAGCGGATCGAGCCGGAGAACGGCCGCCGCGTCGTACGGGCGCTGGAGGTGATCGAGGTGACCGGTGAGCCGTTCAGCGCCACCCTCCCCGTCCAGGAGTACGCCGACCCGGCCACCGTGCAGGTCGGCGTCGCCATCGAGCGCGACGTGCTGGAGGAGCGGATCACCCAGCGGGTGCGGCAGATGTTCGACGGCGGGCTGCTCGACGAGGTGGTGGCGCTGCGCGCCGACGGCCTCGCCGAGGGGCGCACGGCGTCCGCCGCGATCGGCTACCGCCAGGCCGCGGCGGTGCTCGACGGCGAGATGACCGTGGCCGAGGCGATCGAGCGGACGGTGATCGCGACCCGACAGTTCGCCCGGCGCCAGATGGCGTGGTGGAAGGACGACCCCCGCATCACCTGGGTGCGGTACGACGACCCGGACCGGGTCGCGCAGGCGCTGGCCGCGGTCGGACGGGTCGCCGGCTAGCGCAGCCGGCGGAGGGCTGCCTCCGCGGCATGGAAACCGCCCATCCCGTGCACGCCCGCGCCGGGCGGGGTCGCCGCCGAGCAGAGGTAGACCCCGTCGACGCCGAGCGCGTAGGGATCCAGCGCCGGACGCGGCCGGAAGGCGACCTGCAGCGCGGTGTTGGCGCCGGCGGCGATGTCGCCACCGACGTAGTTGGGGTTGTAGGCCTCCCAGTCGCCGGGCCGGCGGGTGGAGACGGCGAGGATCCGGTCGCGGAAGCCGGGGGCGAAGCGCTCGACCTGGTCGACCACGGCGTCGGTGGCGTCGCCGTCGTAGCCGCGGGGCACGTGCGCGTAGGCGTAGACCGGGTTGGCAGCCGCGGAGGAGCGGGTCGGGTCGGCGAGGTACTGCTGCCCGAGCAGGACGAAGGGTCGCTCGGGCATCTGCCCGCGGTAGGTCGCGAGCTCGACCGCGGCGACCTGTGCGGCGGTGCCGCCGAGGTGGACGGTGCCGGCGCGGCCGACGTCCGGGTTGGTCCACGGGATGTCGCCCTCGATGGCGAGGTCGACCTTGAACGCGGCGGGTCCGTAGGAGTAGCGCTCCAGCGCCCGTCGTACCCGCGCGGGCAGACGGTCGCCGACGATCTGCAGCGCGCCCTTCGGTGCGGTGTCGAGGAGCACCACGTCCGGGGCGCCTCCGACGTGCTCGCGCAGCTCGTCGAGCGAGCGCACGTGGACCCCCGTGCGCACGGTGCCGCCGTGCTCGGCGAGCTCGGCCACCAGGGCCCGGGTGATCGACTCCGAGCCACCCTCGGCGACCGGCCAGCCGACGGCGTGCGCGGTGCCGGTGAGCATCAGCCCGACCGCGCTGCTGAGCGGGGTGTCGAGGCGGTGGAAGGCGTGCGCGGCGACGCCGGTGAAGAGCGCGCGGGCCGGGTCGTCGTGGAAGCGGAGCGCGCCCCAGGTGGCGGGCAGCAGTGCCTTCACCCCGAACCGGCCGAGAACGAGCGGGTGCCGCGGCAGGTGGACGACGGGCTGGAGGACCTCGTCCATGAGCTCGTCGAAGCGCCGCACGATCGGGGAGAAGATCCGCTCCCAGCGCGCCCCGTCGCGGCCGAGGGAGGCCACGGTGGCGGCCATGTCGCGGGTGGCGACCCCGGCCCGGCCGTCGTCCAGCGGATGGGCGAGGTCGATCTCGGGCCAGCGCCAGTGCAGGCCGTGCCGCTCCAGCCCGAGCGCGGCGAACCACGGCGAGGCGACGCCGGTCGGGTGGAAGGCGGCGCAGTCGTCGTGGAGCACGCCGGGCAGCGTGAGCTCACTGGTGCGGGTGCCGCCGCCGGGCCGGTCGTAGGCCTCCAGGACGGTCACCTCGAGCCCGGCTCGGGCGAGCCGGATGGCCCCGGCGAGTCCGTTGGGGCCGCTGCCGACGACGACGGCGGTGGTCACGCCAGCGACGTTACCCGGCGGGTCGGGTCCTCAACGCTTGACCTGGGTCGACCACAGCTGCGTCTCGTACGGCATGCCGCCGCCCTCCTGCTCGGGCTGGTTGGCATGCGGGCTGTAGGTCACCAGGAGCTGGTGCCCGTCGGTGGCGTTCCAGCCGTCCCACCAGATGCCGAGACCCTCCTCCGGGTAGCCCGCGGGCTCGCCGGCGACCCGGAACGGCGCCCGCATCCCGGAGTCGGTGAACGAGCGGGCCCACACGGTGTCGATGTCGTCCAGCGGCTGACCCGGCTCGACCCGGTCGTCGCGCCCGGAGAGGATCACCCCGCGGCCGTGGGCGTCCATGAAGGGCCGGGCCACGTAGACCTCGCCCAGTGCGACGGCCGGCCCGGGCCGGGGGCGCACCACCTGGGTCCACGCCGCGCTGGTGCCGCTCTCGGTCCACCTCTGCCGCACCAGACGGAGGCGACCGCCGCCGACGGCCGCGCGGACCCAGGCGTACGGCTCGCTCCAGACCGTGACGAGCGGCCCGCCGAGTGTCTCCTGGCGCAGCACCCGCGCCGGCCGCTCGTGGTCGTTGACGACCAGGGTCTGCCGGCCGGTCCGCTCGACGAGGTAGGTCCAGTACCGGGACCCCCGGGTGGGCAGGACCACCGCCGCGCCGGGCGCCCGCCCGGGACGCTTGACCCTGCGCACGACCGACGTGGGGTCGTTCCCGGGCCCGTACTCGCGGGCGACGTAGACGGCCCCGCTGGCGTCCATCGCCGCGGTGAAGCCGCCCACCAGCGGCCCGAGCGACGTCGTGCGCCAGCGGTCGCCGCGCAGGCGGATGGAGGTGTGGAGCTGCGGGCGGGAGAGGTCCGACCGGGCCCACACCACGGCGTGGTCGCCGTCCTCGTTGCTGAGGACCTGGACGTCGAAGCGGGCGCCAGAGGCCGGCTTCGTCAGTGCGTACGGCGCGGACCAGGTCCGGCTCGGGCCGCGCACCTGCGCGAGCAGGGCCCGCGGCTTGCCGTAGCCCGAGGTGCGGACGTACGCCGCGAGCGCGGTGCCGGGCCGGCCGGACGCCACCTGGAGGTCGGCGATCGTGCCGGCTCCGGGCAGAGCCCGCGGCGCGCTCCACGACCCGCCGGCGCGGCGCTCCTGGATCCGGCCGTCCTGCGAGGCGACGATCCGGGTGCCGGCGGTGTCGACGGCGACGACGCTGGGCCCGGACTCGTAGAAGCTGTTGAAGCCGGCGTCGACGAGCGTGCCGGAGCGCGCCAGCGGGACACCCGGCCCGGGCACGATGGGCTCGGCGACCGCCGGCGCCCCTCCCAGCACGAGCGCGCCCGCCAGCGGCAGGGCGAGGAGTCCGAGACGTCTCATGGTGTTCCTCCCTCGATGAGCCTTCCTGACTGTAGGACGGGTCGAGAGGCCAAGAAGGGTCAAGCGACATCGCGGCGAATCACGCGAGGATGACGTCATGACCGGCCGTGACCGCCTCCGCGAGCTCCTCGACGCGGTGCTCGCCGAGGACAACCACACGCTGGGCGCGATGGCGCAGGACGCCTACGCCTCGCCGTACCACCTGTCCCGGGTGCTCTCCCGCGACGCCGGCGAGGCGCCGGTGGCGCTACGGCGGCGGGTGCTGCTGGAACGGGCGGCGTGGCGGCTGCGCCAGGGCACGAGCGTGACGGATGCCGCCTGGGAGGCGGGCTACGAGTCCCTCGAAGGCTTCAGCCGCGCGTTCAGCCGGGCCTACGGGCACCCGCCGAGCGAGACGTCGGGCCAGGACACGCACACCTGGCTGCCGGCCGCGAACGGCATCCACTTCCATCCGCCCACCAGCCTGTGGGTGCACAGCACGGAGCAGACGATGAGCCCGCTGACCGACCAGCTCGTCCGGCACGACCTCGACGACACCCGGGTCCTGCTGGACCTGGCGAAAGGGCTCAGCCGCGAGGACTTCCTCGCGCCCCGGCTGCCCGGGCACGAGGTGACTTCCTGGGAGGGGCCCGAGGAGTCCGTGGCCGCGGTCCTGGAGCACCACGTCGGCACCAAGGAGGTGTGGCTCGCGGCGATCGAGGGCGGGGCCGCCCCCGAGCGCCCGGCGGACGTGACGGTCGCCGACCTCGTCGCCCGGCACGAGGCGGTCGCGCCGCGCTGGCTGGCGTTCGTGCGCGACGTGGACCGCCGCGGTGGCTGGGACGACCTGCTCGTCGACGCGCTGTGCGAGCCGCCGGAGAGCTTCCAGCTCGGCAGCGTGATCACCCACGTGCTGACCTACGCCGCCCACCGGCGCCAGCTCGCCCGCCACCTGCTGCGCCTGGCCGGCGTGAGTGCCGACGACGGCGACCCGATCAACTGGCTGCACGAGCAACGAGGAGAGGCCCGATGACCACGACCTACTACACCGCGACCACGCTCGACGGCTTCATCGCCGACCCCGACGACTCGCTCGCCTGGCTGCTGCGCCAGCCCCAGGACAAGGGCGGGGCGCAGGACTACGACGCCTTCTACGGCGGCATCGGCGCGCTGGTGATGGGCTCGACCACCTACGAGTGGGTGCTCGCGCACCTCGCGGAGACCGGCGAGGCCTGGTTCTACGACGTGCCGACCTGGGTGCTGACCACCCGCACCCTCCCGTCGTACGACGGCGCGGACGTCCGCTTCGCCACGGGCCCGGTCGCCGACCTCGCCCCGGAGCTGACGGCTGCGGCGGGGGAACGGGGCCTGTGGGTGGTCGGTGGCGGCGACCTCGCCGGGCAGTTCGCCGACGCGGGCCTGCTCGACGAGGTGGTCGTCTCGATCGCCCCGGTCACCCTGGGCGCCGGCCGCCCGCTGCTGCCGCGCCGTCTGGAGCTGCGGCTGCTGGAGACCGCGCCCAACGGCGCCTTCGTGACCGCGCGCTACGCCGTGGACGGACCGTTGCTGGAGGATCGGATCGCTTGACAGGGGGTACAGGGTGGAGGAATCGGACTGTCTCGGGAGGACATCGTGCGCCGTACCCTCACCCTCGTCGTGGTCGCCACGACCGCCACCGCGCTGACCGCGGGACCCGCTCCCGCGAAGCCCCGCCCCCACCCGCACGGCCCGCCGGCGAAGACCGCCACCGCGACCGGCTACGGCGGCGCCGTCACCTCGGTCGACGCGGACGCGACCGCGGTCGGCCTCGAGGTGCTGCGCCGTGGCGGCAACGCGGTGGACGCGGCGGTCGCGACGGGCGCTGCCCTCGGCGTGACCGAGCCCTACAGCGCGGGCGTGGGGGGTGGCGGCTACTTCGTCGTCTACGACGCCCGCAGCCGCAAGGTGAGCACCATCGACGGCCGCGAGACCGCGCCGGCGGGCGTCACCCCCGACTCCTTCGTCGACCCGGCGACCGGCAAGCCCTACCCCTTCACACCGGACCTGGTCACCAGCGGCGTCTCCGTCGGCGTCCCCGGCACGCCGGCCACCTGGGAGACCGCGCTCGACCGCTGGGGCACGCTCTCGCTCGCCGAGGCCCTGCGGCCGGCCGCGCGGCTGGCCCAGCGCGGCTTCCGCGTCGACGACACGTTCGCCCTGCAGACCCGGGAGAACGCCGAACGGTTCCGCACCTTCACCAGCTCCGCCGACCTGTTCCTGCGCGGCGGTGTGCCGGCCGTCGGCAGCACCTTCCGCAACCCGGACCTGGCCCGCACCTACCGCCAGCTCGGGGCGCGTGGCACCGGCTGGCTCTACCGCGGCCGGCTCGGCGCGGAGGTCGCCGCGACCGTCCAGCGCCCGCCGCTGAGCGGTGCCACCGACCTGCCGGTGCCGGTCGGCACGATGACCACCGCCGACCTCGCGCGCTACCGCGCGCTCGTGCAGAAGCCGACCCGTACGGGCTACCGCGGCTACGACGTCTACGGCATGGCACCCTCGTCCTCCGGCGGCACGACGGTCGGGGAGGCGCTCAACATCCTCGAGCAGCTGCCGGCGGCGGCCACGCCGATCGCCGCGCTGCACCAGTACCTCGAGGCCTCCGCGCTCGCCTTCGCCGACCGGGGCGCGTACGTCGGTGACCCCGCCTTCACCGACGTGCCGGTGCGGGCCCTGCTCGACGACACCTTCGCCAAGGAGCGGGCCTGCCTCGTCGACCCGGCGAAGGCCGCGACCAAGCCGCTCGCACCCGGCGACGTGTCGTCGTACGACGGGGCGTGCGACGCCGCTCCCGCGCCCGGGAAGGCCGACAGCGACACCGAGAACCTCTCCACGACGCACCTGACGACGGCCGACCGCTGGGGCAACGTGGTGTCCTACACGCTGACCATCGAGCAGACCGGTGGCTCGGGCATCGTCGTCCCGGACCGGGGGTTCCTGCTCAACAACGAGCTCACCGACTTCACCACCGTCTACGACCCCGCCGACCCGAACCGGATCGAGCCGGGCAAGCGTCCGCGCAGCTCGATGTCGCCGACGATCCTGCTGCGCGGCGGCAAGCCGGTGCTGGCGCTCGGCTCGCCCGGTGGCTCCACGATCATCACCACGGTGCTGCAGGTGCTGCGCAACCGGCTCGACGGCGGCATGTCCCTGCCCGCCGCCGTGGCCGCGCCCCGCGCGTCGCAGCGCAACACCGCCGCGGTGTCGGCGGAGCAGGCGTTCATCGACACCTACGGCGCCGCGCTGGCGGCGTACGGGCACACGCTCAGCGCCGCCGGGGCGCCCGGCACGAGCGCCGCCGAGATCGGCGCGGTCGAGGCGATCGAGATCGGGCCGGGCGGCCGGCTCACGGCCGTGGCGGAGCCCACGCGCCGCGGGGGCGGCGCGGCCGGGGTGGTGCGGCCTACCCTGAGACGGTGACCTGGACCGAGATCGCCGACGAGGAGACCCTGACCGCCCTGCTCGGGGAGCCGACCGCCGCGGCGGCCGCGAAGGAGCGCGCCGCGCTCACCGACGTCGACCGCGACTGGCTCGCGGCCTCGCCGTTCTGCTTCCTCGGGACCGCCGACGCCGACGGGCGCTGCGACGTCTCCCCGAAGGGCGACCCCGCCGGGAGCCTGGTCCACGTCATCGACGAGCACACCCTCGCGATCGCCGAGCGGCCCGGCAACCGGCGAGCCGACGGCTACCGCAACATCCTCGCCAACCCCCAGGTCGGGCTGAACTTCCTCATCCCCGGCCGGGGCGACACCCTGCGCGTCAACGGCCGGGCCCGGCTGGTCAGCGACGCGCCCTTCTTCGACGCGATGGTCGTCAAGGGCCACCGGCCGCTGCTGGCGGTCGTGGTGGAGATCGAGACCGTCTTCTTCCACTGCGCGAAGGCCTTCCTGCGCTCGCAGCTGTGGCAGCCGGAGACCTGGGACCCCGACGGCCGGGTCCCGCGCCGCGCGGTGCTCGCCCACCGGCTGGAGCGGCCGGAGACGCCGGTCGAGGAGCTGGACGACTACTACGGCCCGTCCTACGCCGAGCGCCTCTACGGCTGAGCGGCGAGGAAGGCCCGCAGCGCCGGCCCCGGGTCGGCGACCGTGGTGATGTTGGCGTAGGTCACCACGACGAGCACCAGTGCGGCCACCGCGGGCACCCAGCGCCGGGTGCGCACCGCCAGCGCCGCCAGGGCGAGCGCGCTCAGGCCGGCGAGCACCACCATCGCGAGGTGGTACGTCGCGAAGTCGTCCACCAGCGCCGCGAACTCCGGCGTCCCGTCGCTCGCCAGCACGGCCCGGGCCGCCTCGCCCGGCAGCATCGAGAGCAGCGACGAGACCGGCGCGACCAGGCCCTGCAGGTTGGCGAGGACGACCACCAGCGCGAGCCCGGCGAGACCGAGGACCGCGCCGCGCGGCAGGCCGCGGGTGCGCCGGGCCGCCACCACGAGCACGGCCAGCAGGATCGCCGCGAGGAGCGCTTTCGTGCCGTGGAAGGCGGCCCACCAGTCGGCCGAGCGGTCCAGCGTCCCGTCGTGGGCGAAGGCGCCGGGCAGGCCCTCGCGCAGGGCGCCGACACCGTCGTACCCGGGGACGAGGAGGCGGGCCAGCAGGCTCGGGGCGAGGAGCACGGCGGCGATCAGGACGGTCGTGGCGGCGGCGAGGCGGCGGTGCGTGGTCATGGTCCCGACGCTAGGCGCGCGGCGGCGCGAGGGCGTCCGCCCGGCGGTTGATCCGGCCGTCCGCCCGCGGGTGGATGCGTAGGCTGGAGGTGTGTACGCCTTCCTCAAGGGCCACGGCACCGAGAACGACTTCGTCCTGCTGCCCGACCACGACGGCGCGGTCCACGGCGACCTCGGCGCCGAGCGGGTGCGCGCGCTGTGCGACCGTCGCGCCGGCATCGGTGCCGACGGCGTGCTCCGGGTGGTCCGCACCGCCGCGATCGGCGCGGGGGCGGGGCAGGACGCGGAGTGGTTCATGGACTACCGCAACGCCGACGGCTCGGTCTCGGAGATGTGCGGCAACGGCGTGCGCGTCTTCGGGCGTCACCTCGCCCAGCAGGGGCTGGTCGACGTCTCCGCGCCGGTGCCGGTCGCGACCCGCGCCGGGGTGAAGGTGCTGACCTTCGCCGGCGGCGCCGTGGACGGCGAGATCACCGTCGACATGGGCATCCCGAAGGTGCTGGAGCGGACCGAGGTCGCGGTGGGGGAGCGGACCTGGCCGGCCCTGCACGTGGACATGGGCAACCCGCACGCGGTGGCCTTCGTCGACGACCTCGCCGACGCCGGGCACCTCTACGACGCGCCCACGCACGACCCGGTGGTCTACCCGCACGGGGTCAACGTCGAGTTCGTCGTACGACGCGGGCCGCGCCACGTCGCGATGCGGGTCCATGAGCGCGGCTCCGGCGAGACCCGCTCCTGCGGCACCGGTGCCTGCGCGGTGATGGTGGCCAGCGCGCTGGCGGACGAGGCGGCGCGGGACACCGACTACCGCGTCGACCTGCCGGGCGGCACCCTGCGGATCACCTGGACGACCGACGACCGGATCCTGATGGCCGGCCCCGCCGTGGTCGTCGCGGAGGGCACCACGGATCTCTGACAGTGACACCGATGCTGTCACGGTCGGCCCCGGCGCCCTATGCTCCGAGCATGGAACTCACCGGATCCTCCGCCATCGTCACCGGCGCGGCCTCGGGCATCGGCGCCGCCGTCGCCCGCCAGCTCGCCGCCAAGGGTGCAACCGTCGTCGTCGCCGACCTCCAGGCCGACAAGGGCGAGGCCCTTGCCGCCGAGATCAACGGCGTCTTCGCCCAGGTCGACGTCACCAACACCGAGCAGATCGCCGGCGCCGTCAAGGCCGCCGCCGAGATCGCCCCGCTGCGCGCGGTCGTCAACTCCGCCGGCATCGGCTGGGCCCAGCGCACCATCGGCCGCGACGGCCAGCTCGAGTCCGCCCACTCGCTGGAGGCCTTCACCAAGGTCATCGCGATCAACCTGATCGGCACCTTCGACGTCGTCCGCCAGGCCGCCACCGTGATGAGCCAGAACGAGCCCGACGAGGACGGCGCCCGCGGTGCCATCGTCAACCTCGCCAGCGTGGCCGCCTTCGACGGCCAGATCGGCCAGGCGTCGTACTCCGCGTCCAAGGGCGGCGTCGTCGGGATGACCCTCCCGGTCGCCCGCGACCTCTCCGCCTCCGGCATCCGGCTCAACACCGTGGCCCCGGGCCTGATCGACACCCCGATCTACGGCGAGGGCGAGGCCTCGGAGGCGTTCAAGGCCAACCTCGGCCAGAACGTGCTCTTCCCCAAGCGCCTCGGCACCGGCGCCGAGCTGGCCTCGATGGTGATCGAGTGCCTGACCAACTCCTACATGAACGGCGAGGTCATCCGCGTCGACGGCGGCATCCGGATGCCCCCGAAGTAGGCAGCGAACTCGTCGCGATCGGTTCACCCGCGCGTCGACCGGCGATCCCTCGCCGGTCGGCGCGCGGCGCTTTTCTGGGGCTGTGACGCTGCTCTGGGACGACCAGACCCGGCTCGGTGAGCTCCGCGTGGGCCGCCGCTCCACCATCGTCGCCGGCCTCGCCGGCGCCTCGATCCCGGCGCTCGGGGTGATGCGCGGCTTCCCCGGCCTCGTCGAGCGGCGCCGCGACCTGACCAGCGGCGTGCGCAGCGGCGAGGTGACGACCAGCTCGGCCGTGCTGTGGTCGCGCGCCGTCGTACCGAGCCGGATGATGGTCAGCCTGCGCACCGGGCCCCGCGTGCAGGTGCTGCGCGGTCCCTGGGCGGACCCGCGCACCGACCTCACCGCACGGATGCGGCTGACCGGCCTCGGCCCGGGGCGGGAGTACGCCGCCGAGGTCTGGTTCGAGACACCGGAGGGCGAGCGCAGCGCACCCCAGTCGCTCACCTTCAGCACCGCGCCGATCCACGCGGCGGCCCAGTCGATCGTGTGGTCCGGCGACGTCAACGGCCAGGGCTGGGGGATCGACCGCTCCCGCGGCGGGATGACGGCCTTCCGGACCATGCTGGACCTGCGGCCGGACCTGTTCGTCCACGTCGGCGACACGATCTACGCCGACGAGCCGATGCCGGAGTCCCACCTGGTCGTCGAGGACGGCACCACCTGGCGCAACGAGGTCACCGAGGACGTCGTCACCCCGGCCCTCTCGCTCGCGAACTTCCGCGGCCGGCACCGCTACTCGCTGCGTGACGACAACGTGCGCGACTTCCACGCCGCCGTACCGTCGGTGGTGCAGTGGGACGACCACGAGACCTGCAACAACTGGTACCCCGGCGAGGTGGTCGACGACGACCACTACAGCGGGCAGCCGGCCGACCAGCTGGCGGTGCGCGGGCGCCGGGCCTGGCAGGAGTACCAGCCGGTGCCGGTCGAGCGGTTGGTGCCCGCCGACGGCGACGGCTTCGCACCCCTGCGGATCTACCGCAAGGTGCCCCGCGGCCAGCACCTCGACCTGTTCCTGATGGACATGCGCAGCTGGCGCGGCCCCAACCCGGACGCCGACCCCGCGCGGCGCAAGGGCGAGGCCGGGCTGCTCGGACCCACCCAGGAGGCGTGGCTGATCGAGGGCCTGCGCCGCTCGACGGCGACCTGGAAGGTGATCTCCATCGACCAGCCGTTGTCCGCCCCGGCCAGCCGGACCTTCGACCTCGACGGCGTCGCCAACGGCGACGACGGTCCGCCGCTGGGCCGCGAGCCGGAGATCGCCCGGGTGCTCTCGGCCATCAAGCGGCACCGCATCCGCAACGTCGTGTGGATCACCGCGGACGTGCACTACACCGCGGCCAACCACTACTCACCGGACCGGGCGACGTACACCGACTTCGACCCGTTCTGGGAGTTCGTCTCCGGGCCGCTGCACTGCTCGCCGTTCACGCCCAAGCCGACCGAGCTCGACCGCACCTTCGGTCCGCTCGTGCACTTCACCCACGGCAAGGACGAGCCGCTGGCGGTCAAGATCGCGCCGCGGCCCGACAACCAGCACATCGGCCAGCTCGACATCGCCGCCACCGGCCAGCTCACCGTCCGGCTGTACGACGGCCGCGGCCTCGTGCTGTGGCACACGACCCTCGAGCCGGACGAGGTGGCGGTCTAGGTCGTATGCCTCCGATCGGCGGACTGCTTTCCGCGTGTGGTCCGAAAGTCGAGGTCGAAGCCTGTGCAGGATTCGCTGACTACGTCCACGGCTCGCACCATGTCCGTGGTCGAATGAACGCGGTAGCGGCGCCGACTTGGAACAAGCCCATCTACCGAGTCGATGTCTTCGCCTCGCTCGAGAAGCGGGTCAACGGATCGTGGGTCACCGTCCCTGGGTCTCCCGCGGCGAGTGCGTTCGACAACGTCAAGCCCGGTCGCAAGCTCACCGTCTCGACAAGCGCGCCGTGCGCCAGCGAGGACTACAGGATGAAGGCGATCGTTAAGGTGAAGTCGCGATCAGGAGCCGGTCTCCAGATCTCCCCCGCTGGTTACAGCGGGAAGCTCACTCGTGATCCTTGCGGGGCTGAACAGTTCGTCGATTACTGATCGTGTGGGGGACGGTGGCTTGATGCTCGAATCGACCATTGACACCGCAGCTGCTGACTGGCTCGTGTCCTCGGCGTCCACCACCTCGGGACCGGGGCTTCGCCGGTTGGTACCGGCGCGATTCGAAGCGATCCTGCGTGTCTTTCATCCTTTCGGTAATGGCGCCGAGCCGGTCTCGTGGGAGACCCAGGCGAGCGAGCGAGACATCGACCTCCAGTGGAACACGCCCAGTGCTTCGCTGCGTGACGGCATCCTCGTGCCACCGGGCCGTCAGCTCGATGTCGAGCAGGTCAAGGTCCTCGCCGAGACACTGCCCGTCGGTCGTGCTGATGGTCCTGCCGCTGGATCGATCTATATCGGTGCGTGGGTCGGGTGGGGGGACTATCGGGTCTTTGATGGCTTGCCTACCTATCGAGGGCCGCGCGAGTGCTTCCTCTTCCGGGGAACCATGGAAGACCTCGTCGCGGAGGCGATGGCTGACGCGCGGGGGGTATCGGAAGGGCGTCCGCCCTTGCGTCCGTATCAGTGGTGGCCTGAGGACCGGAGCTGGTACGGCCTGTCCGACATTGACCTCGACAGCACCTTGCTGGCGGGCAACAGGGCTCTGCTCGAGTCGGTTGCTGACAGGGTCGAGTCACGCTTCCTGCCCGACGATCCTGATCCAGACCTAGCGCCGCTCAGCGGCTGAGGTCGCGGCCATCAGCCCTGGCACCACATCGCGCCCTGCGGCCCGATGATCGTGCGCCGCTCGGTCTCCCGGCCCCCGACGGTGATCACGCAGGTCACCTTGACCCCCGGCCAGAACGCCTGCACGAAGACCGCCGCGTAGTCCGGCTTCCCCCAAACCCGGGTGGTGTGCGACCAGGAGCTGCCGACGCCGTCGTCCTGCCCGTAGCGCTGGTCGTCGCTGGTCGGGATGATGTAGGAGACCCGGTAGAGCGGCTCGGTGGAGAACACCCGGATCTTCAAGGTGGTGCGCGGCAGGGAGCGCCCGCTGCCGCTGCCCCCGAGACCGGCGGGCAGCGCGACGCCGTCCGGCAGGCCCAGCGACGCCGCGTCGGGCTGCGTCGCCTCGACCGGCTCGACGCTCGGCGAGGTGTCCTGCGTGGGCCGCTCGCTCGGCCGCGGGCTGGGCGAGGGCATGGCGGTCGCTGCCGGGCGGTCCGTCGGGTCGGTGGCGGAGTCAGGGGTGGGTCCGGGGCGGGTGATGAAGGCGAAGATGCCCAACCCGACCGCGATGATCGTGATGAACCAGATCCACCTGCTCTCGCCCCCCGGCTTCAGAGCACGCATGCCCTCACAACGACGGCAGGGGCGCCGGGGCTACCCCCCGGCGTGAAAACGGGAAGCATCCGTCGGTGCGGGTGGTTAGGCTGGACGACGCTCATGACGAACTCCGCTGAAGACTTCTCGCTCGCTGCCGCCCTCCGTGCCACCGAGGGCTGGGACGACCCCGACGACCTCGTCGACGACCTCGAGGACCCTGCTGACGACGAGGCCGCCGACGACGGCTTCGTGTCCGGGTACGCCGACGCCGACCCCACCACCGGCGACCTCGACCTCGTCGAGCGCCACGAGCTGCGCCGGGTCGCCGGCCTGCGCACCGAGCTCGAGGACATCACCGAGGTCGAGTACCGCCAGCTCCGCCTGGAGCGGGTCGTGCTCGTCGGGGTGTGGACCGAGGGCAGCCAGCAGGACGTCGAGAACGCCATGGCCGAGCTGGCCCTGCTCGCCGAGACGGCGGGCTCGGAGGTGCTCGACGCGATCTACCAGCGCCGGCAGTCGCCCGACCCGGCGACGTACATCGGCCGCGGCAAGGTGGAGGGCCTGCGCGAGATCGTGGAGGCGACCGGCGCCGACACCGTGATCTGCGACGGCGAGCTCGCGCCGAGCCAGCTGCGCAACCTGGAGGACCGGGTCAAGGTCAAGGTGGTCGACCGGACCGCGCTGATCCTCGACATCTTCGCCCAGCACGCGAAGTCCAAGGAGGGCCAGGCGCAGGTCGAGCTGGCCCAGCTGAGCTACATGAAGCAGCGCCTGCGCGGCTGGGGTGGCAACCTCTCCCGCCAGGCCGGCGGCCGCGTCGGCGCCGACGGCGGCGGCATCGGTGGTCGTGGTCCCGGTGAGACCAAGATCGAGACCGACCGGCGCCGGATCAACGACAAGATCGCCAAGCTCCGCCGCGAGCTCAAGGTGATGAAGGGCACCCGCGACACCAAGCGCCAGGAGCGCCGTCGCAACGAGGTGCCCTCGGTCGCGATCGCGGGCTACACCAACGCCGGCAAGTCCTCCCTGCTCAACCGGCTCACCGGCGCGGGCGTGCTCGTCGAGGACGCGCTGTTCGCGACGCTCGACCCGACCACCCGCCGCACCCAGACCGGCGACGGGCGCGTCTACACCATGAGCGACACCGTCGGCTTCGTCCGGCACCTGCCGCACCAGCTGGTCGAGGCGTTCCGCTCGACGCTGGAGGAGGTCGCGGACGCCGACCTGATCGTGCACGTCGTCGACGGCTCGCACCCCGACCCCGAGGGCCAGCTCAACGCGGTGCGCGAGGTGCTTGCCGACATCGAGGCCGGCTCGATCCCCGAGCTCGTGGTGATCAACAAGGTCGACGCCGCCGACCCGCTCGTCGTCGACCGGGTGCTGCGCCGCGAGCCGCACGCGGTGGCGGTCTCCGCCCGCACCGGCCAGGGCATCGCCGAGGCGCTCGCCGCGATCGAGGCCGACCTGCCGCGCCCGCGGGTGGAGTTCACGGTGCTGGTGCCCTACGCGCGCGGCGACCTCATCGACCGGATCCACAAGGACGGCGAGATCACCACGCTGGAGCACACCGCCGAGGGCACCCACGTCACCGGCCGCGCGACCGAGGCGCTGGCGGGCGACCTCGCGGTCTACGCCGTGTGAGTTCCGCGGTTTTTCGGCGAATCCTCTCCGGAGGACGGATGATCTCCCCGTGACTCGGCACCGCCTCGTTCTCGCTGCCCTCGTCGTGCTCCTCGCCGCCACGGTGACGGGCACGATCTGGGCGCGCGCCGGCGCGCGCACCGACCACTGCGGGCTCACCGCCGAGCGCGCCGACGCCCGCGCGGCCCTGGTCACCGGCCGCGGCCCCGAGGTGCTCGTCGTGGGCGACTCCTACTCGGTCGGCGCCGGCCTGCCCTACGCCGACTCCTGGCCGACCCGGCTGCCCGGCCGGGTCCGCGTCGACGGCTTCTCCGGCAGCGGGTTCAGCGTCGGCGCGAGCGCGTGCGGCGACCGGTCGTACGCGACCCGCCTGCCGCGCTCCCTGCGCCCCGGCACCCGGCTCGTCGTCGTCGAGGGCGGCCTCAACGACTTCGACCAGCCGGTCGCGGACGTCGAGGCGGGCTACCGCCGGCTGCTCGCCGCGCTCGGCGGCACGCCCGCGCTCGTGGTCGGCCCGCCCGTGGTGCCGCACCGGCCGGACGGCACCGGGGTGGCGGTGGACGCGGCCCTGGCCCGGCTCACGGCGGAGTCCGGGACGCCGTACCTGTCGATGGTGGGGGTGGACCTCAGCCTCCTCGACGACGGCGTGCACCCCGACGCGGCGGGCCAGCGGGCCTTCGGCGACGTGGTCGCGGCGAAGGTCGAGGAGCTGCTCGGCGCGGCTACGGGCGACACCCGCCGGCGGCCCTGACCTCCCGCGCCACCGCGCGGGCGGTGGCGACGACCTCCCGGGCCAGCGGGGAGAGGCTGCCGCGGGTCAGCGCGTGGATCCGGCGAGGCGGCAGGGCCGGGTGCAGGCGGTGCAGCGCGATGCCCGGCGGCCGCTCCGGCCAGCCCAGCGACAGCGCCGGCATGATCGCGCTGCCCAGGCCGGCACGGACCATCGACAGCACGGCCTGGTTGTCCGCGGTGCGGAACACCACCTGGGGGCGTACGCCGTGCGCTGCGAGGTGGGCCTCGACGACGAGTGCCTGGTCGCAGATCGGCGGCAGGGCGACCAGGGGCGCGCCGTCGAGCAGCTCGACCGGCACCCGGCGGCCGGCGAAGTCGCCGGGGCGGGCGACCAGGACGTGCTCGTCCTCGACGACCAGCGTGCTGTCGACGTCCTCGGGCCCCGGCCGGTCGAAGAAGAGCACGTCCAGGTCGCCGAGGTCGGGGTCGGCCGCCTCGTCCTCCACCAACCGGATGTCGCAGCCCGGGTGGTCCTGTCGCAGGCGCCGCACGACGCCGGGCAGGAGCACGTTGGTCACCGTCTGGAAGGTGCCGACGTCGACCCGGCCCTCGCCGGCGTGGAAGCGCTCGACGGCCTGCGCCGCCTCCTCGACGCGGCCGAGGACCTCGCGTCCGGAGGAGAGCACGAGCCGGCCCAACGGCGTCAGCCGGACCGGGCGCGGCCCACCGGGCCGGTCGAAGACCGCACCGCCGACGGCGCGCTCCAGCGCGGCGACCTGCTGGCTCAGGGTGGACTGGGTGTAGCCGAGCCGCGCCGCGGCGCGGGCGAAGGTGCCCTCCGCGGCGATGGCGTCGAGGGCTCTGAGGTGGCGCAGCTCGTACACGAGAGTCATCGTAGAACCCGAACACCTTGATCAGTAACAATCGTTTTTCACGATGAACTGCGCGATCTAGCGTCATCGTCATGAACTCCGAGACCTGCTACGACGTCAACGGCATCACCCTCTGCGCCCAGACCTTCGGCGACCCCGCCGACCCCGCCGTCCTGCTCATCCACGGCGCCTCCGCCTCGATGCTGTGGTGGGAGGAGGAGCTGTGCCGCCGCATCGCCGGCGAGGGCCGGTACGTCATCCGCTACGACCAGCGCGACACGGGCCGCTCCACCACCTTCCCGGTCGGGGAGCCCGGCTACGGCCTGCGCGACCTCGCCGCCGACGCCGTGGGCCTCCTCGACGCCCTCGGCGTCGACCGCGCCCACGTGGTGGGCCGCTCGATGTCGGGCGGCGTCGCGCTCGTCCTCGCCGTCGACCACCCCGGCCGGGTCGCCTCGCTCACCCTGGTCAGCACGACCACCGGCGAGCTGCCGATGGGGGAGCCGGTCTTCCCCGACGAGCCGGACCCCGCCGACCACGCCGCCGTCGTCGAGTACGTCGTCGCCGCCACCCGCGCCTACGCCGGCGCCTCGCCGCACTTCGACGAGGACGCCGTGCGGGCGCTCGCCACCGCGGACATCGCCCGCTCCAGCGACATCGCCGCCAGCTTGGTCAACCACTTCGCCCAGGACTTCTCCGGGCCCGAGCACGGCGGGTTCGCCGACGTCCGGGTCCCGACCCTGGTGGTGCAGGGCGAGCTGGACCCGGCGTTCCCCCCGGCCCACGGCGAGGCGCTGCGCGACGCGATCCCCGGCGCGCGCCTGGTCGTCCTCCCGCAGTCCGGGCACGACGTCGCGCCGCCGGTGTGGGACCTGTTCGTCGGCGCGCTCACGGAGCTGAGCGCGCCGTGAGGTCCGCGATCTGGGTGCCCCTCTTCGACGAGCTGGCCGACCCCGCCGCGGTGGTGCGCCTCGCGGTCGAGGCCGAGGAGCACGGCTGGGACGGTTTCTTCGTGTGGGACCACCTGCGCTGGCGCGCGCCGGTCGAGGCGCTCGCGGACCCGTGGGTGACGCTGTCGGCGGTCGCTGCCGCGACCTCGACGATCCGGATCGGGCCGATGGTGAGCGCGCTCGCGCGGCGGCGGCCCCACGTCCTCGCCCGGCAGACGGCCTCGCTCGACCGGTTGAGCGCGGGACGCCTGGTGCTCGGGGCGGGGCTCGGCAGCGACCGCTTCGGCGAGGAGCTCTCACGCTTCGGCGAGCAGACCGACGACCGGGCCCGCGCCGCGATGCTCGACGAGAGCCTCGCCGTCCTCGCCGCTGCGTGGTCCGGGGAGGAGGTCCGCCACCGCGGCGAGCACCACACGGTCGACGGCGTCCGTTTCCTGCCGCGCCCGGTCCACGGCACGGTGCCGGTCTGGGTCGCGGGCTTCCCCGGCTACCAGCGCCCGCTGCGCCGCGCCGCACGGCACGACGGCTTCGTGCCGGTCAACCTCGAGCACCCGGACCAGCTGGCCGAGGCGGTCGCCACGATCGACGGGCTGCGTGCGGACCCGACGGCGCCGTACGACGTCGCGGTGCCGCTCGCCCCGTCGGCCGACCTGGCGGCGTTCGCGGCCGCGGGGACGACCTGGTGGCTCACGGACGTGGACCCCGAGGGGATCACCGCGGACGAGGTCCGCGGGATCGTGCGAGCCGGCCCGTACCGCTGATCCGGGCGCGCCGGGAGGGCCGCGCGGGCGTGGCCTGTGGAGGGCGCGGCGCGGCGTCGGCAGGGCCGTCTAGGGTTTCCCGGTGACCACCCGAGCCGCCGCCGACCCCACGCCCGTCCGCGACCTCCTCGCGACCGCGGTGGCCGCCCTCGGCGGCCAGGAGCGCGCCGGCCAGGTGACGATGGCCGAGGCGGTCGGGCAGGCCTTCGCCGACCGGGAGCACCTGCTCGTCCAGGCCGGCACCGGCACCGGCAAGTCGCTGGGCTACCTCGTCCCGGCGCTGCTCCACGACAAGCGGGTCGTGGTCGCCACCGCGACCCTCGCGCTCCAGCACCAGCTCGTCGAGCGGGACCTGCCCCGCCTGGTCAAGGCGGTCGGCACCACCCCGGGCCTCGACGCGTCGTACGCCGTGCTCAAGGGGCGCTCCAACTACGCCTGCCTCCACCGCATCCGCGAGGGGGCCCCCGACGAGCAGGGCGAGCTGATCCAGGTCCCCGAGGGCTCGATGGGCGCGAAGGTGATCGAGCTGCGGAAGTGGGCGGAGGCGGCCGCGGAGAACGGCGGCAGCGGCGAGCGCGACGACGCCCCGCGGCACACCGAGAAGGAGTGGCGCCAGGTCAGTGTCTCCGCGCGCGAGTGCCTGGGTGCCAGCAAGTGCCGCTTCGGCCAGGAGTGCTTCGCCGAGCGCGCCAAGGAGAAGGCGCACAAGTCGCACCTCATCGTCACCAACCACTCGCTGCTCGCGATCGACGCGATCGAGGGCATCCCGATGATCCCGGAGTACGACGCCGTCGTCATCGACGAGGCGCATGAGCTCGCCGCCCGGGTCACCCAGGCCGCCACCGACGAGCTGTGGGCCGCCGAGGTCGAGCGGGCCGCGCGGCGCAGCGTGCGCCACGTCGAGGGCAACGAGGCCGACGACCTCGCCGACGCGGGTGATGCGCTGCGGGCCGCGGTCGCCGACGCACCGGCCGGCCGCTTCGAGCGGCTGCCGGAGGACCTGGCCGACGCGCTGGCGCTGGTCCGCGACGCGGCCCGGGCCTGCATCTCGGCGTTCCCCAAGGCCGACGCGAAGTCCGGGCAGGAGCCCGATCCCGCGATGACCCAGGCCAAGGGCATGGTGCAGGAGGTGTTCGCGACCGCCGAGCGGATGGCCGCCAGCTCCGAGCACGACGTGCTCTGGCGCACCGAGGGCAGCGACCGGATGCCGCCGACGCTGGCGATCGCGCCGCTGCAGGTGTGGGGGCAGGTGCGCGACAAGCTGCTCGCCGACAACACCGTGGTGATGACCTCGGCCACGCTCATGCTCGGCGGCGACTTCAACGCCGTCGCCCGCACCGTCGGCCTCAAGCCGATGCCCGACGAGGAGCAGCCGTGGCGCGGCATCGACGTCGGCAGCCCCTTCGACTACGGCAAGCAGGGCATCCTCTACGTCGCCCGCCACCTGCCGCCACCCGGGCGCGACGGCCTCGGCCCGGCCCAGCTCGACGAGATCACCGAGCTGGTCGACGCCGCCGACGGCCGGACCCTCGGGCTCTTCTCCAGCCGCCGGGCCGCGGAGGCCGCCGCCGAGCACGTCCGCAAGGCGCTGCCGCACCTGACCACGCTGGCCCAGGGCGAGGCGCAGCTGCCCGAGCTGGCCCGGCAGTTCGTCGAGGACCCGCACACCTGCCTGTTCGGCACGCTCGGCCTCTGGCAGGGGCTCGACGTGCCGGGCGACACCTGTCAGCTGGTCATCATCGACCGGATCCCGTTCCCGCGCCCCGACGACCCGCTGATGAGCGCGCGCCAGAAGGCCGCCGACCAGGCCGGCGGCAACGGCTTCATGCAGGTCGCCGCGACGCACTCGGCGCTGCTGCTCGCGCAGGGCGCCGGGCGGCTGATCCGGACCACGAGCGACCGTGGGGTGGTCGCCGTCCTCGACCCGAGGCTGGCGACCGCCCGCTACGGCTCGTTCCTCAAGGCCAGCCTGCCGCCCATGTGGACGACGACCGACCCGCAGGTGGTCCGCCAGGCGCTGAGCCGGCTCAGCTCGCCTTCGCGGTGACCACCTGGCGCAGCGCGCTCGCCACCGGCGTGCCCTGGCAGGTGTGCTGGTAGTCCTGGCCCTGCCAGCAGCGGTAGCGGGTGTCGCCGCTGACCACGGTGACCTCGATCCACTGGGTGGTGCTGCCGAAGGCGTAGCTCAGCGTCCGGTCGCCGTTGGCGTTCAGCGTCAGGTACGTCGACGTGGGGTTGCGGTTCTTGCGCTTGATCGTGACGATCGCGGCCCCGCCGATGGCCTTGCTGTTGACGTTGATGCCGAAGGTGATCTTGGAGCCCGCGCCCTTGCCGCGGTTCCAGCGGTAGGTGCCCGCGGACAGGCGCGGCAGCGAGAAGACCGCGTTCGCGGTGCGGGTCGCCGACGTCAGCGAGAACGAGCGCCGCACCGGAGCCGGGCGGTAGGCCGAGCCCTCCTCGTAGACACCCGGCCGGCGGTTCCACACCGCGAACCACGCCAGCTGCGCGGTGATGTTGGTGCCGCGCGCGGCGAGCGCGCCGCTCAGGCCCTGCAGGGAGTAGACGTTGCCGGTGTCGGTCGAGCCACCGGAGCCGAGCCGGCGCCAGATGTCGAGCACGATCGTCGGCAGTCCCGCGGTGGAGGCGGGGAAGCGCTCGCTGAGGTAGCGGAAGAAGATCCAGCTGCCGTAGGGCTCCGCGCCCTGGTCGCTGAACGCGTCGAGCGCCTGCGAGGGCCGGCCCAGCGGACCGTAGGGCAGGTAGGAGCGGTTGTCGTTGATGCCGTCGTACATCTCGTCCTCGACCCAGCTGGCCGTGGCCTCCATGATCCAGGCGTCCTCGTTGACGTCGTAGGCGAACTGGACCGCGTGGAAGTACTCGTGGGCCGCCGTCACCCGCAGCGCCGAGCGCGGGGCGATGCCGAACTCGGCGTAGTTGTTGTCGAGCACGCAGTAGGCCGGGGCCGCGACGTGGCCCTTCACCTCGCGGTCGGTCGTGCAGTAGCCGTAGACGCCGGCGTTGCCGACGTTGCCGAGGTAGACGTCGGGCAGCGAGGAGCCGCCCGCGGTGCCGTCGGAGACCGGCTTCTTGTAGCCCGCGCGGGCGTAGGTGACCGCGATCTGGGTCATCGTGGTGAGGGTGAACTCGACGTAGTCCGGCAGGCCGCCCCTGGTGCCGGGGAAGGCGCCGCCGGCGCCGTCGTTCTCGGTCGGGATGGCGTTGGTGCCGGCGCTCACCCAGTGCACGCAGACGAAGGCGTTGCAGGTGCGCTTGGTCGGGTGCGCGCCGTAGCAGGCGAGGTCGCCGTCGGCGAAGCACTCGCTGGCCGAGTCGTCGGGGCGCGCGAGCAGGCGCGCGGCGACGGTGCGCTTGGACTTGGGCAGGGCGTGCTGGGCCACCGCCAGGTCGCGCAGGGCCAGCGTCAGGTCCTTGCCGTCGACCGGGCTGCCCGTCGCCGGGTCGGCCGGGGTGACCGGCGCCTCGACGAGGTCCTGCACGGTCTCCAGGGCCTGCTCGGCGACCTCGCGCGGGCTGTCCGCGTCGGCGTCGGGGTCACCACCCACCGCCTGGGCGGGGACGGCGAGCGCCGGCGCGACCAGGAGAGCCGCGAGCAGGGACAGGAACAGCGCGGCCCAGCGGGCGCGGCGTGACGTCATGGGGAAGCCCTTACGAACGATCGGTGGGGGGCGAACCCCCCGACCATACGTCAGACCCCCGACGAAACTCTCAGACCCGGCGCAGGACGGCGGTGACCTTGCCGAGGATCGTGGCGTGGGTGCCGTCGATCGGCTCGAACGCCGGGTTGTGCGGGAGCAGCCAGGTCCGGCCGTCCTTGCGCTGGAAGGTCTTCACCGTGGCCTCGCCGTCGATCATCGCGGCGACGATCTCACCGTTCTCGGCGGTCGGCTGCTGGCGGATCACGACGTAGTCGCCGTTGCAGATCGCGGCGTCGATCATCGACTCGCCGCTGACCTCGAGGAGGAACAGCTGGCCGTCGCCCACGAGCTGGCGGGGGAGCGGGAAGACGTCCTCGACGCGCTCCTCGGCGAGGATCGGGCCACCGGCGGCGATCCGCCCGACGACCGGCACGTTGGCCGGGACCGGGGCCGCGTCGCCGATGCCGGTCTCGTCGTACGTCGTCTCCTCGGCGGAGCCCATCGCCTTGCGGGCCGCCATCACCTCGGGCAGGAACACCTCCAGCGCACGCGGCCGGTTGGGGTCGCGCTTGAGGTAGCCCTTCTCCTCCAGCACGCGCAGCTGGTGGGCCACGCTGGAGGTGCTGGTGAGGCCGACGGCCTGGCCGATCTCGCGCATGCTCGGCGGGTAGCCCCGCTTCTCGATGCTGTCCTTGATGTGGGCCAGGACCCGCTGCTGGCGCGGCGTCAGGCCGGTCGCGTCCGGGGGGCCGTCCGGCAGCTCGGTGACGCCGCGGCCTGCCTTGCGCTCCGCCATGGGGTGCCTCCACTTCGCATCGGGTCGCCGTCCGCCCCGTGCAGGGTGGCCGAGCTCGTGCCCCGACGCTAACCGATCCCGGCGCGGGGTTTCAAACACCTGTTCGAACGGCGTGTCGGCGACACGCCGTCGAACAGGATTTCGAACCGGTGCTGGATTTGTTCGAACACCTGATCTAACCTCGTACACATGTTCGATCGAACGTCTGGTCGAACCCTTTGTGTCGGACCCCCTCGATAGACAGCTCCTCGACAGGTTCCGTCCCCTTCCCCCGGAGGTCACCATGAGCACGATCAGCATCGCCCCGCACCGCGTCGCCGCCCCCCGCGCCACCGCGCGTCCGGTCGCCACGCCAGCCCGGCGTTCGAGCTCGGTCCGGCTCACCCGCCGAGGCCGCCTGGTCGTGTTCCTGCTCGCCTCCGTCGTGGTCGCCGCCGTCGCCGTGTGGCTGGCCGCCGGCTCGGCCGCCACCCACGAGGCCGGCGACGCCACCGCCGTCACCGTCGTCACCGTCGCCCCCGGTGAGACCCTGTGGGACATCGCCAGCGACGTGGCTGCCGGCAGTGACGACGACGTGCGCGGGGCCATGGAGCGGATCCAGGACCTCAACACCCTCGACGGCTCGGTGGTCTACGCCGGCCAGCAGCTCCGGGTGCCCACCACCGACTGATCCGTCGCCGACGGACGTCGGCCCACCAGCTCTCCGCCGCTTCGACCCCGGCGGAGTGGGGAAGACGGAGGGCGGGACCCGGCTGCGGCCGGCTCCCGCCCTTCGCGCTTTCCGGGCCCGGCTCTGGTCGGCGCGGTGTTCTGCCGGGGGAGTCTCAGCGCGCGGCGCGCTTGCCGCCCTTGGGGGCGTGCGGATCGCGCTTGGGCTTCGGCTCGGGTGCCGCGCTCAGCCCGATGGCGCGCGAGAGCCGGACGGCCAGCATGAACGCCAGGAAGAGGCACAGCATGCCGCCGATGGCCGCGATCGCGAGGAACGCCCAGGCGCTCGCCTTGCCGTCGTGGCGGGCGGTGGCGCCGAAGTCGATGGCGGCGAGGACGAGGTACCCCCACGCCACGAGGGCGAGGGTGATGCCGACCGCGAGGGCGAGCAGGTCAGGACGGAATCGCGCCTTGGTGCGATCGCCTGCGCGCTTTCCTCCTGTCACGGCGGTCATTGTGGCCGATGGGTGGTTGCGGCGTGCGGGCAACCCGGCAATCCGCCGGCGATCTGCCGGCGACCGATGCGTGGGCCGAGGTTTCCGGCGGGTGGGCGGAAGGCCTCGACACGCCGCGTTGTTGACCTCTTCGGAAGCAGTTCTGGGCCGGTGACCTGCGCAAACGTGCCCGGAGTGGGACCTACCGAGATCTGCCCGGATCCCGGTCTTGCACCTGTGGTGGTCGCGGCGTACGGTTACCACTACATCTAGTAGTTACAAGGATGTAGTTCTCCACATCTAGTCCACAGGACTGGGGGTGGCGTTGCACAGATCACCACCCCGCTCTCCACAGCCAGCTCCCGGTTGTGCACAGCGGGACCGCCCCGGAAGGAGGAACCATGCACTGTCCGTACTGCAAGCACAACGACACCAAGGTCCTCGACTCCCGGGTCGCCGAGGACGGCTGCTCGATCCGTCGCCGCCGGGTGTGCCAGTCGGCCGCCTGCGAGAAGCGGTTCACCACGGTGGAGCTGATGCAGCTCACCGTGCTGAAGCGTTCCGGTGCGACCGAGCCGTTCACGCGTGAGAAGGCCGTGTCCGGCGTGCGGAAGGCCTGCAAGGGCCGCCCCGTCGACGAGGACGACCTGGCCCGCCTGGGCCAGGAGGTCGAGGACCAGCTCCGGCTGGCCGGCAGCCCCGAGATCGCCGCCCACGAGGTGGGCCTGGCGATCCTCCCGCCCCTGCGACGCCTCGACGAGGTCGCCTACCTCCGCTTCGCCTCGGTCTACCGCGGGTTCGACTCCGCGGCGGACTTCGAGAACGAGATCGCTCTCCTGCGCGCCGAGCGCCAGCTGCAGAGCGAACCAGCCCCGACGGGCTGACCACGAACGCCCGGCAGGTAGTGGGGAAGCTGCCTGCCGGGCCACCAACCTTCCCCGGCACGCTCCGGCGTGCGTCGTACGACCGCCGACATCCGCACCGCACCGCACCGACACCAGGAGAGTCATGACCGAGACGGCCAGCAACCCGACGGCCACGCAGAAGGGGCTGAAGATCGAGCGCATCTTCAGCACCGACGGCGTGCACCCCTACGACGAGATCACCTGGGAGCGGCGCGACGTCGTCCAGACCAACTGGAAGACCGGCGAGACCGTCTTCGAGCAGCTCGGCGTGGAGTTCCCGGACTTCTGGTCGCTGAACGCCTCCACCATCGTCACCACCAAGTACTTCCGCGGCGCCGTCGGTACGCCGGAGCGGGAGACCGGCCTGCGCCAGCTCATCGACCGGGTCGTCTCGCGCTACGTCCAGGCGGGCATCGACCACGACTACTTCGCGACCTCGGCGGACGCGGAGGTCTTCGAGCAGGAGCTGACCTGGCTGCTCGCCCACCAGTACTTCTCGTTCAACTCCCCGGTGTGGTTCAACGTCGGCACGCAGTCCCCCCAGCAGGTGTCGGCCTGCTTCATCCTGTCGGTGGATGACTCGATGGACTCGATCCTCAACTGGTACAAGGAGGAGGGCTTCATCTTCAAGGGCGGCTCCGGTGCCGGTCTGAACCTCTCCCGGATCCGCTCCTCCAAGGAGCTGCTGTCCTCCGGTGGCACCGCGTCGGGCCCGGTCTCCTTCATGCGGGGTGCGGACGCCTCGGCCGGCACCATCAAGTCCGGCGGCGCCACGCGTCGTGCGGCCAAGATGGTCGTGCTCGACGTCAACCACCCCGACATCGAGGAGTTCGTCGAGACGAAGTGGCGCGAGGAGGACAAGATCCGCGCCCTGCGCGACGCCGGCTTCGACATGGACCTCGGCGGCAAGGACATCACCTCGGTCCAGTACCAGAACGCCAACAACTCCGTGCGCGTCAACGACGAGTTCATGCGCGCGGTGGAGAACGGCACCGAGTTCGGCCTGACCTCGCGCAAGGACGGCTCGGTCATCGAGACCGTCGACGCGCGCAGCCTGTTCCGCAAGATCAGCGAGGCCGCCTGGGCCTGCGCCGACCCGGGCCTGCAGTACGACGACACGATCAACGACTGGCACACCAATCCCGAGACCGGCCGGATCACCGCGTCCAACCCGTGCTCGGAGTACATGTCGCTCGACAACTCCTCGTGCAACCTGGCCTCGCTCAACCTGCTCAAGTTCCTGCGCGACGACGACACCTTCGACGCCCCGCTCTTCGCCAAGGCCGTCGAGCTGATCATCACCGCGATGGACATCTCGATCTGCTTCGCCGACTTCCCGACCGAGCCGATCGGCCAGACCACCCGCGACTACCGCCAGCTCGGCATCGGCTACGCCAACCTCGGCGCGCTGCTCATGGCGATGGGCCTGGGCTACGACTCCGACGGCGGTCGCGCGATGGCGGCCACCATCACCTCGCTGATGACCGGCACGTCGTACCGTCGCTCGGCGGAGCTGGCCTCCATCGTCGGCCCGTACGCCGGCTACGCCCGCAACGCCGAGGCGCACAACCGCGTGATGCGCAAGCACCAGGCGGCCAACGACGACGTGCGCACCCTGCACATCGCCGACGCCGAGGTGCACAAGCTCGCCACCGAGGAGTGGGCCCAGGTCGTCGAGCTCGGCAAGACCAACGGATTCCGCAACGCGCAGGCCTCGGTGCTCGCGCCGACCGGCACCATCGGCTTCATGATGGACTGCGACACCACCGGCATCGAGCCCGACTTCTCCCTGGTGAAGTTCAAGAAGCTCGTCGGCGGCGGTTCGCTGCAGATCGTCAACCAGACCATCCCGCGCGCGCTGAAGAAGCTCGGCTACGACGCCGAGAAGGTCGAGGCGATCGTCGCCTACATCGGTGAGCACGGCCACGTCGTCGACGCCCCCGGTCTCAAGCCGGAGCACTACGAGGTCTTCGACACCGCGATGGGTGAGCGGGCCCTCAAGCCGATGGGCCACGTCAAGATGATGGCTGCCTGCCAGCCGTTCCTCTCCGGCGCCATCTCCAAGACCGTCAACCTGCCGGAGTCGGCGACGGTCGAGGAGATCGAGCAGATCTACATGGAGTCGTGGAAGCTCGGCCTCAAGGCCACCGCGATCTACCGCGACAACTGCAAGGTCGGCCAGCCCCTCGCCGACGGTGGCGGCAAGGCCAAGAAGGACGCCGCTGCCGCGGACGCCGCCGCCGAGGCCGAGACCAAGGTCGTCGAGAAGGTCGTGGAGAAGGTCGTCTACGCCCCGACCCGCAAGCGCCTGCCGAAGTCCCGCCTGGCCCGCACCACCTCCTTCACGGTCGCCGGTGCCGAGGGCTATATGACCTCCGGTGCTCACGACGACAAGACGCTCGGCGAGATCTTCCTCAAGCTCGGCAAGCAGGGCTCGACCCTGGCCGGTGTGATGGACGCCTTCTCGATCGCGGTCTCGATCGGCCTGCAGTACGGCGTCCCGCTGGAGACCTACGTCTCGAAGTTCACCAACCTGCGCTTCGAGCCCGCCGGCCTCACCGACGACCCGGACGTCCGGATGGCGCAGTCGATCATGGACTACGTCTTCCGCCGCCTGGCCCTGGACTACCTGTCCTTCGACGAGCGCTCCGCCCTCGGCATCTACTCCGCCGAGGAGCGCCAGCGCCACCTCGAGACCGGCTCCTACGAGCCCGTCGAGGAGACCGGCTCGGCCTCCGAGCTCGTCGAGACCGCCCCGGTCGCCAAGGCCCCCGCGGTCGAGGACGTCGTCGAGGTCGTCGAGGACGAGGACCCGCTCGCCGGCGTACCGGTGGTGGAGGCGAAGACCGCCAAGACCACCGCCGAGCTGCTCGAGCAGATCACCGGCCACGCGGTCGACAGCCCGCTGTGCATGACCTGCGGCACGAAGATGCGTCCGGCTGGCTCGTGCTACGTGTGCGAGGGCTGCGGCAGCACCAGCGGCTGCAGCTGATCAAGCAGGCAAGATGAGGGCGGGCCGCAACGCGGCCCGCCCTCGTCCACAACACGCGGCACCACGTTGCTTCCCCCTGGCTCGATTGGCGTAGATTTCGAACATGAGCTCGAGCTCTGAAGCCTCCTCGTTCACCTTCTCTGACCTCTTCGCCGGCATCGGCGGTTTCCATGCGGCCCTGCATGCTGCTGGCGGACGCTGGGCGTTCGCCAGCGAGATCGACACCGACGCCGCCCGGGTCTACGACCACAACTGGCTGCGCCCGCTGCGCGAGTCCGGTGCACCACTCCCGCCAGGTGTGTCGGAGTTCAAGGTCGATGGCGACATCGTCGCGTTGACCGACCCCGAGGTGGTCGTCCCGCACTCGGACGTGCTCGCCGCAGGGTTCCCCTGCCAGCCTTTCTCCAAGAGCGGCTTCCAGCGCGGCATGGACGAGACGCGCGGCACCCTGTTCTGGAACATCGCCCGGATCCTGGCCGAGCCGTCGGTGCGGCCCTCTGTCGTGCTGCTGGAGAACGTGCGCAACCTTGCTGGCCCGCGGCACCGCGACACCACTTTCCGCACGATCGTCCGGACGTTGCGAGAGCTCGGATACCGCACGGCGGACGAACCCGCCATCTTCTCCCCCCACCTCCTGCCGCGTGAGCTCGGTGGTCGACCGCAGGTACGAGAGCGGGTCTTCATCCTCGCTCACTACGTCGGGCCCGAGGTTGCTCAGGACCCGGCGAGCTTCGACGACCCGATCGTGTCGCCCAAGACCCTCGACCTCGACTGGTCGAAGGAGCAGTGGGACCTCGAGCGGCACCTACCTCTCGAGAAGGACGTCGAGGTGGACAACAAGTACCTGCTCGAGTCCGCCGAGCTCAAGATGATCGACACCTGGGACCGGCTGCTGACGGATGTAGCCGAGCGGCTGGGGCCCGGCGAGCGGTTGCCGGGCTTCCCGATCTGGTACGACGAGTTCCGCTCACTCGCCGACGCGGAGGACATCATCGAGGCAGCCTCTTTGGGCGGCGCCCCGATTCCACGGTGGAAGCAGGACTTCCTCCGCAAGAACGCGGTCTTCTGGCAGCGTCACCGAGAGGTCATCGCGCGCTACGAGCACCTCCTCGACGCGTTCCCGCGCTCGCGCCGCAAGTTCGAGTGGCAGGCCGGGGAGCACCGGCCGCTCGCTGAGACGATCATGCACTTTCGGCCCTCGGGGATCCGAGCGAAGCGACCTGACTACGTCCCTGCACTGGTGGCCATCACGCAGACCTCGATCCTGGGCAACCGTCGGCGGCTCACGCCGCGCGAGACGGCGCGGCTCCAGGGGCTCCCCGACACCTTCGAGTTTCGGCGGTCGGTGCCCGGCTCGGAGGACGGAGAGCCGCAGAAGGACTCGGCCTCCTACAAGCAGATGGGCAACGGCGTCAACGTCGGTGCTGCCTACTACGTGTTCCGTCAGTACGTGCTCCGTCATGCTGAAGAGATCCGATCGGAGGCGCCCCATGTCGTTGACGCGGTGACCGCCGCGCCGGACAACCCGGACGATCGGCTGCACTGACAACTGGCTCGGCGTCCTGCCGGAGGGTCTGGACATGCCTGATATCAGTAGCGATGTGAGTCCCCACTCCATGGATCGCGAGTTCTTCATCCCAGCGGCATCGACTGGTGAGGCGATCTCGCGCATCTACTCGTTGACGGGAGCGCCGCCGGCCAACCGAGGAGAGAAGCGTGCCCTGGTCGCGCTGCGTGACGCGCTGGGGATCGACGTGGACGTGGTCAGGACCAACGCGATCCTGGGTGAGCACCTGGCGGAGGCGCTCGGTGTCGAGTGGGCTGCTGACCGGCACACGATGCGCAACAAGGTGAACCTCGCAGGGCTGAACCTTCTCCTCGAAGGCGCGACCGAGGCCTATCAGCAAGGTGCGCTCCGTCGTATTGCGTCGGCGGCACCAGCCTCGCTCTCCTCACCCGCATGGTCCGACTTCCAGCCAGCAGTCTCCAAGATCGAGGCGGTCACGCGTATCGCCCGGTTGACCAACTCCCCGGCCGAGTGGCTCGGACCGGGGAGCAAGGAGCACAAGTCCGTCCTGGTGAATCTGGCCGACCAGCTCCTTCCCGACGTCGCGCTCGACCGAAGCAGCAAGACCCGGCTTGGGAGGGACATTGCCCGAGCGCTCGACGTGGCCTGGACGGACACCTGCTACTCGACGGGCGAGACCATCTCGCTCGAGGGCCTGAACGTGATCCTGGCGGGCGCTGAGCGGAGGCTCGGTCGACTCGGAAGCACGGCCGCAGAACTGCTCGGCACCCCAGAGGAGGAGGGTGAGGCGCTGGTGGCAGCCCTGTACGACGGTTGGCCGGCCCGCCCCTGGGACGGGAGGAAGTCCGTGGAGTGGCTTGCCGCAAGCGGCGCCCGGGGAGCCAACGAGAACGAGTGGCAGGGGTGGTACTTCGAGGCTCGCGGGCGTGAGCTGCTCAATGCAGCGTTTCCGCCTTCCGCCGAGCCTCCGCGGGTGCGCTATGGCAACACTGTCTTCGACTACGCGCTCAACCACGTGTGGGACCTCAAGGCACACACCGACCGGCAGAGTGTTCCCAGCAAGGGTGCCAGGTCAGTGACCGGCACAGTGATCCTCAACGATGAAGAGGCGATTCGCGCGTGTGTGGCAGAGCAGGGCCTCGGCTTCTTGATCCTGAGTGGCGACGCGCTGATGGACGAGGACGGCTCATTCGTCGCTTGGCATCGCGACTTCAAGTCGGTCAACGGGCGGAGGAAGGTCGCTCCGTCCAACTCGGGGCTCTCCCGTACCCGCAAGTCAGCCTTTGCCCCGCTTCACGTTGAGGCCTTCTGGATCGCCAACACCCCTTCCCTGGACGCCGCCACCGCCGCCGGCTGGATGAAGGTCGCCAAACAAGGTAGGCAGGCTCCGAAATCGGCTGGGGAGCTGGGCGCCGACCGACGGACGAAGATGCACATGAACGTCCGCTCAGCCAGGAGCCGCTTGGCAGTGGCTCGGCGCGAGTGGCAGCACGCCCGTGCTGACTGGATCTGGCCCTGACGAGCTCAGGCGAGGCGGGCCAGTAGCTCTCGGTAAGAAGTCTCGGCGAGGTCTGCTGCCTGCTCAGGCGGCACGTGCTCCCAGACGCGCAGCACCTGCCAGCCGAGGTCCGCGAGCTGGCGATTCGTATCAGCATCGCGCGCGCGATTCCGCGCGACCTTCCACGCCCACCAATCAGCATTGGCCCGTGGCGGGTGGTAGTGCTCCGGGCAGCCGTGCCAGAAACACCCATCGACGTAGACCGCAAGACGGGCTCGAGGAAATGCGATATCGATCGTCCGTCGTCTATTTCCGGGGACCTTCATCTGCACCCTGTAGCGCATGCCCCGGCGGTGCAGCTCGCTTCTCAACGCCACCTCAGGTGCCGTGTGACGCCGAGCGAGGCGGGACATCTTGAGCGAGGTCGCACCTCCGGGACTCACGCGATCGGGCTCGTCACCCATGGCACCAGTAGAGCACGCCGGGTGTCAGTGGTGCTCGCGGCGAGGAGCGTTCCTCACCATCCGCCCACCCAGTTGAAGCGCGAGCCTGACTGACCTCCGTGGTAGAAATTCGCATTCAACGCCGACTCGGCTCCGAGGATCTGCTCAGCAGCCGCCGCAGGGTCATCCTTGGCCTTCAAGACACCGTCAGGACCGGCTGCTGTGTAGTAGACGGTGGCGCTGCCGGACCTCGGGATCGAGAGCCATTCGTCGAGGTCGTCGATGCTGCCTCGTAGAGGGACCCGCCATCCGGTCAGCTCTGTGAGCCAGGAGAGCGTGTCCTTCAACACCTGGGTCGACTGGCTGAGGAGCGTCCACTTGTCCGTCAGCCACCGTCGTCTGTCAGACGCCTGCCGTTCTCTGTCGAGCCGATGCACAGCATCGAGGAAATCGTGAGGACGGGCGCGGTCCACCAGTTCGAAGACTTGCTCGGTGAGACTGCCCGGCCCCACCGCTCCGGCCATCACCGGCCACCACACCCGAGCATTGTCCGCGTACTTGGTGTAGCTCGTGACACCACCATCGCAGTTGGCGACGAGCCACGGGAGATAGGTCCGGTCGAAGAACCTCGGCGGCCGCCCGGCCGCCTCTAGCATCGCAAGAAGGATCTGAGCTGTCCCGAACGGGTACTTGTACGTCGCGGAGTCTGGTCGTCCGGCGTCTTCGTAGCCGCCCTGGGTCTGCGCCCACAGCGACGGCACGGCGTGGAGCATCTGCGTGCTCATGAGATCGACCAAGGCATCCCACGTCACGAAAGCCTCGCGCACTGGGGCCATCTGGATCTTTTTCTGGCCCCATTTCACGACATGGTTGCTGACATTGTCGTGGTGAACAGAGAACAGGTCGACTCCGAAAAGGTCCGTTGGCGGCTCGAGCTGCACACTTGGGTGGACCAGCCACGACGTGGAGCTGACCGAGAACGCCACGATCTCGAACTGAGGGGCCACGGAGCCAAGCATCGTTGCAGCGACCAGCCCATCAATGTCGGCGCTGACCATCATTGGTCGGGGTTGGTCCAGCATGGACGCCAAGCGCATCGACGCCGACGATGGCTCTTGCGAGAGTTCTCGCGAGAGGGCGTCGATCGCGATGCGGCGTCGAGCTTGCGCGGTTGAGTGCGCGTCTGCCATGCAGACAGCCTGCCAGAGGGCCGTTGGCCTGACGACTACGTCACGCGTCGCGCGCAGGAGGTGATTCGGCCATCGTCATCCCGGATGTGCTGAGGCGACTACTCGCGCCGGAGCGCGGCGGTGACCACCTCCACCGCCGGTACGTCGGCCGGAGCCCAGTCCAGATCACCCAGCTCCTCCGGGACGACCCAGCGCAGCTCGGCGTGCTCGGTGCGCTGCGGTTCGCCGGAGGTGAGCGTGCACCAGTAGGTGGTCAGCACGACGACGACACGGCCGTCGTCGTAGCGGGTGGTGGCGATGGGGTCGCCGACGTCGACGGTGCAGCGCAGCTCCTCGTCGATCTCGCGGGCGAGGGCGTCGGGAGCGGACTCACCGTCCTCGACCTTGCCGCCGGGGAACTCCCAGCGGCCCGCGAGGGAGCCGTCGGGACCGCGCTGGGCGCACAGGACGCGGGCGTCGCGGACGATGACGGCGCCGACGACCTCGAGCTGCGGGCGGCTCGGGCGGTCGTCCATGCCGGCAGCCTAGAGGGGCGGGATCAATAGGTCTCGAAGCTGACCACCGGCTTGTCGTCGACGAGGTCGACGGTGACGCGGACGTAGAGGTCGGCCTCGTCGGACTCCGTCGTCCACTCCGGTGTCCCGAAGCCGTACGACGCGTCGTACTCGTAGGTCACCGTGGCCTTGCCGGTCTCGTCGGAGGAGAGCTCGGTCGGGAAGGTGCCGTCGAAGCCTTCCCAGGACACGGTCGGCGCGGTGACCAGCGTCCACACGACCTTGCGCTGGCGGTCGCCGGAGCCGTAGGCCTCCTGGGGGCAGTCGTCGGGGTCGAGCACGGTGGCGGCCATGCACGTGGTCGTCCAGTCGGAGATGGCGCTCTCGACCTCCTGGCGCAGTGCGTCGGAGGGCCCGGGCCGGCCGGTCTCGGCGTAGAGGCCGAAGGACTCCGCGGCGGGCACGGCGGTCGGCTCGTCGCTGGGCTCCAGCCACGGGCTGTCGCCGAACGGGTTGAAGACGTAGGAGCCGGGGAGCGCCCAGAAGTCGGCCTCGTCGTCGCCGGCGGTCTCGACGGCGACGCCGTTGGCCTCGATCGAGGTGCTCGACTCCGGCACGGAGACGGTCACCTCGCGGGCCAGACCGCCGTCGTCGACCTTCCAGTCGTCGAAGAAGAGTGCCCGCTTGCCGTCGGTGACCAGGGTCAGCTCGACGTCGTCGCCGTCCTCGGGCCCCTCGAGGTCGACGGTCACCGTCACGGTGTCGCCGGACTCCTCGACGTCGGTGATCTCGTAGCCGGTGATGCGGTCCTGTGCCTCGGCGTAGACCGCGTCGGTCAGCAGCGCCGTCGATGCCTCGTCCTCGTCGACCGGGGCGAGGGCGAGCGCTTCCTCGACGTCGCCGTCGACGATCGCGTCGAGGTACTCCTCCGCACGCTTCTCGGGGTCGGAGAGGGTGGAGCCGACGATGCTGAGGACGATGACGCCGAGCAGGCCCACCCCGCCGACGACGGCCGCGCCGATCAAGCCCTTCTTCGCGCGGGCCCGGTCGGCGGGGGCCATCGGGACGCGCTGGGGCGGAGCGCTCGCCACCGGCTGCGGGTGCGCCGGCCCGGTGCCCAGCCGCCGGGCGAGGCCCGACGGCAGGGACCCGACGAGGGCCGGGGCGAGGAAGCGCGACGCGGCCTCGGTCGCCGCGCCCCACACGGCGAGCACGGGGACCAGCCAGTAGGCCCCGTGGTAAGAGATGCCGCCGCCGATGCCGAGGAGCTCGCCGCTCAACCGGATCGTCGAGACCAGGCACACCAGCAGCCCCGCGGCGGCGTAGGCCGCCGGCAGCGCCACCCACGAGGCGGGGTGGGCGAGCCAGGCGCGGTCGTGACCGCGGCGCAGGTGCCAGGCGAGGGAGGCGACGATGGTGAACAGCACGGCGAGGAGCGGCAGCACGATCCCGGCGAACCAGCCGAGGTCCCAGGCGAAGGCGTGCTCGCCGACAGCGGTCACCGCACCGAGGTGACCCATGGCGAACGTGCCGAGGGCGAGGGTGGGCGCCCAGACCAGGGCGTAGAGCGCCGCCTCGACGCCGCTGTCGACGAGCATCCAGACCACGACGACCGGGACGAGCAGCACGACCCAGGCCAGCACGTGCTGGGTGACCAGGTGCGCGGCCCGGCGGGCGTCGGGGAGCACCCACCTCGGCCACAGCGAGGCGTGCACGGACTGGCGACCCATGAAGGCGGCCACGCCGGTCAGGAGCAGGGCTCCGAAGAACAGCCCGACGGTCGCCGCGTGCATGGCGACGTCGTCGTCCCGCATCGCCAGCACCCGGGTCGCGACCAGGGCGAGCAGCGCGGTCACGAGCGCTCCGCCACCGGCGAGGACCACCCGTTCGGCGGTGCTGCTCGCCGGGTGCGCGCGCTCGTCGCGTCGGGACAGGCGCAGCACCGCGAACGCGAAGACGGCGGTGATGAACAGCGGTGGCGCGAACAGGTGGACGGCGAAGTCGTCGTCGCCCAGGCCGACGGATCCACCGAGCGCCATCGCGGTGATCTGGAACGGGATGCCGACCAGCGTCCCGATCGCCTTGATGTCGATGTCGCCGGAGGGGTCACCGTCGCCGCCGCTGTCTCCCTGCAGTGCGATGGCGAGCACGACGATGCCCATCAGCACCAGCGAGGCGCCCAGCGCGACGGCGTAGCCCAGGAGCGGCGCGGCGCACGAGCGGACCAGCGCGCGCAGGGTCGGGACCGTCGTCGTCACGGCACGCGGCGGGACGACGGGCGGCGGTGGCGGCGGAGGCGGAAGGTGACCCGGGGAGCCTGGGGTGTCCATGCGGGCATCTTGGCGGGAGGGTCCGGCGGAAACAGGAGATTGCCGGAAATCGCCCACACCGTGGGGTTGCTAGCGTCGGAGCCGTGCCCGCCCGAGACCGCGCCGACGTCGTACGACGCGCGAAGGAGCTGCTCGGCCGGACGATCACCGGGCACGGCGTGAGCGTGCGGATCACCGAGGTCGAGGCGTACGGCGGCCGGGAGGACCCGGCGTCGCACGCGTTCACCCGCACGGCGCGCTCGGAGATCATGTACGGCCCGGCGTACCGGCTCTACGTCTACCGCTCCTACGGCATCCACTTCTGCGCGAACGTCGTGACCGGCCCGACCGAGATCGGGGCGGCGGTGCTGCTGCGCTCCGGCGAGGTGGTCGAGGGCGTCGACCTGGCCCGGCTCCGTCGCAACCACCCGGCCAGGGACGTGCAGCTCGCGCGCGGGCCGGGCAACCTCGCGCAGGCGCTGGGCATCACGCTCGACGACCTCGGCACCGACCTGCTCGCCGAGCACCCGGCCGCCGAGGAGCTCACCGGCGTCCGGCTCGACCGGCCACGGCGCACCCGCCCGCGGATCGAGGCCGGCCCGCGGGTCGGGGTGTCGAAGGCGGCGGACGTGCCGTGGCGGTTCTGGGTGGCGGGGGACCCGACAGTCTCGGCGTACCGCCGCAGCCCGCGGGCGCCGGCGCCCGGCACTACGCTTCCGGCCCGTGAGCACTGAGCCGACGAACGAGCCGACGTACGACAACGTCACCCTGGACCCGCGCGCCAACGTCTACTTCGACGGGCGTGCGTCAGCCACACCTTCTTCCTCGCCGACGGGACCCGGAAGTCGGCGGGCGTGATCTTCCCGGCGAGCCTGACCTTCGGCACCGCCGCGCCCGAGGTGATGGAGCTCAACGCCGGTGCCTGCCGGATCAGGCTGGCGGGCACCGAGGAGTGGACGTCGTACGCCGCGGGGGAGTCCTTCAGCGTCCCGGGCGACTCGTCCTTCGACATCGAGGTGACCGAGACCCTCGGGTACGTCTGCCACTACGGCTGACGCACCCGAGGGATCGGGTCAGGCGGCGCCGGCCAGCTCGAGCTCGCCGGCGTCCGCGGTCTCCGGAGCAGGACGGCTGCGCCGCTCCCACACCAGTCCCGCGATCGCGGCGATCGCGCCGAACACGGAGGCCGCCGTCGCGAACGCCAGGCCCGGCCGGAAGCCGTCGAGCATCGCCGCGGGGGTCGTCGCCTCGGCGGTGCCGGAGGTGATGATCGCGGTGGTGATCGCCAGGACGATCGCGGCGCCGACCTGCATCGAGGTCTGCAGCACGCCGGCGGCCAGGCCCTGCTCGTCGTCGTCGATCCCGCTCGTGGCCTGGATGTTGATGGCCGGGAAGCCGACCCAGCCGATGCCGATGAGGACCAGTGCGGGCAGCACCATGCCGACGTACGACGGGTCGGTGCTCAGCGTGAGCGTGAAGAGCAGGTAGCCCACGGCCATCACCGTGGTGGTGACGGCGATGATCGGCCCGGTGCCGACCCGGTCGACGAGCTTGTCGGAGAAGATCGCCGAGGTGGTGACCATCAGGCCGATCGGCAGCAGGGCGAGCGCCAGGTGCAGCGGTGACCAGCCGAGGCCGTCCTGCAGGAAGAGCGTCACGATGAACTGCCAGCTGAAGTAGGAGCCGGCGAGGGCCACGATGACGACGCTGGCGCGGACCAGCGTGGCCTTGCGCAGGATGCCGAGCCGGACCAGCGGGTGCGCGATCCGGCGCTCGATGGTGATGAAGGCGGCGAAGAGCGCGGCCACGCCGGCGAAGGACAGCACCGTGCGCGCCGAGCCCCAGCCGGCCTCGGGTGCGGAGACCACGGTGTAGACGAGCAGCAGCATCGCGGCGCCGGAGGTCAGCGCCCCGAGCAGGTCGTGACCACCTTCCTCGGCCGGCTCGTCGCGCGGCACCAGCGCCCAGGCGGCGACCAGGGCGATCAGCGCGATGGGCACGGGGAGCAGGAAGGTCCAGCGCCAGCCGACGCCGGTCATCAGGCCGCCGAAGAGCAGGCCGGAGGAGTAGCCGCCCGCGCCGAAGACGGTGTAGATCGACAACGCCTTGTTGCGGGCCGGGCCCTCGGCGAAGTTGGTGGTGATGATGGAGAGCCCGGTCGGGGCGGTGAACGCGGCGGCGAGGCCCTTGATGAAGCGGGTCGCGATGAGCAGCGGGCCCGAGCTGACGAGGCCGCCGAGCAGCGAGGCGACGGCGAAGACGGCGAGCGCGACGAGGAAGACCCGGCGCCGGCCCAGCAGGTCGGCGGTGCGCCCGCCGACGAGCAGCAGGCCGCCGTAGCCGAGGACGTAGCCGCTGATCAGCCACTGCAGCGAGGAGGTGGACAGGTCGAGCTCGGCACCGATCGAGGGCAGCGCGACGCCGATCATCGAGACGTCGAGGCCGTCGAGGAAGAGGACCACGCACAGCGTGATCAGCAGGCCCCAGGTGCGAGCGGACCAGGTAGCGGAGGAGAGGGACATGTCCGCTACGGTTTCATGCACGCGCATTCAATGCAAGAGCAAATAATGCGGTTGCATGAAATTCACGTGACGGCTAGGATGCGAGCGTGTCCAAGGCTCCCGTCTCCACCCCGCTGGTCGCCGAGTGGCGCCAGCTGCTGGACCGGCACGCCGTCGTCAGCTGCGCACTGGAGAAGGCGCTGCAGGACGAGCACGGGATCGGGCTGAGCGAGTTCGAGACCCTCGACCGGATCGTCGACGCCAACTGCGGCAAGTACCGCATGGCCGAGCTCGCCGGCGACATCCACCTCAGCCAGAGCGCGCTCTCCCGCGCGATCACTCGGCTGGAGAAGGACGGGCTCGTCGAGCGCTCCGCGTGCGAGAGCGACCGGCGCAGCGTGTTCGTCTGCCTGACGCCCCAGGGCCGGCAGGTCTACGACGCCGCGCTGCCCACGCACCGCGCGGTGCTCGAAGGCACCTGGGACGAGTGAGCTCGCGGCTCAGCGGAAGCCGTTGTTGACCAGGCGCGTGTAGAGACCGAAGCCGATCGTGCGTGCCGAGCTGTCCCAGTTGTAGAAGCCGGTGTGCCAGTCGGTGGCCCAGCCCTGGCCCCAGGTGGTGCCGACGGTGTCGTTGCAGATCCAGTCGCCCTTCACGCAGAAGCTCGCGACCTTGGTGGCCTTGAGCAGGCCCTCGAAGGTGCGCCCGGCGCCGAGCTTGCCGCTGCCGGCGAGCGTGCCCCGGTCGAAGTTCTCGTTGTAGCCGATCTCGGCGGGCCGCTGGTCGTAGCCACGTCGCTTCGGGTCGCCGATCAGGCCGACGGCGACGATCTGCGCGCGCACCGGCTGCTCCAGCTTCGCCACCGACTCGCGCACGACCTGCGCGCCCTGGCTGTAGCCGATCAGTGCGAACTTGGTCCCGGTCCCGCAGCTCTTCTTGATCGAGCGCAGCACGCCGGTCAGCAGCTTCACGCCGTCCGCGACGCTGGCGCCGTAGGTCACCGGGTTGACCCGCTTGGCGTCGTAGGGGATGCCGGCGTAGCGGTAGGTCCCGCTGCGCTTGATCCGCGACACCATGTTCTTCGCGGCCTTCGACGCGGGCTGGCCGAAGTAGCGGATCGAGCCGGAGTCCGCGGCCTCGCCGGAGCCGCGCAGGCCCACCACGACGAGCGAGGTGCAGGCCCGGGAGGCCTTCGTCAGGCCGGCGTGCGCGGGCGAGGCGGGCGCGAGAGCGACGGCCAGGAGTGCGGCGAGGGTCACGGCGAGCAGGCGGACGGAGCGCGTCATGGACGCGACTGTAGGGACGAACCGGTGCCGGCGCTGGCTTTTCAGCCAGAGGTGAGCCCGCCCGGGTCGTCCGGTACGTCGACCGAGTGCTCCTGCAGCAGCTCCAGCGGGATCAGCTCCAGGGCCCGCTCGTTGGTCGAGGCCAGCACGACCGGAGCGGCCGCTCCCTCGGCGTACGACTGCAACCAGCGCGCCGCCACCACGCACCACCGGTCACCCGGGTGCAGCCCGGGGAAGGCCCACTCCGGGCGCGGGGTGGACAGGTCGTTGCCGACCGAGCGCTGGTGGGCGAGGAACTCCTCGGTCATCACCGCGCAGACCGCGTGCAGCCCGACGTCCTGAGGCCCGCACGTGCAGGTGCCGTCACGGTGGAAGCCCGTCATCGGGTCGGTGCCGCAGGGCTGCAGCGCGTCCCCGAGGACGTTGCGCTCGGCCACGGCTCAGGCCTCGTCGCGGAGCAGGGCGTGGGCGGAGCGGGTCCGGTTGGCGGCCGCGTTGACGAGCAGGACGACGGCGAGGCCGACGACGGCGTACAGGCCCAGCACGACGAAGGCGCCGGCGGTCTTCGCGTCGGGGAAGTACATCGCGTCCCGGGCCACCGTCGCGCCCGCGCCGGGCGGCAGCAGCTGGCCGATCGCGTGCCCCACCTTCGGCAGCATCTCGGGTGCGATCGAGGAGCCGGAGATGATCAGGCCGACAGTGAAGTACAGGCCGCCGATCAGCGATCCCGCCGGGCCGATCAGCGCCACGAACGCCGCCGTCGAGGCCGTGACCGCGAGCGAGATCAGCGCCAGCCCCCAGAACAGCGTGAAGTGGTCCGCGCCGTCGCCGACACCGAAGAGCGCCATCGCCAGCAGGGCCACTGCCGAGGAGCCGATCGCGTAGACCACGAGCAGCGCGGCGTGCCCGAGGCCCCGCAGGGCCGAGCGCTCGGTCAGCCCGCGCAGCCGGCCCAGCGCCAGCGACGCGATCGACCCGCCCAGGCACAGCGCCTGGATCACGAAGCCCAGCGAGCTGCCGGCGCTGTCGTCCTTCGGCAGCGGTACGACGTCGGTGACCGGCGGCGGGGTGGTGAGCGCCGCCAGCGTCGCCACCGGGACCGGCTGCTTCGCCGCGGTGAGCTGCTGGACCTGCTGCTGCACCTGCTGCTGGTAGACCTTCGTGTACTCCGCCTTGAACAGGTTGGCCACCGACGGCGAGGCCGCCGAGGCGACGTACAGGGTCGGGGTGTTGCCCTCGAACGCGACGCCGCCGTAGGCCTTGCGCTCGCGGATCGCCTGCTGGAGGGCGGCCGCGTCGTCGTACGACTCGACCTGGAACTCGCCGTCCTCCTCCAGCTGCTGGGCCTGGGCCTGCTGCTCGGCGTTGCCGACGACGCCGACCGGGAGGTCGTGCGGGGAGGGGGAGTGCGCCATCGCGAGGTAGTAGACCGCCAGCACCAGCTGGATGAGGGCGCCGGCCAGGGCGATCGCGAGGCCCAGCCTCGACAGCGTGCGCATCCCGAGGGGAGCGGAGGTGGAGTCGCTCATGGGCTCAGCATCCCACCGGACGCCGTCCGGAGGCGGGTCGGCGTGCGCGTCACTCGCGTCACAGGATCCACCGGGTGATCGGTGGATCCACGCTCAGCCGCAGTTGTCGCACACACCCGTCGCGGGCAGCGCCATGAAGCACGTCGGACAGACCGCGACGACCGGCTCCGGCTTCGCGGGCTTGGCGGGGGCCTTGGGTGCGCGCGGTGCGGCGACCCGCTTGGCCTTGGCGACTGGCACGGTCGACTCGCGCACGACCGGCGCCTCGACGACGGGCGGCACCCAGCCGGGCGGCGGCGGGTCCTCGATGCCGAACGCGGTGAGCAGCGCGCGGGCGGCGTCCGTGGGCTGGTGCTTGGGGCGGGTGACCTTGTCGAAGGGGGAGGAGGCGCCCTCGAGGAAGGTCTGCGCGTCCGGGCGCAGGGTGGCCGGGAGCGTGCGGTGCCGCCAGCGCTGGGGGGTGGCGCCCTTCTGGGTGATCGTCACCAGCTCGGGCCGGTCCCACACCACCAGCGCCCAGTCGTCGTGGTGGCTGGTCGCCCAGACCGCGACGGCGTGGTCGCCGGCGTCGGCGGCGGCGCGCAGCGCGATCCGCTCCGGGTTGGAGAAGCGGCCGCGGACGTGGAGGACCCCGGGGAGGGGCTCGGTGACGTCGTACTCCTCGCCCTGGAGCCGGTCGATCAGGGGGCTGAGCTCAGGCGTGCTGTCCATCGTCAACCGAGCGTAGTCGAGTCCTCCGCGACCGCATCGGTCGCCTCCGCGATGATCGCGCCCATCGCGGCACGCGCGGCGCCGGCATCGCCGGAGCGTACGGCGCGGGCGACCTCCACGTGCAGGTCGACGGCCTCCTGCTTGGGGTGGGCCGGCATCAGGTCGTGGTGGGTGCGCCCGGCCAGCACCTCGGCGACGACCTCGTCGAGCGCGGCGAGCATCTCGTTGCCGGACGCCTCCAGCAGCACCCGGTGGAAGACGACGTCGGCGGCGAGGAAGGACTCCAGGTCGCCGGAGCGGGCGTGCACGACCATGTCGTTGACGGCGGCGGTCAGGGCCGCGCACTGCTCGGGCGTCGCGCGCCCGGCGGCCAGGCCGGCGGCGACCGGCTCGAAGCCGCTGCGCAGCTCGCCGAGCGAGCGCAGCTGGGCCGCGCGGTCGCCGGAGTCGAGGCGCCAGCGGATCAGCCGCGGGTCGAAGACGTGCCAGGAGGTGCGCGGCTGCACGGTCACCCCGACCCGGCGCCGCGAGGTGACCATGCCCATCGACTCCAGCACCCGCACGGCCTCGCGCGAGACCGAGCGGCTGACGTCGTGCTCGGTGTCGATCGCGTCGAGCGTCAGCACCGCGCCGGCCGCGAGCGCACCGTCGACGATCCGCCGGCCGAGCGCCTCGAGGACGTCGTCGTGGAGCGCGGTGCGGGGCACGTCGTACCTCCAAAGATCAGATTTATCGAGAGAAAGGCTTGTTAAAAGCAGATTAATGGTTGCAGACGGTGATGGCCACCACAGCAGCAGGAGGATCCATGAGCAGCACGATGCCGTACGACGGGGCCGGGCCCCTGCTCGTCGTCATGGGCGTGTCGGGCTCGGGCAAGTCGACCGTGGGCGCCGCGCTCGCGCAGCGCCTCGGCGTCCCCTTCGCCGACGCCGACGACTTCCACCCGCCGGCCAACATCGCCAAGATGTCGGCCGGCCACCCGCTCGACGACGAGGACCGCCGGCCCTGGCTGGAGGCGATCGGGGAGTGGCTCGCGGGCCAGGAGGTGCGAGGTGGCGTGATCAGCTGCTCGGCGCTCAAGCACGCCTACCGCGACCGGATCCGCGCGCACGCGCCGCGTGCCTTCTTCATCCACCTGCACGGCACCCGCGAGGTGATCGCCCGCCGTCAGGCCAGCCGCCCCGGCCACTTCATGCCCGCCTCGCTGCTCGACTCGCAGTTCGCCACGCTCGAGCCGCTCGCCGAGGACGAGGCCGGTGTCGTCCTCGACGTCGACCAGTCGGTCGACGCCCTCGTCCAGCAGTACGTCGACCTCCACGCCTGAGGAGCCCGTCATGTCCGCACAGCTCGTCCTCGCCGGTACCGACCTCGTCGAGCCGGTCGCCTCCGAGGGCCGCCTGGTCCTCGCCGCCCTGCTCGGCATCGGCGTCATCGTCGCGCTCATCATCGGCGCCCGGCTGCACCCCTTCCTCGCCCTGACCGCCGGCGCGCTGACCGTCGGCGTCACGGCCGGCGTCAGCATGGAGACCGCGCTCACCAGCTACACCACCGGCTTCGGCACCACCGCCGCCGGTGTGGGCATCCTGATCGCGCTCGGCGCCATGTTCGGCAAGCTGCTCGCCGACAGCGGCGGCGCCGACCAGATCGTCGACACCATCATCGGCGCCGCGTCGCCGCGGATGCTGCCGTGGGCGATGGCCGTCGTCGGCGCGATCATCGGCCTGCCGATGTTCTTCGAGATCGGCCTCGTGCTGCTGATGCCGGTGATCTACCTCGTCGCGCGCCGCTCCGGGCAGTCCCTGGTCACCATCGGCATCCCCGCCCTGGCGGGCCTCTCGGCCATGCACGGCCTGGTCCCGCCGCACCCGGGCCCGCTCACCGCGATCGACTACCTGCACGCCGACCTCGGCACCACGCTCGCGCTCGGCGTCGCCGTCGCGATCCCCACCGTCATCATCGCCGGCCCGGTCTTCGGCCTCGTCGGGCGCTACGTCGACGTGCCGGTCCCCGAGCGCTTCGAGGTCGCCGGCGACGAGGAGTTCTCCCGCCGGCCCTCCTTCGCGATCACCCTCGCCTCCGTGCTGCTGCCGGTGGTGCTGATGATGGGCAAGGCGCTGGCCGACATCTTCATCGACGACGCGGGCGACCCGCTGCGCCGTACCCTCGACGTCCTCGGCACCCCGCTGATCGCGCTGCTGATCGCCGTCGTGGTCGGCATGTTCACCCTCGGCCACGGCCTGGGCCGCGACGGTGTCGCGAAGTCCCTGGAGTCCTCGCTGCCCGGCGTCGCCGGCATCCTGCTCATCGTCGCCGCCGGCGGTGGCTTCAAGCAGTCCCTCGTCGACACCGGGATCGGCACCATCGTCGCCGAGCGGGTCGCCGACTCGAACGTCTCGGTGCTGCTGCTCGCGTGGTTCGTCGCGGTGCTGATCCGCCTCGCCACCGGCTCCGCGACGGTCGCGACCGTGACCGCCGCCGGCCTGCTCGCCCCGCTCACCGAGCAGCTCTCCAGCGGCGAGGTCTCCTTGATGGTGCTCGCCATCGGCGCCGGCTCGGTCTTCTTCTCCCACGTCAACGACGCCGGCTTCTGGCTGGTGAAGGAGTACTTCGGGATGAGCGTCGGGCAGACCCTCAAGACCTGGTCGGCGATGGAGACGCTGCTCTCGGTGACCGGCCTGGTCTTCGTGATGGCGCTGAACCTGGTGATCTGACCCGCGGGTCAGCCCGGCTCAGGCGACGTCGATCGTCACCTTGTCGGGGTAGAACGCGAGGTGCCCGGCGATCGGCGCCACGGCGTCGTAGGGATCCTCGTAGGTCCACACCGCGCCGGTCACCTCGCCGTCCTCGCCCCGGATCGCGGGGTACGACGCGTCCCCCTTGTAGGGGCAGTAGGTCTGCTTCGTGCTCGCCGTGAACGCCTCGGCATCGGCATCCTCGCGCGGCACGTAGAGGACCGGCGGGTACGACGCCTCGCGCAGCTCCAGGGCCCGCTCGGTGACGGCCAGCACCCGGTCGCCGAGCCGGACGGTGACCCGGCCGTCGTACGGCGTGATGGTGATGGGGTGCGTGCGGCCGGGGGTCAGGTGGGGACGGGCCATGGTTTTCACGCTACGCGGGTGGGGAAGGCGGTGCCAGACTTGCCGTCATGAACGCCCCGGCGCCCGTGATCCTGCTGGTCTCCGCCGACGAGATCGCCACCCTCACCGACCAGTTCCGCCGCTACGAGCACGACTACGACGTCCGCACGGCCACCAGTGCCGCCGCGGCGACCGCGATCCTCAAGCAGGCGCGCACGGTGGGCCAGCCGGTCGCGATGATCGTCACCGACTCCCAGCTGCCCGACGAGAACGTGCTGCTCGCCATGCACGACTGGCGCACCCTGGTGCCCACCGCGCGCCGGATCGTGGCGATCCCGATCAGCCGGTTCGCCGAGGAGACCGCCGCCCTGCGGCCCTACCTGGCCAAGGGCAAGTTCGACACCTACCTGGTGCTGCCGCAGGGGCGGCGCGACGAGGAGTTCCACTACGCCGTGGTCGAGCTGCTCAGCGACTGGGGCGCCACGGTCGCCGCGTCCGTGATCGACACCGTCCGGATCATCACACCTGGCGCCACGCCGCTCTCGCTCGCCGTGCGCGACTTCCTGGACCGGATCGGCTTCCCGCACCGCACCTATGCGCCGGACTCGCCCCAGGGGGAGGAGGCGCTGGCCCTGCACGCCGAGCGGGTCGGGGGCGCCGCGTCGTACCCGTTGGTGCACCTGACCTCCAAGCCGTTCGCGGACCGGCCGATCATCGCGCCGACGTCGGTGCGCGAGCTGTCCGCGCTGATGTACGGCCGGCCCTCCGACGTCGACGTCGACACCGTGGTCGACCTGGCGGTCGTGGGCGCGGGGCCGGCCGGCCTCGCCGCGGCGGTCTACGGCGCGTCCGAGGGGCTGAGCACCGTGGTGCTGGAGTCCGAGGTGATCGGCGGGCAGGCCGGCACCAGCTCGATGATCCGCAACTACCTGGGCTTCCCGCGCGGCATCTCCGGCATGCGCCTGGGGCAGCGCGCGCGGACCCAGGCCATCCGCTTCGGCGCACGCTTCTTCACCGGCTGGCCGGTCGTCGAGCTGCGCCCCGGGACGGGAGGAGCGCCGCACGTGCTGGTCACCGACGGCGGCGAGGTGCACGCCCGGTCCGTGCTGGTCGCCTCCGGCGTCGCCTACCGCCGGCTCGGCGTCCAGGCGCTGGAGGACCTGGTCGGCGCGGGCGTCAACTACGGCGCCGCGATGACCGCCGCGCGCGAGATGGAGGACCGCGACGTCTACGTCGTCGGCGGCGGCAACTCCGCCGGCCAGGCGGCCGTGCACCTGGCCCGCTTCGCGCGCTCGGTCACGATCCTGATCCGGCGCGAGGACCTGGCGGCGACCATGTCGACGTACCTCATCGACGAGATCTCTTGGAACCCGCGGATCACCGTGCGCCCGTGCACCGAGATCGTCGACGGCGGTGCCGACGAGGGCGGCCAGCTCGGCTGGCTGCAGCTGTGCGACGTACGCACCCGCGAGGAGGAGCGGGTGCTCGCCGGCGGGCTGTTCCTGCTGATCGGCGCCGCGCCGCACTGCGACTGGCTCGGCGAGGACGTGCTGCGCGACGAGCACGGCTTCGTGCTGACCGGGCGCGACGTGCCGACGGAGTGCTGGATCGACGGCCTGCCGCCGGAGAACCTCGCCACCTGCGTGCCCGGCATCTTCGCCGCAGGCGACATCCGCTCGGGCTCGATGAAGCGGGTGGCGGCGGCCAGCGGAGAGGGCGCGTCCGCGGTGTCCCTGGTCCACGGTTACCTGGAGGGGCTGCGGGTACCAGCCGCGACATGACGACGGGAATCGACCTGGGCCGCCCCACCTCCGGCGATGTCATCGACCTCATCACCGAGGACCACCGCCGCTTCGAGCACCTGCTGTCGCAGCTGCGGCTCGCGACGGCCGACCGCGACAACGTGCGCCGTGCGTTCGCCGACGTGCTGATCGCCCACGGGGAGGCGGAGGAGGAGCTCGTCTACCCGGTGCTGCGTCGTACGGCCGAGGACGTCGACGCCCACGACGTCGAGCACGGCAAGGAGGAGCACGCCGAGGGCAACCAGGCGCTGCTCGACCTGCTCGAGCTGAAGGGCACCGACACCCAGGCGTTCACCGACGCGGCGGAGAAGCTCAGCAACCTCATCGCCCACCACATCGCGGAGGAGGAGCTGAGCATCCTCGAGCCGGCGCGGACCGAGACCTCGATCAAGGTCCGCTTCGACCTCGGCGCCAAGTGGGCGGCACGTCGCAACGAGCTGATCGACGAGGGCTGCGGCGCGATCGAGAACGTCCGGCGCGTCGTCGCCGAGGCCGAGGCGGAGGGCCTGCTCGACGAGGAGGAGTGACCTCCACCTCATCGGGTGGACGCGGGTACGACGGGGGAGTAGACCCGGTGCATGGCGCATCCCCGAGCCGCGGCGGCCCGTGAGGTCTGGACCCTCGCCGAACCGCTCCACGCGGTCACGTACTTCTCACCGGAGCCGCTCGCGGCCCTGAGGTCCGCGGGCTGCCGCGGCTTCTGGATGGGCTACTTCGCTGGTCGCGCCGCACCTCTCGGCGCCGCGTCGCCCGAGCTGGTGCACGCCCTGTTCCACAACTTCGCCTTCGCGCAGGTGGCCCGGGCGCTGCCGGACGCCTGGTCCTTCGCCACGCCCGCGGCGGCGCTGGAGGCGCGGCTGACCGGGTCCGTCGCGACCCTGGCCCGGGTGCTCGGCGACGCCGACGTCTCGCGCGCCGCCGACCTCGCCGCCCGCGCCGGCACCACCGCGCCGCTGGAGGGCCGCGCGCTGTACGCCGCCAACCGCGCCCTGCCCGTCCCCGACGCACCGCTCGCCCGGCTCTGGCACGCGGTCACCTTGCTGCGTGAGCACCGGGGCGACGGCCACGTCGCCGCGCTGACCGTCGCCGGCGTCGGCGGCCGCGAGGCGCACGTGCTGCACGCCCTCGCCACCGGCACGCCCGTCGCGGTCTACGAGACCGCCCGCAGCTTCACCGCCGAGGAGTGGACCTCGGTGCTCGACGGCTTCCGCTCCCGCGGCCTCGTCGATACCTCCGACGCGCTGACCACGACCGGCCGCACCCTCAAGCGCACGGTGGAGGAGCAGACGGACGAGCTCGCCGCCCCCGCGCTCGACGCGCTCACCGACGACGAGGTCGCCGAGCTGGTCGCGCTGCTGCGCCCGCTCGCGGCCGCGGTGGTCGCCGCGGGGGAGATCCCGGCACAGTCGCCGATGGGGCTCGACCTGACGAAGGTCAGCCCCGCGCCGCCACCAGCGTGACCAGCGCGCAGGCCACCAGCAGGTAGCCCGCGGCGGCCGGCAGCGGCAGCAGGTTGGCTGCCGCCAGGCCGATCCCGAGCACCCCCAGCACCAGCCCGGTACGACGACTCCGGGTCGCCCGCGTGGCCGCGGCGCGCAGCAGGCTGAGCGCGGTCGCGACCCGGCCGACGTCGAGGTCGGCGAGCCGGATGGCCCGCACCTGCGCGGACTCGGGCCTCGTCTCGGCGAACGTGAGGTCGGCGGAGGTGCTGCTCACGGGGCCGGCCACGGCGACGACCCGGCCCCGGCCGCGGTAGTCGGAGACGAGTCGCTCGCGCGCGTCGGGTGCGGCGTCGGCGTGCCACTGCTCGATGCCGCAGGTCTCCGCGAGCTGGCGGGTGTTGCGCTCGGTGTCCTCCGAGACGAGGACCGGCTCCACGCCGTCGGAGCGCAGCCGTCGTACGCCGTCGGCGGCGGAGGGGCGGACGTCGTCGGCGACGGTGATGTAGCCGATGGGCCGGGAGTCGACCTGGACCCCGACGGTCACGCCGACGTCGTCACGGGCGGCCATGCCGAGCCAGTCCGGGCGTCCGACCCGGACCGGGTGGCGGTCGACCGATCCGCTGATGCCGCCGCCGGCGTGCTGCTGCACCTGGCTGAGCTTGCCGCGGGCGGAGAGTCGCGCGATGGCGCGGCTGACGGGGTCGTCGGCGGCGTGGCCGAGCGCGCCGGCGAACCACCGCAGGTTGCGCTCGTGGTCGGGCTCGACCGGCTCGACGTTGACGACCCGCAGCTGGCCGGTGGTGACGGTGCCCCACCGGTCGAGCAGGACGGTGTCGACCCGCGGGCCGACCGCGAGTGCCCCACGGTCGTCGAGGAAGATCCCCGCCGCCCGCGCGCGGGCGCGGGCGAACCACAAGGAGAGCGGCGTCGCGTAGGCGAAGAGTGCCGGGAGCGCGGCGATGAGCACGCAGACGACGGTCTCCAGCGACATCAACCAGCCTCCTGCTCTCGGTAGCGCTGGAAGTCGCTCTGGTCGCCGGCGATCCACAGCGGGACGCTGGCCTTGAGCAGCAGGGTGAGCTGGATGACGAAGTCCGGGTCGTGCAACGACTCCCCGAACAGCTCGTTGATCCGTTTCCACCGGTACCGCACGGTCTGCGGGTGCACGCCGAGCCGTGCCGCGATGGCCGGTGCGCTGTCGCGGGTCTCCAGCCAGACGAGCAGCGTCTCGGACAGGATCTCCCGCGAGTTCTCCGTCTCGCCGAAGAGCGGCTGGAGCAGCTCCTGGGCGAGCTGGCGGCGCAGCACCGGCTCCGCGTGCAGCCAGATCTCGGTCCGGAAGCGCACGCAGTCGATGACCGGCCGGGCCGGGATCACCTTCGCGGTGACCAGGTCCAGTGCCCGGTTGGCCCACGTCCACGCGACGGGCGCGTCTGCCCGCGGGACCGGCCAGCAGACCGCGATCCGGGTCTTCGGCACGGCGGCGCGGATCGCCGCCACGACGTCGTCGGCGTCCGCGGTGGCACACACCACCGGCTGCGGCTCGCGACCGGGCCGGGTCAGCGCCTCGGGGCCGAGCGCCTCGGCCGTCAGGGTCTCGTCGGTGCGGGTCTCGACCGCGATCACGGTGACCGAGTCCGGCACCTCCCAGCCCGCGATGGCGGCCTGGTTCTCGATCTCGTCGTCCGGTCCACCGGTGAGCAGCGCGGTGATCAACCGGGCCCGGGCCAGGCCGGTGTCGGTGCTGCGCGCCTCCGCGCCGGCCCGGTAACCGACGCCGATCTGCCGGGTGAGGTGGCCGACGAAGGCGGCGACCGCCTCGTTGATCGCGTTGAGCGCGCCCGCCGAGAGCTCGTTCTCCGCGGCCCGCGCACCGAGCTCGTTGGAGAGCGCGGCGACGGCGACCGTCATGCCCTGGTCGATCAGCTCCTGGTCGCGACCGCGCACGCCGACGCGGTAGCCGACCTTGCGGAACATGTCCTCCACGGGCATGTAGGAGACCTCGCGGCCCAGCGCCTCGTCGACGAACAGGTGCATCGCGTTGTGGATCGCGGTGAAGACGAGCTGGCGCAGACGACCGTCTCCGGGCGCGTCGAGCTCCGGCACGGCAGTCCGCACCTGCTCGCTGACCCGTTCGGCGACCGGCCGGACCTCGCTCTCGAGGCTGCTGATCATCCACTGGGCAGAGCCCGGTAAGGACACCCGCGCTGGCGCCGGTGCCCCCTTCATGTCGTCCTGTCCTGCCTCGTCGCTGGCGCGCCCACCTCGCTGCGTCCGGTTCACCGCCTCGAGCTCGTCGTGAATGTGATGCCCACGTGTCCCACGTGCATCGTGAATCCCTCCCCTCACCGGCACACCGGTGTGAGGTGGAACATACCTCCGGAGCGGGAACAACGGGGAAATTTGTCACCCAGGTGATAAGTACCGGCCTCTCGGCAGGCCCGTGCGCCCGTCGGCCCGGACCCGCCCTCGCGGGTCTCGGGCCCTTTGTGACGGCGTTGTCACCCGGCTGACAAGGCAGCACCGGTTTTGATCACGCCTCGCCGAAGGCTCTTGCGACACGTCGTCACGGTGTGAGGTCCTCATGTGGCGGCCGTCACTATCGGTCGCCAGGGAGGGGAGGTCGTGGTGCTCGTGAGCGCGATCCGCGGGTGGGCAGGAGTCGCTGACGGCGACGCCCTGGTCGCCGAGCTGTGCCGCGACCTCGACGCTGCCGCCGTGCTCCCGCCCGCCGTCGCCCACTCCGTGCTCGTCGCGACCCGCGCCTTCGTGGCCGCCGAGGGGCGCTCGGAGGACGCCGCCCGGCAGGCCGGCCCGACCCTGATGCGGCTGGGCCGCCGGGCCGCGGTGCGCGGCCACAGCGCAGGACAGCTCAGCTCCGACCTGCAACGGGTCGTCGAGGACCGCGCCCGGCTCGCCGACCCGGTCATCGCCCGGGTCCGGCCGGCGGAGCAGCGCGACGCGATCCGATGTCGCCTGCGCCAGTTCCTCCACCAGGTCCACCACGCCGCGCTCGCCGGCCACCGCCAGGCGCACACCATGATGGCGCTGGCCCCGAAGGCCCGCCGGGACATGGTCGCCCGGGCCCTCTTCGCCTCCGAGTCCGTCCCCGAGGAGCTGCTCGCGCTCGGCGGGGTCGACGCCGAGACCCGCTACACGCCGGTGGTCTGGGTCGACGGCAGCGCCGCCCGTGCGGTCGCCGACCTGCCCGACGCCCTCGTCGACGGGACCGGACGGATCGCGCTGGTGCCCACCGCGCGGCTGCCCGAGCTGACGGTCCTGCCGGAGGAGCGTGCGATCAGCGGGCCCTCCCGGCCGGCGTACGACGTCGGGGACGCGCTGGCGCTGTGCCGCCAGGCGGCGGCCTCCGTGCGGGCGGGGATCATCGCGGTCGACGTACCGCTGACGTCGTGCGCGGACGTCGCCGGGGAGCTGCTGCTGGCCGGGCGCCCCGCGCTGACCGAGCTGCTGGTGGACAAGTACCTCGCCGCGCTGCGCGACCTGCGCCCCACCCGCCGGGTCGAGGTCGGCGAGGTGCTGCTGACCTGGCTGGAGTCACGTGAGCCGCTGTCGGTGATCGCCCAGCGCCACCACGTCGCGCGGCAGACCGCGCACGACCGGCTGCGCGTCGGCAAGCAGCTGCTCGGAGAGGCGCTCGACGAGCCCGCCGCGCACGCCGCGATCGTCGTCGCCCTGCACGCCAGCCTTCCGGGCTGGCGCGAGGAGGTGGCTGCTCGTGCGGCCCGCTCCTGACCTTGTTCTCCGGACGGACGTCCGGATTTCGGGCCCCCGCCCGGCTCTTCCGTTGACCCTGGAAGTCGCTCGCTTCCACGGTGGCGGTGATCACAACACGACGGCTCGGGACAGTCGCGGTTCACGCCACGACGCCATCCGTCTTCACCCCCAGGAGGCACTGTGAACATCCTTTCCAAGACGCGCCGGAGGTCCGCGCTGGTGCTGAGCGCCTTCGCGCTCGTCGCCGGTTCTGCCGCCGCCGTGCAGCCGGCCGCCAACGCGGTCGACCCCGACCCGAACCACCTCACCGTCGTGTACGACGCCGTGGGCACCACCCACGTCGGCAACCAGGTCGACGCCGACATGGCAATCGGCCCCACCACGATCTCGGTCACCATCGACACGATCGCCCCGGTGCCGACGCCGATCATCGACGGCACCATGGTGATCCCGCCGCAGACGATGAACTTCGACATCCTCGGCATCCCGGCCCGGGCCAAGGTCACCATGACCCAGGTCGGCAAGATCACCGGCACGCTCACCAAGCTGCCCTCGCCGCGCCAGGCGCTCGACCTCAAGTCGCAGGTCAAGTACGACATCAAGCTCAGCAACGTCGAGGCCCGCGTGTTCGGCGTCTGGTGGCCGCTGGCCGTCGGCAGCAACTGCCACACCGTCAACCCGGTCACGATCAACGCCGACAGCGTGATCGACAACAGCACCACCCCGCCGACCGGCTACTTCACCATCAACGGCGGCGGCACGCTGAAGGACACCTACACGATCGGCAACTTCACCGGCTGCACGCCGCTGAACTTCTTCGACATCCCCGGTTTCTTCCCCACCTTCGGCTCGATCCCGATCAACGCCCTGGTGCCGGGCAGCGACAACACCCTGTCGCTGACGCTCAGCAACCCGCGCCAGCCGTGACGAGGCCCACCCGGTCTCACCGAACTGCTCTCACCTCAACCCGCAACACCCCAACCCCCATGAAGGAGATTCGAATGAACAAGCGCATCAACCGTCTGACCGGTGGCCTCGTGGCGACGGGTGCCGCCTCGGCTGCCATCCTCGCGATGACGGCGACCGGCGCGCAGGCCGCGACGACGTACACCCCCACGGGTGGCTCGGCCAACTTCGTCGGCTCCAGCGTCAGCTTCACCGACATCGAGGCCGGCCAGACGCTGACCTGTTCCACGTTCAACCTCAGCGGCTCCGTCACCAGCTCGGGCACCAGCCGGGCCTACGGCGCCGACGCGGGCTCGCTCGGCACGCTCACCTCCAGCGGCTGCACGAACCCGATCGCCGGTGCCACCACGGTCACCCCGTCGGGCACCTGGACCGTCGCCATCACCGGTGACAAGACCGGCACCGTGTGGCCGGCCCGCCTGAAGAACGTCGTCGCCAACGTCAGCGCCGTGAACTGCACCTTCACCGCCTCCGGTGTCGTCAACGGCAAGTTCGACACGGCCACCCAGAAGTTCACGCCGAACTCGGGTGCGTCGGGCCTGACCATCAACAGCGGCGCGGGTGCTCCGAGCGGCTCGATGTGCGTCACGCTCGACCTGCAGCCGGGCGACAACGTCGCGGTCGGCGGCAGCTGGACCAACACCGGCACCGCCGTGGCGATCACCAACCCGTGATCGTTTGACCGTCGCGCCGGCGGCACGGACCTCGGGGTCCGTGCCGCCGGCTGTGGCGGTCCTCCTGCACTAACGTCTCTCTCCAGCCGACTCGGAGGTCACCCGTCCCCATGCGATCACGACACCTGCGCAACGCCACGCCGATGAGGCGGGTCGCTGTCGTCACGTCCATGGTGGCCGTCGTCATCGCGCTGCTCTCGATGCCCAGCAGCAGCGCGCCGGGAGACCCCGTGCCTGGATCTGAAGACTTGCCATCAACACCGTTCAGCCTCGCGCAGGGCATCGTCACCGCTTCGCAGGGCACGGTCGTTCGGCGCTCGAAGACCTACATCACCATCGGCAACCCGGAGCCGATCTGGGGCGTGTTCTACACCAACCTCTACAACACCCCGGTCGACAACCCGACGACCTACGCCGCGCTGTGCGCCCGAGGACGGCCCTGCATCTCCGATCCCTTCGTACAACCGTCGTGCGCAACGGATGACCAGGAGACGCAGGAGCGCGGGTTCTATCTTCAGAGCCACCTTTACCCCTACGTGAGGCTCAAGGGTGGAGGGATCGATGTGGGCCGCCTGGCGACGACCCGGGTGAACCTCGTCGCCTTCGGCTCCATCCCGGCGTCGGTTGTCATGACGCTGCGGCTGGCGCGGGCCGGCGGCAAGGTACGCCCGATCCGCGCGCACAACTGGGTGGTGACCAGGGCCGGCTGTGACCCGTCGTTCACGGCACGGGATCACAACCTCTTGGTAGGAGAGGTGGAGGTCACCCTCAGCGACCTGCGCGTCGACGGCGTCCCGGTGAACCTGGGGAAATCATGCCGGACGGTGCGGCCGGCGCAGCTTCAGATGTGGGGCACCGACGGGCCGACGACCGATGGCTACACCGCGGGCGGTGGGGGAACGATCGAGGCGCGCGAGGGCGTCCACATCGCCGCGCGTGCGCCCTTGGACTCGCCGTACTACGGGACTGACCGAGGCTTGGTCGTGCACGCATCGTCAGGGATCGACATTCCCCGGTTCGTGGGGTGCGGGAGCAACGGTGACGATCTCAGTCCCCTGGTGACAGCCATGGCGTCCGGGCCCAACAACCCGGTGGTCGTGAACCAGAAGTCGATCATCCCTCACGAAGGCGGACTCGACCTCGCGAACATGGAGAAGTGCCAGAACGACGGCATCCACTGCCCGCTTCCCGCCCCGCCGCTCCTTCCTCGCCCGCCGTTGCCGGATGGCGACACCGCGAGCCGATGAAGATCTTCACCCAGGCCGTCGGTGTTCTCCTCGTCGCCACGGCGCTCCTGCTCGCGACAGCGATGCCGCCTGCCACGGCGGCCACGACGTACACCCCGACGGGTGGGCCGGCCGCCAGCTTCGCGGCGACCGGGCTGAGCATCACGCTCGTCGAGCCTGAGCAGACGATCACCTGCACCAAGATGTCGTTGGGCGGCTCGGTGCTGAGCCCCGGCACCAGCAGGGCCTACGGTGCCGACGGTGTCTCGCTGGGCTCGTTCGGCACGACCGGCTGCAACCACCACATCCTGGGGCCGACGGCGGTCACCGCGCTGACGACCCCCACCTTCGCCGTCGTGGGTGACTCCACCGGCGGTACGTGGCCGGCCCGGATGAAGAACGTCGTGTGGGCCGTCCACTGGCCCAACTGCGACTTGTACATCAGCGGCGTCATCAACGGCAGGTTCGACCCCGCGGCGCACTCGTTCTTGCCGAACACGGGCGCCGTCGGGCTCACGATCGCCAGCACGCCGGCACCGCCGACAGGCTCGTTCTGCGTGACCTTCGACTTCCAGGCGGGTGACACGGTCGCGCTCAGTGGGTCCTTCCTGAGCACGCCGCCCGCAGGCAGCACCAACCTGTCGATCGCCAACCCCTGAGCTCGGTCACGGTCGCCTGCTCCTTCGTACCGCTCAGGCACCTCATCCGAAGTGAGAACACAAGCAAGGAGTAGCCGGACATGTTGCAGATTCGTCGTCGAGGTCTCCGCAGCCGCCGTGCCCTCCTGAGGATCGTGACGGTTGCGGCCGCGCTCCTGCTGGCGAGCGTGACCACCGAGGCGGTCGCCGCGACGACCTACACCCCGACGGGTGGTCCGGCCGTGAGCTTCGTCGCCAGCGTCAAGCGGTCAAGCACACAGCCCCCCAGCGCGGGTGCCTACCTCGAGCTCATCGAGTCCGCGCAGTGGATCGACTGCAAGGGCTTCTCCCTCGGCGGTTCCGTGGCCAGTCCCGGGATCAGCCGAGCCTACGGCAGCAACGCGGCCAGCCTGGGCGCCCTCACCACGACCGGGTGCACCAACGGGATCATGGGGCCGACGACGTTCACGGCCCTCACCACCCCCGGCTTCGCGATCACGGGCGACCGCACTGCCGGGGGTCAGTGGCCAGCCCGCATCAACAACGTCCGCTGGGCGGTGCACTGGGCGAACTGCGACTTCTACATCAGCGGCTTCATCAACGGGAAGCTCGATCCGGTGACCGGGGTGTTCACCCCGCTCGGCAACCCCCGGCCCCCTGGTGAGGGAGTCGCCGTCGGGTTGATGATCTCGGACACTCCGGCGCCACCGACCGGCTCGATGTGCGTGACGGTGGACGTCCAGGCTGGCGACACCGTCGGACTCACCGGGACCTTCGCCAACGTCCCGCCGAGCCCGAGCACTGGCCTCACCATCGCCAACCCCTGAGATCTCCGAGGAGCACATCATGACGTTGCATCCCACGGCCCGGCTGGCGGCAACGGCGGCCCTCGTCGCCGGACTCGTCTCTGCAGGCCCCTCCGAAGCCCAAGCGAGCACGACGTACACCCCGTCGGGTGGGCCGAGCCTGAACCTCGTCGGCACGAACGTCGCGATCTGGTTCGAGGCCGGGCAGGCCATCAACTGCACAGACTTCCACCCGTCCGGCACGCTCACCGACCCCGGGACGGCGCGCCCGGTCGGCGCACCCGCCGGCTCGATCGCCTCGCTCTCCAGCGGCTGCACCACCGACTCCGGCGCCAGCCTCACGTTCACCAGCGGCACGTGGTCCTTCGAGGTCACCGGTCTTGCCACCGGGACCGCGTGGCCCGTGCGGTTCACCGGCGTCGAGCTCGACTGGAACGCCGATGGCTGCCAGGTGGACATGGCCGGTGACCTGGGCGGTGTCTTCGACACCTCGACCCAGCGCTTCATGCCGACGAGCTCGACGATCACGCCGACCGCGGTGACCGGCTCGGGCTGCGCAAGCCTCGGCATCTCCCCGGGCGACACCACCGAGTTCGGGGGCTACCTCACCAACGTCCCGCCGACCGGCAGCACCGCGCTGTCGCTGTCCTGAGTAGCTGACGATGCGACGCATCACCCGCCTGCTCGCCACGACGGCGCTCGCGCTGGGGCTGGTGGCAACGGCCGCCGTCGAGGCCCGCGCCGGTACGACGTACACGGCGGCAGGTGGCCCATCGGTCCGACTCGTCGGCAGCATCGTCACCATCACCGATGTCCCCGCGGGTCAGACGATCGCCTGCAGCCAGTACGACGTCGCGGGACGGGTCATCGATCCGGGAGCGGTTCGTTCCCACGGGACGGCGGCAGCCGACCTCGGAGCGCTGACGTCCCAGTGCGTCCATCCGATCGTCGGGAACCTGACCTCGACGGTCGATCCGGGGTGGACGGTGGATGTCACCGGTCCCGCCAACGGCACCGCCTGGCCAGCCAGGTTGAGCGGGGTGAGGATCCGAATGGTGGGGGTGGGCTGCGACCTGACCTTCTCCGGCACGGTGCCGGGCACGCTCGACACCGCTACTCAGCGCTTCACGCCGACGCCGGCGGCGTCGACCCTCGTGCTGACCGCTGTCGCCGGGGGCTTCTGTGTGCCCCTCGACTTCCAGGTCGGTGACCAGATGTCCTTCGGTGGCTACTTCACCAACGTCCCGCCGACCGGCAGCACGGCGCTGTCGCTGTCCTGAGGAGCTGACATGCGACGGATCACCCGCCTGCTCGCCACGACCGCGCTCGCGCTGGGGCTGGTGGCGACGGCCGCCGTCGATGCCCGCGCTGGCACGACGTACACACCGGCGGGTGGTCCGTCGGTGCGCCTGGTGGGCACGAGCATCGACATCACCGACGTGCCCGCCGGGCAGCAGTACCACTGCACGCAGTTCGACGTCGCCGGCCAGGTCGACCAGGCGGGCACGGCGCGTGCCTTCGGGAGTGCGGCGCTCGACCTGGGGGCGCTGACCTCTGCCTGCACCAACCCGGTCATGGGGCACGTCACGATCACGGTCGACCCGGCCTGGACCTTGGACGTCACGGGGCCGGCGACCGGCACCACCTGGCCGGCTCGGCTCAGCGGCGTGAGCATGAGGATCGTGGGGGCGGCGTGCGACCTGAGGTTCACGGGCTCGGTCCCCGGATCCTTCGACACCAGCACCCAACGCTTCACCCCGACGACGTCGGCGTCGACCATGGCCGTCACCTCGGCCACCGGGTCGTTCTGCGTGAACCTCGACTTCCAGCCCGGTGACCAGGTCGTGCTGAGCGGCTACTTCACCAACGTCCCACCCTCGGGCAGCACGCCGCTGTCCCTCTCCTGACCCCCATGAATCGGAGCCGCCGGTCCCGTCGGGGCCGGCGGCTCCACCCTTCCCCGGGGACGACGCGAGGCGCTCCTTGTCACCCGGCTGACAACGCCCCCGACCCCCACCTCGGCAGCCCGGGCCGCACCGGGGAAAGCAAAGGAGCAGCCCCCAAAAGTTGTCACCCGCATCACAACATCCGTGTGGGCATCGGATGAATTGCCGTTGACCACTAGCCGCGACAGCGCGTCCGGCATTGACTGTGCCCGGAGTCATGTGACCGTAGTCACGGGGAGGGAGGGCCATGTCTCGGGGAGGAAGGTCGGTCCGTCGGCGCCACGTCGCCACGGTGCTGGCGGGCGTGACGCTCGCGGCGGCCGGGACGATCGGAGGAGCAGTGCAGGTGATGAACCTGGCGGCGTCCGACACCACCCCTCCCACGCCGGAGCGGACCGAGGAGACCTCGGCAGCCGCACCGCTCACCACGGCCGCCGTGCCGGTGGTGGCGGCCGACCCCACGGTGACCGTACGACGCCAGCGGGTCGGGGGACCGAGCGACTTCCCGGGGTCGCTCGGCTCCACCCCGGTGGCGGTGGTGGCGGCCTACCAGCGCGCGGCGACGATCATGTCGAGCGCCTCGACCTGCGGGATCCGGTGGACGACGCTGGCGGCGATCGGCCGCGTGGAGTCCAACCACAACCGCGGACCGGCGCTGCTCGCGCCGCTCGACGGCAAGGGCGGGCGCGGCGAGCTGCCGGACACCGACCTCGGCAAGGTCGACGGCAACCCGACCTGGGACGCGCCGGTGGGCCCGATGGCCCTGCTGCCGAGCACGTGGCGCGCGGTCGCGGTCGACGCGGACTCCGACGGCCGGCGCAACCCGCACGACATCGACGACGCGGCCCTCGCGGCGGCCGTGCTGCTGTGCGCGAAGGGCGACCTGACGAAGCCGGCGGCGCTGCGGAGCGCGCTGACGTCCTACCACCGGGCGCCGGGCTTCGTGCCCACCGTGCTCGCGCTGGCCACGCGCTACGAGCGCCAGGCCGCGCAGGTGCCGCCGCCCCCCACCGTCATCGGGCCGCTCCCGGTCCTGCCCGACCTGTGCCGCTGCGCGGCGCGGCCGGTGCTGGGCGCGAGCGCGACGCCCTCCTTCGTCACCCCTCCCGGTGGACGACCGACTCTCGTCCCGCCGGCGGCATCTGCGACCGCCGGCGGGACGAGCCCCCACCCCTCGCCGAGTGGTACGACGAGCGGCACGCCCGGTGCGAGCCCCACCACCACCCCGAGCGGGACCCCCACTCCCACCGACACGGCCTCGCCGAGCGCGAGCCCGACGGACGCGACCAGTGCGACGGCCACCCCCAGCGGCACGCCTGCCCCCACGGCGGCCGAGAACCCATGAGCATGTGCAGCACCAGCGAGAGGCAGGAGGTCCGCCATGGGCGGCACCGTTGAGGTCACCGGACTCACCAAGAGCTTCGGCTCCCAGAACATCTGGAGCGACGTCACCCTGACGTTGCCCCCCGGTGAGATCACCGCGCTGCTCGGGCCCTCCGGCACCGGCAAGTCGGTCTTCCTCAAGTCCCTGATGGGACTGCTGCGCCCGGAGTCCGGCAGCTGCCTGGTCAACGGCGTCGACATGGTGACCGCGAAGGAGTCGCACCGTCTCGAGCTGCGCAAGAAGTTCGGCGTGCTCTTCCAGGACGGCGCGCTCTTCGGCTCGATGAGCGTCTACGACAACGTCGCCTTCCCGCTGCGCGCGCACACCAAGAAGGGCGAGACCGAGGTCCGCGAGATCACCATGCAGAAGCTCGACATGGTCGGTCTGCTGGGCCAGGAGCACAAGCTGCCCGGTGAGATCTCCGGCGGCATGCGCAAGCGTGCCGGCCTGGCCCGCTCGCTGGTGACCGAGCCCGAGATCATCCTGTGCGACGAGCCGGACTCCGGCCTCGACCCGGTCCGCACGGCCAACCTCGCCCAGCTGCTGCTCGACGTCAACGCGCAGACCGACGCCACCATGCTCGTGGTCACGCACAACATCGAGCTGGCGCGCACGCTGCCCGACAACCTCGGCATGCTCTACCGCCGCCAGCTGGTGATGTACGGCCCGCGTGAGCAGTTCCTGCTCACCGACCACCCGGTGGTCTCGCAGTTCATGGCCGGAGACCCGGTCGGCCCGATCGGGATGAGCGAGGAGGTCGACCACTCCAGCAACGCCCCGGTGCTCGACGACTACGGCTACCCGGTCGACGCCGTCGGCGCGCCGACGATGGTGCGCGCGGGCGCCCGTGCGATCGAGGTCCTGCCGCGCCAGCTGCTGCCCGCCAGCGGCATGCCGCGGCCCGCGACCGAACGACACGCCCGTCGGGTGGCGAGCGGCGAGTCGTCGCTGTACGTCGCCGACGACGAGGAGGCAGACCGACCACCTGCCATCGCCAAGCCCAACCCGCTGACCCGCGCCCTCGACCAGACCGGCGCCTTCTTCGCGCTCGGCATGGACACCATCCGGGCCACCTTCCGCCGCCCCTTCGCGGCACGTGAGCTGCTCGACCAGTTCTGGTTCGTCACCAGCGTCTCGTGGATCCCGGCGATGCTCATCGCGATCCCGTTCGGCGCCGTGATCGCCCTCCAGCTCGGCACCCTGACCGTCCAGGTCGGTGCGCAGTCCTTCACCGGTGCCGCCTCCGTGCTCGCCGTCGTGCAGCAGGCCGCACCGATCGTGACCACGCTGGTGATCGCGGGAGCCGGAGGTGCGGCCATCTGCGCCGACCTCGGCTCACGCACGATCCGCGACGAGATCGACGCGACCCGGGTGATGGGTGTCGACCCGGTCCAGCAGCTCGTCGTACCCCGGGTGATCGCCTGTGTCATCGCCGCCGTCCTGCTCAACGGCCTGGTCTCGGTGGTCGGCGTCCTCGGCGGCTACTTCTTCAACGTCGTCGTCCAGGGCGGTACGCCGGGCGCCTACCTCGCCAGCTTCACCGCCCTCGCGCAGATCTCCGACCTCATCGTGGGCGAGATGAAGGCCGTCCTCTTCGGCTTCCTCGCCGGCACCGTCGCGGCCTACCGCGGCCTCAACACCCGCCCCGGTCCGAAGGGCGTCGGGGAGGCGGTCAACCAGTCGGTGGTCGTGACCTTCCTGCTGCTCTTCTTCGTCAACTTCGTCGTCACCACGCTCTACCTGCAGCTGGTGCCCGGGAAGGGAGCCTGATGAGCACCGCCGCCGGCGAGCACACCGCCCCGCGTCCGCCCAAGGCCCGGCCGCCGCACCCCGTCGTCGCCAAGCGTCCCTGGTGGGACCGCCAGCTCGACCGGGTCGTCCAGGCCGGGCGCGACATCCGCTTCTACGGCCGTGTCCTGGCCGGCATCCCGACCGCGGTCCGGCTCTACCCCAAGGAGATCTGGCGCCTGCTGTCGGAGGTCAGCTTCGGCACCGGTGCGCTCGCCGTCATCGGCGGCACCGTCGGCGTGATGACCGGGATGAGCCTGTTCGTCGGCACCGTCGTGGGCCTCCAGGGCTACGCCGCGCTCGACCAGATCGGCACGGCCGCGCTCAACGGCTTCATCTCCGCCTACTTCAACACCCGCGAGATCGCCCCGCTGGTGGCGGCGCTGGCGATGTCGGCGACCGTGGGCGCGGGCTTCACCGCCCAACTGGGCGCGATGCGGATCAGCGAGGAGATCGACGCGGTCAAGGTGATCGGCCTCGACGCCGTGCCCTTCCTCGTCTCCACCCGCGTGGTGGCGGGCTTCATCGCGATCATCCCGCTCTACGTGATCGGCCTGCTCACGTCGTACTTCGGCAGCCGGTTGGTCACCGTGCAGCTGCGCGGTCAGTCCGCCGGCACCTACGACCACTACTTCCAGCTGTTCCTGCCGCCCGGCGACATCCTGCTCTCGTTCGGCAAGGTGCTGGTGTTCGCGGTGCTCATCATCCTCATCCACTGCCGGCTCGGCTTCTTCGCCAAGGGCGGGCCCGCGGGCGTCGGCCTGGCGGTGGGTCGCTCGGTGCGCCGCACCCTCGTCGTCGTCGCGCTGCTCGACCTGGCGCTGTCGATGGCCATGTGGGGCACCACCGTGACCGTGAGGATCGCGGGATGAGCGGCGGTCTGGGGCGTCTGCGCGACGCGCTCCTCGGGGTGGGCTACGGCGTGCTGGTGCTCGCCATCGGCGTCGGCACCTGGCTGGCCTACAACCAGGTCTTCGCCGACCGCAGCGACATCACGCTGACCACGGGCACGCTCGGCAACGCCCTGCAGAAGGGCTCGGACGTGAAGCTCAACGGTGTCCCGGTCGGCAAGGTGACCGAGATCGAGCCGCGCGACGGGGGAGCGAGGCTGACCCTGGCCCTGGAGCCCGACGTGCTCGACGAGCTGCCCAAGACGACCACCGCGCGACTGCTGCCGAAGACCCTCTTCGGTGAGCGGTACGTCGCGCTGGTCCAGCCGGGTGCGGGCGGTCCGACCCTCGACGCCGGCGACACCATCCACCAGGACTCCTCGGCCGCGGCCGTCGAGCTGGAGGAGGTCTTCGACGAGCTGCTGCCGGTGCTCAAGGCGATCAAGCCGGAGAAGCTGTCCGCGACCCTGGGCGAGCTCGCGCTGGCCCTGCGCGGCAACGGCGCCGACATCGGCGAGGCGATGGCGTCGTGGGGGGAGTACCTCACCAAGATCAACCCGCTGACCCCGAAGCTGGCCGACGACCTCGCGTCCTTCGGCCGGGTGGCCGACACCTACGCCGACGCCGCACCGGACCTGGTCGACGCGCTCGACAGCATGACGGTCACCTCGAAGACGCTGGTCGACCAGCAGAGCCAGGTCAACGCGCTCTTCGCCTCGGTCATCGCGGCCTCGGACGAGACGAACTCCTGGTTGGTCGCCAACTCCGACACGATCATCTCGCTGTCGAAGGAGAGCCGCCGTGCACTGGCCGCGGTGGCGCCGTACGCCACCGAGTTCCCGTGCCTGTTCCGCTCGCTGCGCGACTTCATCCCGGTCATGGACAAGACCCTGGGCAAGGGCACGAAGGAGCCGGGCGTGCACGTCGTCCTCAACGTCACCCCGAGCCGGGGCAAGTACGTCATCGGTCGTGACGACCCGACGTTCGCCACCAAGGGCGCGCCGCGCTGTCCCTACCAGGACGGCAGCGTCAAGCCGGCGCGTGCCACGGCCGACGGCGGCAGCGACGGCCCGGCGCGGATCCTGCCGCCGCCGAGCGACCGCACCCGTGCGATGTTCGCGGACACGCAGGGCCTGGGCGAGGCCAATTCCCCGGCCGAGAACCAGCTGATCGCCGAGCTGATGGCGCCCGAGGCGGGGGTCTCCCCGTCGGCGTACCCGGCCTGGGGCAGCCTGCTGGTCGGTCCGCTGCTGCGCGGCGCGGAGGTGGAGGTCCGATGAGCTCCACCACCACCCGCCGCGGTGTCGTCGTCACGCTGACCAAGTCGTTGGTGTTCGCGCTGGCCACGGTGCTCGCGACGCTCGCGCTGGCCGGCACGATCCGCAACAGCAGCGAGGGCGCGCGCGACGAGTACGTCGCCTACTTCAGCGACGCCACCAGCCTCAACAAGGGTGACGACGTCCGGATGGCCGGCGTCAAGGTCGGCACGGTGAGCGCCGTCGAGGTGAGCCGCAAGCGGCTGGCCAAGGTGACCTTCACCGTCAGCGAGAACGCCCCGCTGGGCGAGGGCGCCCGTGCCGAGCTGTTCTTCCGCAACCTGGTCGGCCAGCGCTACATCGCGCTGGAGCCGGGCGACGTCACCGGCGACCGGCTGAAGCCGGGCTACGTCTTCGACCTCGACCACACCCAGGCCGCGCTCGACCTGACGGTGCTGTTCAACGGCTTCCAGCCGCTGTTCCGCCTGCTCGACCCCAAGGACGTCAACGAGCTCAGCGCCCAGATCGTCGCGGTCTTCCAGGGCGAGGGCCCGACGGTGGAGGGCCTGCTCAAGAGCACGGCCAGCCTGACCTCGACGCTCGCCGACCGCGACCAGGTGATCGGTGACCTGATCACCAACCTCAGCTCCGTGCTGGGCGTCGTCAACGAGCGCTCCGACCAGCTCGACACCACCCTGGTCACGCTGCAGGAGCTGGTCAGCGGGCTGGCCCAGGACCGCACCACCATCGGCAGCACGCTCAAGGGCATGGGCGACCTCTCCGAGTCCGTCGCCGGGCTGCTCCAGGAGGGCCGGCCGGCGCTGAAGGCCTCGATCAAGTCGCTCGGCGACCTGTCCGGGATCCTCGCCGACAACGAGGACGTGATCGCCCGCTCGCTGCAGATCCTGCCGACGAAGCTGAACCGGCTGGCCAAGACGGCCAGCTACGGCTCGTGGGTCAACTTCTACGTCTGCTCGATCAACGGCCGGATCCCGTTGCCCGACGGCTACTACGGCGACCGCGGCGTCAAGCCGGTCGCAGGGAGGTGCAAGTGATGGCCGGACGGCTGAGGCGCTACCCGACCGCGTTCGCCGAGCGCAACCGGGTCGTGATCGCCCTCATCGGCATCGCTGCCCTGGTGGGTGTCTTCTTCGCGACCTTCTACGCCGACGACCTGCCGGTCGTCGGGGGAGGGGAGAAGCACGAGGCGTACATCGCCGAGACCGCCGGCCTGCGGGCCGGCGACGAGGTGCGGGTCGCCGGGGTCAAGGTCGGCAAGGTCACCTCGATCGAGCTCGACGGCAACAAGGTCCTCGTCGGCTTCCGGGTCAAGGGCGTCAGCCTCGGCGAGGAGACGACGGCCGCGGTGAAGATCAAGACGCTGCTCGGCAAGAAGTACCTCTCCCTCGACCCGCTGGGCTCCGGGGAGCTGGACGGGCCGATCGCGCTCGACCACACCACCACGCCGTACGACGTGCAGGCGGCCTTCTCCGACCTGTCCGCCACCCTCACCGAGATCGACACCGACCAGCTCGAGAAGAGCCTGGCCACCATGTCCGAGGTCTTCCAGGACACCCCGGAGTCCGTGCGCGGGCTCGTCGACGGGCTGAGCCGGCTCTCGCGGACGATCTCCAGCCGCGACGACGAGCTGGCCTCGCTCTTCAAGTCCACGAGCAAGGTCACCGGCACGCTCTCGGCGCGCAACGAGGAGCTCGGCAAGCTCGTCGACGACGGCAACCTGCTGCTCACCGAGCTCGCCAACCGGCGCGAGTCGATCCGCCAGCTGCTGCGCAGCACGACGACCCTCGGGCGTGAGCTGCAGGGCCTGGTGCGCGACAACGAGAAGCAGCTGCGACCGGCGCTGGAGAAGCTCGACCGGGTGGCGGCGCTGCTGCGCCGCAACCAGCGTCACCTCAACGACGCGGTCAACGTGCTCGGTCCCTACTACCGGATGCTGACCGCCGCCATGGGCAACGGTCGCTGGATCGACTCCTACATCTGTGGGCTCTTCGACGGCAAGGACGCACCGGTGCTCGACAACGACGTGGTCCGCGACTGCCGTCCCGGAGGTTCTCGATGAAGTCCCCGACGATGCGCTTCGTCGCCGTCCTGCTCGGCCTGGCCCTGGTGGTCACCGGGGCCGTGGTCGGTGCCAACCTGCTGCGCGACCCGATCACCTTCACGGCCGACTTCGACTCCGCGGTCGGTCTCTACCCGGGCTCCGACGTCCAGATCCTCGGCGTCCCGGTCGGCACCGTCACCAAGGTCGAGCCGGTCGGCAAGAAGGTCCGGGTCAGCATGGAGCTGGACGAGGACCAGAAGGTCGCGGCCGACACCGGCGCGGTCATCGTGGCGCCGACCCTGGTCAGCGACCGCTACGTCCAGCTCACCAAGCCGTGGGAGCGCGGCCCGGAGCTGGAGAGCGGGGCCCGGATCGACACCACCGCCGTGCCGGTGGAGATCGACGAGATGTACAAGAGCCTGGTCGACGTCGGCCAGCAGCTCGGCCCCAACGGCGCCAACAAGAACGGCGCCCTCTCGGACTTCCTCAAGACGCTGGCCGCCAACCTCGACGGCCAGGGCGCGGACCTCAACACGATGATCAGCGAGTTCTCCGAGGCCTCGGCGACGGTGTCCGGCTTCGACAAGGACTTCTTCGAGACCATCAAGAACCTCGACAGCCTCAACAGCACGCTGCTCGAGCACGACAGCGGCGTCGCAGGCGCCAACAAGCAGCTCGCCGTCGTGGCGCGCTACCTCTCCGAGGACCGGGAGAACCTCTCCTCGGCGATCACCGAGCTGGGCGACGCGCTGGCCCTGCTGGAGGGCTTCATCAAGGACAACCGGGCGGCCCTCAAGCGCAGCGTCGACGGCCTGCGCGGCCCGACCCAGGTCCTGGTGAAGCAGCGCAAGTCGTTGGAGGAGGCCGTGCGCACGATCCCGCTCGCGCTGCAGAACTTCATCAAGGCCTACGACCCGAGCAGCAACACGATCAGCGGTCGCGGCAACCTCAACGAGCTCACCATCTGGAGCAACGACGGCAGCCGGGCCCGCACCTCGCCCGACGCGCCGCCGGTGCTGCTGCCCGGCCTGGACGGAGCACGATGATGGCGATCCGACGTACGGTCGCGGCCGGCCTGGCCGCCGCGAGCCTCACCCTCAGCGGGTGCGGCATCCTCTCCGGCGGGGTCTACGACGCCCCACTGCCCGGCGGTGCGGACGTGGGCGACGAGCCGATCACGGTCACCGCCGACTTCACCGACGTGCTCGACCTGGTGCCCCAGTCGAGCGTCAAGGTCGACAACGTCGCGGTCGGCCGGGTCACCGACATCACCCTCTCCAAGGACGGCCGCACGGCCGAGGTGGAGATGCTGCTGCGCGGTGACCTCGACCTGCCCGGCGACACCGAGGCCCGGCTGCAGCAGACCTCGCTGCTCGGTGAGAAGTACGTCGCGCTGGTGCGCCCGGAGGGTTCGGTGGCGCAGGCCTCGAGCCGCCGGCTCGCGGACGGCGCGGAGCTCTCGACCGGCTCCACGGATGCGGCGGCCACGGCCGAGCAGGTGCTCGGCGCGCTCTCCCTGGTCCTCAACGGCGGCGGCATCGCGCAGTTCCAGGAGATCTCCCGCGAGCTGCAGCAGGTCGGCGACGGACGGACCGAGGAGATCCGGGCCTTCCTGGTCCAGCTCAACCGGTTCGTCGGCGTGCTCGACCGCAAGCGCGGCGCGATCACCGGCGCGATCGACGGCCTGGCCCGGCTCGGCAAGAGCCTCGACGGCGACCGCGCGCAGATCGCGAAGGTCCTCGACAACCTCTCGCCGGGGCTCAAGGTGCTCGCCGAGCAGCGTCCGCAGCTGACCCGGATGCTGACCTCGCTCGACCGGCTCTCCCGGATCACCGTGCGCACGCTCAACGCGTCGCAGGCCGACATGGTCCGCGACCTGCAGCTGCTCGACCCGATCCTCACCCAGCTCGCCAAGGCCGGCTCGGACCTCCCGTACTCCATGGAGATCCTGCTGACCTACCCGTTCCCGGACTCGGTCCTGGGCGCGATCAAGGGCGACTACCTCAATGTCTTCATGTCCACCAACTTCCGCACCCTCCCTAGCCCGTGCGCGGTGGGCATCGAAGAGAAGGACAAGTGCACGTGGCCACAACCCACGAGCGCTTCGGTGGCGCCGGGGCGCGTCTCTCCCCGCACCACGGCGCCACCACCCCTTCTCCCTCCGACGAGCAGCGCGACGGCGGGCAACCCGTCACCGAGCGTGACCGGCCCGTCGATCCTGCCGAGTGACCGGCCGAGCAGCTCCTCGTCCTCCGGCTCCTCGTCCTCCCCGTCCGGTACGCCGAGCGGGACGCCGTCCGGCTCCGGCTCGACGTCCACGCCGGGGTCCTCCGACACCGCCAGCACCGCAGGGGGTCAGTGATGCAGCAGCTCACTCGCAGCGTCCACACCAAGCTCGGCATGTTCGCGCTGGTGGCCCTGCTCGGCACGAGCTACGTCGGGGCGTCGTACGTCGGCATCACACCGTTCAGCAACGGCTACGAGGTCAAGGTCTCGCTGCCCGACGCGGGCGGGCTGTTCGTGAACTCCGAGGTGACCTACCGCGGGGTCCAGGTCGGCGAGGTCACCGACCTGGACGCGACCGAGGACGGGGTCGACGTCACCGTGGCGATCGACGGCGGCGCGCCCGACATCCCCGCGGACTCGACGGTCCAGGTGCGCAACCGCTCGGCCATCGGCGAGCAGTACCTCGACCTGCAGGGCGATGACACCAAGGACCTGCTCGCCGACGGCGACCACCTGCGTGGGGACGCCGAGGACCTGCCGCAGGAGCTGTCCGAGGTGCTGCGCACCGGCCGCGACTTCGTCGCCTCGGTGCCCTCCGAGGCGCTCAACACGGTCATCGACGAGAGCTACGACCTCTCGAAGGGGCTGAGCGGTGACGTGAGCCGCCTGGTCCGTACGTCGCTGGAGTTCCAGAAGGCCGCCGACGACAACTTCCTCGTCACCGCCTCGCTGATCCGCAACTCCGAGCAGGTGCTGCGCACCCAGGAGGAGTCGGCGAGCGCGATCACGGCCTACAGCAACGACCTGGCGCTGTTCTCCAAGACCCTCGCCGACTCCGACGCGGACCTGCGCACGCTGATCGGCGCCACGCCGGGTGCCGCGCGTGAGCTCGGCGTGCTGATCAAGGACGTGGGCCAGCCACTGGCGATCTTGATGAACAACCTGGTCTCGACGGCCACGATCTTCAGCGTCAACGCCTACGGCGTGCGCGACGCGCTGATCAAGCTGCCCGAGGCGGTGAGCATCGGCTGGGCGACCACCAGCTCGCGCGGGATCAACCTCGGCCTGGTGCCGACCTTCTTCAACCCGCTGCCGTGCACGTCCGGCTACAGTGGCACGACCCGGCGCCGGGGGACCGACGTGACCGACGGTCCGCTCAACCGGCAGGCGGGCTGCACCGCTCCGCGGAGCCAGGGCAACGTGCGGGGACCGCAGGCGGTCCCCTCGAAGCTCTCGCGCGCCACGGCGGTACCGGGCGTGGCCGACATCGACGTGGCCGACGACCTCGGTGACCTGATGGGAGGCGCCCGATGATCGGGCCGGACGTGGAGGAGAGGGCCATCGACAGCGAGGAGCCGCAGGCGGTCGAGGACGCGCCGAGCACGGAGACGTCGGCCGAGGGCGACGGGACGTCCGGCGACGAGGGCCGGCGGAGCGGTGAGCTGGTGCGCGTGCTCGAGCTCGCGGTCCTGCTGCTCGCCGTGGTGCTGCTCGCCTGGGGCGTGGTGTCCTGGGTCCGGGCGACCGGGCACGACGACGCCGAGGTCGCCCGTGCCGAGCTGCGCGACAAGGTGCTGATCACCGCGCGCAGCCACGTCGAGACCCTCAACACCCTGGACTCGCGCGACCTCGAGGGCGGTCTGAAGAAGTGGGAGTCGGTCTCGACCGGCACCTTCAAGGACCAGCTCGCGGCCACCACCAAGGAGACCCGCGACCTGCTCGCCGACCAGGGCAAGAGCAGCACGGCCAAGGTCGTCGACGCCGGCGTGATCGACCTCAAGGACGACTCCGCCACGGTCATCGCCGTGGTCGAGGTGAGCGTGGCCGACGCCGAGGACCCCACGGTGAAGCCCACCGTGAAACGCAGCCGGTTCACCGTCGACCTGACCAAGGTGGGCGGCAAGTGGCTCGTCGAGTCGCTGCTCTTCATCGGGGTGGACGTCCAGTGACCGCCGTACGCAAGCACGGCGCGGCGCTCCTGACGGTCGTGCTCCTCATCGGTGCGGGTGTCGCCTTCTGGCAGGCCGACCGCGCGCGGGACACCGACAACGTCGGCAACTTCGCCCAGGTCGACGACAGCGGCACCGAGGACGTCGTGTCCGCGGTCTCGACGGCGCTGGTGCGCTCCTTCACCTTCGACTACAGCAACCCGGAGGCGACCGAGAAGGCCGCCGACGAGGTGCTGCGCGGTGACGCTCGCAAGGACTACGACCTGCTCTTCGCCACGCTGCGCAAGAAGGCTCCAGGCCAGCAGCTCGTGCTCTCCGCCAAGGTGCAGGTCTCCGCGGTCAAGGAGCTCGAGGGCGACCGCGCGACGCTGCTCGTCTTCCTCGACCAGGCCACCCAGCGGGTCACCGACAAGGAGGCGTCCTACTACGCCGCCCAGCTCTCCGTCGACGCGCGGCGGATCGACGGCGACTGGCGGGTCACCGGGCTGAAGACGCTCTGAGTCGCTCGCCCGCGGCTTTGTAGGCTGCGCGCATGGCGAGGAAGAGACGGTGGAGCCGCTACCAGCCACCGGCCGAGCGTCGTGACGAGGCCGGAGGTCCGGCCGACCTGCCGGGCCCGGCGCCCCGGCCGGCAGCGAGGCCGAAGCCCACGCCGCGGCCCCAGCCGAAGTCCCAGCAGAAGCCCGCGACCCCGGCTCCGGGGGCTCCCTGGGTCAAGCCGCTCGTCGTGCTCGGCATCGTGGTCGCGGTCGTCGTCGCGATCGTGGTCGCGGTCCAGGCCGGTGGCGACGACGACGGGGACGGCCTCGGCACGGTCGACACCAAGCTGCTCGACGAGTCCTTCATCCGGTCGGGCCTCGCGGACGCGCGGGAGGCGGAAGGTGAGCGGCGGCCGGTCGCCGTCCACCTCGACGAGTACAGCATGACGGTGGAGTACTACGACCCGGCCAAGGACCAGACCCGGTACGTCGAGCGCAACAGCTACTCCGACGGCTACACCGTCCGGGTGGAGAACAACTTCTACAGCGACTACAAGCCGGTGCCCTTCGACCTCGCGGTGGCGGATCCCGCGCGGATGGTCGCGGCGGTGCACCAGGTGCTGGAGGAGTCCGAGGACCCCTACACCTGGGAGGTCAAGATCCGGGTCGAGCAGGGCGAGAGCACGCCGCGGATGGTCGCCCACGCGGGCGGCAAGGACAGCGTCGACATCACGAGCGCGCCGTGACCGAGGGCCGGGGCAGCCGCGGGCAGCGGTTCTTCGCGCGCTGGTACCCCTCCGTCATGGGCCGCGCCGAGGACGCCGGCCAGGCCGCGATCCGGGCGCGCCACCTGGCCCGGGCCCAGGGCCGCACCCTCGACCTGGGCACCGGCAACGGCTTCTCCGTCCCGCACTACCCGCCGGCCGTCACCGAGCTGGTGATGGTGGAGCCGAACCCGGCGCTGCGCGACCAGCTGCACCGTCGTACGGCGGACGTGCGGGCCCGCGCCTGGCAGGTCGTGGACGGCGACGCCTACGCCCTGCCGTTCCCGGACGCCTCCTTCGACACGGTCGCCGCGTCGCTGGTGTTCTGCTCGCTCGACCGGCCGGAGGCGGCGCTGGCCGAGCTGGCCCGGGTGCTGCGGCCCGGGGGCACCTTCCTGTTCCACGAGCACGTGCGGGGCACCGGGCTGCGCCGGGTGCTGCAGGAGGTGGCGACGCCGCTGCAGGTGCGGGTCGCCGACGGCTGCCACCCCAACCGGGACTTCCTGGGCTCGCTGCGCCGCTCGCCGTTCCGGGTCGAGGACGTGGAGCACCTGCGGATGCCCGGGGGAGCGGCGACCGTCGTACCGATGGTCGTGGGGGTGGCCCTCAGATGATCCCCGCGGCCTCGCCGACCGCGCGGTAGGCCGCGGCGAGCGTGTCCACGGTCTCGTGGGCGTTGAGCCCGCTCGGGTTGGGCACCACCCACAGCTCGGCGCCGGACCACAGGTCGTCGAGGGTCTCCGGCTGCCGGCCGGGCGTGGCCTTCGGCAGGCCGAACGCCGCACGGTAGGCGGTGATCCCGGCGATCGCGACCACCTTCGGCCGCTCCCGTGCGACCAGCGCGGTGAGCTCGGCGCCGCCGGCCTTCAGCTCCTCGTCACTCAGCTCGGAGGCCTTGGCGGTGGCGCGGTGCACGACGTTGGTGATCCCGATGCCGCGCTCGCGCAGCACGTCCCGCTCGGCGTCGTCCATCCCGTCGGCCGGGTCGATGGGCCGCGTGATCACGCCGGCGCGCAGCAGGGCGGGGTAGAACCGGTTGCCCGGGTGCGCGAAGTGGGTGCTGGTCGCCGCGGTCCACAGCCCGGGGTTGATGCCGACGAAGAGCAGGCGCAGCCGCTGCCCGGGCTTCGTCGGGAGCAGGTCGGGGACGACGGCGTCGCGGAAGGACTCGAGCTCGGCCCGGGTGAAGGTACGGCGTGCCACGCCCCGAGCCTGTCACGATGAGCCCGTGACGGCCGAGCCAGCACCGTGGAACACCTTCGTCGAGGGCGACAACCTCGACGTGCTGGCCACGCTGCCCACCGGCTCGGCGGACCTGGTCTACATCGACCCGCCGTACAACACCGGCAACGACTTCGCCTACCGCGACGACTTCCGCGGCGCGCGCGGCGCCGGCGCCCGCGGCCGGCACGCGGCCTGGGTGGACTTCATGCGTCCGCGGCTGGAGGCGGGTCACCGCGTGCTGGCGGACAGCGGCGTGCTCTTCGTCAGCATCGACGACCACGAGGTCGCACACCTGCGCCTGCTGCTCGACGAGGTGCACGGCGAGGACGCCTTCCTGGCGCAGGTCGTCGTCAACCTCAACCCCAAGGGACGCCAGCTCGGGCGCGGCTTCGCGACGTCGCACGAGTACGTCCTCGTCTACGCCAAGGACCCGGCCCGCTGCGTGCTCGACGCGTCGTCGACGACGACGGTGGTGGAGTCGGACTTCCCGCTGGTCGCCGAGGACGGTCGCCGCTACCGCCGGCTGCCGCTGCGCAACACCAACAAGAAGTTCAACCCGCTGACCGCGCCCACCCTGCACTTCCCCGTCCACGGCGACCCGGACTCCGGCCGGGTGTCGACCGTGCCCTTCGCCGGGTCGGTGGAGGTCGAGCCGGTCTTCGGTGACGGTGCGCCCGCGGTCTGGCGCTGGTCGCGACCGCGGATCGAGGAGCGGCTCGACGACCTCGAGTGCCGGCTGGTGCGCGGCCCGGCCGGGGACCGCGTCGACGTCTTCCAGCGCGACTGGCGGCACCCGGTCGGTGGCCGCCGCAAGAAGCTGCGCACGATCTGGCTCGCCGAGGAGGTCGGCTCCACCGACACCGCCGTGTCCGAGCTCAAGGACCTCGTGGGCCACGTCTTCGAGTCTCCGAAGCCCACCGGCCTGGTCCGCCGGATCCTGGAGACCATGCCCGCGGACGCCCGGGTGCTCGACTACTTCGCCGGCAGCGGGACCACCGGGCACGCGGTGGCGCTGGCGAACGCGGCCGACGGGGGGCGTCGTACCTGCCTGTCGGTGAACGCGCCCGAGCCCACCCGGGTCGGCTCCAACGCCGAGCGGGCCGGCTACGCCACGGTCTCGGCGATCACCCGGGCGCGGCTGCGTGCCGTCGCCGAGCAGTTCGGCGGCGGCTTCCGCGAGCTCAGCTGACGCCGGCCGCGCGCTCCAGGGCGGCGAGCTCGCCGTCGAGGAAGGTCAGCAGGCGCTGCAGGTGCGGGACGGTACGACGGCAGCCGGTCAGCCCGAAGCCCATGTTGCCGGCGTACGACGTGCAGGTGATGTTGAGCGCCTGGCCGTTGATCGGGATGGAGACGGGGTAATTGCCCACCAGCTGCGCGCCGTTCCAGTAGTGCGGCACCCGCGGGCCCGGCACGTTGCTGATGATCAGGTTGAACGGCGGGCGGACCATGCCCTGCATCCCCAGCGCCGGTACGACGATCGAGGGTGCCATCCCGATGGCGCTCATCGCGACGATCTGGGTCGGCGTCATCGAGGAGAGGGCCTCCTTGCCGTCCTTCATCGACCGGTTGATCGTGCGCAGCCGCTCGGCCGGGTCGGCCAGGTCGGTGGCCAGGCGCACCATGACCGCGCCGATCGCGTTGCCGCCGTCGGCCGAGGCGGTGCCGGCCTGCTTGGCGTTGAGACCGACCGGGACCATCGAGACCAGCGAGCGGTCCGGCAGTGCGTCCAGCTCGGCGAGGTAGGAGCGCAGCGCGCCGCTGCACATGGCGAGCACGACGTCGTTGATCGTCGTGCCGGTCGCCTTGCCGACGGCCCGCATCCGCTCGACCGGCCAGTCCTGGGCGGCGAAGCGGCGGGCACCGGTGATGGACTGGTTGAAGATGGTGCGCGGCGCCGACAGGGACACCGCGGAGGTCTCGTTCTTGAAGCCCTTGCGCAGCGTCTTGACCAGCGCGGCTGGCATCCCGGCGGCCTCGGCGCTGATGCTGAGCGCCCCGCGCAGCGCGTCGGCGGGCAGGTCGGCCAGCGTGCGGGCCGCGGTGGTGGCCGCGTCGACCGCGGCGGCCGGCAGCGAGTCGGCCGCTGGTTCCTCGGTACGCCGCTTGCGGGCGGCGCCCTCGGCGAAGGGCGCCGGCATGTTGCGGCGATCGGCGTCGGAGGACAGCACGCTCGCCATCAGCCGCATCGCGGAGATGCCGTCGACGAGGGAGTGGTGGAGCTTGGTGTACATCGCGACCCGGCCGTCGGCGAGACCCTCGATGACGTGGGTCTCCCACAGCGGACGCTCCCAGGCCAGCCGGGTGGAGTGCAGCCGGCCGACCAGCTCGAGCAGCTCGCGGACCCGGCCCGGCTGCGGCAGCGCGCTGTGCCGGACGTGGTGCTCGATGTCGAACTGCTCGTCGTCGCGCCAGACCAGCGTGCCGCCCGTCTTCACCGAGCGGTGCGGGTGCTTGCGGAAGAGCGGCGCGATCGACTCGGTGTCGCGCATCGACTCGAACATCTCCCGGACGTAGCCCGGACCCGCGTCCGCGGGCGGCTCGAACAGCTGCAGCCCGCCCACGTGCATGGGCTGGCTGCGGTTCTCGGCGAGCAGGAACGCAGCGGAGGTCGGATCGATCGGACGGAAACCGGGTACGGACACCACGCGGAGCCACCTTTCGTCGCGGGAGCCCGATCCTTGCGTGTCGTGACGCTGCTCACAACCCGATCGGGCGTTTCGGCACCCCCACTTCCGGGGGAGGAAGGTCTGGAATGCTCCCTCAGGTGGAAAGGAAGCGGGCGTGAGCGAATTCTCGACCCCGGCCGGGTGGTACCCCGACGGCGATGGCTGGGAGCGCCGCTGGGACGGCTCCGGCTGGACCGACGAGCGGCGCCGGATGGCCGAGCCGACCCAGGTCCGGCCTCCCCAGCCCCCGGCAGCCCCGGCGGGCCCGCCCGCCGCGCCCCCGCAGCAGCTCGCCCCGCAGCCGCCGCAGCACTACTCGCCGCAACCGCCCCCCACGGCGCCGCCCGACTACGGGCACATCCCCTCCGGCGGGGTGCCCCAGGCGCACCCGCAGCACGGCGGCTACGGCTACCCGCCGGCGAGCCCGCCGCGCAAGAGCCGGCTGGGGCTGTGGATCGGCCTCGCCGTCGTACTGCTGCTGGTGGCCGGGACCGCGATCACCCTCGTCGTGCTCAAGCCCTGGGACGACGGCGGCACCACCGCGGACGACCCCAAGGACCCGAAGAAGGGCGGCGGCTCCTCGGCCGTGCTCGGCGACATCAACGGTGACGGCAAGGGCGACGCGCGCTACTACGTCTACCAGGACTACGACGACGTCCGTAAGGTCCAGGCGCTCAGCAACGGCAACGGCTTCGACGTGACCGACGTCGCCGTCGACCCCTACCGCGAGCCCAAGGACCTCTACCTCGACTGGGACGGCGACGGCGTCAACGAGCACCTCACCTGGGCCTTCGTGGCCTCGGGCAAGCAGATCACGCTGTCCTCGGAGGACAAGGACTTCCCGGGCCAGCAGAACTTCACGCTGTCCGTCTCCACGCTGAAGAAGTACGGCGATCCCGACATCCAGCTCGTCGCCGGCGACTTCGACGGCGACGGCGACCAGGACCTCGCCGTGGCCGCGCCCAACGACCGGGTCGTCGACGTGTCGGTGCTCGCCAACGACGGCAAGGGCACCTTCTCCGACCCCAACCTGTGGCTCTCGATCCCGAACGCGGTCATCGACGTGGTCCGGATCTACCCCGGCGACTTCGACAAGGACGGCGACACCGACCTGTGGGTCCAGCTGCCGGCCGAGCAGCTCGACGACGAGGCCTACAGCGGCTACTACTCCGGCGACCGCGGCTTCGCGCTGCTCAAGTCGAGCGGCAAGAACTTCGAGGCCGGCGCGGTGTCCAAGTCCAACGAGTTCTTCGACGCCACCCTCGTCGGCGACGTCACCGGTGACGGCACCAGCAGCATCGTCGGGGTCAAGGCGAGCTCCTACAAGGAGGAGCTCACCGTCCAGGTCTACGACGTCTCCTCCGGCCGCCTCGAGCCGGTCGCCGGCTTCACCGGCACCTCCAAGATCGGTCAGCGCAACCTCCAGGGCGCGACGCTGAGCGACCTGGACGGCGACGGCAAGGCCGACCTCGTGTTCGTGGTGAAGGCCTACAAGGAGGCCAAGTTCACCGGCGTGCAGGTGATGAAGTCCACCGGCGCGGTGCTCGACCCGGCGCTGGTCTGGGCCGAGACCCCGGCGTGCAAGGACGACGACTGCCGCATCGAGTTCATCGGCACCAAGCGCTACTGAGCTGGATGGCCGAGCGCGTCTTCGGCGCGGCGGTCGGCAACAAGCTGCTGGGCGCGCGCCTCTCGCCGCGCTGCCGGCGGACTATCGCGCCCCAGCGCCGGCCGGGCTCTCCAGGTCGTCCCGGAGCTCGGTGACGACCGAGTCCACGACGGCGACCAGGTCGCCCCCGGTGCGTTCTGCGACCGCCCGCTGGCGCACGTACGACGGCCCGCGGGTGGGGATGGCGAGCACCGAGACCAGCTCGGCCTCGCAGCCCAGCCGGCGGGCGGTCGGGAGGAGCTGCTCGACCAGGTCGGCGAGGTCGTCGGTGACGAGGCGCTCGTTGGACTGGGCGTCCAGGATCACGATCGCGTCGACGCCGTAGCGGGCGGCGCGCCACTTGTTCTCCTGCACGTGCCAGGGCGGCATGGTGGGGAGCTTCTCGCCGGCGGCCGCGCGGGCGTCGAGCCAGACGACGAGGCAGTGCATGAGCGCGACCAGGGCGGCCATGTCGGTGAGGGTGGAGACGCCGTCGCAGATCCGGTTCTCCAGGGTGCCGTGCTTGACGGCGGGACGCAGGTCCCAGCGGATCTCGCTCAGCTCGTCGATGACGCCGGTGGTGACCTGGTCGTGGGCGAAGGCCTCGAACTCCTCCCAGCGCTCGAACTGGAAGGGCAGGCCGGCGGTGGGGAGCTGCTGGAACATCAGTGCCCGGTTGGAGGCGTAGCCGGTGTCGACGCCCATCCAGATCGGCGAGGACGCCGAGAGCGCCTGCAGGTGGGGGTAGTAGGTCAGCAGCGCGGACAGCACCGGCATCACCCGCGCCTGCTCGGGGAGGCCGACGTGCACGTGCACGCCCCAGATCAGCATCTGGCGGCCCCACCACTGCGTGCGGTTGATCAGCTCCTCGTACCGGTTGCCCTCGGTCAGCTGCTGGCCGGTCCAGTCGGCGAAGGGGTGCGTCCCGGCGCCGTACAGGTCGATGTCGAGCTCGTCGGCCGCGGCCGTGACGTAGCGCAGGGTCGTGCGCAGGTCGTCCATCGCGGCGGCGACGGTCGGGTTGATGCCGGTGACCACCTCGACGGTGTTGCGCAGCAGCTCCTTGTGCAGCTTGCCGGGGTCGGGCATCCGCGGCTTGGCCCGGGCGAAGAGGTGGGCGGCCTCGTTGCGGAGGTCGCGGGTGCGCCGGTCCACCAGCGCGAACTCCCACTCCACCCCGATCGTCGGCTCCGGCGAGCCGTGGAAGTCGATGCGCACGGCCTCAGCGTAGGGCGTGGGCCCACCCTGGGCACGCTCACCGCGCACCTGCCAGCATGAGCGGATGGACGACCCGCGGACCCTCAACCGCACGCTCGACCTGTGCCTGCGCGTCGGCGAGGTGCTGCTCTCCTCCGGGGCAGGTGCCGCCGACGTCGTCGCGACCATGCGCGCGCTGGCCCGTGCGCTCGGCGTCCGGCACAGCCAGGTGGACGTCACCTTCACCTCGCTCGCGATGAGCGTCCAGCAGGGCGCCGACGAGCCGCCCGTCGTCCAGATCCGGCAGGTCACCCAGCGCGAGATCGACTACGAGGACCTGACCCGGGTCGACCACCTGGTCCGCGCCGTCGTGGGCGGTACGACGGACCTGGAGGGGGCGCGCACCGAGCTCGCCCAGATCGTCTCCTCCGGCCACGCCCGGCCGCGCTGGGCGGCCACCCTCGGCGCGGGCGCCATGTGCGCCGGCGTCGCCCTGCAGCTCGGCGGTGGCCCGATCGTGGTGCTCGTGGCGCTGCTCGCCGCGCTCTGCATCGACCGGCTGCAGCTGCTGATGACCCGGCGCCGCCTGCCCGGCTTCTACCAGCAGGTCGCCGGCGGCGTGGTCGCCACCGTGCTGGCTGCCGTCGGCACCCGGTTGGCCGAGCCGTGGGTGCACCTCAACGCCTCGCTCGTCGTCACCGCGAACATCGTCATGCTGCTGGCCGGCATCGGTTTCATGGGCGCCATCCAGGACGCGCTGTCCGGCTTCTTCGTCACCGGCGGTGCGCGGGTGCTGGAGGCGGTGCTCGCGACCGCCGGCATCCTGGCGGGGGTCAGTGGCGGGCTCTCGCTGTGCTCGCGGGTGGGCCTGGAGATCCCGCGGCTGGTCCTGCCCCGCTTCGACCTGGTCGGGGTGAGCTCGGCCGCGCTCGGTGCGGCCATCGCGGCAGCCGCCTTCGCCTTCTCCTCCTACGCGCCCAAGCGCACCCTGCTGCCCGTCGCGGTGCTCGGCGGCGGCGCGATCGCGGCGACCGAGCTGATCGCGCAGGCGGGCTTCGGCCGGCCCTGGGCGGTCGGTGTCGCGGCCTTCGGCATCGGCCTGTTCGGCTACACCGTGGGCCGCCGGTTCCGGGTGCCGCCGCTCGTCGTGGTGGTCTCGGCCGTCGTACCGCTGCTGCCGGGCCTGTCGATCTACCGGGGCCTGTTCCTGCTCGGCGAGCAGGGTGGCCAGCAGGCCGCGCAGGGGCTGCTGGCGATGGTCACCGCGGCGTCGGTCGCGATCGCGCTGGCCTCCGGCGTGATCCTCGGTGAGTACGTCGCCCAGCCGGTCATGCGCGAGGCCCGCCGGGTCGAGGCGCGGCTCGCCGGCCCGCGTCTGGTGGGCGTCACCCGGTCGGTGCGCAAGCGCCGTGGACGTGGCGAGACCGAGGAGTGAGATGGTGAGGTTTCACAGGAGTTTCTCAGGGGAGGCTCACCGCGTTCCGTCATCCCGACACAGGAGTACCCCCATGAAGAAGACCACGCTCGGCCTCGCCAGCATCGCCCTGGCCGCCACGTTCTCGCTGACCGCGTGCGGCGCCGACGAGGGCAAGCTGGCCAAGGAGTTCTGCGACCTGAACAAGGACCTGACCGCCGCCACCAAGTCGGGCGACGCGGACAAGGTGAACAAGGCCAGCAAGGCGCTGACCGACTGGGCGGAGGAGAACAAGGACGTCAAGGGCGACGAGGACAAGTTCACCGACGCCGTCAAGGAGGAGTGCGGCGACGACGTGCCGAACCTGCCCTGATCCCTTCAGGCTCCGCGAGCCGGGCTCCCCGTCGGGAGCCCGGCTCGTTGCATGTCAGGGCAGGGTCTCGATGATCGCCGGCAGCGCGCTGGTGATCACCGCGACCAGGTCCTCGCGGGTCAGCCCCGCGGGGCGCGCGCACCAGGTCAGGACCAGGTCCTCGACCATCGCCTGCCAGGCGTGGATGACCAGGCGCACGGCCGGGGTGTCGGGCAGGTCGAGGGTGCCCGGCTCCTCGTCGAAGAACCGGTCGGCGAGCGCGGTGAAGGTGGTCTCGTAGATCGCGCGCAGCGCCTCGTTGCTGCCTGCGGCGGTCTTGAGCAGGGACCGGTAGGCGTCCTGGTTCTCGATGACGTAGTCGACGTAGCCGGTGATCGAGCCGAGCAGGCGCTCGAGCGGCGCGCCGTCCGCCGGGGGAGCGGTACGCCGGTAGAGGTCGTCGGCCGCGTGCTGGACGACGGCCTCGAAGTAGCCCTGCTTGCCGCCGAAGTAGTGGTAGAGCAGGCCGCGGGAGATGCCGGCCTCCTCGGCCAGGGTGTCGATGGACAGCTCCTCCAGCGACCGGTTGGTCAGCAGCCGGATGCCGAGCTCCAGGAGCTGCTGGCGGCGCTCGTCCGGGCTCAGCCGGGTGCGCGGGGAGGTGGTGGCCGTCACGTCGCCCACTCTATTGACATATGTTCAATAGCGCCAATAGCGTCCCTCCCATGAGCGTTACTCCCGGTCGCACCAACGTCGACCACCTCGTCGTCGGCGCGGGTTTCGCCGGTCTCGCGGCCGCGATCAAGCTCGACGAGGCCGCCGAGCGCGACTTCGTCGTGATCGAGAAGGACAGCGACGTCGGCGGCACGTGGCACATCAACACCTACCCCGGTGCCGAGTGCGACGTGCCGAGCCAGCTGTACTCCTACTCCTTCGCGCTCAACCCGGACTGGTCGAAGGTCTACTCGCCGCAGCAGGAGATCTGGGACTACACCCGCAAGGTCGCCGAGCGCTCCGGCACGCTCGACCGCTTCGTGTTCGACACCGCCGTGCTCGACGCGGCCTGGGACGAGGACGCGCAGCGCTGGATCGTGCGCACCGAGGGGCCCACCGGCGTCCATGAGTACGCCGCGCGCACCGTCATCTCCGGCTCCGGCGGGCTCTCCGAGCCGCGGCTGCCCGAGATCGAGGGCATCGAGGACTTCCAGGGCGAGATCTTCCACTCCGCGCGCTGGGACCACGACGTCGACCTCACCGGCAAGCGGGTCGCCGTCATCGGCACCGGCGCCTCCGCCGTCCAGCTCGTGCCCGAGCTGCAGAAGGTCGTCGGCCACATGGACGTCTACCAGCGCACGCCGAACTGGATCATCCCGCGCAACGAGCGCGCGTTCACCGGCCTGGAGAAGGCCGTCTTCAAGCACGTCCCCGGCGCCCAGCGCGCGCTCCGCTCGCTCGTCTACGGCACCCTGGAGGCGCGGGTCCCGGCGTTCGCCCGGTTCCCCCAGCTGATGCGCGCGGTCGAGCTCCAGGGCAAGCGCAACATCGCCAAGGGGACCACCGACCCGGCGCTGCGCGCGAAGGTCACCCCGGACTTCCGCGCCGGCTGCAAGCGGATCCTGATCTCCAACAAGTGGTATCCCGCGCTCGACGCCGACAACGTCGACCTGGTCACCGACCCGATCGCCACGATCACCGCCGACGCCGTCGTCACCGCCGACGGCGTCGAGCGGCCGATCGACGTGCTCGTGGTGGCCACCGGCTTCTACGTCACCGAGCCGCCGATCGCCCAGCACATCACCGGCAGGGAGGGCCGCACCCTGGCCGACGTCTGGGACGAGGGCGGCATGGCGGCGTACAAGGGGACGACGATCCACGGCTTCCCCAACCTCTTCCAGCTCGTCGGCCCCAACACCGCGCTCGGCCACAGCAGCATGATCTTCATCATCGAGTCCCAGGTGCGCTACGTCGTCGAGGCGGCCAAGGCGATGCGCCGCGAGGGCCTCGCGGTCGTGGAGCCGACGCAGGCCGCGCAGGACGCCTGGACCGCCGGCATCCGCCGCAAGATGAAGCCGACCGTGTGGCAGACCGGCGGCTGCGCCAGCTGGTACCTCGACAAGTTCGGCAACAACACCACGCTCTGGCCGGGACAGACGTTCACGTTCCGGCAGCACCTGTCCCAGTTCGACATCGACAAGTACGACGTCCAGGCGGCCCACACCGCCCCGTCGGCACCCGCCAAGGAGAAGGTCAGCTCGTGAAGAACCTCAGCAACAAGGTCGTCGTCATCACCGGTGCGGGATCCGGCATCGGCCGCGCCCTCGCGGTCAACCTCGCCGGCAAGGGCGCCCGCCTGGCGCTCTCCGACGTCAACGAGGCCGGTCTCGGGGAGACCGTCGAGCTGGCGGTGAAGGCCGGCTCGCCGGACGTGCACACCGCCCGGCTCGACGTCGCCGACAAGGCCGCCTTCGCGGCGTACGCCACCGAGGTCGCCGAGCACTTCGGCCAGGTCAACGTCGTCATCAACAACGCGGGCGTCGCGCTCGCCGGTGACGTGACCGACCTGACCTACGAGGACATGGAGTGGATCGTCGGGATCAACTTCTGGGGCGTCGTCTACGGCACCAAGGAGTTCCTCCCGCACCTCATCGCCTCCGGCGACGGGCACATCGTCAACCTGTCCTCGCTCTTCGGCCTGCTCGCCATGCCCGGCCAGAGCGCCTACAACGCCACCAAGTTCGCGGTCCGCGGCTTCACCGAGGCGCTGCGCGAGGAGATGCTCATCGCCCGCCACAAGGTCGGTGTCACCTCGGTGCACCCCGGCGGCATCAAGACCGCGATCGCCCGCAGCGCCCGGGTCTCCGACAAGGAGGACCAGGCCGCGACGGCGAAGCTGTTCGACGAGAAGCTCGCCCGGATGACGCCGGACCGCGCCGCCGAGATCATCGTCAAGGGCATCACGAAGAACCAGGCTCGCGTCCTGGTCGGCCTCGACGCCCACGCGCTGCACAACTTCCAGAAGTTCACCGGCTCGCGCTACGAGGACATCGTCGCGGTGCTCTCGAAGCGGGTGCTGCCCACCAAGGTGGTCTGAGCCCACGAGCCACCCACTAGTCTCGCCTCCGTGGAGGCGTCGCTCGATCGGATGTGGTCGCGCAGCCGTCTGTCGCTGCGCGGCCGCATCGACCGCTGGCGCGACAAGCTGTGGGTGGTCGCGCAGTGCTCGATCGCGGCCGGGGTGGCCTGGTTCGTCGCGCACGACCTGATCGGCCACAAGCTGCCGTTCTTCGCCCCGATCGCGGCCGTGCTGTGCCTCGGCACGTCGTACGGCCAGCGGCTGCGGCGGGTCGTCGAGGTCACCCTCGGGGTCGCCATCGGCGTCTTCATGGCCGACGTGCTGGTCGCCGGCATCGGTTCGGGTGCCTGGCAGCTCGGGCTGATCGTCTTCCTGTCCATGTCGATGGCCCTGCTCCTCGACGCGGGCATCATGTTCGTCTCCCAGGCGGCCGTGCAGTCGATCGTGGTCACCGTCCTGCTCCCGGGTGCGGGAGGCGCGTTCGTGCGGTGGACCGACGCCGTCATCGGCGGCTGCGTCGCGCTGGTCGCGGCGATGGTGGTGCCGGCGGCGCCGCTGCGCCGGCCGCGCGAGCAGGCGGCCGGCGTCGTCCGCAAGATCGCCGAGCTGCTGCGCGCCTCCTCCGACGTGATGGTCGACGGCGAGGTCACCCCCGCGCTGGAGCTGCTCGCCGACGCGCGCGCCACCGATCGGATGATCCGGGAGCTGCAGGCCGCCGCGGAGGAGGGCATGTCGGTGGTCACCTCCTCGCCCTTCCGGGTGCGCCACCGTGAGCCGCTGCGCCGCATGGTCGAGCTCGTCGACCCGCTCGACCGAGCCCTGCGCAGCACCCGTGTGCTGGTGCGCCAGACCTCGATCGCGGCCTACCGGCGCCGGCCCGTGCCGCCGTCGTACGCCGTGCTGGCGGCCGACCTCGCCGACGCCGCCGACGCGGTCGCCGCCGAGCTCGCGGCCGACCGGCTGGCGGTCAGCGCGCGCGACGACGTGCTCGCGGTCGGCGCCGCCACCGGGGTCGTCGAGCGCAGCGAGGTGCTCACCGCCGAGGCGATCCTCGCCCAGCTGCGTGCGATCGTCGCCGACCTGTTGATGGTCACCGGGATGGGCCAGCTGGAGGCGACCGACGCGCTGCCGCCGCCGCGTTGAGAGGATGAGCCGGTGAGCAACATCGTGGAGCACAGCGTCGAGATCGACGCACCCGTCGAGAAGGTGTTCGCCTACGTCGACGACTTCACCCACACCAAGGACTGGATGTACGGGCTCTCCCGGATCGAGCCGGTCGGCGAGCAGCTCACCGGCGTCGGTGCCCAGTACGACGGCACGATGCAGGTCGGGGTGCCCCTCAAGTCGCGGATCGAGTGCACGGCCTGGGAGCGGGACCGGCTGATCGAGCTCACCTCGGTCAAGGGGATCCGGAACACGCAGCGCTGGTCGTTCACCGACCTCGGCGGCGACCGGACCCGGGTGGAGGCATGGATCAGCTACACCCTCCCCGGCGGGCCCGCGGGCAAGGCGATCGCCAGCGCGGTCAAGCCGGTCGTCGGGATCGCGGTGCGGCACACCAGCGAGTCGCTGGTGCGCAACATCGAGGCGCTCTGACTCAGCGCACCTGCGCGTCGTAGAGGGCGTACGGGTCGTGCAGCTCGCGGCCCAGGGCGTCCTGGAGCCAGGCCGCGTCGCGAGCGGCGGCCCGTTGGGCACCGTCGACCGCGCCGTCGGAGGTGAGGTTGGAGGCGAAGATCCCGGCCGCGGACTTCGGCAGGAAGTCCTCGTAGACGATCGGCTGGAGCAACCCGTCGGCGTCGCGGCGGTAGTAGGCCAGCCCGGCCTCGTGCAGCCCCTGCTCGGTGTCGGGGAAGGCGTCGATGCCGCGCTCGTCGTAGAGCGCACGGCCGGCGGGTGTCAGGGCGACCCCGCGTGCCTCGACCTCGCCGAAGCGCACGCTCAGCTCGCCGCGCACGACCGCGCCGTCGGCCTCGCGGAAGGCACGGGGCTCGGCGAGCGCGCGGAAGGAGGTCTGGCGCAGCAGCACCGCCGGCTTGGCGGTCAGCGGCGGGCCCTGGATCCGGTCGATCATCGTGATCCCGCGCTCGGTCATCCGGCGGTAGAGGTCGTCGATGTCGAGCACCCGCGGCGTCAGGTGGTTGATGTGCGTGGAGGCGACGCCACCGATGTCCGCGGCGACCGAGGAGATCGCCTGGAGGTGGTCGTACCAGGCCCGGTCGACCGGCTCGGGCGACAGCGCGAACGCCGCCGTGGCCAGCTCCAAGAAGCGCACGGCGTCGGCCGCCTCCAGGCCACCGGACTTCTCCGCGAGGTCGGCCAGGTCGAGCAGCTCGTCGGGGAAGAGCCGGCGCGCGCCGAGGAACTCCTCCAGCTGAGCCTGGGTCGCGGCGTCGAAGAAGCGCCGGTCGTCGACCACCAGCATCGAGGTGAAGACCCGGAACGGGTTGGCCGCGAGCTCCGCGGCGTCGATCGGGCGGAACGCCGTGGACACCACCGGGATGGGCGGGTTCGCCTCACGCAGGTCGTAGAACCCGACGGGGTACATCCCGCACGCCCCGAAGATCCGGCCGACCTGGGCGATCTCCTCCGGCGTGCCGACCCGGATCGCCCCGTGCCGCTCCGCCGTCACCCGCGCGATGGACCCGAGGCGCTCGGCCTCGGGTCCCATCGCGGCGAGGACGTCGGCGTTGACCGCCTCGGAGACCTCCACCAGCGTCGTGTACGCCGGCACCTCGGTGCCGTAGAGCTCCGAGAGCGACCGCGCGAAGCGGGCGCGCAGCTCGGTCGCACTGACGCCGGGACGGCTCATCCGAACTCGACCCCCTGGGCCAGCGGCAGCTCGGCGGAGTAGTTGATCGTGTTCGTGGTGCGGCGCATGTAGGACTTCCACGCGTCGGACCCGGACTCGCGGCCGCCGCCGGTCTCCTTCTCGCCGCCGAAGGCGCCGCCGATCTCCGCGCCCGACGTACCGATGTTGACGTTGGCGATGCCGCAGTCCGAGCCGGTCGCGGAGGTGAAGGTCTCGGCCTCGCGCACGTCGAGGGTGAAGATCGCCGAGGACAGGCCCTGGTCGACCTCGTTGTGCAGGGCGATCGCCTCGTCGAGCTCGCGGTAGGTGAGCACGTAGAGCAGGGGAGCGAAGGTCTCCTGCTTGACGATGTCGGTCTGGGCCGGCATGTCGACGATGGCCGGTACGACGTACTGCCCGCCGCGCAGCGCCGCCTGTCCTGAGCCCGTCGAAGGGTCGGCACGTCCGCCGCCGGTGACGAGGCGGCCGCCGTCGGCCTGGGCCTGCTCGACCGCGGCGAGGAAGGCCTGCGTCGCGGCCTCGTCGACCAGCGGGCCGACGAGGGTCTTGGGGTCCAGCGGCGAGCCGATGGACAGGGTGCCGTAGGCCTTGGAGAGCCGGTCGACGAGCTCGTCGTGGATCGACTCGTGCACGATCACCCGGCGCAGCGAGGTGCAGCGCTGGCCGGCGGTGCCGACGGCGGAGAAGACGATGCCGCGCACGGCGAGGTCGAGGTCGGCCGAGGGCGCGATGACGGCGGCGTTGTTGCCGCCGAGCTCCAGCAGGCTGCGGCCCAGGCGGGCGGCCACCCGCGGCGCGACCAGCTTGCCCATCCGGGTCGAGCCGGTGGCCGAGACCAGCGGCACGCGCGGGTCGTCGACGAGCGTCTCGCCCACCGAGCTGCCGCCCAGGACGACCTGGGACAGCGCCTCCGGCGCCCCCACCCGGCGCGCGGCCTCGGTGGCCAGCGCCTGGCACGCGAGCGCGGTGAGCAGGGTCTTCTCCGACGGCTTCCAGACCACGGCGTCGCCGGCGACCAGCGCGAGGGCGGTGTTCCAGGACCAGACGGCGACCGGGAAGTTGAAGGCGGAGATGACGCCGACGACACCGAGCGGGTGCCACTGCTCCATCATCCGGTGGCCGGGCCGCTCGGAGGCGATGGTCAGGCCGTGCAGCTGGCGGGAGAGACCGACCGCGAACTCGCAGATGTCGATCATCTCCTGGACCTCGCCGAGGCCCTCGGAGCGGATCTTGCCGGCCTCGATCGAGACCAGCTCGCCGAGCAGCTCCTTGTGCTCGCGCAGCAGCTCGCCGAGCTCGCGGACCAGGTGGCCGCGGACCGGGCCGGGCACCGAGCGCCACTCCTCGAAGGCGGCCTGCGCCGTACCGATGGCGGCGGTGACCTCGTCGGTCGTGTGCGCGGTCAGCCGGCCCAGCTCGGAGCCGTCGACCGGCGAGGTGGCGACCAGGTCGCCGTCCGCGGCGAACGGGTCACCGGCGCCGAGCTCGGCGAGGATCTGGCGGGCGCGGGTGGGCAGGTCGGTGGGGGTGCTCATCAGGCGATCTTTCCGTAGTCGGCGAAACGGCGACCCGAGGTGGTCGCGTACAGGTCCTCGAGGGCGATGTCCTCCTGGCGCACGAAGCCCTCCTGGGGCAGCTTGCCATCGGCGACCAGCTCGACCACGGCGACGGCGGAGGCCGCGGTGGTCCAGGAGATGGCGCGCCAGGTGCGGTCGTTGCCCTCGGCGTCGGTCAGCGTGATCGGGAGGTAGCCGCGCACGTGGTTCTCGCGGAACGGCATGCCGTTCTTGACGCCCTCGACGGCGGCGTGGAGGTAGACGATGTCGTCGTTGACCGGCGGCTTGGCCTCGACCAGGATCCGGCCCACCTCCTCGCGGCGCTCGCGCAGGCCCAGCTCGTCGAACAGGAAGTGCATCTGCTCGAAGTGGCCGGGGTAGCGCATGGTCTTGTAGTCGAGGCGCTGCACGCGGCCCTCGTAGGTCTGGCACATCGTGCCGAGCCCGCCGGAGGTCAGCGCCGCCTCCAGCTCGATGCCGCCGATGACGACGCGCTCCTTCTCCTCCATCGCCGGCACCATCTGGCGGCGGCCGGAGCGGAGCACCTCGCAGTCGTTGAGGTACTCGTTGACGACGCCCTCCGCCGACCAGTTGAAGGCGTAGCCCAGCAGCCCGGTGGGGTTCTGCGGGAGCGCGCCGACCTTGAGCTCGATCGAGCGGATGGTGTCGAAGCCCTTCGCGAGCGAGGCGCCGACGATGCCGATCAGCCCCGGGGCCAGGCCGCACTGCGGCACGAAGGCCACGCCGGGGTGCTGCTGGGCGAGCTCGACGACGCGCTGCGTGGTGGGCACGTCCTCGGTGAGGTCGAAGTAGTGGCAGCCGACGCTCGCCGCCGCCTCGGCGACCTCGATGTTCTTGTCGTAGGGCAGGCAGGACACGACCGCGTCCACCCCGCGCAGCGCCTCGCGCAGGGCGTGCTCGTCGGTCACGTCCAGCTCCGTGGTCTCGAAGCGCAGGCCGGGGCGGGCCTGGGCGTCGTACCCGCTGACCTTGAAGCCGGCGTCGGTCAGCAGCCCGGCGACGAGCTCGCCGACCTTGCCGAGTCCGATCACGCCGACCTGGTTGATGCTTCGCTTCATCGCAGTGTCTCCTCGAGATGGTCCAGTCCCCGGTGCAGGTCGTCGGCCGAGATGACCAGCGGCGGGGCGAGCCGGATGGTCGAGCCGTGGGTGTCCTTGGCGAGCACGCCGCGGGACAGGAGCCGCTCGCAGACCTCACGGCCGGTGCCGAGCGCGGGATCGATGTCGACCCCGGCCCACAGGCCGCGCGAGCGGAAGGAGACGACGCCGTTGCCGACCATCGCCCCGAGTCGATCGGCCAGCACCGCGCCGAGCGCGTCCGCGTGCCGCTGGTGCTCGCCCGTGGCGAGCATGGCGACGACCTCCAGCCCGACCGCGCAGGCCAGCGGGTTGCCGCCGAAGGTGGAGCCGTGCTGGCCCGGGTGCAGGACGCCGAGCACGTCGCGGTCACCGACCACGGCCGAGACCGGGACCACCCCGCCGCCCAGCGCCTTGCCGAGCACGTAGAGGTCCGGGACCACGTCCTCGTGGTCGCACGCGAAGGTGCGCCCGGTGCGACCCAGGCCGGCCTGGATCTCGTCGGCCACGAAGAGCACGCCCTCGCGGGTGCAGACCTCGCGGATCCCGCGCAGGTAGCCCTCCGGCGGGATCACCACGCCGCCCTCGCCCTGGATCGGCTCGACCAGGACCGCCACCGTGCTCGGCGTGATCGCCGCCTCCAGGGCGGCCAGGTCGCCGTAGGGGACGATGTCGAAGCCGGGCGTGAACGGGCCGAAGCCGCCGCGGGCGTCGGGGTCGTCGGAGAAGCCGACGATGGTCGTCGTACGACCGTGGAAGTTGCCGGCCGCCACGATGATCCGGGCGGTGTCGGCGGGGACCCCCTTGACGTCGTAGCCCCACTTGCGGGCGACCTTGAGGGCCGTCTCCACGGCCTCGGCGCCGGTGTTCATCGGCAGCACCAGCTCCTTGCCGGCGAGGTCGCCGAGCGCGGCGCAGAAGTCGGCGAACCGGTCGTGCACGAACGCGCGGCTGGTCAGCGTGAGCTTGTCCAGCTGGGCGTGCGCCGCGGCGAGCAGGCGCGGGTGCCCGTGGCCGAAGTTGAGGGCGGAGTACCCGGCCAGGAAGTCGAGGAAGCGGCGACCGTCGACGTCGGTCAGCCAGGCGCCCTCCGCGTCGCTGAGGACCACGGGCAGGGGGTGGTAGTTGTGCGCGGTGCGCTCCTCGGCACGGGCCACCTCCGCGGCGGTGCGCTGCGGGGTGACATCGGGCCGATCGGTGGTGAGACTCATCGAGCACTCCCTCGAGACCGGAAGATCTGCGGTGAATTGAGCAATTGTCCGACAATCTTCCTTTACTGTAACCCAGGACACATCGATCGTGACACCCCGCCCCGGCGTGGCGGCCCAACCGATCCGGCGCCCGCTCCGTCATCTCGGTGAGGATGACGACGAGGAGGCGGTCGATGGCTCGGCGGGACGAGGCGTTCGCGGCGTACGTCGCCCGGCGGCGGCCCCAGCTGTTCCGGACGGCGTGGCTGCTGTGCGGCGACCCGCACCGGGCCGAGGACGTGGTGCAGGCCGCCCTCACCCGTCTGTACGTCGCCTGGCCCCGCGTGCAGCGCGCGGACTCCGTCGACGCCTACGTCCGGCGGGCCGTGGTCAACGCCCATCTCGACGAGGGCCGGCGGCCCTGGCGGCGCGAGGCGCCGGCGAGCGACCACCTGCCCGAGGAGGCGGTGCCGGCGCCGGAGGAGCACGGGGACCTCTGGGCCGCGCTGCGGGTGCTGCCGCCGGGCCAGCGCCGGGTCGTGGTGCTGCGGCACTGGTGGGGGCTGAGCGTCGAGGAGACCGCCGCCGACCTCGGCATCAGCCCGGGGACCGTGAAGAGCCAGACGTCCGCCGCGCTCGCCGCGCTGCGGGCCAGCCTGCAAGGAGAGAACGCATGACGGGGATCGACGAGCGGCTCGCCGCTCTCGCCGAGCACGCGCCGGTGCCGCACGCACCGGTCTCGGCCGACGTACGACGGGGGCGGCAGCGGCTGCGGACCCGGCGGCTCGCCGCGACGGGGGCGGTGGCCACCGTCGCGGTGGTCGCCGGCCTCGCCTGGGGCGGCACGGCGAGCGAGCCGGACGACCGGCGCGCCGTCGACCGGCCCCCGGCCAGCGACCCGGTGCTGGCGGACGTGGTCGACGGCCTGGCCCGTGCGGCCGACGACGACGGTGACGGGACGGTGGACGCGAGCGAGATGATCGCGCTGGCCCAGAAGAGCCGGCCCGGCCGCAGGGGTGGGACGGTCTTCCGCTTCGACACCGGCACGCAGTGGGCCGCAGTGGTCGGCCGGCCCTGTCCGGCCGGTTGGACCTGTGCTCCGGCGACGCTGCCCGGCTCCGACGACGCGGCCGTGGCCGTGTCCTCCGACTTCACCCAGGTGGCCGCAGAGTACGGCGACGACGTCTACGTGATCACGCTGCTCGAGCGGGAGTCGCTCACCCTCGAGCAGGTGCGGCGCTCCGTGCTCGCCTACCGCGTCCCGCGCCCCTGAGTCGAATCCGATTGCGCCGGGCTGGCCCCCACCCGGGAGAATGGTCGGGCTGTGAAGATCACCTACCCGCCCGACCTCCCGGTCAGCGCCCGCCGCGACGACATCGCCGCCGCGATCCGCGACCACCAGGTCGTCATCGTCGCCGGCGAGACGGGCTCGGGGAAGACCACCCAGCTGCCGAAGATCTGCCTCGAGCTGGGCCGGGGCACGCCGGGCGAGGACGGCCGGCCGCGGATGATCGGGCACACCCAGCCGCGCCGGATCGCGGCGCGGTCGGTGGCGGAGCGGATCGCCGAGGAGCTGGGCGCCGAGCTGGGCGACCTGGTCGGCTACCAGGTCCGCTTCACCGACAAGACCTCGAAGCAGAGCCGGGTCAAGCTGATGACCGACGGCATCCTGCTGGCCGAGCTGCAGCGCGACCGCATGCTGCGCCGCTACGACACGATCATCATCGACGAGGCGCACGAGCGCAGCCTCAACATCGACTTCCTGCTGGGCTACCTGCGCCAGCTCCTGCCGAAGCGCCCGGACCTGAAGCTGGTCATCACCTCGGCGACCATCGACGTGGAGCGCTTCGCGAAGCACTTCGACGCGCCGGTGGTGGAGGTCAGCGGGCGCACGTACCCGGTCGAGGTGCGCTACCGGCCGCTGATGGAGCTCGCGGAGGACGACGAGGACGGCGAGCCGATCGTCCGAGACCAGACCGAGGCGATCGTCGAGGCGGTCGAGGAGCTCTCGGCCGAGGGCCCGGGCGACGTGCTGGTCTTCCTGCCCGGTGAGCGGGAGATCCGCGACACCGCCGAGGCGCTGGCACCGCTGGCCGAGGGGGTCCGGGGCATCGACGTGCTGCCGCTGTTCTCCCGGCTCTCAGCTGCCGAGCAGCACCGGGTGTTCGCGCCGGCGAAGGGCTCGCGTCGCCGGGTGGTGCTGGCGACCAACGTGGCCGAGACCTCGCTCACCGTCCCCGGCATCCGGTACGTCGTCGACACCGGCGTCGCCCGGATCTCCCGCTACTCCGCGCGCACCAAGGTCCAGCGCCTGCCGATCGAGCCGATCAGCCAGGCCTCGGCCAACCAGCGCTCGGGCCGCTGCGGGCGGGTCGCGGCCGGCATCGCGATCCGGTTGTACGCCGAGGAGGACTTCGAGAGCCGCCCGGAGTTCACCGACCCGGAGATCCTGCGCACCAACCTGGCCTCGGTCATCCTGCAGATGACCTCGCTCGGGCTGGGCGACATCGCCCGCTTCCCGTTCGTGGAGCCGCCGGACCGGCGCAACGTGCAGGCGGGGGTGCAGCTGCTGGAGGAGCTGGGGGCGGTCTCGACAGGCTCGACCGGCGGTGCAGGCTCGACCGGCGGTGCAGGCTCGACCGGCGGTGCAGGCTCGACCGGCGGACGGGGCGGCGAGCTCACCAAGGTCGGCCGGCGACTCGCGCGGCTGCCCATCGACCCGCGCCTGGGCCGGATGCTGCTGGAGGCCGAGCGGCTGGGCTGCGTGCGCGACGTCCTGGTCATCGTGGCGGCGCTCTCGCTCCAGGACCCGCGCGAGCGGCCCGGCGCCGAGCACCCCAAGGAGCGCGCCCAGGCCGACCAGCTGCACGCCCGGTTCAAGGCGGAGGGCTCGGACTTCCTCACCCTCCTCAACCTGATGAGCCACCTGCGCCAGCAGCAGCAGGAGCTCTCCGGCAGCGCCTTCCGCCGGATGTGCAAGCGGGAGTTCCTCAACTACGTGCGGGTGCGCGAGTGGCAGGAGCTCGTCTCCCAGCTGCGCCAGGTCACCAAGGAGATGGGCATCCGGCTGGAGGCGCCCTCCGACACCCCGGACGCCGACGGCATCCACCAGGCGCTGCTCTCGGGCCTGCTGTCGCACATCGGGGTGCTGGAGGAGCGGGAGAAGCCCAAGCAGGGGTCTCGGCAGGCTCGGCCGCCGGGCGACAAGCGCCGGCCCGGTCCGCGGGAGTACCTCGGGGCGCGCGGCGCGAAGTTCGCGATCTTCCCCGGCAGCGGCCTGGCCCGGCAGAACCCGCCGTTCGTGATGGCTGCCGAGCTGGTCGAGACCGGGCGGCTCTGGGCCCGCCAGAACGCCACCATCCAGCCGCAGTGGGCCGAGCGGCTCGGCGCGCACCTGGTCAAGCGCACCTACTCCGAGCCGCACTGGTCCCGCAAGCGCCAGGCGGTGATGGCCCAGGAGCGGGTCACGCTCTACGGCGTGCCGCTCGCCAGCGACCGGCCGGTCAACTACTCCCGGATCGACCCCGAGCTGTCCCGTGAGCTGTTCATCCGGCACGCGCTCGTCTACGGCGAGTGGGACACCCGGCACCACTTCTTCCGCGACAACCGGCGCCTGCTGGAGCAGGCCGAGGAGCTGGAGCACCGGGCCCGCCGGCGCGACCTCGTCGTCGACGAGCACACCCTCTTCGACTTCTACGACGCCCGGGTGCCCGGGACGGCGGTCAGCGGCGCCCACTTCGACCGCTGGTGGCGCGACGAGCGGCGCAAGCAACCGGACCTGCTGACCTTCGACCCCGCGATGCTCACCCACGACGCGGCCGAGGAGGTCACCGAGACCGACTACCCCGAGCAGTGGTCGGTGTCGGGCGGGCTGACCTTCCCGATCAGCTATCACTTCGAGCCGGGCGCGAAGGACGACGGGCTGACCATCGACATCCCCGTCTCCACGCTCAACCGGGTCGACGACGAGGACTTCTCCTGGATCGTGCCCGGCCTGCGCGAGGAGCTGGTGGTCGAGCTGATCCGGGGCCTGCCGAAGCGGCTGCGGGTGAGCTTCGTGCCGGCGCCCAACACGGCGCGGGAGTTCCTCGCCGCCGTACCGGCGGGGGAGGAGCCGCTGCTGACCGCCCTCGAGCGCTACCTGCGCTCCACCACGGGCGTGCACGTGCCGCGCGAGGAGTGGGACCTGGCGGCGTTGCCGGCCCACCTCACCCCGACCTACCGGGTGGTCGACGAGGGCGGGAGGGTCCAGGGCCGCGGCAAGTCGCTGGCCGCGCTGAAGGAGCCGCTGCAGCCGCAGCTCGACCGGGCCCTCGCCGCGGTCGCCAGCGACTCGGGCGTCGCGCGCACCGGCGAGACCGACTGGGTCTTCGAGGAGATCCCGGCGACCGCGACCTGGACCCGGGCCGGCCACGAGGTCGAGGCCTTCCCCGGCCTGGTCGACGAGGGGACGACGGTCGGACTCCAGGTCTCGGGGTCGGCCGACGAGCGCGACGCGCGGCACCGCCTCGGCGTCGTCCGGCTGCTGCTGTGCGCGCTCGGCGACACCCCGGTCAAGGGCATCGCCGAGGGCCTGTCCAACGCCGAGAAGCTGGGCCTGTCCGGGACGCCCTACGCCGGCGTACCGGCCCTGCTCGCCGACTGCCTGCGCGCGGTCGTGGTCGACGCGGTGGACGCGCGCGAGCCGGTCCGCACCCGCGCGCAGTACGACGACCTGCTCACCGCGCTGCGTGCCAGCGCCGCCGCGGACGTGCGCACCACCCTGGCCGAGCTGCTGCGGGTGCTGGAGGCGTGGCGCGAGGTCGAGCGGCTGCTGAGCGGCCGCGCGGAGCTGCCGCTGCTGCCCGCACTCACCGACCTGAAGGCCCAGCTCGGCCGGCTCGTCCACGACGGCTTCGTCGGCGAGGCGGGCGCGGCCCGGCTGCGCCGCTACCGCACCTACCTGCACGCGATGCGCGAGCGCCGGGGCGCCCTGGCGACCGGCGGACCCACCGCGCTCGGCAAGGACCGGCAGCGCCTCGACCAGCTCCAGCCGCTGCTCGACGCCTACCTCGACCGGGTCACGGCGCTGCCCGAGGGCCGCCCGCCGGGCGCGGGGCTGCGCACGATCCGCTGGATGCTGGAGGAGTACCGGGTCTCGTTGTGGGCCCAGCAGCTCGGCGTGGACGGCCCCGTCTCCGACGTACGGCTGCGCAAGGCGTTCGACGGGCTAGCCTGAACGGATGGCCGATCGCCCCCACCGCAAGCCCGTGCCGCGGGAGGCCGCCTTCTTCGACGAGCAGCAGGACGGCGTCGACCCGGCGCTGGTGACTGAGGCCGCCGAGCGGGCGGCGGTGCTGCTGGTCCGCGGCGCGCACGACAGCGCCGACGCCGGCGTGGCCGAGCGGCTGGTGCACCTCGCCGACACCGAGGGCATCGAGGCGATCGCCCAGGTCTGGTCGCACGCTGCCGCCGACTCCCTGGCCGGCTGCCTGTGGCGGCTCTACCTCCTCCGTTCGTGGGTGTACGCCGACCCGGCCGGTGTCGCCCGCCAGTTCGAGGCCGGACGGGGCCGGGCGGAGTTCGCCCGGGTGGTCGCGGGGGTCGCGGACCCGCCGGGCCCCGATGAGCTCCGTCACATGGTCGACGAGGTGCTGCGCGGGATCGCGGCGAGCGAGTTCGCCGACGTGCTCTTCCGCGCCGCGGCGTTCGCGCGGGTGGTCGCGGCGGGCCGGGCGACGTTGAGCGAGGTCCCCGACGCCGACGTACGACGGATGCTGGTCCTGGCCGAGCAATTGGAGTCCGCAGGTCACGTGGAGCTGGCCCGGGGGCTGGGGTCGACCGAGTAGAGTGGGCACTCGAGCACGCCGGGTCGCGGCAGCCCCGGGTCCCAAAAACAAGCCGCTACGAGCGGCCCTGCGCCGTGAGGCGCTCCCGGCCCGGTGTGCTCGATCTTCCCGGGTAGGGTGACGGGGTTCCGCCGACGGCGGGGGAAGCGAGGGTGACGCGCGTGGCTCGGATGGGCTGGCGGACCGGTGCGGTCGTCGTCGTGGTGGCGGTGAGCGTCCTGGTCGGCATGATGGTGCTGGCCCGCGGGGCGGAGGAGGACAAGCCGCACCCCAAGCCTCCGACGGAGCCCACGCTGACCCAGCTCGACTTCGCGGTGTGGGGCAGCAAGCCCGAGATCGCCGCCTACCAGGCCGTCGTCAACGACTACAACGCCGCCAGCAAGGACACCCGGGTCACCGTGTCGTCGTGGCCGAGCGCGGAGTCGATGCTCGCCGACGTCCGGGCCGGCAAGGCCAAGCCCGACCTCTACCTGCTCCCGCGCTCGGAGCTCGCCGCGACCATGGCGGAGAAGCGCAACCACCCGCTCCTCGACCTGGTCAACGAGCGTGAGATCCCGATCGGCGACGACTTCGCCCGCGAGGCCGTGGCGGCCTTCTCGGTCGACGACGACCTGCAGTGCATGCCGTACACCGTCTCGCCGATGGTCATCTACTACAACAAGGCACTCGTCGACTTCGACGCGATGAAGGCCCAGGACCTGCCGGTCCCGCGACCGGACCACTCGGGCTGGAACTTCAGCGAGTTCCGCGCGGCGGCGGAGTTCGCCAGCCGGCCCCGGGTCAACACCCGCGGCGTCTTCATCGAGCCCACGCTGCGCGGCCTGGCGCCGTTCATCTACTCCGGTGGCGGCCAGGTCTTCGACGACGAGACCAAGCCGACCAGCCTGGCGCTCGGCGAGGACGGCGCGACCGACGCGCTGCGCCAGACCCTCGAGCTGCTCCGCGACCCGCGGCTGACGCTGTCGTCCAAGCAGCTCGCGCAGCGCTCGCCGCTGGCGTGGTTCAAGCGCGGCAAGCTCGGCATGATCGCCGGCTTCCGCGGGCTCACGCCCGAGCTGCGCGCGGCCGGCATCGACTTCGACGTGATGCCGATGCCCTCGCTCGGCGCCAACAAGACCGTCGGCGAGCTCAACGGCGTCTGCCTCTCGCCCGGACGGCCCAGCCGCGCGGAGGCCTCGGCCAACTTCCTCAGCTACCTCGTCGACGACGGCGCGGTGCGCACCCTGGTCGAGACCGGCTACATCCAGCCGGCCCGCCTGACCGTCGCGTTGACCGACGCCTTCCGGCAGCCCGAGCAGGCGCCGGAGCACGCGTCGGTGTTCACCCAGGGGGTGCGCAACATCGTGCTGCCGCCGCTGATGACGGACAACCACGAGCTGGCCACCCTGGTCACCCCGGACCTGCGGGCGCTGGTGCTGACCCTGCCCGACGTACCGGACCTGCAGGAGGCGCTCGCCGCGATCGACGAGAAGTCGCGGGCGCTGCTCGACCCGGACTACGAGCCGTCGGAGTCGCCGTCGGGCACGCCGTCCGGCTCCGCGACGCCCTCGTCCTCGGCGACCGACGACCGCGAGCGCGACTGACGCCGCGGGGTCTGCTCGGCCTCCAGGATCGCCCGGCTCAGTGCGGGCGCGGTCAGCCCGACCTGCCAGCTGCGCGCGCCCAGCCCGTGGAGCTGGTCGATGACCGCCTCCAGCAGCTCGACCGGCTCGCGGGTCGACGGCGGGGTCCACAGGGTGCGGCGCAGGGTGTCGGGGGTGAGCAGGTTCTCCAGCGGGACCTGGTGCTCCTCGGCGATCTCGGCGACCGCCGCGCGGGCCAGCTCGAGCCGCCGGGCGGCGACCGGGTCCTTGTCGGCCCAGGCGCGCGGTGCGGGCGGGCCGTCGCCGTGCGAGACCCGGGTCGGCAGCTGGTCCTCGGGGAGGTCCGCCGCCTCGCGGATCGCGGCGAGCCACTCGTTGGCGTAGCGCGAGGCGCCGCGCCCGTGGAAGCCCTGGGTCGACATCAGCGCGCCCCGGCTGGTGGGCATCGCGGTCGCCGCGGCGACGAGCGCCGCGTCCGGGATCAGCCGGCCGGGGGTCACGTCGCGCTCCTGGGCGATCCGGTCGCGGGTCTCCCACAGCGACCGCACCGCGCCGAGGGTACGGCGCCCGCGGACCTTGTGCAGGCCCGACGTCCGCCGCCACGCGTCCACCCGGACCGCCGGCTCGAAGCCGCGCAGGTTCTCGAACTCCTGGCGCGCCCAGTCGGCCTTGCCGGCCTCCTCGAGCTGGTCGGCCAGCAGGTTGCGCAGCTCCACCAGCACCTCGACGTCGAGGGCGGCGTACTCCAGCCACGGCTCGGGCAGCGGCCGGGTCGACCAGTCGACCGCGGAGTGCTCCTTGAGCAGCTGGCGGTCCAGGAGCACCTCCACCAAGGTGGCGAGGCCGACCCGCGGGTAGTTCAGCAGGCGGCCGGCCAGCTCGGTGTCGAAGAGCGCGGCCGGGCGCAGGCCGACCTCGGCCAGGCAGGGCAGGTCCTGGGTGGCGGCGTGCAGGATCCACTCGCTGTCACCGATCGCCTCGGCCAGGGGGGAGAGGTCCTCGAACGGGATCGGGTCGATCAGGCCGATCCCGGCGCCCTCGCGCTTGACCTGGATCAGGTAGGCGCGGTTGGAGTAGCGGTAGCCCGAGGCGCGCTCGGCGTCGATCGCGACGGGCCCGGAGCCCGCGGCGATCGCCGCGCAGTAGTCAGCGAGCGCATCCGGGGTGTCGATGACCGGCGGCAGCCCGCCGGCGAGGGTCAGCAGCTCGACGGGGGGAGTGTCCTCCGCCGCGGTGTCCTGCTCGTCCGGCTGGTCCACCATCAGCCGGCGCCGCCCCGCTGGCCACGACGCGAGGGCATCACGGCCACCCCGTCCGGCACCGGCTCCAGGCCTCCGGCGGTGCACATCAGCTCGCCCCACGCCTCGGCGTGGGAGGACAGGTCGGCGCTGTCGACCGGGGTCCAGGAGGCCCGGACCTCCAGCTGCGCGTTGCCGGGCTCGCCCGCCATCGAGCCGTAGCTCTCGGTGGCCACCCGGGTCACGGTGCCCGACTCGGCGACGTACTCGGCCCCGTGGGCGGCGAGCGCGTCGGTCAGCCAGGTCCAGCCGACGTCGGTCAGCAGCGGGTCGGTGGCCAGGTCGCTGTCGATCTCGGCGCGGCAGTAGGCCACGCAGCGGAAGGTGCCCTCCCACGCGTCGTTGCCGGCGGGGTCGTGCAGCACGACCAGGCGCCCGGTCGCGACCTCCTCGTCGTCGACGGTGACGTCGGCGGACAGGGCGGTGGCGTACGGCGCGATCCGCTGCGGCGCGGGCATCTCCTCGCAGAACACCTCCGGGCGGAAGGTCGCCGCGCGCAGGCTGTCCACTGCCTGGGTGAACTCCCGCGGGGTGCCGGCAGCGCCGGACCCCGGGTGCGTCTCTTGCCGAGCGACCATGAGGTCACCCTAGGCCCGACGCACCGGATCGATGTGCGTCCCACGCCGGTCACCTGCGACCCTTGGGTCCGTGACCACCGGACTCGAGCACAGCGCATTCCTCAAGGCCGCCCGCGGGGAGGCGGTGCCGCACACGCCCGTGTGGTTCATGCGCCAGGCGGGCCGCTCGCTGCCGGAGTACCTGAAGGTACGCGAGGGCGTCGGCATGCTCGAGTCCTGCATGGACGCCGAGCTGATCACCGAGATCACCCTCCAGCCCGTGCGCCGCTACGGCGTGGACGCGGCCATCTTCTTCTCCGACATCGTGCTGCCGCTCAAGGCCGTCGGCGTCGACCTCGACATCGTCCCCGGCGTCGGCCCGGTGGTCGCCAACCCGGTGCGCACCCTCGACGACGTCGCCGCGATCCCGGAGCTGACCCCCGAGCAGGTCCCGTTCGTCACCGACGCGGTCCGCGCGCTGACCGGCGAGCTCGCCGGGATCAACGGCGGCACCCCGCTGATCGGGTTCGCGGGCGCCCCGTTCACCGTGGCGTCGTACCTCGTCGAGGGCGGGCCGTCGAAGGAGCACGCCAAGACGAAGGCGCTGATGTTCGGCGCCCCGGACGTCTGGGACGCGCTGATGCGCAGGATCGGCGACATCGCCGCCGTCTTCCTGGAGACCCAGGTGGCGGCGGGCGCGTCCGCGATCCAGCTCTTCGACTCCTGGGCCGGCGCGCTGACCCCCGCCGACTACGTCCGCCACGTCCAGCCGCACTCCGCCCGGGTGCTCGCCCGGGTCGGCGAGCTGGGCGTGCCGCGCATCCACTTCGGCGTCGGTACGACGAACCTGCTCGACCTGATGGGCGAGGCGGGTGCCGACGTGGTCGGCGTCGACTGGCGCACCCCGCTGGACCGGGCGATCCCGGTCGTCGGCGACCGGGCCGTCCAGGGCAACCTCGACCCGACCCTGGTGTTCGCGCCGACCGAGGTGATGACCGCCCGCGCCGCCGAGGTGATCGAGGCCGGCCGGGCCGCCCGCGGCCACGTCTTCAACCTCGGCCACGGCGTCATCCCGAGCACCGACCCCGACCAGCTCGCGCGGCTGACGGAGTTCGTGCAGACCTACCCGCTGGGCTGAGCCGGGCTACTTCTTGGGCGCGGCCTTCTTCTTCGGTGCCACCTTCTTGGCAGCGGCGTTCTTCGTCGATGCCCGGCCCTTGACGCTCACGCGCAGACTGTTGCCCGCCCCCTCGGTGCTCAGGAAGCCCTGTGCCTGGACCAAGTCGATGAGCTTGGCGAAGCCGTAGGCGCGGGGGTCGAAGGCAGGGTAGGCCGTGCGCAGATAGGTCCCGAGCGTCGGCAGGCCCACCCAGCCGTCGTCGTCGCTGGCGTTGTTGACGGCCCGGGTGAGCAGGCTCTGCAGGTTGGGCAGGGTGGCCGGCTCGGCGGTGCGCTCGTCCTCGGCCCCGGCCGTGTCGTCGGGGGACTGGTCGAGCAGCTCCAGCCGGATGAAGCGGTCGCACGCCTCCTGGAGCGCGATCGGGGTGTTGGAGCGCCCGACGGCGTAGACGGTCCTGCCGGACTCGCGCAGCCGGGTCGCGAGCCGGGTGAAGTCGCTGTCGCTCGAGACGATCGCGAAGGCGTCGACGTTGCCGGAGTAGAGCAGGTCCATCGCGTCGATGATCAGTGCGGAGTCGGTGGAGTTCTTGCCGACGGTGTAGGCGAAGGTCTGCTCGGGGCTGATCGCGTGCCGGTTGAGCTTGGCCTTCCAGCCGCGCAGGCCGTCGGCGGTCCAGTCGCCGTAGGCCCGCTTGACGGTGGGCCGGCCGTACTTCGCCAGCTCGGCGAGCAGGTCGCCGACGTAGCGGTGGGAGGTGTTGTCGGCGTCGATGAGCACGGCGAGGCGGTCGGTCACCCCGCCATTCTCACCGACGGCCGCCGAGCCCGCGCAGCCCCACTCCGAGCAGGACCAGCGCCACCACGGCCAGCACCGCGGCCAGCCGGTCGAGGTCGCCGGCGACCAGGGCGGCCGCCGCGCCGACCCCGGTGAGGATGCCGGCCCCGAGCCAGGGCCAGGGGCCGGAGGTGGGCTGGTGCTCGACGTCGGTCACCGGCCCATCATGCGTCAGGACGCGGCGCTGGCGCTGGTCCCGGTCGTCGCGGCGCGGTACTCCGCGGCCCGGGCGGCGAGCGCGTTCTGCAGCTCGCGCACCGGCAGCGGCTGCTGAAGGGTCTTGCGCTGGCGCAGCTGGAGGGTGACGAAGGTCTGGTTGCCGGCGATCGGGCGGGACTCGATCATGCCGACGCGGTGCAGCGGGCAGCCGATGACGGAGTAGTCGGGGAGGATCGTCACGCCGACGCCCTCGGCGACCAGCGCCTTGCCCATCTCCGCGCCGTCGGTGCTGTGCGCGGCCGGCGGGACCTCGGGGCCGAAGGCGCGGTGCACGTAGCGGTGCATGACGTAGCCCGCGCGCATCATCACGAAGCGCTCCAGGCGCAGCTCGTCGATGCTCACCTGCGGGCGCGCGGTGAGCGCGTGCCCCGCCGGGAGCACGGCGACCGGCCGGCCGTGCAGGAGGTCGATCCCGTCGAGGCCGATCGGCGCGTCGTCGCCGTCGAGCACGTTGACGAGGCCCAGGTCGAGGGTGCCCTCGGCGAGCTGCTCGTCGATCTGGGCCTGCTGGAGGGTGAGCACCTCGACGGTCGTGCCGGGGTGGCGCTCCTGGAAGCTGCGGACGGCGGGGACGAGCAGGGTCGAGGTGGCGGCGTGCACGGTGCCGACCCGGATGACGCGGGTGTCGACGCGCTGGTCGCCGGCGGCGGTGCGCAGCCGGTCGACGGCCGCGAGCACCTCGGTCATGTAGGGGAGCAGCTCGCGGCCCTCGCGGCTGATCCGGGCGCCCGAGCGGCGGCGGTCGAGCAGGGTGACCCGGAGCTCGCGCTCGAGCTTGGTGATCGCCTCGCTGAGCGCGGGCTGCGAGAGGTGCAGCTTCTCGCTGGCGCGGCGGAGCGAGCCGTGCTGCGTCACCGCAGCGAGGTACTCCAGCTGTTCGATCCGCATGTCGTGCTCCTGATTCCTGGCCCTGAGTGCTCCGGCCGATACCGCGATCGGCGAATCCTGCCGCGGCAGGGGTTGTCGCTCCCGCTAAGTCAAGTAAGTCTGTAGACAAACAGTAACACGAACCCCTGACCCGAGGAGAGAACGTCCATGACCGCAGACCTGACTGCTCCCCGCGGCACTGCCGCCGGCGGCTGGACCGAGCGCCCCCGCACCCCCGAGGAGTGGGTCGAGCGCGCCCGCCAGGTGGCCACCACGCTGGCGGCCGACGCGGTCGAGCGCGACCGCGCGCTCGCCGTGCCGACCGCGGAGGTGCGCCTGCTCAAGGAGTCCGGCCTGGTCACCCTGCTCGGCCCGGCCGAGCACGGTGGCGGCGGCCAGGACTGGACCACCGCGCTGCGGGTGATCCGCGCGGTCAGTGCCGGCGACGGCTCGATCGGCCAGCTGCTGGGCTACCACCTGCTGTGGTTCTGGGCCGTGCGCCTGGTCGGTACGCCGGAGCAGGTCGCCGCCGTCGAGGAGCAGGCGACCACCGAGCAGTGGTTCTTCGGCGGCGCGGTCAACCCGCGCGACGCGGACCTCGTCATCACCGACGAGGGCGAGGAGATCGTGTTCCGGGGCGAGAAGTCCTTCTCCACCGGCGGCCGGATCTCCGACGTCACGGTCCTGGAGGGCGTGCTGGAGGGCACCGACAAGCACGTCTTCGCGATCGTGCCGACCGACCAGGAGGCGATCCGGTTCAAGGGCGACTGGGACACCCTGGGCCAGCGGCTCACCGAGAGCGGTGGCGTGGTGGTCGACGGCGTCCGGGTGCCGTGGGAGGCCGCGGCGGGCTACGTGCGGACCGATGCCGGCTGGGAGTTCCAGCCGCGGGTCTACAACACCCTCAACGTGCCGCTGATCCAGATCATCTTCGCCAACATCTACCTCGGCATCGCCGAGGGCGCGTTGGCGACGGCCGCGACGTACACCCGCGAGAAGACGCGGCCCTGGCCGTACACCCCGGACCTCAAGGAGTCGGCCAGCCAGGAGTTCTACATCCTGGAGACCTACGGCGACCTGCGCTCCAAGCTCTGGGCCGCCGAGGCGCTCGCCGAGCGGGCCGCGGGCCTGATCGAGGCGATCAACGCGCACGCCGACACGGTCACCGAGGCCGAGCGTGGCGAGGCCGAGGTCGTCATCGCCGCCGCCAAGCAGGTCGCGATCGACACCGGCCTGGAGATCGGCACCCGGGTCTACGACGTCACCGGCGCCCGCGCGACCGCGAGCTCGGTCGGCCTGGACATCTTCTGGCGCAACATCCGCACCCACAGCCTGCACGACCCGGTCGCCCACAAGCGCGCCGAGGTGGGCCGCTACGCGTTGCTCGGCGAGCTGCCCGAGCCGACCTGGTACACGTGAGGAGGCGGCGATGAGCATCACGGATGCCCGCACCCTGCTGGAGGAGCTCCGGGCGTCGTACGGGCCGGTGTTCGAGGAGATCGGCCTCGGCACCCTGCAGCGCGAGCTCGACGACGTGCTGCCCGACCAGGAGGTGCGCCGGCTCAAGGAGCGCGGCTTCGGGGCGCTGCGCGTCCCGACCCAGTACGGCGGCCGCGGGGTGACGGTGCCCGAGCTCACGCAGCTCTGGATCGACCTCGCGGCCGCGGACAGCAACCTGCCGCAGGCGCTGCGCGGGCACGCCGCGCTCGTCGAGGACCGCCTGTGGCAGCACGCCCAGGGGCGTGACCAGCGGGCGTGGTTCGCCCGGTTCGCCGACGGCGAGATCGCCGGCAACGCCTGGTCGGAGGTCGGGGCGACCGCGATCGACACGCAGTCGACCGTGCTCACCTGGCAGCCGGACGGGTCGTACCGGCTGACGGGCAGCAAGTTCTACACGACCGGCACGATCTACGCCGAGTGGGCCGACGTCTACGCCAGGCGGGAGCGACCCGGCCAGGAGCCGGACTTCGCGATCGCCCTCGTCGACACCCGGGAGCCGGAGGTCACCGTCACCGACGACTGGGACGGCTTCGGCCAGCGCGGCACCGGCAGCGGCACGACGAGCTTCGGCGACGCGGTCGTGCCGGCCGAGCACGTGCTGGCGTTCGGCCAGCGCTTCCCGTACCAGACCGCGCTCTACCAGCTGAACCTGCTGGCGGTGCTCACCGGCATCGGCAAGGCCGCGCTCGCCGACTTCGTCGGCCACGTCCGCGCGCGGGAGCGGAACTACTCCCACGCCAACGCCGCCCGGGTCCGCGACGACCCGCAGGTGCTGGCCCGGATCGGCGAGGCCTCCGCCGCCGTGTACGCCGCCGAGGCGGCCACGCTGCGGGTGGCGCAGACGATCCAGGAGGTCGCCGACCTCGCCCCGGTGGCCGAGGGCCTGCCGGAGCAGGTGGCGGCCGCCAACGAGCGGGCCGAGGTCGAGTCGTCGGCCGCTCAGGTGGTCGTCACCCAGCTGGTCCTGGACCTGACGACCGACCTGTTCGACACGCTCGGTGCGTCGGGCACCGCGCTGTCGAAGGGCTTGGACCGGCACTGGCGCAACGCCCGCACGGTCTCCTCGCACAACCCGCGCATCCTCAAGGCGCGGGTGGTCGGTGGCCACCTCGTCAACGGCACCGCCCCGCCGTACGCGTGGGCGATCGGGCGCACCACGGTGTGATCACAAGGTGCAAGGTCCTGCCTGTCACGGGGTCGTCGGTTCCACGGGGCCGGCGACCCCTGCGCATCTTGCGGGACGCGCAACTTCCAGTAATGTCTATTGAACTACTCGACTTATGCTCGACCGATTCCCTGGAGACGCACCATGACCGAGATCTTCGACCGCGAGGCCTTCGCGGAGCCGCTCAAGTTCGCCTACTGGGTCCCCAACGTCAGCGGGGGACTGGTGGTCAGCAAGATCGAGCAGCGCACCGACTGGAGCTACGACTACAACGTCAAGCTGGCCCGGCTCGCCGAGGACAACGGCTTCGAGTACGCCCTGTCCCAGGTCCGCTACATCGCGTCGTACGGCGCGGCGTACCAGCACGAGTCGACGAGCTTCAGCCTCGCGCTGCTGCTCGCCACCGAGCGGCTGAAGGTGATCGCCGCGGTGCACCCGGGCCTGTGGCAGCCCGGCGTGCTCGCCAAGCTGATCGCGACCGCGGACCAGATCTCGGGCGGCCGGGCGGCGATCAACGTCGTCAGCGGCTGGTTCAAGGACGAGTTCACCAAGCTCGGCGAGCCGTGGCTGGAGCACGGCGAGCGCTACCGCCGGGCCGAGGAGTTCATCTCCTACGTCCGCGAGATCTGGACCTCCGAGCACGCGGAGTTCAACGGGGACTTCTACCGCCTGCACGACTTCGACCTGAAGCCGAAGCCGCTCAACAGCGAGACCCGCCCGCATCCGGAGATCTTCCAGGGTGGCAACTCCACCGACGCCCGCGGCATGGCCGGCCGGGTCTCGGACTGGTACTTCGCCAACGGCAACACCCCCGAGGGCATCTCCGAGCAGATCCAGGACGTCACCGACGTGGCCACCGTCCACGGCCGCAAGGTCAGGTTCGGCGTCAACGGCTTCTTCATCGGCCGCGACACCGAGGCCGAGGCCCGCGACGTGCTGCGCGAGATCATCGACAAGGCCGACCGCGAGGCCGTCGAGGGCTTCGGCTCCGCGGTCAAGCAGGCCGGCCAGAGCGCCGGTGACAAGAAGGGCATGTGGCAGGACTCGGAGTTCGCCGACCTGGTGCAGTACAACGACGGCTTCCGCACCGGCCTGATCGGGACGCCCGAGCAGATCGCCACCCGGATCATCGAGTACAAGAAGCGCGGCGTGAACCTGCTCCTGCTCGGCTTCCTGCACTACCTGGAGGACGTGGAGTACTTCGGCCGCGAGGTGCTGCCGCTCGTGCGCGAGCTTGAGGCCGCGGAGCTGGAGCGGGTGTGAGCGGGCGCGTCGAGACGGAGCGGGTCTGATGACCGTCGCCGCCCCACCCCGCCACACCGCGGACTCGGCCGTCGCGGCCGCCGCGGAGCTGGCGGAGCGATTCGCGGAGGAGTCGGTGCTCCGTGACCGCGAGCGCCGGCTCCCGGTCGCGGAGGTCGAGGCGCTCTCGGCGTCCGGCCTGCTGGCGATCACCGTCCCGGTCGCGTACGGCGGACCCGGGCTGGGCGCCGAGGTGCTGACCGAGGTGGTGCGCCTGGTCGCGACCGGCGACCCGAACATCGCGCAGATCCCGCACAGCCACTACGTCTACGTCAACGCGCTCGTCGAGCAGGGCACCGAGGAGCAGAAGTCCTTCCTGCTCGGCGAGGTGCTCGCCGGCAAGAGGTTCGGCAACGCGCAGTCGGAGGTCAAGAGCGCCCACGTGCGCGACCACGCCACCACGCTGCGAGCCGACCCCGACCGCCCCGGCGGCTGGGTGCTGGACGGCGAGAAGGGCTACGCGACGGGTGCCTACCTCGCGCACTGGATCCCGGTGCTGGCGCACCAGGGCGAGGGCGGTCCGCTCGCCGTCGCCTGGGTCGAGCGCGAGGCGCCCGGCGTCACGGTCATCGACGACTGGGACGGCCTCGGCCAGCGCACGACGGCCAGCGGCACGGTCCGCCTCGACGGGGTCCGGGTCGCGGGGGACCGCGTCACGCCGTACCACCTCACCTTCGAGCGGCCCCAGGTCTACGGCGCCTTCGCGCAGCTGCTCCATGCGGCGATCGACGCCGGCATCGCCCGGGCGGCGGTGCGTGAGGCCGCGGCCTTCGTCACCACCAGGAGCCGGCCCTACCCGGACGCGCTCGCGCTCTACGACACCGGTGGTGCCGCCGGCGACCCGCTCGTCGTGCAGGCCTTCGGCGAGGTGGAGCTGCAGGTCCGCGCCGCCGAGGCGCTGCTCGCCGAGGCGGGCCGGGCCGTCGACCGGGCCCGGGGCGGCCTGACCGCCGCCACCGCGGCCGAGGCGAGCCTGGCTGTCGCGGCCGCTCGCGCCGCCACCACCGCCGCCTCGCTGGAGTCGTCCAGCCGGCTCTTCGAGGTCTCCGGCACCCGCTCCGCGCTGCGCGGCCTCGACCTCGACCGGCACTGGCGCAACGCGCGCACGCACACCCTGCACGACCCCGCCGCCTGGAAGGTGCACCACCTCGGTCGCTTCGCCATCGACGGCACCCCGCCCCCCAACCACGGCCAGATCTGAGGATTCGAGGCTCGTCGCCGGCGCTCCTCGCACCTCAACCAACGAGAAGGTTCCGATGTCCCTGAAGTTCCACTGGTTCCTGCCCACCAACGGCGGCGACGGCCGCCACGTCGTCGGCGGCGGCCACGGCGTCAACACCGGCACCGCCGGCCGGCCGGCCGACGTCGCCTACCTCACCCAGGTGGCGCGGGCGGCCGAGGACAACGGCTTCGAGGCCGCGCTGACGCCGACCGGCGCCTGGTGCGAGGACGCCTGGCTGAGCACCGCGATGCTCAGCCAGACCAGCGACCGGCTGAAGTTCCTGGTCGCCTTCCGGCCGGGGATCGTGGCGCCGTACCTCGCGGCGCAGATGGCCGGCACCTTCCAGAACCTCACCCACGGCCGGCTGCTGCTCAACGTCGTCACCGGCGGCGAGAGCCACGAGCAGCGGATGTTCGGCGACTTCCTCGACAAGCAGGAGCGCTACGAGCGCTGCGGGGAGTTCCTGGAGATCGTGCGTCGCCTGTGGACCGGCGAGACCGTCGACTTCACCGGCAAGCACCTCTCGGTGGAGTCGGCGAAGCTCGGCCAGCTGCCCGACCCGGTGCCGGACATCTACTTCGGCGGCTCCTCGCCGGCGGCGGGCAAGGTCGCGGCCGAGCACGCCGACGTCTACCTCACCTGGGGCGAGCCGCCGCAGGCCGTCGCCGAGAAGATCGCCTGGATCCGCGAGCTCGCCGCCGCCGAGGGCCGCGGCCCCGACCACCGGCCGATCCGGTTCGGCATCCGCATGCACGTGATCACCCGGGACACCTCCGAGGAGGCGTGGGCCGAGGCCGACCGCCTGCTCCAGGGCATCGACCCGGAGACGATCAAGCAGGTCCAGGACGGCCTGCGCCGCAGCGAGTCCGAGGGCCAGCGCCGGATGCTCGACCTGCACAGCGGGCGCACCGACGACCTCGAGATCTACCCCAACGTCTGGGCCGGTGTCGGCCTGGTCCGCGGCGGAGCGGGCACCGCGCTCGTCGGTAGCCACGAGGAGGTGGCTGACCGGATCCAGGAGTACGCCGAGCTCGGCCTCGACGAGTTCGTGCTGTCGGCGTACCCGCACCTGGAGGGCGCCTACTGGTTCGGCGAGGGCGTGCTGCCGATCCTCGCCGAGCGCGGGCTGTGGAAGGACCAGCGCCCGCAGCGGCACCACTCCTCCTCGGTCCCGTTCGCGACCGTCGGGAAGGGCGCGCGATGAGCGGGCTCCGCACCGCCGTCGTCGTCGGCAACCCGAAGCCCGCGAGCCGCACGCTGGCCGCCGCGCTGCACCTGCACCGCGCGCTCGTCGACCGCGACCCGGACCTCGTCGTCGACATCGCCACGCTCGGCACCGGGCTGGTCGACTGGTCCGACCCGACCATCGACGACCTGGTCACCGAGGTCGGCCGGGCCGACCTGGTGGTGGTCGCGTCGCCGACCTACAAGGCGACCTACACCGGGCTGCTGAAGCTCTTCCTCGACCGCTTCGCGGCCGGCCAGCTCTCCGGCGTCGCGGTCCCGCTGATGCTCGGCGGCGGGCCGGGCCACGCGCTGGCGCCCGAGCAGGGCCTGGTGCCGCTGCTCAGCCACCTCGGCGGCGTGGTGCCGGGGTCCCCGCTCTACGTCCTCGACAAGCAGCACGACGACCCGGCGGCGTACGACGCCTGGCTGGAGCGCAGCCGGCCGGTCGTCCAGAAGCTGCTGCGGCCCGCCGCCTGATGGCCGCCGCGGCGGCCGGACCCAGCCCCCGTCGCGTCGCGGTCGCGGCGGCGGTCGGCGCGACCATCGAGTGGTACGACTTCTTCCTCTACGGCACCGCGGCCGGGCTGGTCTTCGACAAGCTCTACTTCAACGGCCTCAGCGGCTCGGCCGCGACCTTCGCCGCCTTCGGCACCTTCGCGGTCGGCTTCCTGGCCCGGCCGGTCGGCGGGCTGGTCTTCGGTCACTTCGGCGACCGGGTCGGCCGCAAGGCGATGCTGATCTGGACCCTCGTCATCATGGGGGCAGGCACGGCGCTGATCGGCCTGCTGCCGTCGTACGACTCGATCGGCGTGGCCGCGCCGATCCTGCTCGTCGTGCTGCGGGTGCTGCAGGGCATCGGCGTCGGCGGTGAGTACGGCGGCGCGGTGCTCCTCGCGGTGGAGTTCGCCCCGCCCGAGCGGCGCGGCTTCTTCGGCTCCTTCGCCCACATCGGTGTCCCCGGCGGGCTCTTCCTCGCCTCCGGCGCCTTCGCGATCGCCAGCCGGCTGCCGGACGAGGAGTTCCTGGCCTGGGGCTGGCGGGCCTGCTTCCTGCTGAGCATCGTGCTGCTCGCGATCGGCGCGTGGATCCGGCTCTCGGTGATGGAGACGCCGGCCTTCCGCGAGGTGCAGCAGCGCAAGGAGGTCAGCGCGGTGCCGGTGCGCGAGCTGTTCCAGCGCCAGCCGCGGACGCTGCTGCTCGGCATGGGCACCCGCTTCGTCGAGGGCTTCACGTTCAACCTCTACTCCGTCTTCCTGCTCGCCTACGCCGTCAACACCGTCGGTGTCGCGAAGTCGCTCGTGCTGAACGCGATCATGGCCGGTGCCGTGCTCGGCGTGGTGCTGACGCTGGTGGCCGGTGCGCTGAGCGACCGGTTCGGCCGGCGGCCGGTCTACCGGGCGGGCGCGCTCACCGGCCTGGCGATCGCCTTCCCGGTCGCCGCGGCGGTGCAGTCCGGCGGCGGGGTCGCGGTGAGCGCGGCCTTCGTCGGCGGGCTCGGGCTGGTCTACGGCACGGTCTACGGGCCGCTCGCGGCGTTCTGGAGCGAGTTGTTCGACACCCGTTACCGCTACTCGGCGCTCAGTGCGCTCTACCAGCTCTCCGGCATCGTCGCGTCCGGGCTGACCCCGCTCGTCGCCGCCTGGCTGGTGGAGCTGGGCGACGACTCGCTGTGGCTCGTGGCGTCGTACAACGTGGCGGTGGCGGTGCTCAGCCTGGTCTGCATGGCGCTGCTGCCGGAGACCCGCGGGCGCGACCTCACGGAGTCGCCAGCGGAGGGCCGGCCGGCCGCCGGGCGGCACGCCGCCGCAGCAGCAGCCACAGCGGGAAGCCCAGCGCCGCAACGAGGATGAGCCACGGCAGGGCGAACCCGAGCACGGTCAGCAGCACCACGACCCCGCCCACGAAGGCGTCCCAGCCGTCGTGGAGACCGCCGAGGAAGCCGCCCGCGGTCTCCTCGTCCTTCTTCTCGCCCTCGTCGTCGGGCTGCGCGATCGACACGGTGATCGTCGACAGGCTGGTCTGGTCGGCGAGGTTGCGCTGACGGGCGACCAGGGCGTCGAGGTTCGCCTGCCGGTCCGCGAGCTGACGCTCGATCGAGACCACCTCGGCCAGGTTCTGCGCACGGTCCAGCAGCGCCTCGATCCGCGCCACGCTGCGCTGCTGCGCCCGCACCCGGGCCGCGACGTCGACCACCTGCGCCGAGACGTCCTCCTCGGAGGAGCTGGAGTCGGTCAGCGTGCCGACCCCCTCCAGCGCGTCCTTGGCGGCCTGGAAGCGCCCGCTCGGCACCCGTACGACGAGCCGGGCCGCGCTCACCTCGCCGTCGTCGCCGGTGCTGGTCTCCTGCTGGGTGACCATGCCCTGCTGCAGGTCCACGATCTTGCGCACCTCCAGCCGCGCCCGCGCGACGTCCTCGGCCTCCAGCGCCACCGCGCCGGTCGCGATGATCGCCGGGCCACCCACCTCCGGCTCGGGTGCGCCGTCCTTGGCGCTCGACCCGCCCGCGGAGTCGGCCACCTCGGAGCGGGCGCCGGTGTCGGAGAGGGACTCCAGGGCCGGGGAGTCGGCGGCGGAGGGTGCGGCGGCGTCCCGGTCGGCCGTCGCGGCGGAACGGCTCTCGGAGGAGCCGGAGGAGCCGGAGCAGCCGGTCAGCGCGGCGAGCGCGGCGACGCCGGCGAGGGTGAGGGCGAGGCGGGTGCGGGTCGGGTGCATGCCGGTGCGACGCGGGGGCACGCGGATCGGTTCCCGGCCTCTGGCAGGCTGGTGCCGTGGGTCGAGCAATCGTCGTGGGCGCGGGGGTCGCCGGGCTGACCGCCGCCCGTGACCTCGCCGAGGCCGGCGCCGACGTGCTCGTGCTGGAGGGCACCGACCGCGCGGGCGGCAAGCTGCGGGCCGGTCAGGTCGCCGGGATCACCGTCGACGTCGGGGCCGAGGCGATGCTGCACCGCCGGCCCGAGGGCGCCGCGCTCGCGACCGCGCTCGGCCTGCCGCTGACCCACCCGAGCGCCGCCACCTCCCGGGTCTGGACGCGCGAGGCGCTGCGTCCGCTGCCGCGCACCGTGATGGGCGCCCCGGTCGACCTCGACCAGCTCGCGGACAGCGGCATCCTGTCCGCCGACGGGCTCGCCCGGGCGCGCGACCAGCGCCCGGTCGACAGCACCGCCGACACCTCCGTCGGTGACCTCGTCGCCGCCCGGTACGGCGCGGAGGTCGTCGACCGCCTCGTCGAGCCGCTCCTCGGCGGGGTCTACGCCGGCCAGGCCCGCCGGATCTCGGTCCGCTCCGCCGTGCCCCAGCTCGCGAGCCTGCTCGCCCAGCCCGAGGTCGCCGTCCCGCTCCCGCCCGCGGACGCCCCGCCGGTCTTCGCCGCCACCGAGGGGGGCATGTGGCGGCTCGTGGCGGCGCTCGCCGACGACCTGGCGGCACGCCCCGGCGTCGAGGTCCGGTACGACGCCCCGGTGACCGCGCTGCGTCGTACCGGCGCGGGCTTCGTGGCCACCACCCCGCAGGGCGACGAGGCCGCCGACCACCTGGTGCTGGCGACCCCCGCGGCGCCGAGCGCCCGCTTGCTGGCCGACGTCGCGCCGGACGCGGCCCGGGAGCTGGCGGAGATCGGCTACGCCTCGGTCGCTCTGGTCACCCTCGCCTTCCGTGCCGACGAGACCGCGGAGGTGCTCGACGTGGGCGCCGCCGGCTTCCTGGTCCCGCCGGTCGACCGACGCCGGATCAAGGCCTCCACCTTCTCCTTCGCCAAGTGGGACGGCGTGCGGGTCGCGGGCGACGGCCTGCTGGTGCTGCGCACGTCCCTGGGCCGCTACGGCGAGGAGGACACCCTCCAGGTCCCGGACGCCGAGCTGGTGGCGGCCTCGCTGGCCGACCTCGCCGCGGCGACCGGCCTGCGGGTGCCGCCGGTCGACGCCGTCGTGCAGCGCTGGGGCGGGGGACTGCCGCAGTACTGGGTCGGCCACGCCGACCGGGTCGCCCGGGTCCGGGCCGCCGTCGCGGCGGTCCCGGGGCTCGCGGTCTGCGGGGCGTCGTACGACGGCGTGGGGATCCCGGCCACCATCGGCTCGGCCCACCGTGCGGTCGCCGACCTGCTCGGCGGCACAATGGGGGCATGACCGATCCCCAGGCGCACCTGAAGTCCAACGCGGCGAAGATCAACGAGCTCAACGACACCATCCGCTTCACGATGTGGTCGGTCTTCCAGCTCGCGCAGCCGCTGGGCGCCGACGAGGTGGTCCGCAAGGCCGAGCTCGCCGAGCTGGAGACGCTCGCCGCCGAGCTCGCCGAGCAGGACGTCGTGATCCGGGGCGTCTACGACGTCGCCGGGCTCCGCGCCGACGCGGACCTGATGATCTGGTGGCACGCCGCGACGAGCGACCAGCTGCAGGACGCCTACCACCGGCTGCGTCGCACCGCCTTCGGTGCGCGGCTCGCGCCGGTCTGGTCGCAGATGGCGCTGCACCGCCCCGCGGAGTTCAACCGCAGCCACCTGCCGGCGTTCCTCGCCGACGAGCGGGCGCACTCCTACGTCGCGGTCTACCCGTTCATCCGCTCCTACGAGTGGTACCTCCTCGAGGACGCCGAGCGCCGTCGCCTGCTCGCCGAGCACGGCCAGATGGCCCGCGACTACCCCGACGTGCGGGCCAACACCGTCCCCAGCTTCGCGCTCGGCGACTACGAGTGGATCCTCGCGTTCGAGGCCGACGACCTGACCCGGATCGTGGACCTGATGCGCCACCTGCGCGGCTCGGAGACCCGCCGCCACGTGCGCGAGGAGGTGCCGTTCTACACCGGGCGGCGGGTGTCGCTCGACGAGCTGGTGTCCCGGCTGCCCTGACCGGTCCGGCGCAGCAGCAGCAGCCAGGTCGGCGCCGCGGCCAGCCACAGCGCCGTCAGCGACACGCTCAGCCGCTGCACCAGGCCGAGCCCGACCGCGTCGCCGTGCAGCAGCAGGGTGGCGGTGAGGACCGCGTCCAGCGCGCCGCAGAGCGCCGCGACCACGCCGACGGTGAGCAGCGCCCGGCGCCACCGCACCGCGGCCCCGAGGCGGCGCAGCGCCAGGGAGCAGGTCAGCAGCGCGACCAGGAAGGCCACCGTCTCGACGAAGCTGGCGACGCCGTGCGGCTCGGTCACCTTGGCCCACCACGAGCCGGTGCCGGGCTCGGGCAGCTCCGCGCCGAAGGTGTACGACGCGGACAGCGGCGCCGCGGTCTCGAAGACCGCGCAGGCGGCCAGCAGCACGAGCGGCGCCCACACCCGGGCGTCGCTGCGCGCGAGGGCCCACGCCAGGGCCGCTCCCAGGCCGAACATGACCGCCGCGACGAGGTCGGAGACCCGGAACACCTCGGCGTAGGGCTGCCCGGCGGCCGAGAGCTCGCTGATGAAGCTGGTGGCGAGGTCGGCGCGCACCGGCAGCACGAGCTGGAGCACCCAATCGGCGTACCCCATCCCGCCGAGGACGAGCAGGACCACCGCGACCCAGCGCAGGTGGCGGCTCACTCGGCACACTCCGAGGTGCCGGGGCGGACCATCGGGAAGGCGATCGTGGAGCGGATCGGGTCGCCGGACAGCAGCATGAGCAGCCGGTCGACGCCCATCCCGAAGCCGCCGGTGGGCGGCATGCCGAGCTCGAGCGCCTGGAGGAACTGCTCGTCGACGACCATCGCCTCCGGGTCGCCGCCGGCGGCCAGCAGCGACTGCTGCTCCAGCCGGCGACGCTGCTCGACCGGGTCGGTCAGCTCGCTGTAGGCCGTCGCGAGCTCCATCCCGAAGGCGACCAGGTCCCACCGCTCGGCCAGGGCGGGGACGTCCTCGCGGGCCCGGGTGAGCGGGCAGACCGAGGTGGGGAAGTCGACGTAGAAGGTGGGCGCGACGGTGGCCGGCTCGACCAGCTCCTCGTAGAGCTCCAGGACCAGCTGGTCGGCGCTCAGCTCGGCGCCGGCGATCCCGTGGGCGTCGGCGATCTCGCGCAGCACCTCGCGCGGGGTGTCCCAGGCGAGAGGTACGCCGACGGCGGCCGCCACCGCGTCGTGGACCGGGACGACGGTCCACTCCCCGCCGATCGCGACCCGCTCCTCGGTGCCGTCCTCGGCCCGTCGTACGAGCGTGGGCTCGCCGTGGACGGCGGTGGCGGCGTCGACGACGAGCGCCTGGCACAGGTGCCGCATCGTGGTGTAGTCGCCGAACGCGGCGTACCCCTCCAGCGCGGTGAACTCCGGGTTGTGGGTGCGGTCGACGCCCTCGTTGCGGAAGACCCGGCCCAGCTCGTAGACCCGCTCGACGCCGCCGACGCAGAGCCGCTTGAGGTAGAGCTCGGGGGCGATCCGCAGCGAGAGCGGGAGGTCGTAGGCGTTGCTGTGGGTCGTGAAGGGCCGCGCGTTGGCGCCGCCGTGGACGGTGTGCAGCACCGGCGTCTCGACCTCGAGGAAGCCCTGGCGGTGCAGCGACTCGCGCAGCACGCGCAGCACGGTGGCCCGCCGGCGCAGGTGGTCGCGCGCAGGGTCGCTCATCGCGAGGTCGAGCTCGCGCTGGCGCACCCGCAGCTCGGGCGCGAGCGGGCCGTTGACCCGGCCGGGGAGCGGGTGCAGGCACTTGGCGAGCATCCGCCACGAGGTCGCCACCACCGAGCGCTCGCCCGTGCGGCTGTGGCCGACGGTGCCGGCGACCTCGACCAGGTCGCCGAGGTCGCACAGTGCGACGAAGTCGTCGAGGTCCGCGCCCAGGTCGTCGTCCTGCAGCAGGCACTGGACGGTGCCGTCCCAGTCGCGGAGGTCGGCGAACACGACGCCGCCGTGGTCGCGGATCGCGACCAGTCGTCCGGCGACGGTGACCGGCGCGCCGTCGGCCGCGGCGAGCGCGGCGCTGGTGCGCACCGGCGTCGCCCCGCCGCCCGGGTACGGCGCATGGCCGGCCTCGGCGAGCGCGCTCATCCGCTCCATCCGGATCCGCACCTGCTCGGGCCGCCGGCGACCGCGGGCGGCCTGCTCCTGGTGTGCGCGCACCGCGGCCACGATCTCCTCGGCGCGCTCCTCGGGCAGGTGCTCGGGGTGCAGCGGGCGGCGGGTGCGGATCCACTCGGGGATGTCGAGGTAGCCCTCGGCGATGCCGGCGGCGACCCCGATCCGGGGGACCATCCGGGCGTCGTCGTAGCACAGGTAGCGGGGGAACCAGATCGGCTCGAACTTCACGTTCGAGCGGTAGAGCGCCTCCAGCTGCCACCAGCGCGAGAGCACCAGCAGGACCCGGCGCCAGCCGCGCAGCACGGGCCCGGCGCCGATCCGGCCGCCCTCCTCGAAGACGGAGCGGAGCACCGCGAAGTTGAGCGAGATCCGCGAGATCCGGTGCTCCGCGCCGCGCTCGGCCAGCATGCTGACGATCAGCTCGATCACGCCGTTGGGCGCTGCCGGGTCGCGGCGCATCAGGTCCAGGGAGATGCCGGAGCGGCCCCACGGCACGAAGGACAGCAGGGCCAGCACGTCGCCGTCGGGACCGATCGCCTCGGCGAGCAGGCAGTCGGCGTCGGCGGGGTCGCCGAGCCGGCCCAGGGCCATGGAGAAGCCGCGCTCGGGCTCGTCGCCGCGCCACTGCTCGGCCAGGTGCTGGACCTGGGCCATGTCCGCGGCGCTGATCTGGCCGTGCCGGCGGATCCGGACGGTGATGCCCTGTCGCTGGGTGCGGCGCACGGCCCGCTGGATCGGGCGCAGCCGGGGCCGGCGGCGGTGGAAGTCGACCACGTCGATGATCGCCTCGTCGCCGAGCTGGAGCGCGCTGAGCCCGGCGCGCTCGTAGGTGTGCGCGCCGCGCTCGCTGGCACCGAGCACCGCCTGGGACCAGCCGTGCTCGTCGGCGTACGCCTGCCAGTTGGCGATCGCGCCGGCCCAGGAGCCGGGCTCGCCGATCGGGTCGCCGCTGGCCAGGCAGACGCCGGCCTCGACCCGGAACAGCAGCACCGCCCGCCCGTTGTCGGAGAACACGGCGGTCTTGTCGCGACGGGTGGCGAAGTAGCCGAGGGAGTCGTGGCGGCCGTGCTCCTCCAGCAGCGCGCGCACCGCGCGCTCCTCCGGCGCGGACAGCGCCGAGCGCAGGGCCTGGGACTGGAAGACGACTGCGAAGGAGCCGAGCAGCGAGACCGCGCCCAGGAAGCCGATCAGGTCGGTGACCCAGTCGTCGGGGCGCCCGTCGAAGGCGCGCGGGCCGATCACGCCACCCGTGGCGCGGTTGACCGACCACAGCAGCCGCTCGTTGACGGGCAGCGTGCCGTGGAAGACCTGCAGCAGGCCGAAGCCGATAGCGATGCTCACCAGCAGGCAGGGGAGCAGGATGGCGAGCGCCTTGAGCACCGAGCGGGAGCGGACCCGGGTGGTGAACCCGCCGCGGGCGAGCACCACGACCCCCAGCAGGACGACGGCGACGAGGATCGCCGCCTGGCTGCGCGGGCGGGTGGTCAGCTCGCCGGCCGCGTCGGCGAGGTTGATCAGCAAGACGATGACCAGGATCCGCCACCCGGCCCGCTTGCGGGCGCTGAGCGCCGCGGCGAGCAGGCCCAGGAAGGTGGCGTAGGCGAGGTTCGGCAGGATCAGCAGCACGTTCTCGCCGATGCCGATGAACAGCGGCGCCAGCTCGTGGCGCAGCGGTCGGATCACGGCGATGAGCGCGCACAGGGCAGCCCAGCAGCCGACGACGGTGGCCGCGACGGAGGGGACCCGGCGCTCCAGGACCTCGATCGCGCGCCGTACGCCGCCGCTCACCGGGGGGCCCGAGGGGTTCGACACCCGGGAACCCTAACCGGGCAACACTCGGCACATCGGGATTGAACGTTTGCAATCTCTATCGACTTAGTGCACTATGGGTCTCGTGACTCCTCCCGTTCCCGGCTCCCGCGGCGTCCTGCGCTCCGGTGAGCTCTGTCGTCCCTGCTGTTGATCCCCGCCCCGCCGATCCAGCCCGACCGACATCTCGAGGAATCCCGATGACCCAGCTCGCCGTCCTGCCCCTGCTCGAGGCCGTGCGCAACCACGCCACCGACCCCGACCTCCTCCACCTCCTCGACCCCGCTCCCGAGGAGCGCTCGTGGATCCGCCTGCTCCGCACCGACGACTACGAGCTCTGGCTGATCTCGTGGCCCGCCGGTGCCGCCACCGACTGGCACGACCACGGCTCGTCGTCCGGCGCCTTCACGGTGCTGCGCGGCACGCTCACCGAGCACCGCTTCGACGGCGGGCTGAAGCTCACCGACCTCGGCGTCGGCGACGGCAAGGCATTCGGCGCGGGCTACGCCCACGACGTCCGCAACCCCACCGACGAGCCGGCGCTCTCCCTGCACGCCTACTCGCCGCGGCTGTCCACCATGACCCGGTTCCGCTTCCGCGGCGACCGCCTCGAGGCGCTCGGTGTCGAGCGTGCGGGGGAGGAGTGGTGAGCGCGCTCGCTACTGTCGTCCCCATGGCCCGCCCCCGGTACGACGGCGTGGACGCCCTCCTCGACGACGCCCGCTCCCGCCTCGAGCGGATCTCGGCCCGCGCCGCCTTCCAGGAGCTGGTCGGCGAGGACGCGGTGGTCGTCGACATCCGGCCCGCCGCCCAGCGCGCCGCCGAGGGCGAGGTCGCCCCCTGGTTGCCGCTGCTCGTCATCGAGCGCAACGTGCTGGAGTGGCGCTTCGACCCGCGCAGCGAGGCCCGGGTCCCGGAGGCGTCGTACGACCGCCGGGTGATCGTGCTGTGCCAGGAGGGCTACACCTCCTCGCTGGCCGCCGACGCGCTGCAGAGCATCGGCATCTCCCGCGCCACCGACGTGGTGGGCGGGTTCGCCGCCTGGCGCGCCGCCGGCCTGCCGGTCGCCGACGGCGCCGCCTGATCCCGAGGTGACACGAACGGCAGCTGCGCCGGGGGTTCGCGGCTGTCGTTCGTGTCACTGCGATGTGGGTGGCTGAGTAGGCTCGGAGACATGGCATACGAGGTCGAGAAGACGGACGAGGAGTGGCGCGCCGAGCTCACTCCCGAGGAGTACCAGGTGCTCCGCCAGGCCGGCACCGAGCGGGCCTTCACCGGGGAGTACACCGACACCGAGACCACCGGCGTCTACCGCTGCAAGGCTTGTCAGGCCAAGCTCTTCGAGTCCGACACCAAGTTCCACTCCGGCTGCGGGTGGCCCAGCTTCTACCAGCCGATCTCGGACACCATCGAGTACCTCGAGGACGACTCGCACGGGATGAAGCGGACCGAGGTGCGCTGCGCCAGCTGCGGCTCGCACCTGGGCCACGTGTTCCCCGACGGCTACGGCACGCCGACCGGTGACCGCTACTGCATCAACTCGGTCAGCCTGACGCTGGAGCCCAAGCAGGCCTGAGCCTCAGGCGGGCGTGATCGAGCGCCGCTTGCCCGGCACTCGCGGCGCCCGCCGTGGCTGGGTCCGGCCGAAGCACTCGACCAGCAGCCGCCGGGTCTCGGACGGCAGCACGACGTCGTCGACGCCGAAGCCGTCGGCGGCCAGCACCGGGTCGATGTTGGCGCGGAACAGCTCGATCAGCTCGGCCCGCTTGGCGGCGGGGTCCTCGGCGTCCTCGTACTCCGCCCGGAACGCGATGTCGACCGCGCTCTCCACCGGGATCGCGCAGATCTCGGCGGTCGGCCAGGCCAGCGACAGGTCGGCGTCGATGCTGCGCCCGCCGCCCATCACGACGTACGCCGCCCCGTAGGCCTTGCGCGTCACGACCACCGCGCGCGGCACGCTCGCGTTGCCGAGCTCGTAGCCGATCCGGGCGCTGCGGCGCACCAACCGGCTCTCCTCGGCCGCGACCCCGACGAGGAAGCCGGGCAGGTCGATGAGCACGACCAGGGGCAGCCCGAAGGCGTCGCAGGTCGCGATGAAGACCCCGGCCTTCTCGCAGGCCGGGCCGTCGAGGGCACCGCCGAGGTGCTGCGGCTGGTTGGCGACGATGCCGACCGGACGGCCGCCGAGGCGGGCGAAGGTGCACACCACGTTCGGCGCCCACGCGGCCTTCACCTCGAAGACCGACTCGTCGTCGCAGAGCGCCTCGATCACCTCGCGCACGTCGTAGGCCACCCGCATGTTCGCGGGCACCAGGTGGTCGATCCGCACCGCGTCGGACCCGGGGAGGGCGGTGCGTTCGCCGAGGTTCTGCGCGCCGTCCTGCCAGGAGGGGAGGTAGGACAGGTAGAGCCGGACCGCGTCGAGCGCCTCGTGCTCGTCGTCGACGGCGAGGTCGACGACCCCGCGCCGGGCGCACGCGTCGGCGCCGCCGAGCTCCTCGTTGGTGGAGTCCTCGCCGGTGCCGTTCTTGACCAGGAAGTCCGAGGACAGGCCCATCGTGGCCTGCCCGCGGACGATGGTGACGAAGTCGCAGCAGGACGCGATGTTCGCGGGCGCGCCGAAGCCCGGGCCCAGCATGGCCGCGACCAGCGGCACGTAGCCGGACAGGTCGCCGAGCTTGAGCAGGAAGCCGGAGCCGGGCGCGGCCAGCCGCGAGTCCAGCGCCTCCTGCATGCGGTGCCCGCCGCCGTCCATCAGCATCACCAGCGGGATGCGGTCGTGCAGCGCGCGCTCGGCGAGCCGCTCGACCTTGGCCATCCCGACGGCGCCGTTGCTGCCGCCCAGCACCGTGAAGTCGTACGCCGCCAGCGCGACCGGCCGCCCGTCGACGTACCCGATGCCGGTGACGACGCCGTCCGCCGGCGCCACCAGCGTAGCGGCGCCGTTGTTGGAGGGCCCGGGGCCGGCGAGGCCGCCGATCTCGAAGAACTCGGTGGTGAGGATCGCGATCCGCTCGCGCGCGGTGAGCTTGCCGCGGGCGTGCTGCTTGGCGACCTTCTCCGCGCGGGCGTCGTCGAGCAGCGCCGCCTTGGCGGCGCGGACGTGCTCGACGAGGGCGTCCTCGGTGCTGGGGATGGCGTCGGTGGTCATCGGGCTCCTTCGAGAGAGGCGAGCAGGAACGGGCGGGTGGCGCGCCACTCGGCGTCGATGTCGGCGTCGGGCCACAGCAGCCGGCGCATGGCGAGCCCACGCATCGTGGCGGCGACGTACCGGCCGGCGACGAGGCCTCCGGGGCTGGCCAGCTCGGGCGCGATGGTCGCCGCCAGCGCGACGCCCTCGCGGTCGATGCGCTCCTCGACGACGAGCAGGTGGGCGCGCAGGTCGGGGTTGGTGCGGGCCTCGACCCACAGCTCCAGCGCGGCGACGAAGGTCGGGCCGGCGTAGAACTGCCAGACCACGTCGAGCGCGGCCGCGGTGCCGCGGCGCGGCTGACGCGCCAGGTCGGCGCGGGCATCGGCGATCCGGCGGGCGGCGAGCTCGTCGACGGCGGCGGCGACCAGGGCCGCCTTGGTGCCGAAGTGGTGGAGGTGGGTGCCGACCGAGCGGCCCGCGAGCCGGCAGATCTCGGCGACGGCGAGCCGGCCGTAGCCGACCTCGTCGAGCAGGGTCAGGGTCGCCTCGACCAGGGCCTGGCGGCTCGCGGCGCTGCGTTCGTCCTGGGTGGGCACGGTGCGACCGTAGCCCACTTCCGTTACGGCCGTACTGTTTCTCGCGGTGCGGGACCGGCTACGGTGACCGGGTGAGCAAGACCCCCGCGGCGATGGTCCAGGCCGGTGAGCGCGAGGTCCGGGTGTCCAGCCCCGACCGGGTGATCTACGAGGCCACCGAGCGCACCCCGGAGGTCACCAAGCTCATGGTCGCGCAGTACGTCGCGGCGGTCGGCCCCGGCCTGATGCGGGCCCTCGGCGAGCGGCCCACCGCGCTGGAGCGCTGGCCCTCGGGTGTCCGCGAGGGCTTCCGGCTCGCCACCGGGCCGCGCGACAACGACGCCGAGGGCTTCTACCAGAAGCGGGTCCCGAAGGGCGCTCCCGAGTACCTGGAGTCCGTCGCCATCACCTTCCCCTCCGGTCGCACCGCCGAGGAGGTCTGCCCGACCGAGATCGCGGTCCCGGTCTGGTGCGCGCAGATGGGGACGCTGACCTTCCACCCCTGGCCGGTACGACGCCCCGACGTCGACCACCCCGACGAGCTCCGCCTCGACTTCGACCCGCAGCCCGGCACGACGTTCACCGACGCGGTCCGGGTGGCCGGCGTCGCGCGTGAGCTGCTGGAGGAGCTCGGCCTGACGGGCTACCCGAAGACCTCGGGCAACCGCGGGGTCCACGTCTACGTGCGGATCGAGCCGCGGTGGGAGTTCACCGACGTCCGGCACGCCGCGATCGCGTTCGGCCGCGAGCTGGCGGTGCGCGACGAGCAGGTCACCACGGCGTGGTGGAAGGAGGAGCGCGGCGAGCGCATCTTCATCGACTACAACCAGAACAACCGCGACCGGACCATCGCCTCGGCGTACTCCCTCCGGCCGCAGCCGGGTGCTCCCGTCTCCACCCCGCTGACCTGGGCGGAGCTGGCCGAGGTCCGCGACCCGAGGGACTTCAACCTGTTCACCGTCCCGGACCGGGTCGCCGACGGCGACCCGTGGGCGGGCATCGACGACGAGCCGTTCTCGCTCCAGCCGCTGCTGGACCTGTGGGACCGCCAGGTCGCGGAGGGGGCGGGCGAGCTGAACTTCCCGCCGGACTACCCCAAGATGCCGGGCGAGCCGCCGCGGGTGCAGCCCAGCAAGAAGGTCGCCGAGCACTGGGACGACCAGGGCAACCGGATCGAGTAGGGGCCGGGGCTACAGGCCCTTCACGACGGCGACCTCGCACAGCCGCGCGAGGTCGCTGCGCACCCGTGGGTCGAGGCCCGGTACGACGTCGGCGAGCAGCAGGTGCGCGCCGCAGCGCGCCGCCTGGCCGGGGTGCCCGAGGTCGAGGTCCGGCACCATCGCGACGACGCTCTCGCACAGGTCGATCGCGCGGTCCCGCTCGGCCGGGGACAGCCGCGTGCCGGCGAGCGCCTCGAAGAGGCGGACGTCGAGGGTGTGCAGGGCCGACATGACCGCTCAACGAGCGGTCGGCGCCGGCTGTTACGGCTCAGACGCCGGTGACGCCCTCGCCGCCGCCGGCCGACTGCTCCTCGAGCGACTCGTGCTCCAGCAGGTGCAGCACGGGGACGCCGAGCTTGCGCCGGGCCCGCGAGGTCCAGTCGACGTGGAAGAACTCCGCCACCAGGTGCGGGCGGGTCAGGATGATGGCCTCGCGGCCGTCCACCTCGGTCACCTTGCGCGAGAGCGCGTCGACCGGCGGGTCGGTGACGACCGCGCTGCTGCCGACGTGCGCGCCGCTCGCGGTGAGCGCCTCGGCGGTGGCGTCGATGTCGCGCTGGGCCTGCTCGCGGTACTCCTCGCGCAGGCTGTCGATCTCGTCCGGCGAGGGCGTGACCGGCGGCGCGATCAGGTCGGCCCCACCGATCACCCCGAGCGAGGCCTCGACAGCCGCGGCGGCATCGGCCATCGGCAGCAGGACGTGGTAGATCACCTCGATCGTCGGGTCGTCGTCGAGCTCGACGTGCAGGGCTCGGACCTGGGCGGCATCGGCGGGGGTCAGCGCCTGCTCGACGAGGAGGACGACGTCGTACGGCTCCTCGCGAGGAGCGGGGTCGGTGCTCATGGCACCATCCTGCCCCTCCCGTCCTCACCGGTCGAGGCTCACCCCCCGAGGACGTCCGCCAGGTCGTACTTCACGGGCTGCTCCAGCTGGTCGTAGCCGCACGAGGTGGCGTCGCGGTCCTCGCGCCAGCGCTTGAAGTGCGCGGTGTGCCGGAACCGGCGGCCCTCCATCGCGTCGTACTTGACCTCGATGACGCGCTCGGGACGCAGTGGGGTGAACGAGAGGTCCTTGCCCTGGCTCCACCGGCTCTGCGTGCCCGGCTGGCGTCCGGGGTTGGCGACGAGGAACTCCTGCCACCGGCCCCACGGGTGCTCCTCGATCGGTACGACGAGCGCCTGCAGCTCGGTCCACAGCTCGGCCCGCCGGGCGGCGGTGAACGACGCGCTGACGCCGACGTGCTGGAGCTCGCCGCCGTCGTACAGGCCGAGCAGGAGGCTGCCGATCAGCGGCTTCTCCGGCGTGCTCGTCTTGTGCTCGCGGTAGCCCGCCAGCACCACGTCGGCCGTGCGCTCGTGCTTGATCTTCAACATGGTGCGGGCGTTCTCGGCGTACGGCGCGCTCAGCGGCTTCGCCACCACCCCGTCCAGGCCGGCGCCCTCGAACTGGTGGAACCACTCCTCGGCGACCGCCGGCTCGGTGCTGGTCCGGGTCAGGTGGCAGCGACCTTCGTCGGCGGACAGGCCGGCGAGCGCCTCCTCCAGGGCCGCGCGCCGCTCGCTGAACGGCCGGTCGACGTACGACTCCTCGCCCAGGGCGAGGAGGTCGAAGGCCACGAAGTCCGCCGGCGTCTGCTCGGACAGCATCTCGATCCGCGAGGCCGCCGGGTGGATCCGCTCCTGCAGCACCTCGAACTGCAGCCGGCCCTTGCCGTCGCTGCCGTCCTGCGCCACGAAGATCTCGCCGTCCAGCACGCACCGCGGCGGCAGCTCCGCGCGGGCCGCCTCGACGAGCTCGGGAAAGTAGCGGGTCAGCGGCTTGGTGTTGCGGCTCGCCAGCTCCACCTCGTCGCCGTCCTTGAACAGGATGCAGCGGAAGCCGTCCCACTTGGGTTCTATTTGTACGTCGGGGAACATTGCGAGCGCCTTCTCGAGCGAGACGGGCTTGGCCAGCATGGGCTGGATCGGCGGCATCACGGGGAGGTCCACGCTTTCACCCTAGAAGAGTGGCGGCCACGCCATCGACAGACAGACCGCTGCCTACGCCTTCGGCACCATCGAGATCTCCAACCAGACGACTGACTTCGATCCACCTCAATGTGGCACGTCGACTGTCAGATCCGTGCCGGTGATGTCTGACAGTCCCTGACGGAGACCGCCTTCAATAGCGTTCCGCCATCGTTCCGAAGGCACGGCACGCCCTGGGCCAGCGGCAGACGCCCACTGCGATTCGCTGCCGCTCGCCCGGACCGGGCTGTCCGATCCCGCATCTGGTAACAGTTGGACGAACCTTCTTGAATCGCCGGACAACTAAGGCTGGGGATGAGAGGGTCGCGTCCTCTTTACTGTCCCGGGTGACCCATGTGGCTTGCTCGGGTGTGGACCTGGGAGGGACGGGCAAGTGAAGGTTCGGCGGCAGGTAGTTGGTGCGGCGGCGTTGGTGCTCGTTGCGACGGGCGGCGGTGTTGCGGCAACACCGTGGGCGGGGGCTGACGAGGGTGCGTCGCCGGTCGCGGACGGATCCTCTGATGATCCGATCGAGACCACAGCGGACAGCATCACGTATCAGAATCCCGACGGTAGCCTGACCACCGAGCTCGAGGCCGGGCCGGTCCGCTACCTCGACGATGGCACTTGGCGAGACATCGATACGACGCTCGTTCATCGCGATGGCGCCTGGGTGCCGAAGGCGTCGCCGCTTGATCTACAGTTCTCCGACGGTGGCAGCGAACCCTTCGCCTCTCTCGAGCGTGATGGCGGCGATTCCGTAGCGCTGGGCTGGCCGCGTGACCTGCCTGAGCCGATAGTGGACGGCGCGACCCTTACCTACAAGGACGCCCTTCCGGCTGGCGATCTGGTGGTCACCGCATTGGCGACGGGGTTCAGCCACTCGGTCGTTCTTAACGAGGCGCCGGCACCGGGGCAGACATTCGAGGTGCCGATTCCTTTGGATCTCGACGGCACCAAGGTCCAGGAAACCGCGTCGGGTGGGCTCCGTGTTAGCAATCCCGACGACAAGGCGCTGACGGCGCCCCGACCGGTGATGTGGGATGCAGAGCAAGATGCTGCTGGCATGCCTGCTGAGGTCCGTCCGATCGACGTCGCGATCGAGGACGGGGTCGCACAGCGCGGCTCGGATGCTGTTTTGGTCTTGCGGCCCGATGCGGCGATCCTGAGCGATCCGTCGACGACGTATCCGGTCACCATCGATCCGACTTTCACGATCCCGTCTCCGGCGGCCGACACCTTTGTGCAGAACGCCGGGAGTTACACGAGCGGTGGAACCGTCGACGGTTGGTCCACATTGCGTGTTGGAACCCAGGACTCCGGCGACCATGTTGCTCGGACTTTCGTGCGGTTCAACGCAATCTCACAGTCTGCTCTGTCGGCGTGGGTTATCGACGACGCGGATCTGCAACTACGAGCAGTGCGGTCACTCTCATGCACCAACGGCTCCACAATCGTCCACCGAGTGACGGAATCATGGTCACCCTCGACGATCGCGTGGTCTGATCTCCCCACGGTCGCCTCGAGTTCTGCCCCACCTCAGTACTACCTACCGCATGGCGGTCCAGCGGGATCGAGTTGCGCGGCCCATGGCTGGGCGACTTGGGACGTGAAGTCGATGGTTCAGGCGTGGCAGGCCGGCGCAGGCCAATACGGGTTCCAGCTCTCGGCCGCCACGCCGAGCGCGAACGGAAGCTACCGCGAGTTCCGTTCGTCGGAACTTAGCCCCACGGACACGACCTACCACCCCAAACTGGTCATCACCTATCGGCTGCGTCCGGGCACCCCTTCGGGTTTGAGCATCTCGCCCTCACGGGGCAGTGTGACGGCAACTGGTATGCCGACGTTGCGCGCGACTCTTACTGACGGCGACTCCAGTCAGATCACTGGCGCGTTCCGCATCTTCGACGACGATGGCCAACCCCTAGGCACCCTCACATCAGCGCCTGTTGCGAGCGGCGGGTCAGCCACTGTTGAGGTGCCGGAGGACCTGCTGACGGCGAACCAAGCGTACTCTTTCGACGTTCAAGCAAGCGACGGGTCGCTGACGTCGTCAATCTCGTCCCCGACGAACTTTATGGTCAAACCGGCTCTCACTGCCATCCCTGCGCCCGCGTGCAACCTTCCGTGCATCCCGGTCTCTGATCAGGTGCTGCTCGACGAATTGCTCCCCGGCGGGTCGTCACGCAGCGTCGCGGTGCGGATTCCGGACGTGCGCCAGGGCAGCGTCGACCGCATCCAGACGACCGCTTCGTTCACTGAAGCGATCGCGACCGGCTCGGTCAGTATCGCAGACGCTGACTTCGCTGCCACCGAACCGGCGTCCTTTCAGTATGGCGAAGAATCAGTCACGGGCACAGCCGAGATCTATCCCTCGTACGACAACGACGCCATCACCGTCACCAACAAGGGCGCATCCCCGGTGCGCGTCAGGTTAGTCCTCAACGCTTGGATCCCAGTCGACACATCTAACGACGCTGCTCTTGACGAGGCGGAGGCGTTCGTTGACGATGACGCCGCGAACGCAGCGATCGAAGAGGATCCGTCCACGTACGAGGATGTGCAATCGACCACCAAGATGGTCACTACTCCATCACGTGAGTCCTTCGTTCAGGTCGACGACTCCGCCGAAGCAAGTCAAGCGCCTGCGCCCGTCCAGTCAACCTATCCTTGCCCCCAAGATGACGACCCGGATGCCCTGTGTCGCGTGGAGACGTCGAGAGTGCCGATGAATACAGACGACGTCAGCGACGCGAAGGCCAACCTGTCCGATCCGCCAACCTCCCCTGTCACCGGCCGCGTCGATCTGACAGCCGCCCGAGCGATCGGGCCGTCGTGCTTCGAGAAGAGTGCAGCCACCCTTAGATGGGCCTCGCGGTCTCGGCGGACGCTGTGCTCGTCACAGAAGGGCGTCTTGACGTTCACGAGAAGGATAAAAGGCGTCTGGGTTGTCACGGGCATGGGCTACTACGTAGAGCAGCGCCTCGTTATTACAAACTGGGAGAATCCCAAGATTACCATGTATACCCGATGGCTCCGATTGAAGCAGTCATGGGGTGAAGCGGAAAAATTCCTTTTCACCCATTCTGAGTCGTGTATTTCAGGGTGTACTAGTGAGAGCTATTCGGAAACTTGGGACGAACCGACGAACTTGCTTACTGCTGCGTCGCCGAAGACGCGGTGGTACTCGCGGCAGGTCACCGCATGGGTCACGGCTGACCGAGTCGTCCGTCCGACGTTTGTCTGGAAGGACATCGGCTGCTCACTAGAGCTGTGCCAGAAAGCGCCTATCGGCGAATACAAAATCAGCGGTCTCGTCCGGTGCGACAAGATGTGGTATCTGCGAATCGCCAACCCCGGATGCGTGAATCCATACTACATCCCCACCTTCTACATGAAACTCAGCAGCAATGCCCCCGAGACGGCGCGTCATATCGCAAAGGCGCAGGCAAAGTTGGCCACTCACCCCGGAAGGCGCAATGCCGACGGGACGGGAAATGTGCTCGTCCGCAAGGTCTGGGACACCCGGATTAAGGAAGAAAATCTCAATCGACGTGAAGCGAGACGTCAATGCGCCGCGATGCAGAAATCCGGATCTTGCGACGAATACGCGTTCGCCTCAACCTACCAGGGTTGCCATTGGATGAGATGCGATGTCGACCGCATCGATCTCGACGACAATGTCGCCGGCGGGCGCCAACTGAATAGCCTGCTTTACCGTCCGTCCCGCGTGCTCGACGGCGACGCCTATTGGGTGAAGATCGTGCCGTGATGCCAGCACTTCGTGCCAGGGAGGTGCAGCAGATGAGGCCAAAGGGCTCTGCGCGGCAATCGTTCGAAGCCGCCGCCGTCCGAATCGCCCACCAGCGACAACGTCCACCTGGCGTGACGGCTAATGCTTACCCAGATGCACGATCGCGGGTCACGTGAGCGGCGACATTAACGGTGCGGCCAGTCCGGCACATTGGCTGAGCTCACTACCCGCGCTGGTCGGTGGCGGTAGCGTTTCCTTTGTTCGGTCCAGCGCCAACGAAAGTGTGTATCGCGCCTTTGGCGCCGGCACGTGGGAAAGCGACACGGCGCGGGACGGTCAGGACGAGGATCGCGTCGCAGTTCTCCGCACGCACGGCGACGGTGCGATTGCGGTCGAGCCCGAAGGCGGATACCAGGGGATCCGGCCGGAGGTCCTGTTCGACCTCGCCCGGCTGTCCGCGAACGGACGAAGTGCCAGCGTTCATTGGAACGTCAACGGTGCAGTCTTGCTTGCCTGGGCCGAGCGACGTACGCACTCCATGGTCGACCTGAGCGGATGGGACAGCGGCGACGTCTCGCTGCTGCCGGGACCGCTGCGACGATGGGCCCGCGGTCACAACGCTGCACTCATCAACGATCCCGTCGGCTCCGCGCTCGAAATGGCCTCGAGGTTCACTGAAGTGACCCTCTCGCGCGTCGACGAGCAGCACGCTGCGGCCGATCAGGCGTACCGACCGTTAGAACCTCGACCCCCAACCGCTGGCATTGACACGCTTGACTCCACTCCACTTCGTTCACGCGACGAAGAGTTAGCGGAGGCAATCGGTCACCTCCCTACGCCCGATCAGAGGGGGTTAGCAGAATGGGTGACTACGCAGCTACTTGCCTTAGCCCGGCTGGACAACGACGACGCCTTTCGTGGTGTCTCGACCCAGTTCGGTAAGTCGCGCCATCCTGCCCTAACGCCCACAGCTCGGCAGCGAATAGGAAGGATGAAGGCCGAGCTCGACGCGGAGACCCGACGGCGCAACCGCTCAGGCCGAGGCTCATCCTCACTGCTAGACCGCCTCAGCCAGGAGCACTGGACCGGCTACGCCGTCCAATACGCCTGCCATCCGGACGCGGCGACTGCCGCGTGGCGAGTGGTCTACGCGTCCATCTTCGCGATCGCCAACGCACAGTTGCTCGACAACCATAGTGCTGAGCCCAGCCGCCTAGCGGCCGCGATTAGGGATCGAGTCGGCAACGTCGCGTAGCAAGCCAAACAGGCCTCGAAATGAGCCGGTCGCACCGGCTCAGACCTCGCGAACTATGCATGTCCAAACTCTACGCTGACCTGAGCGCCGCACTCAGTTCTCGGACGGCTCGCGAGTGGGCGGGTTCGACCGGACGCGAAATCAGCTCGGACGGAGTCGGGGAGAGAAGCGCGACGCCCCGCTGGCCCCGCCCGTCAATCCATCGTCGTATGAAGAGGTCGATTGGGACTGCACGTCATCGAACGAGGTAACGCCTGCTCGCACTCGAATCCATCGAGGATTACCAATGCATCGGCGCGCTGCCGTGACCACCAATGCAGTGCCATCGATCCGAAAGGACTTGCGAGCGCAATGGATCCGCTCACCCGTTTCGATCCTGTCAATGGATAGTGATTTGTCGCTGTTGAATGAGGTGTAGGTCAACAGGAAGGAAGCGCGAGGAGTCTTTACGGTTGCCATTGCGATCCACTTATCTGTTGGAATCGAATTCATCCGCAGGCGGATCACCACCTTGGTGCGCGTATGGCTGATAGACGCCCGAAGAACGTCCCCCTTGGTCCTGGTAGACCCGGTGGGGTTGCCCTGCCCGCTAAAGGTCACGACGTCACCTACGGCGTCGTTGTGGGACCAATTCTGGGCCGAGGATGACCCAGGCAAACTCAAAGCTAATGTGAAGGTCAGGGCTACGGCCGCCGTGCACCGAGTCAGGCTAGGCATGTAAGTGACCATACCCCCAGTGGTCCGGGGACGGGGCCTGATTGGATGACTTGCGCTCTCGGGTTCACCTGCGGTGCCGTCGTCCTCACGCAAGAGACGCGCGAACATCCGCTCTGGGCCGCGTCTGACGACTGAGCACATCCCAAGACGGCGGCTGGTCGACACTAGCTGGTGCGACGCACGAGGCAACACAGTTCAACGCCTTGATGTCACAGGCTGGCTCCGCGTCCAAGACGCGCCCGCAGCCGACAAGTTGCGCGTCGCCGCAGAGGCGTCGTCGTTCGTTGTTTACAACACCTGGGGTGGGGTGGACAAGGTCGGTACTCCGGTGGTTGACGAGTACGGCCCGGCGCGCACCGCGACCTTTGGGGGCCGGCACCCTTGGTTACTTCCGCCCTCACACGTCCTATACCTACTACGACGACCCCAGCGTCGATGCCGGGCTTGTCGCTGGCCGACCAGGGGAACGCCTACTGGCGTCGTGGTTCAGCAAATCCGCAGTGCAGCGACCGTCGACCGCGGCACCGACTTCGACGCCAGTATCACTCAATACGGCTATGGTCCCGTTGCGAGTGGTGACACCAGTGGCTGGGAGCAGAGCTCGCCCACGCGAACCTCTACTAAGGTCGTCGACGCCAGCACTTGGTCCACCGAAATCACTCGCTTCGACGCGGCCGGCGCCCTCAACGACCCGACTTGCTGATGGGGCGGCCGACAGCAGTGGTGCAGGATCTGACGCCAGATCGACCGTAACGACCTATTACACAGCGACTGGCGACGGTGACTGTGGCGGCAAACCTGCTTGGACAGGGCAGATCTGCAAGCAAGGACCCGCGGCCCAACCCGGGGGCGCCAGCGTGCCGAGTACTTACTACGCCAGCTACACCGACGAACACCAAGTAGATTCAATAGCGCAGCTCTCGGGCGGATCGGTCGTGCACTCAACCACCGCAACGTACGACCAAGTCAGCCGTGTCCAGGCGACAGTGGAAATCCCTTCGGGTCCAGGGGTGGACGGCGATACGGTCACCACAAACTACGAATACGACGCAATCACCGGCCTGCCGAGCGGCAGTGCAGTCAGGACCGAAACCATCGTCGCGAGCCACGGCGACCAGACCCAAGTGGAGAAGGTCAAGCGAATCACCGCTCGCAAAGCGACCGTCGATTTGGTAAGGGCCGGAGCCAAGGGCCAGTTCATGGTGGAGCCCACCAAGAACGGGTGGGTCGCCGTGGCAGGAACGGGGTGCGGAAAACCACGCCGCGGCGAGCGCCAGCACCACCATCGCGGTCGGCAAGGCCGCGACCACCCTGGACGTCGCCGTCAAGCCGCACGAGCTGACCGCGACGGTCGCAGTCACCGCGCCCGGTGCCGGTGACCCCGCCGGCGATGTCACCTTCTACGTCGACGGCGACCCGGTCGGCACCGCGCCGCTGACGGGCGGCACGGCGACGTTGAGCCACACCGTGCCCGGCGACGCCGACCACACCGTGTCCGCGGTCTACGGCGGCAACGGCGACCTCACCGGCTCCTCGGACTCCACCGCACGGCTCAACCCGACCATCAAGGCCACCGTGCGCAGCGCCTCGCCGCGCTCTGCCGCCGGTTGGTACCGCAGTCCGGTCACGGTGACCTTTACCTGCGCCCCTCACGGCGCGCCGCTGGCCGCCCCGTGCCCGGCGCCGGTCCGGATCGCCACCGACGGCGCAGGCCGGTCCGTGACCCGCACGATCATGGCGAGCGACGGCGGCATGGCCACCGTCGTGGTCTCCGGACTCAACCTGGACCAGCGCGCACCGTCGGTGCGGGTGACGGGTATCCGCAGCGGCGCGACGTACGCCGGCCGCGCGCCGGCCGCGCGCTGCGTCGCCTCGGACGGCCTGTCCGGCGTGGCGAGCTGCCGGATCACCCGGCGCACGGTCGGTGAGCGGGTCACCTACACCGCCACCGCGACCGACCGCGCCGGCAACCGGGCCAGCGTGCGGGGGACCTACCGGCTGCCGCGGATCTACCTCGTCGGCGCGCCGTTCCGCAACGGTGCGTGGCAGGTGCGTGCCGGCGAGGCCTACACGCTGGTCGTCAACGGAAGCCGCGTCCGTCCGTACTACGTCGACGCCGCACCGGTGCCGCGCAAGCCGCACGGTCGTGACCACGACCTGCGCCGCGTCGGCAAGCAGCGCTGGGCGATCACCGTCACCATGCAGCCGGGGATGGGTCACGACCGGCTGTGGAACCTCGGCGTGATGATCGGCAAGAAGCTGAAGGTGGTGCGGGTCCACACCCGCTGACCGGGTCGGCAGGAACGACCGCCCGTCACTGCGTGCAGTGGCGGGCGGTCGTGTGCTCCGCGGAGAGGACCGAGCCGCGTGTCGGAGTCGAACCGACGACATTCGCTTTACAAGAGCGACGCTCTGCCAGCTGAGCTAACGCGGCGCGCGCCCGTCACCGAGCGCGCGCCCATCGTAGTCAGCGCGCTCTCAGCGCAGGCGACGCACCTCGAACCGCTCGTCCGGTACGGCGATCGCCTCCTGTGCCGCGATGAGCCGCAGCTCGCGCTCGCCCGACTCCAGCGTGGCCTTCAGGACGTCGTAGACGGAGGCGACGGTGCGGCCCAGCGCGACGGCGGGAGAGCGGGTGTCGTGGAGGTGGGCGGTGAAGAGCGCTGCGGTGATGTCGCCGGAGCCGTTGGCCTTCATGGGCAGCCGGGGGGTCTGCACGATCCAGGCGCCGTCGGCGGTGACGGCGACCATCTCGATGACGTCAGCCGGGGCGTCGTCGCGCTCGACGGAGGTGACCAGGACGGTGGCGGGGCCCATCGCGCGCACCTCGTCGGCGGCGGCGAGCACGTCCGCGATCGGGGAGGGGCCGCCGAGGGCGTCGTGACCGGTGATGAAGCCGAGCTCGAACTGGTTGGGGGTGAGGATGTCGGCGACGGGGACGACCTCGCTGCGGATGATCGGCGGGATCTCCGGGTTGACGAAGCAGCCCGACTTGGCGTTGCCCATCACCGGGTCGCAGGTGTACGTCGCCGCGGGGTTCGCGGCCTTCACCTTGCGCACGGCCTCCACGATCACGGCGGCGACCGCGGGGGAGCCCTGGTAGCCCGAGAGCACCGCGTCGCAGGTCGGGAGCACGCCGCGCTCCTCGATCCCGGTGATCACCTCGGCGACGTCGGCGGGGTCGAGCAGGGGGCCGCGCCAGGCGCCGTAGCCGGTGTGGTTGGAGAAGTGCACCGTGAACACCGGCCACACCTCGTGACCGAGACGCTGGAGCGGGAAGACGGCGGCCGAGTTGCCGACGTGGCCGTAGGCGACCGAGGACTGGATGGACAGGATCCGCACGGAGCCATCCTCTCACCGACGAAACACGAAACCCTTTCGTGACGAAACTAGAACGCGTTACAGTAAGCCCGCCGGGCCGCCGTACGACCCCGGTCACTCGATCGAAGGATGGGAAGCGCGCATGGCGAAGCGTCCGGGCTACAGCAACGAAGCCGACTACGTGGTGGTGGGATCCGGCAGCTCGGGGGCGATCGTCGCCGGCCGGCTCGCCCAGTCCGGTGCGAGCGTGATCCTGCTCGAGGCGGGCAAGTCCGACGACAAGGGCATGCACCGCTACTTCACCAAGAAGCCCGGCATGATCGGCCCGATGCACTCCGAGCCCAAGCTCGAGCGGCTCTTCGACTGGGGCTACCGCTCGGTCCCGCAGCCGGGGCTCGACGGCCGGCGGATGCCGGCCCCGCGCGGCAAGGTGGGCGGCGGGTCCTCCTCGGTCAACGGCATGGTCTACGTGCGCGGCAACCGGACCAACTACGACTCCTGGGCGGCCGAGGGCAACACCGGCTGGAGCGCCGACGACGTCAACGCGGCGTTCAAGCGCTTCGAGGACTTCGAGGACGGCGAGAACGCCTACCGCGGCGCCGGCGGCCCGATCCGGATCTCCCGCAACGACAAGCCGCAGGAGGCCACCCTCCAGTTCATCCAGGCCACCGCCGACACCCTCGGCGTGAAGATCCTCGACGACTACAACGCCGCGGAGCAGGAGGGCATCGCGCGGATGCAGCAGAACGCCGCCGACGGCGTGCGCTACTCCTCCACCCGCGGCTACGTGCACAACCTGGCCCCGCGCACGCTGGAGTTCCAGACCGAGGTGCACGCCGCCAGGATCGTCATCGAGAACGGCCGCGCCACCGGCGTCGAGGTGATCGACCAGGGCAAGCGCGCCGGCGGCACCCGGCGGTTCATCAAGGCTGGCAAGGAGGTCATCGTCTCGGCCGGCTTCGCCAACAGCCCGCAGCTGCTCATGCTGTCCGGCATCGGCCATGCCGACCACCTGGCGTCGGTCGGCATCGACTGCGTCGCCGACCTCCCGGTGGGCGACAACCTGCACGACCACCTGTTCCACCCGATGTCCTTCCACGTCCCGAGCGTCACCTTCCGGGGCAACCCGTGGACCTTCTTCAAGGGCATGGCCCGCGACCTGACCTTCGGCGGCTCCTTCCTCGACCACTCGGTCTTCGAGTCCGTGGGCTTCGTCCGCACCTCGCGGGCGACCGACGCGCCCGACCTCCAGCTGCACGCCCTGCCGTGGACCTACCCCAGCCCCAACCAGGACGAGCCGATCCGGCACATGCCCGACCCGCGTCCGGGGCTGACGGTGTTCTCGACGCTGATCTACCCCAAGAGCCGCGGCACGCTGCGCCTGGCGTCGGCCGACCCGACCGCCGCGCCGCTCATCGACTACGGCTTCTTCACCGACCCGAACGACGTCGAGGTGCTCGCCGAGGGCACCGAGATGATCCGCGAGATCATGGGCTCGGCCGCGTTCGGCGGGGGCGTGAAGGCGGAGATCCACCCCGGCCCCGGCATCCCGAACGGTCCCGAGCTGCGCCACGCCCTGCGCGAGCGCTCGACCTCGGTCTACCACGGCGTCGGCACCTGCCGGATGGGCGTGGACGAGCGTGCCGTCGTCAGCCCGGACCTCAAGGTCCGCGGCATCGAGGGCCTGCGCGTCGCGGACGCCTCGATCATGCCGAGCATCACCGGCGGCAACACCAACGCACCGTGCTACATGATCGGCGAGAAGGCGGCGGAGATCATCCTGGGCGGCGTCCAGTGGTGACCACGCGGCCGGCCTCGGTCACCGACGAGCTGCTGGAGCGCCTGGTCGCCCGCGTGCCCGGGCGCACCGGCGCGACCTGGAAGCTGACCGAGGTCTACACCGGCGAGGTCCTCGTCGAGCTGCCGCAGTCGACCCCGCAGGACATCGAGCAGGCCTTCGCCGAGGCCCGTGCCGCCCAGGCGCTGTGGGCGCAGTGGCCGGTCGCCAAGCGGCTGGAGGTCTTCGAGCGCGCGCACACGCTGCTCATCGACAACGCCCACACCACCGCGGACCTGATCCAGGTCGAGAGCGGCAAGAACCGGCGGATGGCGATCGAGGAGACCTGCGACCCGCCGATGGTGATGTCGTACTACCTCAAGCGCGCCAAGAAGCTGCTCGCCCCCGCCAAGCACGGCGGCCCGATCCCGTTCCTGTCCAGCTCGACGGAGGTCCGGGTCCCCAAGGGCGTCGTCGGGATCATCGCGCCCTGGAACTTCCCCTTCGCGACCGGCCTCTCCGACGCGATCCCGGCGTTGATCGCCGGCAACGCGGTCGTGGTCAAGCCCGACAACAAGACCGCGCTGTCGCCCCTCTTCGGCATCTCGCTGCTGGAGGAGGCGGGCCTGCCCAAGGGCCTGTTCCAGGTCGTGTGCGGCGAGGGTCCGGACGTCGGGCCGACGCTGATCGACAACGCCGACTACGTCATGTTCACCGGCTCCACCGCCACCGGACGGGTGATCGGCGAGCGGGCCGGGCGCAACCTGATCGGCTGCTGCCTGGAGCTCGGCGGCAAGAACCCGATGATCGTCCTCGACGACGTGGACGCCGAGGAGTGGGTCGAGGGTGCGATGTTCGGCGTCTTCGGCAACACCGGCCAGATCTGCATGCACATCGAGCGGATCTACCTCCCCGAGAGCCGGTACGACGAGCTCAGGTCCGCCTTCGTGGAGCGCGCCGAGCGGCTGACCATCGGGGCGGCGTACGACTTCGGGCCGGAGCTGGGCTCGCTCGTCAGCGTCGAGCACCGCGACCGGGTGGCCTCCCACGTGGAGGACGCCGTCGCGAAGGGCGCGACGGTGCTCACCGGCGGCCGGGCGCGGCCCGACATCGGCCCGGCGTTCTTCGAGCCGACGGTGCTGGAGGGCGTCACCAAGGACATGCTCGCCGGAGCGACCGAGACCTTCGGGCCCGTGGTCGGGCTCTACCCGTACCGCACGGTCGACGAGGCGGTGGCGCTGGCCAACGACACCGACTACGGCCTCAACGCCTCGGTGTGGAGCGCCGACGTCGCGCGTGCCGAGGCGGTCGCGGAGCGGATCGAGTCGGGCAACGTGAACATCAACGACTCGCTCGCGACGGCGTACGCCTCGAAGGCCTCGCCCTCGGGCGGGGTCAAGCAGTCGGGCGTGGGTGCGCGGCACGGCGACCAGGGCCTGCTGAAGTACACCGACGCCAAGAACGTCGCGGTGCTGAAGAAGCAGGTGATGGGCGCGCGTCCGGGCCAGGACTACGACGCCTACGTCAAGCAGATGCTGTCGTCGCTGAAGCTGATGCGGAGGCTCCGCGTCCGCTGAGCGTGTCGGCGGACGCGGAGCCTGCCGGGCCGGCGGGCCTCAGGCCTCGATGGCCTCGGCCCGGTCGGCGCCGCCGACCTCGATCTTGCGCGGCTTGGCGCGCTCGGCGACCGGGATGACCAGCCGCAGCACGCCGTTGTCGTAGGCCGCGTCGATCCGCTCCAGGTCGAGGTTGTCGCCGAGGACCAGCTGGCGCGAGAACTGGCCGTGGGTGCGCTCGGAGGCGAGCCGCTGCCAGTCGCCGTTCTGCGGCAGGCGCTCGGCGCGGATCGTGAGCACGTTGCGCTCGACGTCGATGTCGATGCTCTCGCGGCTGACGCCGGGCAGGTCGAGCTCCAGCACGAACTCCTCGCCCTGGCGCCAGGCGTCCATGGGCATGGCGGCCGGACGGTTGGTCGTGCCCATGCCGGCCCCGAGGAGCTGGGCGGTCAGCCGGTCGAAGTCGCGGAACGGGTCGGTGGTGCGCAGCAACATGACGTGTCTCCCTTCGGATGCGCCGGCGGGGTGCCGGGCGGTTCAGTGGATCTGCAACACCTGTTATAGGTAATCTGATTCCGTGAATCAAGAGGAGCGGACCCGCGGCGTCTTCGCGATCTCGGTCGCGGCGGACCTGACGTCCCTCGCGATCCAGAACATCCGGGTCTACGAGCGGCGCGGACTGGTCGCGCCGGCGCGCAGCGAGGGCGGGACCCGGCTCTACAGCCGTGCCGACATCGAGGTCCTGCACCGCATCCGCGAGCTGCTCGCCGAGGGGCTCAACCTCGCCGGGATCGCCCGGGTGCTGGAGCTGGAGGCGGAGGTCGCGCGGCTCCGGCGCCGCCCTTAGCACATTCCTAGGCGTTATCAGGTGTGAACACAGAAAGACGGGGCATCGTCTACCTCAACCCCCAAGGGAGGAGGTCCCCATGATCCTCGACACCGTGCTCTTCGCACTGAGCGCCGTGGGTCTCCTGAGCGCGGCCCTGGCCGGCTGCTTCGTGGTGGCGGTGGCCCTGATGGGCCGGCACCACGTGGCCGACGTGTGGGTCGCCCCGCGGAGCGTCAGGCGACCTGCCATGACCGCTTCGACAGGCCCATCCAGAATCCCTCGATGACCTGCTGACCCGGCGTGCCCGGGTCGCTCGCCGCGCCGAGCGTGACGAACAACGGGCTGTAGTGCTCCACCGTCGGGTGGGCGAACGGCATCCCCGGTGCCTTGTCCCGGAACGACGCCAGCTCGTCGACGTCCCCGCGCGCCATCGCCTCGCCGGCCCAGGCGTCGAAGTCGGTGGACCAGCCCGGCGCCTCGGCGTCGATCTGCCACGAGGTGAGGAACGGCAGCCCGTGGGTGAGGAAGCCGGAGCCGACGACCAGCACGCCCTCGTCGCGCAGCGGCCGGAGCCGGCGGCCGAGCTCCATCAGCCGGCCCGGGTCGTGGGTCGGCAGGGACATCTGCAGGACCGGGACGTCCGCGTCCGGGTACATGATCTTCAACGGCACCCACGCGCCGTGGTCGAGGCCGCGCGAGACGTGCTGGTGGACCGGCTCGGTGCGCGGCATCATCGCCGCGACCCGGGCCGCGAGCGCGGTGGCGTCGGGCGTCGCGTAGGTCATCTCGTAGTACTTGGGGGCGAAGCCGCCGAAGTCGTAGACGAGGGGGGCGCCGCTCGCGGTGAGCGAGAGCGGGGCGGACTCCCAGTGCGCGCTGACGATGAGGATCGCCGTCGGCCGCGGCAGGTCGCGCGCCCAGCCGGCGAGCTGGCCGGACCAGACCGGGTCGTCGAGGAGCGGCGGGGCGCCGTGGCCGAGGTAGAGGGCCGGCATCCGTCCGGTGCTGCTGTCTGCGCTCATGTCCACCTCAACTAGTTGAGGTTTCAACTTTATTCCGGATCGGTCAGTCCGGCAAGGCCCAGTCGATCGGTGCCGCGCCGCGCTCGGCGAGCAGCTGGTTGACCCGGCTGAACGGGCGGGACCCGAAGAACCCACGCGAGGCCGACAACGGGGAGGGGTGCGGGGACTCGACCGCGGGGATCGGCCCGAGGTGCTTCTTCAGCGAGCGCGCGGCGTTGCCCCACAAGATCGCGACCACCGGCGCGCCCGCCTCCGCCCGTCGTACGACGGCCTGGATCGCGGCTGCCGTGACGTGCTCCCAGCCCTGGTTCTTGTGCGAGTCCGAGGCGCCCGGGCGCACGGTCAGCACCCGGTTGAGCAGCATCACGCCCTGGTCGGTCCAGGCGCCGAGGTCCCCGTGGGCGGGCGGCGCGACGCCGACGTCGTTCGCGAGCTCCTGGTAGATGTTGCGCAGGCTGGCCGGCAGCGGCCGCACGTCGCGCTCCACCGCGAAGCACAGGCCGATCGGGTGCCCGGGCGTGGGATAGGGGTCCTGCCCGACGATCAGCACCCGGACGTCGGCGAGCGGGCGCTGGAAGGCGCGGAAGACCTGCTCGCCGGCGGGCTGGTAGCCGCGGCCGGCGGCGACCTCCTCGCGCAGGAACCGGCCGAGCGCGGCGACCCGGTCCTCGACGGGAGCGAGGGCCTCGGCCCAGTCGGCGGCCATCAGGCCCTGGTCGACGAGACCGGCGAGAGCTCCCACGGCACGACCCTACGGCGCACCACGGCGCCTGGTCCCCCCAGACCCACCCTCCGCGGGTCGGCCGTGGTTGCTGCTCGTCCTGCCGGCGCCACCGTCCCGCGGCGCCCCTCTCCCTCCCAGGGGCGCCACGCGGTGGTGCTAGCTCCGACGCGGATCTCGAGCCTTCTGGTCCTCCAGGGGCACACCCACAAGGGGTGCCGCCCGGTGGGGCTCCCTCCAGCGGCCTCCGAGGTCCGCGTCGGTGATGGAGAATCTACGGCGGCGCGCGTCCTGGGGAATCGGGAACGCGGCCGAGGTCCGCTAGTCCTTTGGTACTAGAGGTTTCCGGCGATCGGCGCCGGAGCGGGTCGCGCCAGGCGGTCCAGGAAGGCGACGAGGACGGCCTCGCGCAGCCGCGGCGGGGCGACGTCGAGCAGGGCGTTCACCGGCGCCATCCGCTCGGGCAGGCCGAGCTCGCCGCCGTCACCGGCGAGGCCGCCAGCGGCCAGCAGCAGGTCGAACTCCGCGTCGCCCAACGTGGCCGGGTCGAGGGTCCGCAGCAGGTCGGCGACAGCGGGGTCCACCGGCACCGGGCCGGCCGCCCGGGCCGCGGCGACGGACTCCGCCAGCGCGGTGAGGAAGGCCGTCGGGTCGGTGGTGGCGCTGACCGCCAGGTGCAGCGACGGCGGCTGGCCGTCGTAGGACAGCTGGGGCTGGACGAGCCAGTCCCGCACCGCCATCTCGTCGCAGACCGTGAACACGTCGAGGCCCTCCTCCGCGGTGGCCGCGACCAGCGTCGAGTCGGGGGAGGCGACCAGGGTGAGCCCGTCGAGGGCGTCGATGCCGGATGCGATCGCGTCGGTGGCGGCGAGCGCCTTGCGGGTGAGGTCGAGGTAGCCGTCGTGCCCGATCGCCTGGACCGTCGCCCAGGCGCCGGCGACCGGGCCGCCGGAGCGGGTGGACTGGAGCGTGGCGTTGAGCATCGTGTAGCCGGGCCAGCCGGCGTGCGCGAAGTACTGCGGACGGCGCAGCTCCGGCGTGCGGTGCAGCAGCAGCGAGGCGCCCTTGGGGGCGTAGGCGTACTTGTGCAGGTCGGTGGAGATCGAGGTGACGCCCTCCACCGCGAAGGTCCACGGCGCGACGCCGCGACCCAGGCGGGCGGCGTACGGCAGCACCCAGCCACCGATGCAGGCGTCCACGTGGCAGCGCACCCCGCGTGCCGCGGCCGCCGCCGCGATCGCCGGGACCGGGTCCACCACCCCGTGCGCGTACGACGGCGCGCTGGCCACCACCAGCACGGTGGTCTCGTCGATCGCCGCCGCCATCGCCGCGGCGTCCGCGCGGTGGTCGGGACCGGCGGGGACCACGACGACGCGGACCCCGAAGTAGTGGCCGGCCTTGGGGAAGGCCGCGTGCACGGTGTCGGCCACCACGATGCTCGGGTCCGTGACGTCGGGCCGGGCATCGCGCGCGCCCTGCACGGCGAGCAGGCAGGACTCCGTGCCGCCGGAGGTGAGCGTGCCGACCATCGTGTCCGGGCCGTCGACGAGGCCGCGGGCGAAGCCGACGAGGTCGTTCTCCATCGCCAGCAGGCTCGGGAAGGCCGTCGGGTCGAGGCCGTTGCTGCCGGCGAAGGCGGCGACCGCCTCGCGGGCGAGCGCGTCGACCTCGGCCAGGCCGCCGTCGTAGACGTAGGCGAGGGTCCGGCCGCCGTGCACCGGCAGGTCGTCGGCCTGCAGCGCGCTCAACCGGGCGCGGATCTCATCGGGCGTCACGATCGACCTCCGTCTCGTCCAGGGTGTAGCCGCGCAGCCACCACAGGCTGAGCAGCACCAGCACGGCGGGCAGCAGCGAGAAGCCGAGCGTGATCGCGGTGACCGCCGAGTCCGGCTGGAGCACGTCACCGGAGTCGCTCGAACGGTAGCCGCCGAGGGCCAGCACCACCGCGAACAGGCCCGGCCCGAGCGCGAGGCCGAGCGTCTCGCCCGCCGTCCAGACGCCGGTGTAGACGCCCACCCGGGACGAGCCGGTACGACGCGCGTCCACCGCCGCCGCGTCCGGCAGCATCGCGAGCGGGAACACCTGGACGCCGGCGTACCCGACGCCGACGAGCGCGACCGCGGCGAACACCACGGCGCCGGGCGCGTGCCCGGCGAGCACCGCCAGTGCGGCGCCGAGGGCGAGCACGAGCGAGGCGGCGACGTAGCCCCGCTTCTTGCCGATCCGCCGTCCCGCCGCCGCCCACGCGGGCGTCAGCAGCAGGGCTGGGCCGACGAAGCAGACGAAGAGGATCGTGGCCGCGCCGTCGCGCTCGAGGACGTCGCCGGCGAGGTAGTCGACGCCCGCGAGCATGCAGCCGGTGGCCAGGGCCTGCACCACGAAGGTCACCAGCAGCAGGCGGAAGTCGCGGGCGCCGGCGACCAGCCGGAGCTGGTCGCGCAGGGACCCGGCGCCCGGCGCGACGTCGCCGACCGGGGCGCCGCGGGTGCCGCGGTAGGCGAGCAGCGCGCCGGCCAGGATGAGGACGGCCATCGCCAGCCCCATCACCCGGTAGCCGTCGCGCCCGCCGATCGCGTCGCGGATCGCGGGCGCGCTGGCACCGGCCAGCAGGATCGTGAACGCCAGGATCGCCACCCGCCAGGTCATCAGCCGGGTGCGCTCGGCGTAGGCGTCGGTGATCTCGGCCGGCATCGCCACGTAGGGCACCTGGAAGAAGGCGTACGCCGTCGCGCAGGCCAGGAAGGCCACCAGCACCCACGCCGCGTTCGCCGCCTGCGAGCCCAGGTCCGGCGCCGCGAAGAGCAGCGCGAAGCAGGCAGCGAGCGCGACGCCGGCGCGCAGCAGCCACGGCCGGCGCGGTCCGCGCGGGTCCACCGAGCGGTCGCTGATCCGGCCCGCGACCGGGTTGAGCACCACGTCCCACGCCTTCGGGAGGAAGACGATCGCGCCGGCCGCCAGGGCGGGGACCGCGAGGGTGTCGGTGAGGTAGGGCAGCAGCATCAGCCCCGGCACGGTGCCGAACGCGCCGGTGGCGACCGACCCGGCGCCGTACCCGGCCCGGGTGGCGGGGCTCAGGCTCACTTCGCCAGGGAGCGTGAGGCGGCCGACGACGTACGCCGCTTGCGGTTGGTGCCGATCGGCACGGCCGGCTTGTTGTCGGTGGACCACTCGGTGATCCACTCGTCCATCGCGATCCAGGTGGTGGTCCGGGCAGCGCGGCCGGTGAGCATGCCGAGGTGGCCACCGGGCACGACCTCGAAGCGGACCTCCTCGGCCTTCTCCAGCAGGGGTACGACGGCCCGCACCGACGGCACGGGCGCGATCCCGTCGGTGGCGCCGCCGAAGACCAGCACCGGCACGGTGATGTCGGCCAGGTCGATGGTCCGGTCGTCGAGCTCGAAGGTGCCGGTGGCGAGCTGGTTGCCCTTGGCGAAGCGGTGGTAGAGCTGCCCGAAGGTGCGGCCGGGGTAGGCGATCATGTTGGCGGTGAAGTGGTCGACGGCCTCGATCTGGGCCAGGAACTCGCGGTCGTCGACATGGGTCGCGAGCGCGATCGGCTTGGTGACCAGCTTCTGGAAGGCGCTGAGCTGGAAGGCCCACTTCACCAGCGGCTTCGGCGCCCCGCCGAGCACCTGGTAGCCCTTGGTGATCGGGCCCTTGCCGTTGAACAGGTTGAGCAGCGGCCGGAAGGGCGCGAGCAGCGGCACCAGCGAGATGTCGATGGGGGAGCCGACGACGGTGAGCGAGGCGACGGGCAGGTCGCCCGAGCGCTTGTCGGCGAGCGAGAGCAGGGAGAAGATCCCGCCGAGGCTCCAGCCGATCACGTGCACCGGCCGGCCGCCGGCGTGCTCGGAGACCTCCCGGATCGCGGTCGGGACGACCTCGTCGATCCAGTGCTCCATGCCGAGGTTGCGGTCGCGGAAGGAGACCTCGCCGTACTCCACGAGGTAGGTCGGGCGCCCCTCGGTCACGAAGTGCTCCACCAGGGAGCAGCCGCGGCGCAGGTCGTAGCAGCTCGACGGCGCCGCGAGCGGGGTCACCAGCAGGACCGGGTCGCCCTTCTCCTGCACGTGACCGGAGGGCCGGTAGTGGTAGACCTCGCGCAGCACGCCGTCGTCGATGAGGGTGCGCGGCATCGGGCGCAGGTCGGCGATGCCGCCGTAGAGCAGCTTCTGCGCGACGTTGCTCGCCGCGGCGACGACCTGGTCGGGCCCCGGCAGCAGCCCCGCCCCAGGGATCGAGCGCACGGGCACCAGTTCCATGGCCGCACTCTACGGCGCGGCGGGTGTGCTCGTCGGCCTCGTCCGGAGGGGGAGCAGGTCAGGAACGCTCGGCCGGACGCAGCGACTTGCGGTGGCCCTGGGCGGAGTCGTCCTCCAGCTCGGTCATGAAGCTGTCGGCCCACGCCTTCACGTCGTGCTGGGCGATCTGCTTGCGCATCGCCTTCATCCGCCGCGTCAGCTCCTTCGGCTCGGCCTGGTAGGCCTCCAGGAGCGCGGCCTTCATCCCGTTCATGTCGTAGGGATTGACCAACCAGGCCTGGCGCAGCTCGTCGGCCGCCCCGGCGAACTCCGAGAGCACCAGGGCGCCGTCGTCCTCGGTGCGGCAGGCGACGTACTCCTTGGCGACGAGGTTCATCCCGTCCCGGTACGGCGTCACGACCATCACGTCGGCGGCGCGGTAGAGGGCGGCCATCTCCTCGCGGGGGTACGACGTGTGCAGGTAGCTGATCGCGGGACGGCCGATCCGGCCGAGGTCGCCGTTGAGCCGCCCGACGAGCCGCTCGATGTCGTCGCGCAGGTTGCGGTAGTGCTCGACCCGTTCCCGGGAGGGCACCGCGACCTGGACGAAGACGGCGTCGTCGACGGTCAGCCGGCCGTCGCTGATCAGCTCGCCGAAGGCGCGCAGCCGGGCATAGATGCCCTTGGTGTAGTCGAGCCGGTCGATGCCGAGGAAGATCTTCTTCGGGTTGCCCAGGGCCTCGCGGATCGCGGCGGCGCGCTCGGCGACGGCCTCGGAGCCGGCGAGCTCCTCGAAGCCGGCGGCGTCGATGGAGATCGGGAAGGCGGCGGCGCGCACGGTGCGCCCGTCGGGCAGGTAGACCAGGTCGCGGTGGGTCTTGTGGCCGACCCGCTGGCGGACCAGGCGGATGAAGTTCTGCGCGGCGCCGGGCAGCTGGAAGCCGACCAGGTCGGCACCGAGCAGGCCCTCGAGGATCTGGCGGCGCCACGGCAGCTGCTGGAAGAGCTCGGCCGGCGGGAACGGGATGTGCAGGTAGAACCCGATCCGCAGGTCCGGGCGCAGCTCGCGCAGCATCTGCGGGACCAGCTGCAGCTGGTAGTCGTGCACCCACACGGTCGCGCCCTTGGCGGCCAGGCCGGCGGCCTTCTCCGCGAAGCGGCGGTTGACCTTGACGTAGGTGTCCCACCACTCGCGGTGGAACTCCGGCTTCGCGACGACGTCGTGGTAGAGCGGCCACAGGGTGCCGTTGGAGAAGCCCTCGTAGTGCTCCTCGATCTCCTCCGCGCTCATCGACAGCGGCACCAGCGAGAGCCCGTCGTCCTTGAACGCCCGCAGCCGCTGCTCGGTGCCACCGGGCCAGCCGACCCACACCCCGTCGTGGGCGCGCATCACCGGCTCGATCGCGGAGACGAGGCCGCCGGGGGAGCGGCGCCAGGACGTCTTCCCGTCCGGCCCGGTCACGCGGTCGACGGGCAGGCGGTTGGCGACGATCACCAGGTCGTGGGCCACGTCGTCACCCTATCGGTGGGGGTGGTGGTCGGGCTGACCCGACAACAGGTGTCCTGCTGGCAGGATTCCGGGTACGACGCCCGGCGACCAGGCTGGTCGTCATGACCGAGAGCCTGACCGAGACCCTGGTGATGAGCCCGAGCCTGCCGCCCGAGACCGACCCGGACGTCGCCGACGCCCCCGGGGCGCGGCCGGCGCGGCGCGGCCTGGTGGCCCGCACCCTGCACGACTCGGGCTACGCGCTGACCGCCTTCCCGCTGGCACTGGTTGCTCACGTCGTCGTCATTACCCTGCTCGCGCTCGGCGCAGCCCTGTCGATCGTGATCGGCGGGATCGTGGTGGTCGTGCTCGCGGCCCTGGTGGCCCGTGGGTTCGCGGTGCTGGAGCGGATCCGGCTGCGGAGCCTGCGCGGGCACGAGGTGCCGGCGCCGGCGTACCTGCGGGCCGAGGACGGGGACCGGTACTGGCGGCGCACGCTGACCGCGCTGCGCGACCCGCAGTCGTGGCTCGACGTGGTGTGGTCGCTGGTCGGCCTGCTCACCGGCACGGTCGCGTTCTCGATCGCGGTGGTCTGGTGGGGTGCGGTGCTGACCGGGGCGTCGTACTGGTTCTGGGAGCGCTTCCTGCCGCGCGACAGCGACCGCCAGGGGCTCGCCGACCTGATCGGCCTGGGCGAGGGCCGTGGCGCCGACATCGCCCTCAACACCGCCATCGGTGCCGTCGCGCTGCTGACCCTGCCGTTCGCGATGCGGCTCGCCGCGACCCTGCACGCCAGCCTGGCGTCGGTCCTGCTGACCAGCCGCGCCGAGCTGCAGGGCCGGGTGGCCCGGGTCGAGCAGAGCCGTGAGTCCGCGCACCGTGCGGAGGCGGAGTCGCTGCGCCGTCTGGAGCGTGACATCCACGACGGCCCGCAGCAGCGGCTGATCCGGCTCGGCATGGACCTCGGCCGCGCACGCATCCAGCTCGCGCAGGACCCCGACCACGCCGCGCGGACCCTGGACGCCGCGGTCGCGCAGACCCGCGCCGCCGTCGAGGAGCTGCGCGCCCTGTCCCGCGGGATCGCCCCGCCGCTGCTGGTCGACCGCGGCCTCGCCGCCGCGGTGGCCGAGATGGCGGACGGGCAGCCGGTGCCCGTGCGGGTCGTGGCCGACGTACCCCGGGGGCTGCCGCTGGCGGTCGAGACGGCGGCCTACTTCGTGGTCGCCGAGGCGCTCACCAACGTGGTCAAGCACAGCGGCGCCACCCGGGCCGATGTCACCCTGGTCGTCGTGGACGGCGCGCTGCAGGTGACGATCGACGACGACGGCCGCGGCGGTGCGTCCGCGCGGCCCGGGCACGGGCTGTCCGGCCTCCAGGAGCGGCTCGACGGCGTCGACGGCCGGCTCCTGCTCGCCTCGCCCGAGGGCGGCCCGACGCGGCTGCGCGCGGAGGTGCCGCTGCGTTGAGGATCGTGGTGGCCGACGACTCGGTGCTGCTCCGTGAGGGCCTCCAGCTGCTGCTGGCGGAGGCCGGGCACGAGGTGGTCGCCGCCGTCGGCGACGGTCCGGCGCTGGTGGAGGCGGTGCTGGAGCACCGTCCGGACCTGGCCCTGGTCGACGTACGGATGCCGCCCAGCCACACCGACGAGGGCCTGCGCGCGGCGGTCGCGGTCCGCTCGCGGTGGCCGGCGGCGCGGGTGCTGGTGCTGTCGCAGTACGTCGTGGCGTCGTACGCCGACGAGCTGCTCGCCACCGGCGAGGGCGGGGTGGGCTACCTCCTCAAGGACCGGGTGAGCGAGGTCGCGGAGTTCCTCGACGCGCTGGAGACGGTGCGCGGCGGCGGGACCGTGCTCGACCCGATGGTCGTGCGGCACCTGATGGGCCGGCGGCACGACCCGCTCCAGGAGCTGACCCCGCGCGAGCGCGAGGTGCTGGCGCTGATGGCCGAGGGCCGCTCCAACGCGGCGGTCGCCGACGCGCTGGTGGTCTCGCTGGCGGGCGTGGAGAAGCACACCCAGCGGATCTTCGCCAAGCTCGGGCTCTCGCCCGACGACGACCAGTCGCACCGGCGGGTGCTGGCGGTCGTGCGCTACCTCAGCGCAGGTCAGGCCGGGTCGTCCGGGTAGCGGATGCCCGTGCTCGCCCGGAGCGCGTCCATCTGCCGCAGCAGGGTGAGGGTCTGCTCGTGCGGCACCAGCGGGCTCTCCCGCAGCCCCGCGGCCAGGCAGCCCTGCACCTCGAGGACCTCGTTGCCGTAGCCGCGGCCGACCACCGGCTCGGCGCCGGTGAGGGTGATCGCGTCCTCGGGCCGCCCGGCCGGGGTGAAGACCGCGGCGGTGGGGTGGTGGAAGTCGCCCTGCAGCTCGATCCGGCCCTGGTCGGTGGCGATGGCGGCGCCGCGGGAGGACCACGACGTCATCGAGGCGTTCAGGGTGGCGAGCGCGCCGCCGGGGTAGCGCCCGGCGATCGCGATGTCCAGGTCGATCCCGCTCGGCGCCAGGCTCGCCGTCGCGGCCAGCTCCTCGGCCTCGCCGAGCATCAGGTGGGCGAAGGTCAGCGGGTAGATCCCCATGTCCAGCAGCGCCCCGCCGCCCAGCTCGGGGGCGAACATCCGGTCCGCCGGGCCGGCGTCCACCCGGAAGCCCAGCTCGGCGGCCACGTGCCGGGGCCGGCCGAAGCGCCCGCTCGCGAGCTCCGCGCGCAGCTCCCGGACCACCGGGTGGCAGGCCATCCACATCGCCTCCATCAGGAAGCGGTCGTGCTCGTGGGCCAGCCGGACCATCTCCTCGGCGTCCGCGGCCCGCAGCGTCAGAGCCTTCTCGCACAGCACGTGCTTGCCGGCGGCGAAGGCCGCGCGGACGTTGTCGAGGTGCAGCGCGTGCGGCGTGGCGACGTAGACGACGTCGACGTCGGGATCGGCCAGCAGGTCGTCGTAGCTGCCGTGCGCCCGGGTCTGCGGCGTGCCGTGCTCGGCGACGAAGGCCTCCGCGCCCGCGGTGGAACGGGAGCCGACCGCCGCCAGCCGTGCACCCGGCACCAGCGCCAGGTCCGCCGCGAAGGAGCGGGCGATCTTGCCGGTCGCCAGGATTCCCCAGCCGAAGGAGTCGGTGTCCGCCATGGCCCCGACCCTACGGGCGGCACGCGGGGGCGACGCGAATGACATCCGTGTGATTCGCGGGTTACAGTGGCGTCGTACACCTGTCGAGAGCGTCGAGGAGACCTCATGAGCGCCGAGCGCAGCCACCAGGACGCCACCCCGGCCGTTCCGGGTGACCTCAGCGAGCGGGACCGCGCGATCCTCGAGTTCGAGCGCCAGTGGTGGAAGTACGCCGGCGCCAAGGAGACCGCGGTGCGCGAGCAGTTCGACATGAGCGCCACCCGCTACTACCAGGTGCTCAACGCCCTCATCGACCGTCCTGACGCCCTCGCGCACGACCCGCTGCTCGTGCGGCGCCTGCGCCGGCTGCGCTCCCAGCGTCAGCGCCAGCGCTCCGCGCGGCGCCTCGGCTTCGAGATCTGACCCACGCCACAGAGAGGCGGCCATGACCTTCCCCACCTGGCCTGCTCGCCCCGCCCGTCCCCGCGACCAGCGCGGTGCCGTGCTGCCCTCGCCCGTCGTCCTGCTGAGCGTGGTGGCGGTCGTGCTGGCCGTCATCGCCTTCGTCGCGACCCGCGACGACAAGCCGGCCGAGCGCGACATCTCCGCCACGACGGCCGCGAGCACCCCGACCCCGACCGACGACGCCTCCTCGGGCAGCCCCTCCGAGTCGCCCACGCAGAAGGCGTCGGAGAAGCCCAAGCCGAAGCCGGTCGACCGCGCCAAGCAGCCCGTCGTGGTCTTCAACAACACCGCGATCAAGGGCCTCGCCGGCCGGGTCTCGGAGACGGTCAAGGAGGCCGGCTGGCCGGTCGCCGCCGCCGACAACTGGTACGGCACGGTCCCCGCGACGACGGTCTATTACCCGCAGGGCAAGAAGGCCGCCGCCCAGCTGCTCGCGCTCGACCTGGGCATCGCCCGGATCAAGCCCGCCGACACCGGCTCCGACATGTCGGACAAGAACCTGACGCTGATCCTGACGGGCGAGCTGGACTGAGCTGTCTGGGCCGAGCGCGTCGCTCCTTCGTCGCGCCGCGCTGCCGGCCTCGCCGTTGGCTTGCGTAGGTCCTGCCTCCGCCTGGCGGCAAGACTGCCGGCGCGGGCTGCTGCGACCGGGTGGCGCGAGGGTCACAGGGTTGAGTTTTCACCCGGCGGACACCGTCGTCATGTGAAGACGTGGTGGGATGGGGCAGTGAGGTTTCCGACGGCCGAGGGCGAGCAGCGGTACGACGCCGTGGTCGGTGTCGCCGCGCGGACGGTCGTCGGGCTCGACTTCGACGGCACGCTCGCCCCGATCGTGGACGACCCGGCGAGGGCGCACATCCACCCCGATGCCGCCGCCGCGCTGGTGGACCTGGCCTCGGAGGTCGCGGCGATCGCGGTGATCACCGGCCGCCCGGCCCGGCAGGCGCTGGACCTCGGTGGGCTGGAGGAGGTCGGTGACGCGCTGCAGGCGGCCGGCAAGGAGCTGTTCGTGTTCGGGCAGTACGGCAACGAGCGGTGGAGCTCGGGCCGGCGCCGGATCCTGGGAGCGCGTCCGCCGCGGGGGTTGGCGACGTTCGAGCGCGACCTGCCGCGCACGCTGCGCCAGGCCGGCGCCGACGAGGCGTTCGTGGAGGACAAGGGCCTCGCGGTCGCGGTGCACACCCGCCGGCTGCCCGATCCCGAGGCCGCCTTCGAGCGGCTGCTGCCGCCGATGCGCGAGCTCGCCCACCGGCACGGGCTCGTGCTGGAGCCGGGGCGCGCGGTGATCGAGGCCCGCTCGGCGGGCTCGCACAAGGGCCTGGTCGTCGACCGGCTGGCCGCGGTGCTCGACGCGCAGGGCTTCGTCTTCGCCGGTGACGACCTCGGCGACGTGGAGGCCTTCGAGGCGGTCGAGGAGCTCGGCAAGCAGGGCATCGCGCCGCTGCGGGTGTGCTCGGCCTCCGACGAGCAGAGCGCGCTGGTGGAGCTCTCCGACGTGGTGGTCCGGGGCCCGGAGGGCGTCATCGAGCTGCTCGGGCGGCTGGCGTCCGACGCTCGGGCGCGTCGCTGACCGTCGTACTGTCTCGCATCCCGGACAGCGGTCTCGCGATCCGGGATCTCGATTCGTGGTGGGTGACCTGTCACCCGTAATCTGGTCCTGCTCATCCAGAGGGACTGAGGGAACGGCCCGAAGAAGTCCCGGCAACCGCCGCGAACTCCCGGACGCACCAGCACGCTGGCGCGGACGTCGCGGAAAACGGTGCCAAATCCGACCCGGCGAAAGTCGCACGGGACAGATGAGAAGGAGGAATCCATGAGCGCCGTTGTGACCGAGCGGGACACCGCCACCAGCACCACCACGAGCCTGCGCCCCGGCGCCTTCGGGCACGCCACCGCGCTGTCCTGTCGCGAGTGCGGCCACCGGGTCGACCTCGGCCCGTTCTACGCGTGCCCGGAGTGCTTCGGCCCGCTGGAGATCGCCTACGACTTCCCGCAGGTGACCCGCGAGGAGATCGAGGCCGGCCCGCGCAACATCTGGCGCTACAAGGCGCTGCTGCCCGTCCCGACGGACATCGAGTCCAGCCCCAACACCGAGCCCGGCTTCACCCGGCTGCTCGACGCCAAGAACCTCGCCGCCGAGCTCGGCGTCGCGAAGATCTGGGTCAAGGACGACTCGACCAACCCGACCAACTCCTTCAAGGACCGGGTCGTCGCCTGTGCGCTCAGCGCCGCGCGCGAGCTCGGCGCCACGACCTTCGCCTGCCCCTCCACCGGCAACCTCGCCAACGCGGTCGCGGCCGCCGGCGCCCGGGCCGGCATCAAGACCGTGGTGTTCATCCCGAGCAACCTCGAGCAGCCCAAGCAGGTCAACTCCGCGATCTTCACCGAGAACCTGGTCGCCGTCGACGGCAACTACGACGACGTCAACAAGCTCGCCTCCGAGATCGCCGGCGAGGAGGAGGGCTGGGCGTTCGTCAACGTCAACGTGCGGCCCTACTACGCCGAGGGCTCGAAGACCCTGGGCTACGAGATCGCCGAGCAGCTCGGCTGGCGGCTGCCCGACCAGGTCGTCATCCCGGTCGCCTCCGGCTCGCAGCTGACCAAGGTCGACAAGGCCTTCCAGGAGCTGATCAAGCTCGGCCTCGTCGAGGACAAGGCCTACAAGATCTTCGGTGCCCAGGCCGAGGGCTGCGGCCCGGTCGCCACCGCCTGGAAGGCCGGCACGGACGCGATCCGCCCGGTCAAGCCCGACACGATCGCCAAGAGCCTGGCGATCGGCAACCCGGCGGACGGCATCTACGTGCTGGACATCGCCCGTCGTACCGGTGGTGCGGTCGAGGAGGTCACCGACGAGGAGATCCGCGCCGGCATCGTCCTGCTCGCGCGCACCGAGGGCATCTTCACCGAGACCGCCGGCGGTACGACGCTCGCCGTCACCAAGAAGCTCGTCGAGACCGGCCAGCTGGACCCCACGCTCGAGACGGTCGTCATCAACACCGGCCACGGCCTGAAGACCCTCGACGCGGTCTCCGGCCAGGTCGGCGCCGCCGCGACCATCGCCCCGACCTACGCGGCCTTCAAGGCCACGGGTCTCTGAAGCACCCCTCCCGCACTCGCAGAACCGAAGGAACTCCCATGGCAGTCAGCGTCCGGATCCCGACCATCCTCCGCACCTACACCGGCGGTGACTCCGAGGTGAGCGCCACCGGCGCGAACCTCGCGGAGATCCTCGACGACCTCGACGCGCGCTTCGCGGGGATCAAGGGCCGGATCGTCGACGAGGACGGCAAGCTGCGCCGCTTCGTCAACGTCTACGTCAACAACGACGACGTCCGCTTCGAGCAGGACCTCGCCACCCCGACGCCCGACGGCGCCGAGGTGTCGGTGATCCCGGCCGTCGCGGGCGGCTGCTGAGGCGGTCTCGCTCGTCGTACCGGACATATCTGTCGTGGTCCAGGCCGAATCACGACCGAGATGTCCGGTACGACGGATCAGGTGAGGTCGCGCCAGACCCACTTGTCGATCCGGACGCCGATGGAGTCGACCCGGCCCGTCCGGTACGTCGAGTCGTTGGTCGACCACACCACGCGGAAGCGCACGGTGCCGTCCGCGCGGAGCAGGTAGCGGGGGATCACGAAGAGCCGGTAGCCCGGCCCGCCGCCGTCGTAGGCGGAGACGAGCCGGGGCCGCCCCGTCCGCGTCAGCACCTCCAGGGCGGCGTCGGCGTCGTGCCAGCGCCCCCGGACGACGAGCGCGGGCCGCGTGCCCGGGATGCGCCCGGCGGGGATGCGGACCTGGTGCGCCGTGCGGACGAGCGACGTCTTGCGCCAGTCGTTGCCGGTGCGGCGGTAGCGCAGGCTGCCGTTCACCACGCTGAACCGGGCGTGGCGGCGGGTGAGCGTCGCGGTCCGGGTGGTGCCGGCGCGCTGGGTGACGATCTGCCGGGCGCTCACGCGGTAGCCGCGGGAGACGCCGAACGGCTGCGACAGGGGACCGCTCTTGGTCATCCCGTCGTCGCTGACGGTGAGGCGCACCCGGTAGACCCCCGGCGCGACCACGTCGTAGTCGTGGTCCTTCCCGTTCCAGCGCAGGACCGGGTCCCGGGGGTCGACGTTCCAGGGCCCGTAGGAGACTCCGCCCGGACCGACGACCTCCCACCGGACGACGCCCCGCGTGATCGTCGCCGCGTCCAGACCGTGCCGGAAGGCGATCTCGTGCGCGACACCATCGTTGTAGTCGTTGGGGAAGATCACGGTGGCGCTCCGCGTCATCGAGGCGAGCGGGCGCGCCGTGCTGACATGGATCTCGGTGGCGCCCGTCAGCGGCGCCTGGTCGGCGGCGGTGGCCGTCACGCTGAATCGGTAGGTGCCGGCGGCGAGCGGCGCACCGGTGGTCAGCGAGCTCACCGTGATCTCCGCGGGATGGCCCACGCGGGCGGCCTGGAGCTGCTCGTCGGTGACATCGCCCTCCGCGACCGTCTTGCCCAGTCCGGAGAGGACCCAGTGGGCGGCGTCGGCGTTGGTGCTCACGAAGACGGTGGCGGACTCCCAGTAGCCGTCACCGTTCTCGCTCAGCAGGGGCTCGCTGCTGACGTGGAGCCGGAGCGGTGTGGCCGAAGCCGGCCGGGCACCGAGCAACGTCAGCCCCAGCGCCGCGGCGCAGAGCAGGATCAGGAAGCGACGCACGAGTCCCCCGGGAGAGCGAAGGGCGCGGACTCCCGCCACGCCGGTCAGCGGATCTTATGTTGCCTAGACCTGCCCTGTCGACAGGAGGGTGGCCGCGAGCGCGGCGCTGGCCGGGTAGTCGACCTTGCTGACCGGTGTGCGCGGCACCTCGTCGACGAAGAGCACCGTCTTGGGGACCTTGTAGTTGGAGATCAGCGCCCGGCAGTGCTCGCGGACGCCCTCCTCGTCGAGCGCCGAGCCGTCGCGGCGCTGGACGAGGGCGGTGACCTGCTGGCCCCAGCGCTCGTGCGGCGTACCGACCACGACGGCGTCGAAGACCTCGTCGTGGCGCAGCAGCACCGCCTCGACCTCCTCGGGGTGCACCTTCTCGCCGCCGGTGTTGATGCACACCGAGCCGCGGCCGAGCACGGTGACCGAGCCGTCCTCCTCACGCCGGGCGAAGTCGCCGGGGATCGCCCAGCGCACGCCGTCGATCTCCTTGAAGGTGGCCGCGGACTTCACCGGGTCCTTGTAGTAGCCGAGCGGCACCGGGCCGCAGCGCCCGAGCATCCCGTCGACCCCGACCGGGCAGGGCTTCAGGTCCGGGCCGAACACCTCGACCTGGTCGTTGACGGTGAACCGGGGCGCCCCGGTGGCGCCCTCGGACCCGTCGTCGATGCGGGAGCCGGCGGCGCCGGACTCCGAGGCGCCGTAGGAGTCCAGGATGAAGCGGCCGGGCAGGGCCCGCCGGATCTCCTCCCGTACGCCGTCGGAGAGCGGTGCCGCGCCGTTGGACACCGCCGCGAGGCTGCTCAGGTCCCACCGGTCCGGCTCGGCGAGGATCGCCTCGGCGACCGGGCGGCCCATCGCGTCGCCCAGGAAGGTCAGCGAGACCACGCGAGCCTGCTCGACGAGGTCGAGCACGCCCTCGGCGCTGAACGTGGGCTCGGTGTACAGCGCGACGGTCTGCCCGGCGACGTGCCCGTTGCCGAGGATCCACTGGCTGCCGCCGTGCATCATCGGCCCGCAGGCGAGCAGCACCATCGGCGTCTCGACGGCGACCGCCTCCTCGACGAGCTGCTCGACGGAGTCGAGCGGGGCGCCGTAGCGGGCGGCGTTGAGGGCGGCGCGGATCAGGTCCTCGTTGCGCCAGACCACGCCCTTGGGGTTGCCGGTGGTGCCGCCGGTGTAGAGCACGTAGTGGTCGTCGGCGCTGCGCCCGTTGACCGGGCGCTCGGGGGAGGCGGCGGCGAGCGCGGCGTCGTAGTCCTCGCCGAGGACGACCATCTCCCGCAGGCTCGGTACGTCGAGCGCGCGCACCGCGTCGACGTACTCGGGGGCGATCACGGCGGCGACGCAGTCGGCGTTGTCGTAGAGGTAGGCCAGCTCGTCGTGCAGGTACTTGTAGTTGATGTTGATCGGCACCGCCCGCGCCTTGAGGCAGCCGTAGAGCGCGTCGACCCACTCGATCCGGTTGGTCGCGTGCACCGCCACGTGCTCCCCGGGCCGGATGCCGAGCCCCGCCAGGTGGTTGGCCAGGCGGGTCGAGCGGTCGTCGACCTCGGCGAAGGTCCAGGCCCGGTCGCGGGTGAAGACCGCGATCCGGTCGGGCACGGCGTCGGCCATCGCCTCGAGCACGTCGGCGAGGTTGATCGGGCGCACGGCTGCTGTGGTGGGGGTCACACCGGACAGACTGCCAAACTAGAACGCGTTCTCGCTACAGAATGGACGAGTGACCGATCACCACTACGCGCTCGACCTCGTCTGGCAGGGCAACCGCGGCAGCGGTACGACGGGCTACCGCGACTACGGCCGCGACGTCCTGCTCACGGCCGCCGGCAAGCCCGACCTCGCCGGCTCCGCCGACCCCACCTTCCGCGGCGACGCCAGCCGCTGGAACCCCGAGGAGCTGCTGCTCGCCGCGCTCGCGCAGTGCCACCTGCTGTCCTACCTGCACAGTGCCGTCACCCACGGCATCGTCGTCACGGCGTACGACGACAGCCCGGTCGGCACCATGGCCCAGGCCGGCCAGGGCGGGCACTTCACCGAGGTGGTGCTGCGGCCCCGGGTGACCGTCGCCGACCCCGCGCACGTCCAGCTCGCCCGCGAGATCCACCACGAGGCCAGCGAGAACTGCTTCATCGCGGCCTCGGTCAACTTCCCGGTGCGGCACGAGCCGGTGATCGAGGTCGCGGGCTCCTGACACCGACCCGCCACCACAGCGCCACCGTCCGTTCAGGGGGCTCTGGTTCAAAGCAACCATGAGCCGCACCCGCCGGACCCTGGTCGCCCTCGGCGTCGCCCTCGCCGGCGTCGGGGTCACCACGGGCGGCGGGCGCGAGCTGCTGCGCCGGCAGGCGGCGATCGCCCGGGCCCGGATCGGCAAGCCGCTGGGGGAGGACGCGATCCCGGCGGACAAGACGTGGAAGAAGAAGTACGCCGGCGTACCGCTCGACCTGCTGGTGCTGGGTGACTCGATCGCCGCCGGGCTGGGCGCCGAGCGGCCCAAGGACACCCTCGGCGCGCGGGTCGCGCGCGGGCTGGCGGGCGCGCTGCACCGCCCGGTCCGGCTGCGCACGGGCGCGGTGGTGGGCTCGGAGACCTCCGCGCTGGCGGGCCAGCTGGACGGGTTGCCGGCGGGCTACCGCGCGGACGTCGCGATCATCGTGGTCGGCGGCAACGACGTCACGCACCGGGTCCCGGTCGGCACCTCCGCGGCGCAGCTGGAGGAGGCGGTGGTCCGGCTGCGCGAGCAGGGGACCGAGGTCGTCGTCGGCACCTGTCCCGACCTGGGCGCCCTGCGCCCGGTCCCACAGCCGCTGCGCTCGCTGGGCTCGCGGATGTCGCGCCAGCTCGCCGGCGCCCAGGCCGAGGTGGCGGTGCGCAACGGCGCCCACGCGGTGTCGCTGGCCCGGGTGGTGGGGCCCTTCTTCATCACCAACCCCGACGAGATGTTCAGCCTCGACCGCTTCCACCCCAGCGCCCTGGGCTACAAGCGCACCGCGAAGGCGCTGCTGCCCTCGGTCCTGCTCGCGCTCGGCCACGCCGAGGACGTGCCCTTCGGCCACCACGCCCCCGCTCCCTGACCCCCTCGCTCCACCTCGCTGCTCCACCTCTCTCGGAAGGCTCCACCATGCCCCTCGCTCCTGCTTCGATCGGCCGCCGGGGATTCCTCGGCGGCGCCGGCGCCACCGCGGTCCTGCTCGGCACCGGCGCCCTCGACGCCGGTCTGTCCTCGGCGCGCGCGGACGCGCCGTCGTACCCCTTCGGGCTGGGGGTCGCCTCCGGCGACCCGCTGCCGCACTCGGTCGTGCTGTGGACCCGGCTCGCCATCGACCCGCTCGCGCCGGACGGCTCCGGCGGGATGGCGCCGCGGGCGGTGCCGGTGCGCTGGGAGGTCGCCGAGGACGAGCGCTTCCGCCGCGTCGTCCGGCGCGGTACGGCGACCGCGACCCCCGAGCTCGGCCACTCCGTGCACCCCGAGGTCTGGGGACTGCGCCCGGGACGCACCTACTGGTTCCGCTTCCGCGCCGGCCAGCACGTGAGCCCGGTGGGCCGCACCCGCACCGCGCCGTCGCACGCCGCCCACCTGCGCGAGCTGAGCTTCGCCTTCGCCAGCTGTGCCCGGTGGGACCAGGGCTTCTACACCGCCTACGGCCACCTCGCCGACGAGGACCTCGACCTCGTCGTCCACCTGGGCGACTACCTCTACGAGTACGGCATCAACGCCACCGGTGGTGCCCGCCAGCAGCCGATGGCCGAGGCCTTCCGCGGCGAGACGACGGACCTGGCGCGCTACCGGTTGCAGTACGGGCTCTACAAGTCCGACCCGCACCTGATGGCCGCGCACGCCGCGCACCCGTTCGTGGTGACCCCCGACGACCACGAGGTCGAGAACAACTGGGCGAGCGACACCCCCGAGGAGTCCAGCCAGAGCAAGGGCCCGCTGTGGCTGCCGCGTCGTACGGCGGCCTTCCAGGCCTACTACGAGAACCTGCCCTTCCGCGCCGCCTCGGTGCCGCAGGGCGCGGACATGCGGATCTACCGCCGCCTGGCCTACGGCGACCTGGTGGACTTCAACGTCATCGACACCCGGCAGTTCCGCGACGACCAGCCCTACGGCGACGGCAGCCACGTGCCCGGCCCGGAGTCGACGGACCCGGCCCGCACGATGATGGGTGCGGCGCAGGAGAAGTGGCTGCTCGACAACCTGGCCCGCAACCGGCCGCGCTGGCAGGTGATCGCCAACCAGGCGCCGATGGCCGAGACCGACCAGGACCCGGGGCCGGGCAAGCTGCTGTTCATGGACCCCTGGGACGGCTACGTCGCCAACCGGGAGCGGATCCTCGGCGGCGCCCAGGACCGCGGCGTCGACAACCTGGTGGTGATCACCGGGGACCGGCACCAGAACTACGCCAGCGACCTGCACCGCGACTACGCCCGCCCGGACACCCCGGTCGTGGGCAGCGAGTTCGTCGGCACCTCGATCACCAGCGGCGGGGACGGCGCCGACATGACCACCGCCGGGCAGAACCTGCTCGCGGCCAACCCGCACCTGCGCTTCTTCAACTCCCAGCGCGGCTACGTGCGCTGCCGGGTGACCCGCAAGGAGTGGTCTTCCGACTTCCGGGTGGTCCCGTACGTCACCCGCCCGGACGCGCCCGTCTCGACCCGGGCGACGTACGTCGTCGAGGCGGGTGTGCCGGGCGTCCAGCTCGACGTCGCGGGCAAGGTCGTCGGCCGTGCCCACAGCGCGCAGGCGCCGTCCGAGGCCGACCAGGACACCCGGCGGCGGGCGGCCGGCTGATGCCCTCCTAGTCTCGGGATCGTGACCACCGTGCTGCTCGCGACCTTCGACCTGATGCCCGACGGTGAGCCGGGCGGCGACCTGCTCGTCGCGGCCTTCGCCGAGCGCGGGGTGGAGGCGCGGTGGGCACGCTGGGACGACCCGTCGGTGGACTGGGCGGCGGCCGACCTGGTCGCGGCCCGGTCCACCTGGGACTACCACCGCCGGCTGCGCCCCTTCCTCGAGTGGGCGGCCCGGGTCGAGGAGACGACCCCGCTGCTCAACGGGGCCGAGGTGTTCGGCTGGAACGCCGACAAGATCTACCTCGCCGAGCTCGCCGACGTCGTCCCGATGGTCCCGACGGCACCGCTCGACGACACCGAGCTCGCCGTCGGCCTGCGGGCGGGCCTGGAGCGCTGGGGGAGCGTGGTCGTCAAGCCGCGCACCGGCGCCGGTGGCAACGGCGTGGTCGTCGTGGAGAGCCTCGCCGACCCGCGGCTCGAGGGCCTGGCGCCGGGCCCGTGGATCGTCCAGCCGGTGGTGGAGTCGGTGCGCACGGTCGGGGAGTCCTCGGTCTACGTGCTCGGCGGCGCGGCGGTGAGCCAGGTCGACAAGCTGCCGGCGGGTGGCGAGGTCCGTGTCCACGAGCTCTACGGCGGCAGCACCCGCCCCGTCCCGCTCGACCCGATCCGGGCCGGGGTCGCGGTGGAGGCGGTGCGCGCGGTGGAGCGCCGTACCGGCGCCGACCTCGCGTACGCGCGGATCGACCTGATGGCCTGGCGCGACGCCTGGGTGGTCAGCGAGCTGGAGCTGATCGAGCCGGGGCTCTACCTCGACGTGGAGCCGGCGAACGCCGCGCACTTCGCCGAGGCCGTCGTACGACGGCTGAGCCGGGGCTGAGAAGAGCACCCCTCTCCTTGCACTCGCCATGGTCGAGTGCTAAACATGATGCTGGCACTCTCGCCTTGAGAGTGATAACGGACATCGCGAAGGAATCGCAGGAGTTATGTCGAAGCTGATTGCTTTCAACGAGGAGGCCCGGCGCGGCCTCGAGCGTGGCATGAACACGCTCGCCGACGCCGTCAAGGTCACCCTTGGCCCCAAGGGCCGCAACGTCGTCCTGGAGAAGAAGTGGGGCGCCCCCACGATCACCAACGACGGTGTCTCCATCGCCAAGGAGATCGAGCTCGAGGACCCCTACGAGAAGATCGGCGCCGAGCTGGTCAAGGAGGTCGCCAAGAAGACCGACGACGTCGCCGGTGACGGTACGACGACCGCGACGGTCCTCGCCCAGGCGCTCGTCAAGGAGGGCCTGCGCAACGTGGCCGCCGGCGCGAACCCGATGGGTCTCAAGCGCGGCATCGAGGCGGCCGTGAGCGCCGTCTCCGAGCAGCTGCTCGGCCTGGCCAAGGACGTCGAGACCCGCGAGCAGATCGCCGCCACCGCCACCATCTCCGCCGGCGGCGACGCCACCGTCGGTGACGCCATCGCCGAGGCGATGGACAAGGTCGGCAAGGAGGGCGTCATCACGGTCGAGGAGTCGAACACGTTCGGCATCGACCTGGAGCTCACCGAGGGCATGCGGTTCGACAAGGGCTACATCTCGGCCTACTTCGTCACCGACCCCGAGCGCATGGAGACCGTCCTCGAGGACGCCTACGTGCTGATCGCCAACTCCAAGATCAGCAACGTCAAGGACCTGCTGCCGCTGCTGGAGAAGGTCATGCAGTCGGGCAAGCCGCTCGTCATCCTCGCCGAGGACGTCGACGGCGAGGCGCTGTCGACCCTGGTCGTCAACAAGATCCGCGGCACCTTCAAGTCGGTCGCCGTCAAGGCCCCCGGCTTCGGCGACCGCCGCAAGGCCATGCTGCAGGACATCGCGATCCTGACCGGTGGCCAGGTCATCTCCGAGGAGGTCGGTCTCAAGCTGGAGTCGGCCGGCATCGAGCTGCTCGGCCAGGCCCGCAAGGTCGTCATCACCAAGGACGAGACCACCATCGTCGAGGGTGCCGGCGACCAGGCCCAGATCGAGGGCCGGGTCAACCAGATCCGTGCCGAGATCGAGAACAGCGACTCCGACTACGACCGCGAGAAGCTCCAGGAGCGCCTCGCCAAGCTGGCCGGCGGCGTGGCCGTCATCAAGGTCGGCGCGGCCACCGAGGTCGAGCTCAAGGAGCGCAAGCACCGCATCGAGGACGCCGTCCGCAACGCGAAGGCCGCCGTCGAGGAGGGCATCCTGCCCGGTGGTGGTGTCGCGCTGGTCCAGGCCGCTGCCGCCGCGTTCGAGAAGCTCGAGCTCGAGGGCGACGAGGCCACCGGTGCCGCGATCGTCAAGGCGTCGGTCTCCGCGCCGCTGAAGCAGATCGCCGTCAACGCCGGCCTCGAGGGCGGCGTCGTGGCGGAGAAGGTCGCCAACCTTCCCGCCGGCCAGGGCCTCAACGCCGCGACCGGTGAGTACGTCGACCTGCTCGCCGCCGGCATCATCGACCCGGCCAAGGTGACCCGCTCGGCGCTGCAGAACGCCGCGTCGATCGCCGCGCTGTTCCTCACCACCGAGGCCGTCGTGGCCGACAAGCCGGAGAAGGCCGCCCCCGCGGGCGACCCGACCGGCGGCATGGGCGGCATGGACTTCTGAGTCCACCGCTCACGAAGCACCCCACCTCAGGGCCACCGCGCAAGCGGTGGCCCTGAGGCCATTTCCGACCGGCGCCGCGTCAGGATGGACCCATGCCCGTCGAGCTGCTCCGCGTGCCCACCCTCGCCCCCACCGTGCCCTACGCCTACGCCGCCCGTGTGGACGACCTCGTCCTCACCGCGGGTGCCTGCCCGCTCGACGCGGCCGGGGAGGTGGCGCACCCGGGGGACGTCTCCGGCCAGGCGCGGGTCGTGATGGCCAACCTGGCGGCCACCCTGGAGGCATCCGGGTGCTCCCTGGCCGACGTCGCGAAGTCCACCGTCTACGTCGCCTCGGCGGACCGGGCCGACCTGGTCGCGGCGTGGGAGGTCGTGCGCGCGGCGTTCGGAGAGCACGACGCCCCGAGCACGCTGCTCGGTGTCACCGTGCTCGGCTACCCCGGCCAGCTGGTCGAGGTCGAGGCGATCGCGGCGCGTCGGTGAGCGTCACCGGGCTCCTGCTCGCCGCAGGCGCGGGCTCCCGGATGGGGATGCCCAAGGCGCTGGTGCACGACGAGCACGGCTCCTGGCTGGTCCGCGCGGTCCGGGTCCTGCGCGAGGGCGGCTGCCCGCGAGTGGTGGTCGTGCTCGGCGCGGGTGCCGACGAGGCGGAGCCGCTGGTGTCCGGCCTGTCCGGCGTGCGGGTGGTCCGCTGCGAGGACTGGGCGAGCGGGATGGGCGCCTCGCTCGCCACCGGTCTCGCCGCGACCGACGGCGAGGCCGCGCTGGTGCACCTCGTCGACCTGCCCGACGTCACCTCGGCGGTGGTGGCCCGGGTCCTGGCGACCGGAGCCGGGACCGCGACGCTCGCCCGGGCGTCGTACGACGGGCGGCCGGGGCATCCCGTGCTGCTCGGCCGGGACCACTGGGCCGGGGTCGCGGACAGTGCCACCGGGGACCGCGGGGCGCGGGACTACCTCGCCCGGCACGCCACCGCGCTGGTCGAGTGCGGCGACCTGGCGCAGGGTCACGACGTCGACACCCGGTGATTCGGCAACTGTTGCCAACCTCGGGCCAACGGCCGCGGCCTAGCCTGGGTGTCATGGACACCCGCGTCGCCGACCTCGCCCGCCGGCTGGGGGAGACCGGGTACCTCTGCGACGACGACCTCGCGACGGTCCTCTTCCTCTCCCTTCAGATGGGCCGCCCGCTGCTGCTGGAGGGCGAGCCCGGCACCGGCAAGACCGCGTTGGCCGAGGCGGTCTCGGTGGCGCTGGAGCGGCCGTTGATCCGGTTGCAGTGCTACGAGGGGATCGACGCGACGCAGGCCCTCTACGACTGGGACTTCCCGCGCCAGATCCTGCACCTGCGGGCGTTGGAGGCGCTGTCCGGCGGCGACCGCGGCGACCTGGCCGAGGCCGAGAAGAGCCTGTACGACGAGCGCTTCCTGCTCGCCCGGCCGGTGCTCGCCGCGCTGCAGCAGTCCCCGGTGGTGCTGCTGATCGACGAGGTCGACCGCGCGGACGACGAGTTCGAGGCGTTCCTGCTGGAGGTGCTGTCCACCTTCCAGGTGACGATCCCCGAGCTCGGCACCATCCAGGCCAGCACCCCGCCGACCGTCGTCCTCACCTCCAACCGCACGCGTGAGCTGCACGACGCGCTCAAGCGGCGCTGCCTCTACCACTGGATCGACCACCCCGGCCTGGACCGCGAGGTCGCTGTGGTGCGTTCGCGCGCCCCCGAGGTCAGCGAGGCGCTCGCCCGCCAGGTGGTGGGCGTCGTCCAGCAGCTGCGCGCCGGCAACGACCTGCTCAAGCCGCCGGGAGTGGCGGAGACCCTGGACTGGGCGCGCGCCCTGCACCACCTCGGCACCGTCGAGCTCGACGTGGAGACCGCGGCGCGCACGCTCGGTGCGCTGGTGAAGTACCGCGACGACGCCGAGCGGGTGCGCGCCGCCCTCGACCGGATGCTGGACCGATGAGCGTGCACGCCGCCGACGAGATCCTGCTCGGTTTCGCCACGGCACTCCGCGCCGCCGGGGTCGGGGTGACCCCCGATCGCGCGCAGGCCTACCTCGACGCCGTCTGCCTGGTCGGGTTCGGCGACCGCGCGGCCACCCGCACCGCCGGGCGGGCCACGCTGTGCGCGACGCGCGACGACCTGGAGCGGCACGACCGGGTGTTCGAGGAGTGGTTCAGCCGCGACCTCGCGGCCCCGGTCCGGCGCCAGCGCGTCGAGCAGCCCCGCCCCGCGGCCAGCCTGCTCCCCGACGAGGCCGGCAGCGGTGCGGGCGAGGCGGAGGAGGACCCGGTCCGCGCGGCGGCCAGCGCCGCGGAGGTGCTGCGCCATCGCGATGTCGCCGCGCTCGACCCGGCCGAGCGGGCCCGGCTCGCGGGGATGTTCGCCGGGCTCCCGGTCCGGCTGCCGACCCGGACCGCCGCGCGTCGTACGCCGCACCGGCGGGGGGAGGTCGACGCCTCCCGCACCCTGCGCGCCAGCCTGCGCCGGATGGGGGAGCCGGCCCGGATCCATCGCCGCCACCGCACCACGCGCAACCGGCGGGTGGTGCTGCTCGTCGATGTCTCCGGCTCGATGAGCGGTTACGCCGACGCGCTGCTCCGCCTAGCGCACCGGATCACCGCGGCGGGCGGCGACGTGGAGACCTTCACCCTCGGCACCCGGCTGACCCGGGTCACCCGCCCGCTGCGGCTGCGCGACGCGGAGCGGGCGATCGCGGCGGCGGGCGAGGCCGTGCCGGACTGGTCGGGCGGGACCCGGCTCGGCGAGACCCTGCGCGCCTTCCTCGACCGCCACGGCCAGCGCGGGATGGCCCGCGGTGCCGTCGTGGTCGTGCTCAGCGACGGCTGGGAGCGCGGCGACACCACCCTGCTCGGCGAGCAGGTCGCGCGGCTGCACCGGCTCGCGCACCGGGTGGTCTGGGTCAACCCGCACCGCGGCAAGGACGGCTACGCCCCGGTCCAGCAGGGGATCGTCGCGGTGCTGCCGCACGTCGACGCCTTCCTCGCGGGCCACTCGCTGGCGACCTTCGCCGAGCTCACGGAGGTGCTCGCCGATGCGTGAGGTGCTGCCCCAGCTGCTCGCCTGGTGGGAGGCCGGCGAGAGCGTCGGCATGGGCACGGTCGTCGCGACCTTCCGCTCCGCGCCGCGCCCACCGGGCGCATCGATGCTCGTCGGCCCGGACGCCTCCGCGGTCGGCTCGGTCTCCGGCGGCTGCGTCGAGGGCGCCGTCTACGACCTCGCGCAGGCGGTCGTCTCGACCGGCACGCCCACCCTCCAGCGCTACGGCGTCTCCGACGACGACGCCTTCGCGGTCGGGCTGACCTGCGGCGGCATCCTCGACGTGTACGTCGAGAACGTCAGCAAGCAGACCTTCCCCGAGCTCGGCGAGATCGCCGCCGACATCGACGCGGGCCGCCCGGTCGCGGTCGCGACCGTCGTGGACCACCCCGACCCCGCCTACGTCGGCCGCCGGGTCGTGATCCGCCCCGACGTCCCCGCGAGCGCCAGCCTCGGCAGCGAGCGGATCGACGACGCGGTGCGCGACGACGCGCTCGGACTGCTCGCGGCGGGCCACCACGGCACGCTCTCCTACGGTCCCGACGGCGAGCGCCGCGGCGAGGGGATGCGGGTGTTCGTGTGGGCCTTCGCCCCCGCCGCGCGGCTGCTGGTCTTCGGCGCGATCGACTTCGCCGCCGCGGTCGCCCGGGTCGGCGGCTTCCTCGGCTACCGGGTCACCGTGTGCGACGCCCGCCCGGTCTTCGCCACGACGAGCCGGTTCCCCGGCGCCGACGAGGTCGTCGTCGACTGGCCGCACCGCTACCTCACCGCCGAGGCGGAGGCCGGCCGGGTCGACCGCCGCACGGTGATCTGCGTGCTGACGCACGACCCGAAGTTCGACGTACCGCTGCTGGAGGTGGCGCTGCGCCTGCCCGAGGTCGGCTACGTCGGCGCGATGGGCTCGCGTCGCACCCACGACGACCGGCTGGCCCGCCTGCGGGAGGCGGGGGTGACCGAGGAGGAGCTGGCCCGGCTGCGCAGCCCGATCGGCCTCGACCTCGGCGCGCGGACGCCGGAGGAGACCGCGATCAGCATCGCCGCCGAGATCGTCGCCGGCCGGTGGGGCGGCTCGGGCGAACCGTTGGCCGCGCGGGAGGGCCGCATCCACGCGTGACGGCCGTCACACCCTCGGGAGTAGGGTGCGGACATGGGTGAGCTCGCCGAGCGCCGCCGCGCCGCGCTGTCCGCATGGACGACCTTCGTCGAGGAGGGCGACCGCGCAGCCTCGCTGGTGCGCCCCGAGATCCTCGACAGCTGGACCCGCTCCGGCGCCTCGCTGAGCCACGACGTGGTGGAGGCGCCGCTGGCCGACGAGTCCGAGACCCGGTCGTACTGGAAGGGCTCGGCCCTCCAGGTCGCGGTCGAGCGGGTCGAGGAGGAGCTGCGTCGTACGGCCGAGGACGGGGACCTCGTGCTCGCCGTCACCGACCCCGACACCCGCGTGCTGTGGACCTACGGCGGCCGGGTGATGCGGCGCAAGGCCGAGACCGTCAACTTCGTGCCCGGCGGGCGGTGGGACGACGCCTCGGTCGGCACCAACGCGCTCGACCTCGCCAACCGGCTGGACCGGCCCTCGATGGTGTTCAGCGCCGAGCACTACGCGCCGTTCGTGCACAGCTGGGTGTGCTGGGCCGCGCCGCTGCACGACCCGGTCAGCGGCGCCAAGCTCGGGGTCCTCGACATCTCCACCACCTGGGAGCGCACGCACCCGATCGGCCTCGCCACGGCGCGGGTGCTGGCCCGCCTGGTCGAGCAGGCGCTGCCGCGCACCGCCGAGCACGCCCCGCCCGTCACCGCGGAGGACCTCGTCGAGCCCGGCCTCGTGCTCAGCCTGCTCGGCACCGCCGAGGCCCGCGTCGACGGCCAGCGCCTCCTGCTCAACCGCCGCCAGACCGAGATCCTCGCCCTGCTCGCGCTGCACCCCGACGGGCTCTCCCTCGACCAGCTGCACGCGCTGCTCTACGGCGACCACGCCGTCACCTTCTCCACCCTCAAGGCCGAGGTCTCCCACCTGCGCCACGCCCTCGCCGGCCAGCTCGCCTCGCGGCCCTACCGCCTGCTCATGCCGATCGCCACCGACGTCGACCACGTCATCGGCCTGCTGCGCCGGGGCGAGGTCGCGGCCGCCGTCGACGCCTACGGCGGCGACCTGCTCCCCGGCACCGAGAGCCCGGCGCTCGTCGAGATGGGGGAGTACGTCGCCGTCGCCGTCCGCGAGGCCCTGCTCGCCGACCCGCAGCCGGACGCCGTCCTGCGCTACGTCGAGCTCGCCCCCTACGACACCGCGGTCGTGGAGGCCTGCCTGCTCCGGCTGGGCCGGGAGGGGCGGGTCGGGCACCCCGCCGTACCGCTGCTGAAGGCGCGGCTGGCCGTCGCGGACGACTGAGGCTGCCGGCTCCCGCCCAGTGACACGAACGGCAGGTTCCAGTGCTCTCGAGCGCTGCCGCAGGTGTCACTCAGCGTTCAGCACGAAGCCGGGATGCTCCTCGTCGAGCAGCCAGTCCTGGGTGATCTCGATGCCGGTCAGTCGCTCGAGCAGGGTCCACGACGCCGGGCCGGTGTCGTGCTCCAGGTCGAGCCCCTTCTCCTGGGGCAGGGGAGCGGTGTTCCTGTAGTCCTGGCCGAGGAACGGGTCGAAGTCGCGCACGACCTCGCCCTTGCGCACGACGAGGATGCGATCGTCTCCCTCCACCGTGTTCCCGTACGTCGCAGCAAGACCCTTGACCCGGCTCAGCGCTGCGACCTGCTGGTCGGAGACGCCGGACCAGGTGAAGAGGACGACGCCGTCGCCGTGGTCGGCCACCACCACGCGGTCGAAGTCGTCGGGCTCCGGTGCGCCCCGCAGCGGGTGGAGCACTCGGATCGCCTGCTCGGCGGTGATGCCCGGCACGACCACGACTTGGTAGCCCGAGGAGAACGCGCCGTCGCCGTCGACCCAGGCGTAGGGACGGCCGGGGTCCTTGGGCTCGCCGCCGGGCCGGGTGAAGGGGAGCCGGGCGTTGAGGGCGTGGAGCGTGTCCGCGTCGAGGCGCCAGCCGTCGGACTCGGACATCGTGTAGTCGGGCTGGCCCGACGACACCGTCACCGAGATCGAGGCCCGGCCCTCGCAGGGGCCGATGGGGTCGTAGTACTCGTCCTCCTCCTCGTCGCTCCGGCTGACGAGGAGGGACGTCTCGACCTCGGTCGAGCGACCGGGGCGGACCGAGGTGGCGTTGCCGACCATGTACCCATCGGTCCTCGACCCGGAGCAGTGGAGCCCCAGCATCGGCAGCGCGAGCGGCTTGCCGGCCCGGTTCTCCACGCGCATCGTCACGTCCAGCCAGGGCCCGTCCTTGTCGCCGCCGACTCCCTTGGCTCGCACCGTCACCCGCAGGCCGCCGACGTCGATCGGCTCACCGAGGGCGCGCAGGGCGCTGCCGGACGCACTGCCGGACGGGCTGCCGGATGCGCTCGGCGTCGCCTCGCCGGACCTGTTGCCGTCGTACGCGCTCGCCGTCGTCGGGTCGTTCGTCTCGCCGCATCCTGTGAGCACGCCCAGCGTGAGCGCGAGCAGCAGGACCCACCGAGACGTCATGGGGCGAGACGGTAGTCGCCGGAGCCGGTCGGCGGGCGACAACCACCGACCAACCTTCCCTGCCTAGCGTGAGCCAGGTCACAGCCACCTCGTCCCAGGGAGTGTCATGGCCCGGATCAGCCTCACCGTCGACGGACAGCGGGTGTCCGACGACGTCGAACCCCGGATGCTGCTGGTGCAGTACCTCCGCGAGAAGCTCGGCAAGACCGGCACCGTCGTCGGCTGCGACACCAGCAGCTGCGGGGCGTGCACGGTCCACCTCGACGGCCGCAGCGTGAAGTCGTGCAACGTACTGGCGATCCAGGCCGACGGCGGCGAGGTCACCACGATCGAGGGACTGGCCGGCGAGGGTGGTGCGCTGCACCCGGTCCAGGAGGCGTTCCGCGAGTGCCACGGCCTGCAGTGCGGGTTCTGCACCCCGGGGATGATCATGCAGACCGTCGACCTGCTCGCGGAGAACCCGAGCCCGTCGGAGGAGGCCATCCGGCTCGGCCTCGAGGGCAACCTGTGCCGCTGCACCGGCTACCACAACATCGTCCGGGCGGTGCAGCACGCCGCCGGGGTCTCGACAGGTTCGACCAACGGGGGCTCGAGCACCGAGGGGGCGTCGGCATGACCGCGACCCAGGAGCCCACGACCGCCGCCGAGATCGGCCGCGACCGCCGGCGCAAGGAGGACCAGCGCCTGATCACCGGGCGCACCCGCTGGACCGACAACATCACCCTCCCGGGGATGCTGCACCTGGCGATGGTGCGCAGCCCGTTCCCGCACGCCCGGATCACCTCGATCAGCACGGAGGAGGCCGAGAACGCGCCCAACGTGGTCGCCGTCCTCACCGGCGCCGACCTCGGCGAGGGCCAGGGCGCCTGCATCAACGCGTGGCCGATCGTCGAGGACCAGGTCACCCCGGCCCACCTGCCGATGCCGACGGACCGGGTCGCCTTCGCGGGCGAGACCGTCGCAGTGGTGGTCGCCCGCAGCGCGGCCGAGGCGCGCGACGCCGCCGAGCTCGTCGAGGTCGACTACGACGAGCTGCCGGCCGCGCTCGACCTCAAGGAGGCGGCGGAGGACACCGTCCTTGCCCACCCCGACCTCGGCACCAACGTCAGCGCGGTGTGGAAGTTCGACTCCGCGGAGGCCGGCACCGGCGGCGACGTCGAGGCCGCGATCACGGAGGCACGCAGCAGCGGCATCGTGATCGAGCGGGAGTACCGCCAGCAGCGGCTGATCCCGGCCTTCATGGAGCCGCGCAGCGTGGTCGTCGACCCGACGGGGGAGCAGATCACGATGTGGTCGGCGACCCAGGTGCCGCACATCCTGCGCTTCGCGCTGGCGGCCACGACCGGCGTACCCGAGTCGAAGATCCGGGTGATCGCCCCCGACGTCGGCGGCGGCTTCGGCGGCAAGCTGCAGCAGACGCCGGAGGAGATGATCGCCTTCGCGGTGGCCCGCCGGCTGGGCAAGCCGGTGAAGTTCACCGAGACCCGCAGCGAGTCCCTGCTCACCGCCCACCACGGCCGCGACCAGTGGCAGCGGCTCACCCTCGCCGCGACCAAGGACGGCACGGTCACCGGCCTCAAGGTGGACCTGATCGCCGACCTCGGGGCCTACGTCGCGATCGTCGGTGGCGGCGTGCCGGTGCTCGGGGCGTTCATGTTCAACGCGATCTACAAGTTCCCGGCGTACCAGTTCCAGACCACCAACATCCTCACCAACAAGGCCTGGACCGACGCCTACCGCGGCGCCGGCCGGCCGGAGGCGACCTTCGCGATCGAGCGGCTGATGGACGAGCTGGCGGTCGAGGTCGGTGTCGACCCGCTGGCGATCCGGGAGAAGAACTGGATCACCCACGAGGAGTTCCCGTTCACCACGGTCGCCGGGCTGGAGTACGACTCCGGCAACTACGAGGCCGCCACGGCGCGGGCCAAGGAGATGTTCGGGTACGACGAGCTGCGCGCCGAGCAGGCCGAGCGCCGCGCCCGCGGCGACAAGGTCCAGCTCGGGCTGGGTGTCTCCACCTTCACCGAGATGTGCGGGCTGGCGCCGAGCCGGGTGCTCGGGTCCCTCAACTACGGCGCCGGCGGGTGGGAGCACGCCGAGGTCCGGATGCTCGCGACCGGCAAGGTCGAGGTCGTCACCGGGGCCTCGGCCCACGGGCAGGGGCACGAGACGGCGTTCAGCCAGATCGTGGCCGACCGGCTCGGCGTCGCGTTCGAGGACGTCGAGGTGCTGCACGGCGACACCCAGATCTCCCACAAGGGCCTGGACACCTACGGGTCCCGCAGTCTGGTCGTCGGCGGGGAGGCCCTGGTGCGGGCCGTCGACAAGGTCATCGAGAAGGCCAAGCCGATCGCGGCCCACCTGCTCGAGGCCTCCGCCGACGACCTCGAGTTCTCCGCCGGCCGGTTCGCGGTCAAGGGGACCGACCAGGGGATGGCGATCGGTGAGATCGCGACCGCCGTCTTCGCCGCCCACAACCTGCCCGACGGGGTGGAGCCCTCGCTGGACTCCGAGGCGACGTACGACCCGGTGAACTTCAACTACCCCCACGGCACCCACCTGTGCGCCGTCGAGGTGGACACCGAGACCGGGCAGGTGAAGCTGCGCAAGTACGTCTGCTGCGACGACATCGGTGTCGTCATCAACCCGCTCATCGTCGCCGGGCAGGTGCACGGCGGGCTCGTGCAGGGCATCGCGCAGGCGTTGTGGGAGGAGGCGGTCTACGACGAGAACGGCACCCTGGTGACCGGCTCGTTCGTGGACTACCTGCTGCCGACCGCGGCCGACACGATCAGCTTCGAGATCGACCACACCACCTCGCCCGCCACGACCAACTCGCTGGGCACCAAGGGCGTCGGCGAGGCCGGCACCATCGCCTCGACCCCGGCCGTCGTGAACGCGGTCGTCGACGCCGTCCGCCACCTCGGGGTCGACGACATCACCATGCCCTGCACGCCCGAGCGGGTCTGGCGGGCGATCAACGAGGGCACCTCCGGCGGCGCGACCACGGAGGCCGCCATGCCCCACTTCGACGAGACGGAAGGAGGGGACCGGTGATCCCCGCAGCCTTCGAGTACGTCGCCCCGGCCTCGGTCGAGGAGGCCCTGGCCGCGCTCGCCGAGCACGGCGACGACGCCAAGATCATCGCCGGTGGGCAGAGCCTGCTCCCGGTGCTCCGGATGCGCCTCAACGCGCCCGAGTGGGTGATCGACCTGGGCCGGATCGAGAGCCTGCGCGGCGTGCGGGACGGCGGCGACCACCTCGTCATCGGCGCGATGACCACGCACCACGACGTCGGCCAGGACCCGCTCGTGCACGAGCACGCCCTGCTGATCAGCAAGGCGATCACCCACCTGGCCGACGCGCAGGTGCGGCACCGCGGCACCTTCGGCGGGGCGCTCGCCCATGCCGACCCGGCCGGCGACCTGGGGGCGCCGGTCCGGGCGCTGGGCGCGACCTTCGTCGTCCAGGGGCCCGGTGGCACCCGGGAGGTGCCGGCGGAGGAGTTCTTCGTCGACCTCTTCGAGACGGCGATCTCCGACGACGAGATCCTGCTGGAGGTGCACGTGCCGAAGCACGGCGGCTGGGGGGCGTCGTACGAGAAGTTCGTGCGGATCGCCCACCAGTGGCCGATCGTGGCGGTCGCCGCGAGCGTGCGGATGGAGGGCGACACGATCGCCGAGGCGCGGGTCGGGCTGACCAACATGGGCTCGACGCCGCTGCGCGCGCACTCCGTGGAGGAGGCGCTCGCCGGCCGGCCGGCGACGGAGGAGGCGGTGGCCGGTGCGGCCGCCCTCGTCTCCGACGGCACCAACCCGCCGAGCGACCTCAACGGCGACGCCGACTACCGCCGCCACCTCGCGACCGTGCTCACCCGTCGTGCCGTGCTCGCGGCGGCCGGCCGGAGCTGAGCCCGTGGACCTGACCCACTCCTTCACCGTCCCGCTCGGCATCGAGGCGACCTGGGAGCACTTCCAGGACATCGGTGCGCTCGCCGAGTGCTTCCCCGGCGCGCAGGTCACCGCCGTCGGCGAGGACGCCGCGGGCAACCCGACCTTCGAGGGCACCTGCAAGGTCAAGCTCGGCCCGATCGCCCTGGTGTACGCCGGGGCCGGCGCGTTCGTCGAGAACGACCCCGCCGTCCACCGCTTCGTCGTCGACGCCAAGGGCCGCGACAAGCGGGGCAACGGCACCGCCGGCGCGAAGGTGACGGTCACCATGACGGCCGCCGGCGAGGCGACGTCGGTGGAGGTGGTCACGGACCTCGCCATCACCGGCAAGCCGGCGCAGTTCGGGCGCGGGGTGATGCAGGACGTCTCGGACAAGCTGCTCGGCCAGTTCGTCACCTGCCTGGAGCAGCGGCTGGCGGCACAGGCGCCGACTCCGGGGGACGCGTCGTCACCAGCGGATTCGTCGCCGGACGACCCGATCAGTGACGACAAGGCTGGTGACGACGCGCGCCCGGAGCCCCCGAGAGCGGCACCGCCGCCTCCGGCACCCCCGGCGGACGACGCGCTCGACCTCGGCTCGGCGGTGCTGCCGGTCCTGCTCAAGTCCTACGGCAAGCAGGTGGCGCTCGTGCTGGGTGTCCTGGCCGGGGTGGTCCTGCTGCGGCGACGGCGCCGCCGCTGACTCACCAGGTCTCGGGGTTGGTGTAGTCGTCGCCGCCGAGCAGGTCCTGGTCCTCGCCCCGCTGCTGGGAGCCGCGGTCGTTGTTGCGCTCGAGCCGCTCCTTGCGCGGGTCGTCGCCGTCCGGCTCCTGGTCGGGCTGCTGGTCCGGCGGCGGCTGCTGCGGGGGCTGGTCCTGGGGGTCCTGCTGCTGTTGCTGCTGCTCGGACTGCGCCATCTTCTCCCGCAGCCGCTTCTCCACCCCGCCGGCGTCCTCGCGCTGCTCCTGGCCGCGGGCGGCATCGGTCGGGCACTTGCCGGCCTCCAGCACGTCGATCCCCTGCTGCCACGCCTCCTTCGCGCCCTCGGGGTCGTTCGCCGCCTGCTGCCGGTCGCCGACCGCCTCGTGCGCGAGCGAGAGGTCGATCCGCACGGTGCACTCCTCCTGCCGGGGTACGACGCGCAGCGCGGCCTCGTAGGCCGCGATCGCCTCCTCCAGCGAGCCCTCCGCGTGCAGCGCGGTGCCGTGGTCGAAGGGCGCGATCCAGCGCTCGAACCAGTTCAGCGAGCGGGTGTCGAAGAACTCCGCGGCCGCGCCGTCGTAGTCGCCGCGCTCGAAGGCGTCCCGGCCGCCGGCGTTGTGGTGGAGCATCAGCCCGACCTTGACGGTGAGGGCCACCACCAGCAGGGCCGGCAGCAGGCCGCCGACCATGAGGGCGAGACGGAGCCGGGCGCGGGGGTTCACCGGGCACCTCCCTTGCGGGGCAGCAGGACGTCGGGCGTGCGCCACAGCGCCCGCCAGCCCTCGCGCAGCTCCAGCAGGAGGAGCCCGAGCAGGAGGAGGCCGAAGACCCAGGTGAGGTCGTGCTTGGCGGGCGGGCCGTCGCCGCGCTCCCCGTCGACGTAGGAGGCGTCGAAGGAGTCGACCACCTCGTCCAGCCCGCCGCTGCGGGTGCGGTGCAGGAAGTCGACGTCGAGGTCGCCGGCGATCTCGCGCAGGCGGTCGAGGTCGGCACGGGAGACCGCGCTCTCGCCGCTGTCGGGATCCTCGACGTAGCCCGCGTCGAGGGACAGGTCGTCGGCGGCCGGCATCTTCGCCCCGTCCTCGGTGCCGTAGCCGAGGACCGCGCCGCCCACGACGTGCTCGGCCACGTCGCCGAAGTCGGAGTCCGAGCCGCCGGAGGTGGTGTCCTCGCCGTCGCCGACGTAGACGACGACCCGGCGGCGCTCGGGACGCTGCTCCTGCGCGCGCTCCAGGACCTGGACGATCTCCGCGACCGGGCGGTCCGCGCGGGACCCGTCGCCCTGCCGGGGCCGCTCCAGGTCGAGGGTCTCGACGGCGGAGCGGAAAGCTGCGACGTCGGTGGTGAACGGCAGCACCAGCCGGGCCTCCGCGCCGAAGCCGAGCATCGCGAACCGCGCCCCCGGCAGCTCGTCGGCGAGCGCGGACAGGTCGTTGCGCACGCCCTCGATCCGCGGCTTGGAGCCGGCGTAGTCGAGCGCCGCCATCGACCGGGTGCGGTCGACGACGACGAGCACGTCGACGTCGTTGAGCTGGGTGGAGACGTCGGCCTGGCCCACGCCGGGGCGCAGCAGGACGATCACGAAGGTGAGCGCGATCGCCACCCTTCGTACGACGACCAGCGTGCTCCGGCGGCTCATCGACCCGCCTCCTGCCGGCCGCGCACGGCGAGCACGCCCTGGACCAGCCAGACCGCGGCGAGCCCGGTGAGGCCGACGGCGGTGAGGACCGTGCCGAGGTGCGGCCGGTCCCAGACCTGGACCACCGGCGGCCGGTCGAGCTTCTTCGCCTCCAGCGCGCCGATCGCGTCGACGACCTTGCCGGCGCTGCCGTCGGCGCCGAGGACGGCGAAGGTCCCGCCGGTGCTGGTCACCGCGTCCCGGAACTGCTGGGCGGCACGCGGCCGGTCCGCCGTGGCCGGGGCGGCGATGCCGTGCACGACCACGCGGTCCTGGCGAGCCAGGTCGGCGGCGCTGGGCAGGTCGTAGATCCCGGTGCCGATGGGCTCGTTGTCGGAGGCCAGCACGATGGCCCGGCTGCGGTCCTGGTCCTTGTGGTCGAAGCGCTGCACGCACGACGCCAGGCCGTCGCCCAGCTGGGACTGGACGTCCCAGTCGATGACGGTGCCGGCGGTGTAGATGGCGTAGTCGTCGGTGAGCACGCCGCCGGAGGCGAAGGCGTCCTCGGCCTCGCCCAGCCGCTCCAGGATGAAGTCGTAGTCGTCGGTCAGCGGGAAGATCGTGATCGCCACCCCGCTCCAGATGGTCAGCCCGACCCGCTCGCCGCGCAGCCCGCCGACGATGGTGCGGAACTCGCGGACCACCGCGGCGTCCACCTCCGCCATCGAGCCGGACGCGTCGAGGCAGAGCACGATGTCGCGGCTGCGGTCGTTGGCGGTGAGGGTCTGCCGCTCCTGGACCCGTCCGCCGAGCACGATCGCGCCCGAGCACGCGACGAGCGCGGCCAGGCTCAGGCAGGCGCCGATCGCGACCTGGCGGCGGACCAGGGCGCGGTAGCGGGGCAGGGCGCGCAGCCGGGCCGCGTGCGCGACCAGGGCGCCGCCCGAGGCGGCCCGCGCGCGGGTCAGCGCCCACAGCATCAGCAGCGCCAGCACGCCCAGCGCCAGCAGCAGCACCAGCCACGGCCAGTGGAATCCGGTGGCGCCGCCGTTCCAGGTCAGGTCCACGAGCCCACCAGCCTCCGCGAGGCCGCGAGCGCCTCGTCGAACCGGTCGGCGGTGTCGCTCTCCGGCGCGAACTCCGGCGGGTACATCAACGCGATCGCCGCCACCAGCTCCGCCGGCGCGCGGTGCTGCAGGTCGGTCAGCGTCATCGTGCGCGCCGGCAGCGTGGTCACCGCGGCGACGTAGGAGCGGACCAGGTCGCTGAGCTGCTGGTGGCCCTCGCGCGGGCTGGTCTCGCCGCGGTGGACCCGCTCGGCCAGGGCATCGATCCGGGCCAGGTGCGCCTGCCGGACGTCCGGTACGTCGACCACCGCCGCCTTCACGACCGGCGGCTTCGGCGTGCGGGTGAACCACCACGCGGCCAGGTAGTAGAGCACCACCACGACGAGGAGCGCGACCGCGATCCACAGCCAGCGGTCGGCGTAGCCCACCGGGCCGGTGAACTCCTCGGGCATGCCCGGGACCGGCTCACCCGCGGCGGCGAGCATGACGCTGCCTCTCCAGGAGCCGGAACACCGCGGTGATCGCGGAGTCGGTGTCGCGCACCCGCTCGTGCACCACCCCGAGCTGGTCGAGCCGGCGACGCATCCGCTGCTCCTCCTCGCCGACCAGCGCGGCCAGCTCGGCGCGCAGCTGCCGGTCGTTGCGCAGCCAGCCGGGCACCTCGGCGGCGGAGTCGACGTCGACCAGGTCGCGGTCGGCCACCTCCGGCCGGGTCGGGTCGAGGTCGCCGATGCCGAGCAGCAGCACCTCGTGCTGGACCGTCAGCCGGCGCAGCAGGTCGGCGCTCTCCTCGGAGATGAAGGTGTCGTCGCACACCACGACGAGCAAGGTGCGCCGGCGGACCGTGCGCACCACGTGGCGCAGCAGCGCGGTGAGGTCGGCCGGGGCGCCGCCGGGGGTGGTCGCGTCGTGGATCGTCGCGAGCAGCCGCTCCAGGTGCAGCTCACCGCCGCGGGGGCGCTCGCCGTGCTGGGCGGCCGCGTCGCCGTGGACCAGGCTCACCAGGTCGCCGTGCTGCACGGCGAGCAGGCCCACCAGCCCGCTGACGAGGACCGCCAGCTCGCGCTTGGAGACGGCCGCGTCGTTGAGCGCGGCCATGCTGCGCCCGGTCGAGACGCAGAGCAGGACGGTGTGCTTGCGCTCGGCGACGTACCTCTTGACGAGGAGCTGGCGGCTGCGGGCCGAGGCCTTCCAGTCGATGTCCTTCACGTCGTCGCCGCGGACGTACTCCCGCAGGTCGTTGAAGTCGATGCCGCGCCCGACGTGGACGGCGGCGTACTCGCCCTCGAGCAGCCCGCGCACCTTGCGGTGGGCATGGATCGACAGGCGGGCCTTGATCCGGGGGAGGTGGGCGGGCATCGGGAGTCCCGTCAGGGCGTGGGGACGGCGCGGAAGACGGCGTCGATCACCGTCTCGGGGCGGACCCGGTCGGCGAGCGCCTCGAAGCTGAGGTGGATCCGGTGCCGCAGCACGCTGTGCCGCAGCTCGCGCACGTCCTCGGGGATGACGTAGTGCCGGCCCTGCACGACCGCCATCGCGCGGGCGGCCTGGAAGAAGGCGATCGAGCCGCGCGGGCTGGCGCCGATCTCGACGTACCCGCCGAGCTCGGGGCCGAGCAGCTCGGTGGCGTGGCGGGTGGCACGGACCAGGGCGACGACGTAGCGGCGGATTGCCGGGTCGACGTACACCCGCCGGACGATGCCCTGCAGCTGGACCACGTCGGCGGTGCTGGCGACCGCGGACACCTCGGCCATGTGCTGGCCGAGGGTGCCGTCGTCGATCCGCTCCAGCACCATCAGCTCGTCGTCCTCGGTGGGGTAGTCGACGACCTCCTTGAGCAGGAAGCGGTCCATCTGGGCATGGGGGAGGACGTAGGTGCCCTCCTCCTCGATGGGGTTCTGCGTGGCGAGCACCATGAACGGGTCGGGCAGCGGGTGGACCGTCCCGGCGATCGAGGTCTGCCGCTCCTGCATCGCCTCCAGCAGCGCGGACTGGGTCTTGGCGCTGGCGCGGTTGATCTCGTCGAGGAGGACGAAGTTCGCGTGCACCGGGCCGAGCTGGGTCTCGAACTCGTGCCGGCGCGGGTCGTAGACCTGGGTGCCGATGATGTCGCTGGGCAGCAGGTCGGGCGTGCACTGGATCCGCGCGAAGCGGGCGTCGACCGCCTGCGCCAGCGTCGAGGAGGCCAGCGTCTTCGCCAGGCCGGGCACGCTCTCCAGCAGCACGTGCCCCTCGGCCAGCAGGGTGACCAGCAGCGCCGTCCGGACCCGGTGCTGGCCCACGACCCGGGTGGAGAAGGCCGCCGAGATCCGCTCGATGCGCTCGCGCGCGGCAGCCAGCTCGTCCTCGGTCAGCGGGACCGTCGAGTCGACGGGCGCGCGGCGCAGCTCGGTCATGCGGGCCAACCTACCCAGCGGGCGGGTGGGCTATCCCTGCGTCCGGCACCCGGCTCAGCGGTCGAGCAGACGGGTGCGCAGCGCGTCGTCGCGCCGCAGCCGCTCCAGGTCCCGGCGGCGCCGCTCGGCGACGATCGCCACCAGCACCATCTCGGGGGGAGCGCCGGCCGGGGGAGCCGGCGCCACGTGGGGCAGCACGTCACCCAGCAGCTGGCGCGCCACCAGGTCCCGCGCTACCGGGTCCAGCGTGGGCAGCCGTGCGAGGAACTGCCGGACCGCGAGCGCGGTCCCCGTCGGCAGCGCGGCCAGGTCGGTGCGCCGCGCCCACCCCGCCAGCGGGCCGGGCACCTCCGGCGGCATCGGGAGCCGCAGCGTGACCCGGGCGCGGACGACGTACGTGCCGGCGGCGTAGTCACCGAGCCGCTTGCCCTTGCTGCTCAGCAGGATCGAGAAGAACGCCGGCGCCCCGCTGAACGCGTAGATCTCCACGACCCCGATCAGCGAGCGGACCAGCGCGTGGTGGAAGGAGATCGGCCCGCCGTCGTCGCGCACCGTGCGCAGGCCGAGCGCGAGCTTGCCGAGCGAGCGACCGCGCGAGAGCGTCTCGACCGTGGTCGGGATCGCCACGAACGCCAGGATCGACGCCAGCACGACCGCCGCCCCGACCGCGGCTTCGTCGCCGATGAGCAGGCCGGAGACGACGAACAGGATGTAGAGCACGATCATCGTCACGATCGTCACGATCACGTCGATCAGCCCGCTCGCCAGACGCAGTCCGAACGACGCCGCGGGCAGGTCGAGCGCGACGCCCTCGCCGGTGACGAGGTCGTCGGCCGTGACGGTGGCGAAGTCGGGCGTGGACATCGGGGACAGCCTAGAGGCACGACGTAGGGTGAGCCGCGTGCCGCGCATCGACCTCGACGCCTACGTGGCGGCCCACGCGCACTCGTGGGCCCGCCTCGAGCAGCTGGTGCGCCAGCGGCGTCGTACCGGGGTGGAGGCGGACGAGCTCGTCGACCGCTACCAGCAGGTCGCGACCCACCTCTCGGTGGTGCGGACCTCGGCGCCCGACGCCGAGCTCGTCGCCTACCTCTCCTCGCTGCTCGGCCGGGCCCGGATCTCGATGCTCTCGGCGCGGGTCCCGAGCTGGCGGGGCGTCGCGCACTTCTTCACCGACCGCTTCCCGGCCGCGCTCTACCGCCTGCGCTGGTGGTGGCTGGGCTGCCTGGCCGGCAACGTCGTCGTCACCGGCGTGATGATGTGGTGGCTCTCCACCCACCCGGAGGTCGAGCAGAACCTGCTCGACCCGCAGGCGGTCGACCAGCTCGTCAACAGCGACTTCGAGAGCTACTACAGCGAGAACGCCGCCAGCGCCTTCGCCACCCACGTCTGGCTCAACAACACCTGGGTCTCCGGGCTGTGCATCGCCCTCGGCATCCTCGGCCTGCCGGTGCTCTGGCTGCTCTTCAACAACATCGCCAACCTCGCCATCATCGGCTCGATCATGATGCGCCACGACCGCGGTGAGGTCTTCTGGGGCCTCATCCTCCCGCACGGTCTCCTGGAGCTGACCTGCGTCTTCGTCGCCGGCGGGGTCGGGCTGCGGCTGTTCTGGTCCTGGATCGAGCCCGGGTCCCTGACCCGCGCCTCCTCGCTCGCCCAGGCCGGCCGGACCGCGGCCACCGTCGCCCTCGGGCTCGGCGTGGTGCTGGCGATCAGCGGCGTGATCGAGGCCTTCGTGACGCCGTCACCGCTGCCCACCTGGGCGCGGATCGCGATCGGGATCCTGGCCGAGGTGACCTTCCTGGCCTATGTCTTCGTGCTCGGCCGCAACGCCGTCGCCCGGGGCGCGACCGGCGACATCGGCGCGGAGCTTCTCGAGGATCGCGTCGCAACCCAGGCTTGAGCCTGATCGCGCGAGCGCGTCGCCGACGGCCTTGCCGCCAGGCGGAGGCCGGACCTACGCCACGCGACCGCGTGCGCGGCAGCGCGGCGCGACGAAGGAGCGACGGGCTCGCGCCATCATCACAGCAGGCCTTGGGCCTTGAGGTGGAGGTAGTGGTCCGCCAGCGCGGGCGGCAGCTGGGCGGCGTCCGCGTCGACAACGTCCACGCCCAGCTTCGCCAGCACCTCCCGCATCCGGGTACGACGGTCGAGCTCGTGCTCGGCCGCGGCGGCGTCGTAGACGGTGTCGGCGGTCGGGCGCGGCGCGCTGCCGGCGTCGGCGAGGCGGCCCAGCTCGGGGTCGCGGACCGAGGCGAGCACCACCCGGTGGTGGCGCGTCAGCGCGGGGAGCACGGGGAGCAGGCCGTCGGCGATCGCAGAGGGCTCGAGCGCGGTGAGCAGCACGACGAGCGCGCGCTGGCGGCCGAAGCCCTGGACGGCGCCGGCGAGGGCGTCCCAGTCGGCCTCGACGAGGGTCGGGTCGAGGTCGGCCATCTGCTCCTGCAGGCGGGCGGCGACGTCGCGCACGCCGTGGATCCGCTGGCGGGCGCGGACCCGGCGGTCGCCGGCGAGGAAGTCGATCCGGTCGCCGGCCCGCGCGGCCAGCGAGCCGAGCAGGAGCGCGGCGTCCATGGCGGGGTCGAGCCGCGGCATGCCGTCGGTGGCGTCCTCGTCGGGGGTCCGGGCGACCCGCCCGGCCGAGGTGCGGGAGGTGTCGAGGACCAGTACGACGCGGCGGTCGCGCTCGGGCTGCCAGGTGCGGACCACGACGTGCGGGGTGCGGGCCGAGGCGCGCCAGTCGATGGAGCGGACGTCGTCACCGCGGACGTACTCCCGCAGGGAGTCGAACTCGGTGCCCTGCCCGCGCACCCGGACCGCGGCGCGTCCGTCGAGGTCGCGCAGCCGCGCCAACCGGGACGGCAGGTGCTTGCGGGACTCGAAGGGCGGCAGCGCGCGGACCGTGCCGGGGACGTCGTAGGTGCGCTGGCGGGCGGCGAAGCCGAGCGGGCCCCAGGTGCGCACGGTCGCCCCGGCGGCGCGCAGGTCGCCGCGGCGGCGGGGGAGGAGCGGCGTGGCCAGCACCCGGGCCTCCTCGGCGCGCAGCCGGAGCCGGTGGCGGTTGTCGCTGGCGCCGGCCGAGGGCTGCCAGGCGTCACGGACCTGCAGGGTCACGCCGCGGGTGGCCTCCACCCGCAGCCCGGTGGTGGCCGGGTCGCCGAGGCGGACCGTGCCCGGCTCGCGACGGGTGATCCGGACGGTGCCGGGGGCGGGCGCGAGCGCCAGGTCGATGCCGACCAGGACCGCCACCCCGAGCAGCCACAGCAGCACCGTGCTGGCCTCGGGGCGCAGCACGACGCCCACGAGACCCAGCAGGAGCAGCAGCGGTACCCGCCCGGAGATCGCCACGAGGACTACCGCGGGACCGGGACCGAGGCGATGGCCGACTGCAGCACCTGCGCCACGTCCACGCCCTCCAGCTCCGCCTCGGGCCGCAGGCCCAGCCGGTGCACCAGGGCGGCCTGGGCCAGCGCCTTGACGTCGTCGGGCGTCACGAAGTCGCGCCCCGAGAGCCACGCCCACGCGCGGGCGGCGCGCAGCAGTGCGGTGGCGCCACGCGGGCTGACGCCCAGCGACAGGCTCGGCGACTGACGCGTGGCGCGCGCGACGTCGACGATGTACGCCGCGACCTCGGGCGCCACCTGCACCCGCTTCACCGCCGCCTGGCCGGCCTCGATGTCGGCGCCGGTCGCGACCGCGGAGACTCCCGCCGCGGCCACGTCGCGCGGGTCGAAGCCCGCCGCGTGCCGGGACAGGATGGTCACCTCGTCCTCGCGCGGCGGCACCGGCAGCACCACCTTGAGCAGGAAGCGGTCGAGCTGGGCCTCGGGCAGCGGGTAGGTGCCCTCGAACTCGACCGGGTTCTGCGTCGCCGCGACCAGGAACGGCCGGGGGAGCGGCCGGGTCACGCCGTCGGCGGAGACCTGGCCCTCCTCCATCGCCTCCAGGAGCGCGGACTGCGTCTTCGGGGGCGTCCGGTTGATCTCGTCGGCCAGGAGCAGGTTGGTGAAGATCGGGCCCTCGCGGAAGGACAGCTGGCCGGCGCTGGAGTCGATCACCATCGAGCCGGTGATGTCGCCCGGCATCAGGTCGGGCGTGAACTGCACCCGCCGGGTCTCCACCGACAGGCTGGAGGCCAGGGTGCGCACCAGCAGCGTCTTCGCGGTGCCGGGCACGCCCTCCATCAGCACGTGGCCGCCGCACAGCAGCGCGACGAGCAGGCCGGACACGGCGGCGTCCTGGCCGACCACGGCCTTCGCCACCTCCTGGCGTACGGCGAGCAGCCGCTCGCGCAGCGCGGCGTCGTCCGGTGCGGGTGGGGTTGTCTGGGTCATCCTCGTCGTACCTCTCTCCTGAGACGGGCGAGCTCCTGGGCGAGCCGGACCAGGTCCTGGTCGGTCGCCGGCGGGTGGGTGTCGTCGAGCAGCGGGCCGACCTGCTCGACGGGCGCGCCGAGGTGGCGCGCGGTGGCCTCGACGACCTCGGGGGTGGCGGCGCGACGGTCGAGGCCGAGCCGCCCGGCGAGGTCGGTGCGCGCGGCCCGGCGCAGCGCCCGCGCCGCGTGCACCCGGTCGCCGCTCTTGCGGTACATCCGGCCCCGGCTGCGCGCGGTCTCCACCGCCCGGACCACCACCGGCAGCGGCTCGGTCGACAGCGGCCCGAGCCGCCGGGCCCGCCAGAACGCCAGGGCGACCAGGGCGAGCAGCGTGAGCCACAGGCCGGGCTTGATCCAGCGGGGCAGCAGCGAGGACAGGCTGACCGCCTCGTCGGCGGTGGCGTCGGCCGGGTCCGGCACGTACCAGACCAGCCGCTTGCCGGCGCCCGCCAGCCGCAGCGCCACGGCGGCGTTGTCGCCGCGCAGCACCTGGTCGTTGGTCAGTGCCTGGCCGGCGCCGAAGAGCACGACGTCGGCGGTGGCCGACTCCGCCAGCACCGAGCCGCCGCTGTCGGCGAAGCAGGTCGCGCCGTCGAGGGTGTCGTCGGTGGCGCTGAAGACGGTGACCTGGTCGGCCTCGAGGCGCAGGCCGTCGAGGTCGATGCCCGCCGGACCCTTGCCGCGCTCGCAGGAGGCGACGACCTCGTCGGGGAACACGGTGGTCGCGCGCAGGTTGCTGTCCACCTGCCGCACCAGGGCGTACGACGGCTCGACCAGCACCAGCCGGCCGGGCCGCGCGTGCCGGCGCAGCCGGTCGAGCGTCTTGGGGGAGAGGGCGTCGGTCCGGGTGACCAGCACGGTCGTGCCGGCATCGACCTCCGCCTCCTCCAGCGCGTCGGCCGAGCGGACGACGTCCACACCGACGCCCTGGTCGTCGAGCACCTCGGCCAGCGCCTGGGCGCCGTCGGGACCGGGGTTGCGGGGGTCGAGCGGGTCGGGGTACTTCTCGTTGCCGGCGGTCGCCCACACCGACACCGCGAGCGCGGCCACCAGGGCGAGGCCGATCACCAGCCAGGTCCGGCTGGGGCGGGTCCGGCTCATCGGCGGGCCGCCCGTCCGGCCAGGAGGTCGTCGAGCGCCAGCAGCTCACGGGCCTGCTCGGGCGTGGCCACGCGCTCGCCGTACAGGGTCTGGTCGAAGAGGTCCGCACCGCGGTGGATCGCGGTGGTGTGCGGGAGGAAGGCGGCCGCGAGCGCGCGGGCGAGCTCGTGGGCGGTCGCCTGCGGCACGTCCTCGATCCGCGCCCGCTCGACCTGGCGCACGGCCGCGGCGCGGAAGGCGTCGACGAGGGCCGAGGAGGCGTCACCCGCCGCCAGCGCCGCCTCGGCCCGGGCACGCAGCTCGTCGGCGCTGATCACCTCGTCGGTCAGCGCCGCGACCCCGGGCCGCTCCGCCCGGGCGGTACGACGGGCCCGGGAGACCACCAGCGCCAGCGCCACCACCAGCCCGAGCACCACGACGACCAGCACCAGCGTGCCCAGCGGCCCCGAGCCGGACGCGCCCTCGACCGTCTTGTCGATCATCCGGCCCAGCCAGTCCATGATCCGGCCGAGCAGGTCGTCCTGGTAGTACTTCGGGTCGGTCAGCTCGCTCCGCATCATCCGGCGCGCCTCGTCGCCGCTGGGGTCCAGCGGTGGGTCGAGACGTCCGAGGAGCGGGACGACGGCCGAGAGCGTCATTCGCTGATGATCCCCGCCTCACGCAGCAGCTCGACGTCGTAGGCCTCCTTGCGCATGCGCAGGTCGAGGTACTGCATCGACGCGACGGCGCCGGTGAAGGGCGCGGTGAAGGCGTTCTGGACGACCGAGACCACCGCCTGGGTGAGCACCAGCGCGAGCAGGGCGTACTCGGGGGTGAACACGGTCGCGAGCTGGCCCACCAGGGAGAACGGGAAGCCCAGCATGCTGCCGGCGACGTTGGCGATGACGACGGTCAGCAGGGCGATGCCGAAGGTGCGCCAGAAGGCACGGCGGGTCAGCACCCAGCCGCGGCCGATCGCGCCGAAGACGCCGGCGCTCTCGATCATCAGTGCCGGCACGGCGAGGTAGTAGACCCGCACCCACATCCAGCAGGTCAGGGCGAGGTACGCCGGCACGCTCACCAGGCCCCACACGACCACCGGCCACGGTCCGTCCGCGAGCGCCACCACGAGCACCCACAGCAGGACGTAGACGACCAGCACCACCACGAAGGCGACGTAGAGGAAGGTGACCAACCCGATCAACCGCCAGCGGTTGCCCCGGGTGGCCGCCCACGCCTCGCCGAGGCTGAGGCGGCGCCCCACCGCGGCGGCGCGGGTCACGTGCACGATCATCCCGGTCACCAGGGTGATGCCGATCTGGGCCAGGACCAGCGAGAGCAGCAGCGAGCCGTAGGCGGCGAGGAACGCCAGCACCTCCGAGGTGCTCGCGCTGGTCTCGATCTCGCCGGACTCGTCGAGGGCCAGCCCGACGGTGAAGCTGAGGACCGCGGTCACGAGCAGGGGGAGCACCATCGCGGCGGCGGTCACCAGCACGGCGGCCCCGACGGTGGCCTTCGGGTTGAACCGGATGATCCGGAAGGCGCCGTCGTACATGTCGCCGAGGCCGAGCGGGCGCAGCGCGAAGGCGCCGGGCTTGTGGGCCGCGCCGAGCGCGAGCCCGGGCCGGGGGCCACCCGCTGCCCCCGGGTACGGCGCCCAGCCGGCCGGCGGCGGCGTCGTACCGGGCGCGGGGTAGGCGGGGTGGGCGGGCTGGGCGGGCGGGCCGGCCGCCGGCTCCTCCGGCGTCGGCGCACCCGGAGGCGGGTACAGCGGCCCCTCGCTCATCGGTTCCCCCTGGTCGGTCGCGCTCGGTCGGTCGCGGGTGCGCACATCCTTGCATCCGGGGCCGAGCCCTCCCGGATTTGGCGGGCCGCCCGATCTCTGCGAAGATCGTCCGGTTGCCCCGAGAAGGTTCGTCGGGGTGCGCCACACCTTGACTACTGAATCGTGTCTCCCACGCGGAGCAGGCACACCGGATCTCCGGGGCGCCCGCCAGCCGCGGTGAGCGTGCCGGTGGTCGACGTTGGTCGCACCGCGCCGAGACCCGATGCAGCCGAGAACAACAGCTCCACTTCCCCTGTGGGAGACGTGTGTGCCTGGAACCAGGTGCGACACGCCCGACCTCGGGGGTCGGGGAGCTGGCCCAGAGAACGAGCCAACACGGCACGGTCGTACGACGAGTAAGGACGAGAGAGACCTATGGCGGGACAGAAGATCCGCATCAGGCTCAAGGCCTATGACCACGAGGTGATCGACACCTCGGCGCGCAAGATCGTGGACACGGTCACCCGCACGGGTGCGAAGGTCGCCGGCCCGGTGCCGCTGCCGACCGAGAAGAACGTCTTCTGTGTCATCCGCTCGCCGCACAAGTACAAGGACTCGCGCGAGCACTTCGAGATGCGCACCCACAAGCGACTCATCGACATCATCGACCCCACGCCGAAGACCGTCGACAGCCTCATGCGCCTCGACCTGCCGGCCGGTGTCGACATCGAGATCAAGCTCTGAGGTTTGCCGACATGACTATTGAGCGCAACGTGAAGGGCCTGCTGGGCACCAAGCTCGGCATGACCCAGCTGTGGGACGAGAACAACCGCGTCGTCCCGGTGACCGTGGTCGCCGCTGGCACCAATGTCGTCACCCAGGTCCGCCAGCCCGAGCCGGACGGCTACAACGCCATCCAGATCGGCTTCGGCGAGATCGAGGGCCGCAAGGTCAACAAGCCGCAGGCGGGCCACTTCGCCAAGGCCGGCACGACGCCGCGCCGCCACGTGGTCGAGATCCGCACCGCGGACGCCTCCGAGTACACCGTGGGCCAGGAGCTGGCCGTCGACACGTTCGAGGCCGGTCAGGCCATCGACGTGACCGGCACCAGCAAGGGCAAGGGCTTCGCCGGTGTCATGAAGCGTCACGGCTTCGCCGGTGTGAGCGCCTCGCACGGTGCCCACCGCAACCACCGCAAGCCCGGCTCGATCGGCGCCTGCGCCACCCCGGGCCGCGTCTTCAAGGGTCTGCGGATGGCCGGCCGGATGGGTTCCGACACCGTCACCACGCAGAACGTCACCGTCCACGCCGTCGACGTCGAGAAGGGCCTGGTCCTGATCAAGGGCGCCGTTCCCGGCCCCAAGGGCGGCCTCGTCGTCCTGCGCACGGCTGCGAAGAAGGGCTGATTCCGCCATGGCCAAGACTGTTTCCGTTGAGTTCCCCGCCGCGATCTTCGACGTGGAGGTCAGCATCCCGCTGATCCACCAGGTCGTCGTCGCGCAGCAGGCGGCCGCTCGCCAGGGCACGCACGCGACCAAGCGTCGCGGCGAGGTCCGCGGTGGCGGCAAGAAGCCCTACAAGCAGAAGGGCACCGGTCGCGCCCGCCAGGGCTCGACCCGCGCGCCGCAGTTCGCCGGCGGTGGCATCGTCCACGGCCCGCAGCCGCGTGACTACTCGCAGCGCACCCCCAAGAAGATGAAGGCCGCCGCCCTGCGCGGTGCCCTCACCGACCGGGCGCGCAACGAGCGGGTCCACGTCGTCGAGGGCCTGGTCTCCGGTGACAAGCCGTCGACCAAGGCCGCGCTGGCCTCGCTCTTCGAGCTGACCACCCGCCGCAAGTTCCTCGTCGTGCTCGAGCGCGCCGACAGCCTCACCTGGCTCTCGCTGCGCAACGCGCCCGAGGTGCACATCGTGGCCGTCGACCAGCTCAACACCTACGACGTGCTCGCGAGCGACGACGTGGTGTTCAGCAAGGCCGCGTTCGACGCGCTCGTCGCGGGCGGCGCCACCGAGGCCACCGAGGCCACCGAGGCCCCGGCCCCGGCTGCCCTCGCCGACGTGCCGGCGGCCGCCGAGCTGCCCCAGGGCGCGAAGGCACCGCTGAAGAGCGGTGGCGCGCCGAAGGGCTACGAGGTCAAGGGCAACGCCGACTCCGGCCTCTACCACGAGCCCGACGGCCAGTGGTACGACGCCACGGTCGCCGAGTTCTACTTCAAGTCCGCCGAGGACGCCGAGGCCGCTGGCTTCAAGCGTGCCGGCTCGAAGGAGGCCTGAGCATGAGCACCCTGCACAAGGACCACCGCGACATCCTGATCGCGCCGGTCGTGTCGGAGAAGAGCTACAGCCTTCTCGACAACAACAAGTACACGTTCCTGGTGCGCCCCGACGCCAACAAGACCGAGATCAAGATCGCGGTCGAGAAGGTCTTCGGCGTGAAGGTCACCTCGGTCAACACCCTCAACCGGCCCGGCAAGGTCCGCCGCACCCGCAACGGGCTCGGCAAGCGCAAGGACACCAAGCGCGCGATCGTCAGCCTGGCCGAGGGTCACCGCATCGACATCTTCGGAGGTCCGGTCTCCTGACCGGGCTAGGTAGAGGAATCTGACTATGGCTATCCGCAAGTACAAGCCGACCACCCCGGGCCGTCGTGGCTCCTCGGTGGCCGACTTCGCCGAGATCACCCGCACCACGCCGGAGAAGTCGCTGACCCGTCCGCTCCCGAAGAAGGGCGGCCGCAACAACCAGGGCCGGATCACCACCCGGCACCAGGGTGGCGGTCACAAGCGGGCTTACCGGATCATCGACTTCCGTCGCTACGACAAGGACGGCGTGCCGGCCAAGGTCGCGCACATCGAGTACGACCCCAACCGCACCGCGCGCATCGCGCTGCTGCACTACGCCGACGGCGAGAAGCGCTACATCGTGGCGCCGAAGGACCTGAAGCAGGGCACGCGGGTGGAGTCGGGCGTCGGCGCCGACATCAAGCCGGGCAACAACCTGCCGCTGCGCAACATCCCCGTCGGTACGACGATCCACTGCGTCGAGCTCCGCCCCGGCGGTGGCGCCAAGCTGGCCCGCTCGGCCGGCAACAGCGCCCAGCTGGTCGCCCGTGAGGGAAGCCGCGCCACGCTGCGCCTGCCCTCCGGCGAGATGCGCTACGTCGACGTGCGCTGCCGCGCCACCGTCGGCGAGGTGGGCAACGCCGAGCAGTCCAACATCAACTGGGGCAAGGCCGGCCGCATGCGCTGGAAGGGCAAGCGCCCGACCGTCCGTGGTGTCGTCATGAACCCGGTCGACCACCCGCACGGTGGTGGAGAGGGCAAGACCTCCGGTGGACGCCACCCGGTCTCGCCGTGGGGCAAGCCCGAGGGCCGTACGCGCAAGCGCAAGGCCAGCGACTCCCAGATCATCCGTCGCCGCAAGTCCGGCAAGAACAAGCGCTGAAGGAACTGAGAGATGCCTCGCAGCCTGAAGAAGGGCCCCTTCATCGACGGCCACCTTCTCAAGAAGGTGGACGCCGAGAACGACAAGGGCACCCACAACGTCATCAAGACCTGGTCGCGCCGGTCGATGATCATCCCCTCGATGATCGGTCACACCATCGCCGTCCACGACGGGCGCAAGCACGTCCCGGTCTTCATCTCCGACTCCATGGTCGGCCACAAGCTCGGTGAGTTCGCCCCCACGCGCACCTACCGCGGCCACGTCAAGGAAGACCGGAAGGGACGCCGTCGATGAGCACCACTGAGCGTCACCGCACCAGCGCGCGCCGCGAGTCGCTCCTGGGCGACCAGCCCGGCGCCTTCGCCAGCGCCCGCTTCGTGCGGATCACCCCGATGAAGGCGCGCCGCGTCGTCGACTTGGTCCGTGGCCTGCCCGCGGACGAGGCGCTGACGCTGCTGCAGTTCGCGCCGCAGTCGGCCTCCGAGACCGTCGCGAAGGTGCTCGCCAGCGCCGTCGCGAACGCCGAGAGCACCGAGGGCCTGCCCACCGGTGACCTCGTCGTGTCGGTCGCGCGGGTCGACGAGGGCCCGACGATGAAGCGCTGGCGTCCGCGTGCGCAGGGCCGGGCCACCCGGATCAACAAGCGCACCAGCCACATCACCATCGCGGTCCAGCCGGCCGACGTCGTCGCGAAGAAGGGCAAGAAGTAATGGGTCAGAAGATCAACCCGAACGGCTTCCGCCTCGGCATCTCGACCGACCACAAGTCGCGTTGGTACGCCGACAAGCTGTACAAGTCCTACGTCGGTGAGGACGTCGCGATCCGCAAGCTGCTCAGCAAGGGCATGGAGCGCGCCGGCATCGCCAAGGTGGAGATCGAGCGCACCCGGGACCGGGTCCGCGTCGACATCCACACCGCGCGTCCGGGCATCGTCATCGGTCGCCGTGGCGCCGAGGCCGACCGGATCCGTGGCGAGCTCGAGAAGCTCACCGGCAAGCAGGTCCAGCTGAACATCCTCGAGGTCAAGAACCCCGAGATCGACGCTCAGCTCGTCGCGCAGGGTGTGGCCGAGCAGCTGTCCGGCCGTGTCCAGTTCCGCCGCGCGATGCGCAAGGCCATGCAGACCTCGATGCGTTCCGGTGCCAAGGGCATCCGGATCCAGTGCTCGGGCCGCCTCAACGGCGCCGAGATGTCGCGCACCGAGTTCTACCGCGAGGGCCGCGTCCCGCTGCACACGCTGCGTGCCGACATCGACTACGGCTTCTACGAGGCCCGCACGACCTTCGGCCGCATCGGCGTGAAGGTCTGGATCTACAAGGGCGAGGTCGCCGGCTCCCGTGCCGAGCGCCAGGCCCAGGCCGCTGCCCGCGCCGGTGTCCCCGGCCGCGGTGGCCGCCCCAGCCGTGGTGGCGACCGTCCGACCCGTGGGTCGCGCGGCGACCGCCCGAACCGCTCGGACCGCAACGCCGAGGCTGCTGCTCCCGCCGTGGAGAGCAACCCCGAGGCCGTCGCGGCGGAGCCGACCACCGGATCGGAGTCCTGACCCATGTTGATGCCGCGTCGCGTCAAGCACCGCAAGCAGCACCACCCGAAGCGTCGGGGTGCTGCCAAGGGCGGTACGTCGCTCGCGTTCGGTGACTTCGGGATCCAGGCGGTCGAGGGTCACTACGTGACCAACCGTCAGATCGAGTCCGCTCGTATCGCGATGACCCGTCACATCAAGCGTGGCGGAAAGGTCTGGATCAACATCTACCCGGACCGCCCGCTGACCAAGAAGCCCGCCGAGACCCGCATGGGTTCCGGTAAGGGCTCCCCGGAGTGGTGGGTCGCCAACGTCAAGCCCGGCCGCGTCATGTTCGAGCTGTCGGGTGTGCCGGAGGACGTGGCCCGCGAGGCCATGCGCCGTGCGATCCACAAGCTCCCCATGAAGTGCCGTTTCATCACGCGAGAGGCGGGTGAGTTCTGATGGCGAACGTCATCCACGCCCACGAGCTGGACGAGCTCAACGACGTCGACCTCGAGGCCAAGCTGCGCGAGGCCAAGGAGGAGCTGTTCAACCTGCGCTTCCAGGCGGCCACCGGCCAGCTGGAGAGCCACGGTCGGCTCCGCACGGTCAAGAAGGACATCGCCCGGATCTACACCGTGGTGCGCGAGCGCGAGCTCGGCATTCGCACGGCTCCGGGTGCCGAGGAGGAGAACTGATGAGCACTGAGTCCAACAGCTCGGGCACCGACGTCCAGCGCAACGCGCGCAAGACCCGCGAGGGTCTCGTGGTCAGCGACAAGATGGACAAGACCGTGGTCGTGTCCGTCGAGGACCGCGTCAAGCACGCGCTCTACGGCAAGGTCCTGCGCCGCAACACGCGGCTCAAGGCCCACGACGAGCAGAACGACTGCGGCGTCGGCGACCGTGTCCTCATCATGGAGACCCGCCCGCTGTCGGCCACCAAGCGCTGGCGCGTGGTGGAGATCCTCGAGCGCGCGAAGTAAATCCGTTCGGCCAGGCTCACCGCCCGTGAGGCGATGAGAACCGGCACGACAACCAGGAGAAATCGATGATTCAGCAGGAGTCGCGACTCAAGGTCGCCGACAACACCGGTGCCAAGGAGATCCTTTGCATCCGCGTGCTCGGCGGCTCCGGTCGCCGCTACGCGGGGATCGGCGACGTCATCGTCGCCACCGTCAAGGACGCCATCCCCGGCGGCAACGTGAAGAAGGGTGACGTCGTCAAGGCGGTCGTCGTGCGCACCGTCAAGGAGCGCCGTCGTCCCGACGGTTCCTACATCCGCTTCGACGAGAACGCCGCCGTGATCCTCAAGAACGACGGCGAGCCTCGTGGCACGCGCATCTTCGGCCCCGTGGGCCGCGAGCTGCGCGAGAAGAAGTTCATGAAGATCATCTCGCTCGCCCCGGAGGTGCTGTGATGGCTGCCCGCAAGAAGTCCGAGCAGGACCGCCAGAAGCCCAACCTGCACGTCAAGAAGGGCGACACCGTCAAGGTCATCGCCGGCAAGGACAAGGGTGCCGAGGGCAAGATCATCAAGGTCCTCCGCGAGGAGCACCGGGTGATCGTCGAGGGCGTCAACCGGATCAAGAAGCACACCAAGGTCGTGGACCAGGGTGGGCGCGCCGGCAACACCGGCGGCATCATCACCACCGAGGCGCCGATCCACGTGTCCAACGTGATGCTGGTCGAGGGTGACGGCGTCACCCGCGTCGGCCACAAGCGGGTCGAGGTCACCAAGCGCCGTCGTGACGGCTCCGAGTACTCCTCGACGCGCAGCGTCCGCATCTCCCGCAAGACCGGGAAGGAAATCTGATGACCGAGAGCACCATCGAGAAGGTCACGCCCCGGCTCAAGACCAAGTACCGCGAGGACATCCTCCCGGCGCTGAAGTCCGAGTTCGAGATCGCCAACGTCATGCAGGTCCCCGGCCTCGTGAAGATCGTGGTCAACATGGGCGTCGGCGAGGCCGCTCGCGACTCCAAGCTGATCGAGGGCGCGATCCGCGACCTCACCGCGATCACCGGCCAGAAGCCGGCCGTCACCAAGGCCCGCAAGTCCATCGCGCAGTTCAAGCTGCGCGAGGGCATGCCGATCGGCACGCACGTCACGCTGCGCGGCGACCGGATGTGGGAGTTCCTGGACCGCCTGCTGTCCCTCGCCCTGCCGCGCATCCGCGACTTCCGCGGCCTGTCGCCGAAGCAGTTCGACGGCCGCGGCAACTACACCTTCGGCCTGACCGAGCAGGTCATGTTCCACGAGATCGACCAGGACAAGGTCGACCGCCAGCGGGGCATGGACATCACCATCGTCACCACGGCGACCAACGACGAGCAGGGGCGCGCGCTGCTGAAGCAGCTCGGCTTCCCGTTCAAGGAGAACTGACATGGCGAAGACCGCGCTGAAGGTCAAGGCTGCTCGCAAGCCGAAGTTCGCGGTGCGGGGCTACACCCGCTGCCAGCGCTGCGGCCGCCCGAAGGCCGTCTACCGCAAGTTCGGCCTGTGCCGCATCTGCCTGCGCGAGATGGCGCACCGGGGCGAGCTGCCCGGCGTGACCAAGTCGAGCTGGTAACACCCAACCGTTGCAGGTCCGCGCGCCGGTGAGCGAGCGGAAACCACAGCAGAAAGAACACACATCATGACGATGACTGACCCGATCGCAGACATGCTCACGCGTCTGCGCAACGCCAACCAGGCGTACCACGACGCGGTGACCATGCCGTACAGCAAGCTCAAGGAGGGTGTGGCCGAGATCCTCAAGCAGGAGGGCTACATCACCTCCTACGGGGTCGCGGACAACGAGAACGGCGTCGGCAAGCTGCTGACCGTCACCCTCAAGTACGGCCGCAACCGCGAGCGTTCCATCGCCGGCGTTCGCCGGATCAGCAAGCCGGGCCTCCGCGTGTACGCCAAGCACACCGGTCTCCCGAAGGTGCTCGGCGGCCTCGGCGTCGCGATCATCTCGACCAGCCAGGGTCTGCTGACCGACCGCCAGGCCAACCAGAAGGGCGTGGGTGGGGAAGTCCTCGCCTACGTCTGGTGACAAGGGAAGGAGAGAGAAGAACATGTCGCGCATCGGCAAGCTCCCCGTCCCGGTCCCCGCGGGCGTCGACGTCCAGGTGGACGGCCCCGTCGTCACGGTGAAGGGCCCCAAGGGCACCCTGAGCCACACCGTGGTCGCTCCGATCACGGTCGAGAAGGGCGAGGGCGTCCTGGACGTCAAGCGTCCCGACGACGAGCGCCTCTCGAAGGCCTACCACGGCCTTTCGCGCACCCTGATCAACAACATGGTCGTGGGTGTGACCGAGGGCTACGAGAAGAAGCTCGAGATCGTGGGCGTGGGTTACCGCGTCCTGTCCAAGGGCCCGACCCAGCTGGAGTTCCAGCTCGGTTACTCCCACCCGATCATCTTCGACGCCCCCGAGGGCATCACCTTCACGGTGGAGGGCCCCACCAAGCTGGGCGTCGTCGGGATCGACAAGCAGCTGGTCGGCGAGGTCGCCGCCAACATCCGCAAGCTTCGCAAGCCCGAGCCCTACAAGGGCAAGGGTGTGCGGTACTCCGGCGAGCACGTCCGCCGCAAGGTCGGAAAGGCTGGTAAGTGACCATGGCGATCACCCTCAAGCACCAGCGGAACCTCTCGGCTCGCGCCAGCTCCAAGCTGCGCCGCCAGATCCGCGGTCGCAAGAAGATCTCCGGTACCGCCGCGCGTCCGCGCCTGGTGGTCACCCGGTCGACGAAGCACATCACCGCCCAGGTCGTCGACGACCTGGTCGGCAAGACCCTGGTGTCGGCCTCGACCCTCGAGGGCGACCTGCGCGCCTTCGACGGCGACAAGACCGCCAAGGCCAAGAAGGTCGGCGAGCTGGTCGCCGCCCGCGCCAAGGAGCAGGGCGTGGAGTCGGTCGTCTTCGACCGGTCCGGCAACAAGTATCACGGTCGCATCGCGGCCCTGGCAGATGGCGCCCGCGAGGGCGGCCTGACCTTCTGACCGCGAACAGGACTGAGGAGAAATCATGAGCGGACCCCAGCGCGGACAGCGTTCGGGCGGCGACCGTGGTGGCCGTGGCGGTCGCGACGGCGGCCGTGGCGGCGCCGAGAAGAGCCAGTACGTCGAGCGCGTCGTTGCCATCAACCGCGTCGCCAAGGTCGTGAAGGGTGGTCGTCGCTTCAGCTTCACCGCCCTTGTGATCGTCGGTGACGGTGACGGTCTGGTCGGCGTCGGCTACGGCAAGGCCAAGGAAGTTCCCGCGGCGATCGCCAAGGGTGTCGAGGAGGCGAAGAAGAACTTCTTCCGCGTCCCCCGCATCCAGGGCACGATCCCGCACCCGGTCCAGGGCGAGAAGGCCGCCGGCGTGGTGTTCCTGCGCCCGGCCGCTCCCGGTACCGGTGTCATCGCCGGTGGTCCGGTGCGCGCCGTCCTGGAGTGCGCCGGCATCCACGACGTCCTCAGCAAGTCGCTGGGCTCGTCGAACCAGATCAACATCGTGCACGCGACCGTCGAGGCCCTCCGCATGCTGGAGATGCCCGAGACGGTGGCCGCGCGTCGTGGTCTGCCGGTCGAGCACGTCGCCCCGGCGGCGCTGCTGAAGGCCAAGGCCGAGGGCGAGGCCGCTGCGGCCTCCGCCAAGTCGGCGTCGCCCGAGGCGGTGAACGCCTGATGGCTCAGCTCAAGGTCCAGCAGACCAAGTCGAAGATCGGCACGAAGGCCAACCAGCGCGAGACGCTGCGCACCCTTGGCCTCAAGCGGATCGGCGATGTCGTTATCAAGGAGGACCGTCCCGAGATCCGGGGCATGGTCCACACCGTCCGTCACCTGGTGACGGTCGAGGTTGTCGGAGGCGAGTGACGATGACGCTCAAGCTGCACCACCTGCGCCCGGCCCCGGGCGCCAAGACCGCCAAGACCCGTGTGGGTCGTGGTGAGGGCTCCAAGGGCAAGACCGCCGGTCGTGGTACGAAGGGCACCAAGGCCCGCTACCAGGTCCCGGTCGCGTTCGAGGGTGGCCAGATGCCGCTGCACATGCGGCTCCCGAAGCTCAAGGGCTTCAAGAACCCCTTCAAGGTGACCTTCCAGGTCGTCAACCTCGACCGGATCAGCGCGCTGTTCCCCGAGGGCGGCGACGTCACCCCGGAGTCGCTGGTCGCCAAGGGCGCCGTCCGCAAGGGCGAGCCCGTCAAGGTGCTCGGCCAGGGTGAGCTGACGGTCAAGGTGGCGGTGAGCGCGCAGGCGTTCTCCACCTCGGCCAAGGAGAAGATCGAGAGCGCCGGCGGGACCGTCACGGTCCTGTGAGTGCGCTGCAGGGGGCGCGTCGGACCTGGACCCCGTCCAGGGCTCGCCGCGCCCCTTGCGCGTCTCCGCAGGCTCCCCGGCGTACGCCGTCGGGAGGCTGTGACCTCCCTGTTAGGCTTCCCGCTGGCCACAAGGCCAGTGATGAGAGAAGAGGAACCGAGTGCTCAGCGCGTTCGTGAACGCCTTCCGGACCCCGGACCTGCGGCGCAAGCTGCTCTTCGTCCTGGGGATCATCGTGATCTTCCGGGCCGGCTCCCAGATCCCCGCACCTGGCGTGCACGTCTCCAACGTCGAGACCTGCCTCAACATCGCCAAGGAAGGCGAGAACGCCGGGCTCTACAGCCTGGTCAACCTCTTCTCCGGCGGTGCGCTGCTGCAGCTCACCATCTTCGCGCTGGGCATCATGCCCTACATCACGGCGAGCATCATCCTGCAGCTGCTGGTGGTCGTGATCCCGCGCCTGGAGGCCCTCAAGAAGGAGGGCCAGGCCGGTCAGACGAAGATCACGCAGTACACCCGCTACCTCACGCTCGGCCTCGCCGTGCTCCAGGCGACCGGCATCGTGGCCCTGGCCCGCTCCGGCAACCTGCTGCAGGGCTGTGACAAGCAGCTGCTGCACCACGACGACACCAAGACCTTCCTGGTCATGGTCGTGACCATGACCGCGGGCACCGCGGTGATCATGTGGCTCGGTGAGCTGATCACCGAGCGCGGCGTCGGCAACGGCATGTCGATCCTCATCTTCACCCAGGTCGTGGCGACCTTCCCGATCTCGCTGTGGCAGGTCAAGATCACCCAGGGCTGGTGGACCTTCGGTGTCGTGATCGTCATCGGCATGGCGCTGATCGCCGCGGTCATCTTCATCGAGCAGGCCCAGCGCCGGATCCCGGTGCAGTACGCCCGCCGGATGGTCGGGCGCAAGATGTTCGGCGGCAGCTCGACCTACATCCCGCTCAAGGTCAACCAGGCCGGCATCATCCCGGTCATCTTCGCCTCCTCGCTGCTCTACCTGCCGGCGATGGCGGTCCAGTTCAACCAGAACGCCGAGAACCCCAACCAGATCATCCGGTGGCTCAACGAGTACCTCGTCGACCAGAGCCACCCGATCCACATGGCGGCGTACTTCCTGCTGATCATCTTCTTCACCTACTTCTACGTGTCGATCACCTTCAACCCTCAAGAGGTGGCCGACAACATGAAGAAGTACGGCGGCTTCATCCCCGGGATCCGGGCGGGCAAGCCGACCCAGGACTACCTGTCCTACGTCCTGTCCCGCATCACGCTGCCGGGCGCTCTCTACCTGGGTCTGATCTCGCTCGTTCCGCTGATCGCGTTCGTGTTGATCGATGCCAACCAGAACTTCCCGTTCGGCGGTACGTCCATCCTGATCATGGTCGGCGTCGCACTCGACACGGTGAAGCAGATCGAGAGCCAGCTCCAGCAGCGCAACTATGAAGGATTCCTGCGTTGAGGCTTCTCATCATGGGCCCCCCGGGCGCCGGCAAGGGCACCCAGGCGGCTGCGGTCGCCGCCCACTTCGGGGTGCCGGCCATCTCCACCGGTGACATCTTCCGGGCCAACGTCGGCCAGGGCACCCCGCTCGGCATCGAGGCCAAGCGCTACATGGACGCCGGCGAGTACGTCCCCGACGAGGTCACCAACAACATGGTGCGCAGCCGGATCGCCGAGTCCGACGCGGGCCAGGGCTTCCTGCTCGACGGCTACCCGCGCACGCTCGCGCAGGTCACCGAGCTGGACGCCATGATCGAGGAGACCGGCCACAAGCTCGACGCCGTGCTCGTGCTCACCGTCGACCAGGAGGCCCTGCTGGGCCGTCTGCTCAAGCGGGCCGAGATCGAGGGCCGCCCCGACGACACCGAGGACGTCATCCGGCGCCGCCTCGAGGTGTACGCCGAGGAGACCGAGCCCCTCATCTCCGTCTACGACGGCCGTGGGCTCGTGGTCGCGGTCGACGGGATGGGCGAGATCGCCGACGTCCAGCAGCGCATCTTCGACGCGCTCGACACCGTCGCGCAGAGCTGACGCGCGGCGCGCGTGCTGTTCAGCTCCCGGATCGAGGTCAAGGACGCCGACCAGGTCCGCTCCATGCGGGTGGCCGGCCTCGTGGTCGGCCGCACGCTGGAGCGGCTCCGCGCCGCGGTGCGCCCCGGCGTCAGCACGGCTGACCTGGACGCCCTGGCCGAGCAGAGCATCCGCGAGCAGGGCGGCGTCCCCTCCTTCCTCGGCTACGGCGAGCCGCCGTTCCCGGCGAGCATCTGCGCCTCGGTCAACGACGAGGTCGTCCACGGCATCCCCGGCGCCCGGGTGCTCGCCGAGGGTGACGTCATCTCGATCGACTGCGGCGCGATCGTCCCGGACGCGAGCGGCCAGGGCTGGCACGGCGACGCGGCGATCACGGTCGCGGTCGGCGACGTGCCGGACGACGTCGCCGCGCTGATGCAGGTCACCGAGGACGCGCTGTGGCGCGGCCTCGCGGCGGCGCGCGTCGGCGGCCGGGTCGGCGACATCTCGCACGCGGTCGAGACCTTCGTCCGTGGTGCGGGCGCCTACGGCATCGTCGACGGCTACACCGGCCACGGCATCGGCACCTCGATGCACATGGAGCCCGACGTCCCCAACGCCGGCCGGGCCGGCCGCGGCCCGCGGCTGCACCGCGGGATGGCCCTGGCCGTGGAGCCGATGATCACCCTCGGCTCCGAGGACACGGTGCTCGCCGACGACGAGTGGACCGTGCTCACGGCCGACCGCACCTGGGCGGCGCACTTCGAGCACACCTTCGCGCTGACCGAGGCCGGCGTGTGGGTGCTCACCGCCGAGGACGGCGGCCGCGAGCGGCTGGCGGCGCTCGGCGTACCGTGCGGGGCCGAGGACTAGGCTGAGAGCCATGGCGCGGCAACCGATCACCCCGGCCGCACTGGCCGCGCGGCCGCTGCTGTTCGCCTCCGGCGAGCAGGCCTACGTCGCCGCCCAGGTCATCGACACGCTGCAGACCCCCGACGGTGCCGACCCGGCGTGGGCCGACGAGGTCGTGGCGGCGCTGGAGCCGGGGGAGCGGGCCCTGTGCGCGCTCTCCTTCGCCGCCGGCGCCCCGGGCCTGGCGCACCGGGTGACCGGCTCGGAGCACGCCCTCCAGCGCCCGGAGCACGACGCGGACGTGGAGCGGACCTACCGGGTCACCGAGTTCCCCACCCCCGACGAGTACGCCGGCATGGTGGAGGCCGCACTCGCGAAGATCGCCGACGGCTCGCTCCACAAGGTCGTGCTCGGCCGCTGCCTGGACGTGCTGAGCGAGCCGCCCCTGGTGCCCGCGGAGATCATCGACCGGCTGCTGACCACGCGACCGGGCCGCTACGTGTTCAGCGTCCCGCTCGTCCCCGGGCCGGGGGAGGGCCCGATCCTGGTCGGTGCGAGCCCCGAGCTGCTGGTGCGCCGCGAGGGCCTGGAGATCTCCTGCACGCCGCTGGCCGGCTCCGTGCCGCGCTCGGCGGACCCGGCGGAGGACGCCCGCCGCGCGGCCGGCCTGCAGCAGTCCGGCAAGGACCTGGCCGAGCACGCCTTCGTCGTCGAGGCGATCGTGCACGCGCTCAAGGAGGTGTGCGAGGAGATCGAGTACCCCGCCACCCCCGAGCTGCTCTCCACCGACACGGTCTGGCACCTCGCCACCCCGATCTCGGCCCGGCTCGCCGCCGGGGCCGACGGCCCGAGCGCGCTGCGCCTGGCCCAGCTGCTGCACCCGACCCCCGCGGTCGGTGGCGTGCCGACGGCGGCCGCCAACGCGGTCATCGCCGACCTCGAGGGCGACCTGCGCGACTGGTTCGCCGGCTGCGTGGGTTGGGTCGACGCGGCGGGCGACGGCGAGTTCGCGATCACGATCCGGGCCGCGGTGATGGACGGTCCGCGGCTGCGGCTGTTCGCCGGCGCCGGGATCGTGGCCGGGTCCGACCCCGCCTCCGAGGTGCGCGAGACCGGGGCCAAGCTGGCGACCATGGCCCGGGTGACCGGACTGCCGTGAGGCCGGCCGGCAGCGTCGTACCGGGCGGGTCGATTGGCCCGCCGCTGGCGGCGCGTGCAAGGATGACGCCCACCAGGGGGGAGTATTCCTTCGCCGCGGGCTCGTCATCACGACCGGACATCGCTGTCCGGTCCGGTCCCGCAGGTCGCCCGGACGGGCGGCGGAAGAGACCTCGGGCTGTTATCCGACCGCTCAGCACCCACCTTGGAAGAGGTTCGTGTCCATGGACGTGACCACCCTCGAATGGACCATCACGATCGGCGCCACGCTGGCCGTGCTGCTCTTCGACGTCGTCGTGATCGCACGCGACCCGCACGAGCCGACGATGAAGGAGTGCGCGATCGCGCTCGCCTTCTACATCGGCGCCGCGGTCGCGTTCGGCGCCTTCATCTGGATCCACCACGGCCATGACTACGGCATCGAGTTCTACACCGGCTGGTTGACCGAGTACTCCCTCTCGATCGACAACCTGTTCGTCTTCATCATCTTGATGTCGGCGCTCAAGGTGCCCCGCAAGTACCAGCAGGAGGCGCTGCTCGTCGGCATCGTGCTGGCGCTCGTCTTCCGCGGCATCTTCATCGCCCTCGGCTACGCGCTCATCCAGAACTTCAGCTGGATCTTCTACATCTTCGGCGCCTTCCTGGTCTACACCGCCGTCAAGCTGGTGCAGTCCTACGGCAGCCACGACGACGAGCACCCCGAGGAGAACGGCGTCGTCACCTTCGCCCGCAAGCACATGCGGGTCGGCGAGACCTACCACGGCCTCAAGCTCTGGTACCACGAGAACGGCGTGCGCTTCGCGTCGCCGATCGTCATCGTGATCATCGCCCTCGGTGTCACCGACATCCTGTTCGCGCTCGACTCGATCCCGGCGATCTTCGGCATCACCCAGGAGCCGTACCTGGTCTTCACGGCCAACGTGTTCGCGCTGATGGGCCTGCGCCAGCTCTACTTCCTGCTCGGTGGCCTGCTGCAGAAGCTCGTCTACCTCTCGCTCGGCCTGGCCTTCATCCTCGCCTTCATCGGCGTCAAGCTGGTCCTGCACGCGCTGCACGAGAACGAGCTGCCGTTCATCAACGGCGGCGAGCACCTCAAGGTCTGGGACATGCCGTCGCTGTTCAGCCTCGGCGTCATCATCCTGACCCTGGTCATCACCGCGGTCGCCAGCCTCTGGAAGTCCGGCCGCGAGGGCGACGACCACGTCCCGGACCACGCCACGGCGGCCCGGGAGCCCGGTGACGTCGACGACACGCAGGGTCCCGACTGGCGCTGACGCCGCTGTCCGCGGGTTTGCGGAGCGGCTGATCGGTTAGGGTCTCTGACCGTCAGCCTGCTCCGCACCCCCGAAGGATCGCCCGTGGACCGACTCCAGGTGCAGTGGTCGGGAACGACCCGGATCTTCGACGGGCCGCAGGTCGTGGTCGGGCGCGAGCTCGACTGCGACGTACCGGTCTCCGACGGGCGGGCCTCCCGGCACCACCTCACCCTGCTGCGCGAGGGCGGTGCCTGGGTGGCGGTCGACTCCAGCAGCAACGGCACCTACGTCGCCGGCCAGCGGATCACGCGCACGCCGCTCCCGGCCGGCCCGCTCAGCCTGCACCTCGGCGGCCCGGACGGCGAGCCGGTCGTGGTGACGGTCCTGGCGAGCCAGCCGGCGCCGCCGGCCGCGCCGCAGCGGCCCGTGCCGCCGGCCTCCTCGCGCCCGGTGCCGACGCCGACACCCGCGCCCGCCCCGGCGACCCCGCAGCAGCAACCGCTCGGCGGTGAGTTCTGGAAGAACCTGCCGCCGCCGCAGCTGCCGTCGCAGGACGCGCCGGCGGACGCGTGGCGCCCGGTCGGCGTCCTGCCGCCGGGGCAGCTGCCGCACGGCCACTCCGTCGTCCTGCCCCAGCAGCTCCAGGCCGGCCGCTCGCTGTCGATCGGGCGCGAGCACACCAACGACATCGTGCTCGACGACCCGCTCGTCAGCCGCCACCACGCCCGCCTCGACCCGCCGACCGCACAGGTGCTCGCGGTGCTGCACGACCTCGGCTCGTTCAACGGCACCTTCGTCAACGGCCACCGGGTGCAGGGCGCGGTCCAGCTGCCGGTCGGCGCCGAGGTGATCTTCGGCAACCAGACCTTCCGGTGGGACGGCCAGCAGCTCGTCGCCTCGGCGACCGCCCACGAGTTCACCCTGTACGCCGACGGCCTCACCCAGGTCGTCGGCGGCGGCAAGCGGCTGATCGAGAACATCTCCTTCAAGCTGGAGCCGAAGAGCCTCACCGCCGTCATCGGTCCCTCGGGCGCCGGCAAGTCCACCCTGCTCGGCGCGCTGACCGGCCTCAAGCCCGCGAGCCACGGCCGGGTGATCTGGCAGGGCCACGACCTCTACCAGCACTACGACCAGCTCCGCTTCCAGATCGGCCTGGTGCCGCAGCAGGACATCCTGCACCCGCAGCTGAAGGTCAAGCAGGGCCTGCGCTTCGCCGCCCAGCTCCGGCTGCCGCCCGACACCACGGCGCAGGAGTGGGACGCCCGGGTCAACCACGTGGCGAACCAGCTCCAGCTCGTGCAGCGGATGGACAACCGGATCGGCACCCAGCTCTCCGGCGGCCAGCGCAAGCGGGTCTCGATCGCCACCGAGCTGCTCACCGCGCCACCGCTGCTCTTCCTCGACGAGCCCACCTCCGGCCTCGACCCGGGCCTCGACCTGGAGGTGATGCGCCAGCTGCGCAGCCTCGCCGACGACGGCCGCGTGGTCATGGTGGTCACCCACTCGGTGCTCGCCCTCGACGTGTGCGACAACGTGCTGGTCCTCGCCCCTGGCGGCCGGATCGCCTACTTCGGGCCGCCCGACGGCGTCCTCGCCCACTTCGGCAAGACCAACTACCCCGAGGTCTTCGACCTGCTCGACGACGCCGACCTGTGGCAGCGGATCCCGGCCTCGCGGCACGCCGTGGACACCTCGCAGCTCGCCCGGCAGGGGTACGCCGCCGTGCCGGCCCCGCCGCGCCAGTCCACCGCGCGCCAGCTCTCCACGCTGGTCAAGCGCAACCTGGCCGTCGTCTTCGCCGACCGGCTCCTGCTGGGGATGCTGGTGCTGCTGCCCCTCATCCTGGGTGGGCTCAGCCGCGTCGTGCCGGGCAGCGACGGGATCTCCATCGCCGAGGCCGGCGGCAAGATCGGCGAGGCGCAGCAACGGGTGACCGTGCTCATCGTCGCCGCCTGCCTGATGGGCACGGCGCTGGCGATCCGCGAGCTGGTGGGGGAGAGACCCATCTTCCAGCGGGAGTACGCCGTCGGGCTGTCCCCAGGCGTCTACTTCACCAGCAAGGTGCTGGTCCTCGGCACCGCCGCCTTCGTGCAGGGCCTGGTCGTCACCTTCCTCGCCACGGTCGGGCTGCCCGGCGCCGACGGCGGCGCGGGCACCTTCCGGGTGGCGATCGCGATCGCCCTGCTGTCGTGGACGATGGTGGTGATCGGGCTCGCCCTGTCGGCGCTGGTGACCAGCTCGGAGCAGACCATGCCGGCGCTGGTCGGCCTGGTCATGCTGCAGCTCGTCCTCTCCGGCGCGCTCTTCCAGATCGCGGGCCGGGTCGGCCTGGAGCAGATCGCCTGGCTCTCGCCGTCGCGCTGGGGCTATGCCGCCTCCGCCTCCGCGATCCAGCTCGCCGACGGCTTCTCCGGCACCGACAAGGAGGACTGGATCGCCGAGAGCGGCGCCGCGCACTACCTGATGGACCTGATGGTGCTCGGGCTGCTCGGGGTGGTCGCCTACGGCGTCGGGCTGCTGCTGGTGCGGCGCAGCGCCACCGCCGACAGCTGACGCCGGGAATGCGGGAGGCCGGCGCGGCCTTGGGTCTTCGATGACCGCGCTCGCCCTCTCCGTCCTGGACCTCGTCCCCGTCCGCAGCGACCAGACCACCGGCGACGCCATCGCCGCGTCCGTCGGCCTGGCGCGTGCCGCCGACCGGCTCGGCTACCGCCGCTACTGGGTCGCCGAGCACCACAACATGCCGGCCGTGGCCGCGACCAACCCGCCGGTGCTGATCGGCATGCTCGCCGGTGCCACCGAGCGGATCCGGGTCGGCTCCGGCGGGGTGATGCTGCCCAACCACGCCCCGCTGGTGGTGGCCGAGCAGTTCGCGCTCCTGGAGGCGGCGTACCCGGGCCGGATCGACCTGGGCATCGGCCGCGCCCCGGGCAGCGACCCGGTCACGAGCTGGGCGCTGCGGCACGGCGGCGGGGGAGTGGAGGAGGACGCGGTCGCCCGCTTCCCCGAGTACGTCGACAACGTGCTCGCCATGATGGAGCCGGCCGGTGTCGGCCTGGCCCTGCGCGGCGGCCAGCACGTCCTGCGCGCCACCCCGTCGGCGACGTCTGTGCCGGCGGTGTGGCTGCTGGGCTCCTCGGACTACTCCGCGCGGCTCGCCGCGGCCAAGGGCCTGCCCTACGTCTTCGCCCACCACTTCTCCGGTGCCGGGACCGCCGAGGCGCTCGAGCTCTACCGCTCCACCTTCCAGCCCTCCCCGGAGGCGGACGCCCCGCGGACCTTCCTCACCGTCAACGCCTCCGTGGCCGACACCGCCGAGGAGGCGCACCGCCAGGCGTTGCCGCAGCTGCTGCAGATGCTCGCCCTGCGCACCGGCCAGCCGCTGGTCGCCCAGCGCACGGTCGAGGACGCCGAGACCATCGTCGCCGCCGGGCTGACCGAGGCCCAGGAGGGCCTGATCGACGCCATGCGCGCGAAGTGGGTCATCGGCGACGCGAGCACGGCCCGCGAGCAGCTCGCGGCCCTCGCCGCGTCGTACGGCGTGGACGAGGTGATGGTCCACCCCGTCGGCGGCGCGCTCGGCGGCACCGACCCGCGCACCGCCCCCGCACGGGTGCGCACCCTGGAGCTGCTGGCCGGCTGAGCCCGGCGATCGCCGATTGGGAGTTCCTTGCGGGCTGCCCATAGACTGGCGTGTCGGTCCAACGTGGGTTGCGTGTGTGGTGCACCAACGTACGAGGTCCACTCGCTCCGCGAGAGGTTCCCGGGCCGGACGGTAGACATCATCCCCGAGCAGATTGTGAGACATGGCGAAGAAAGAAGGCGTCATCGAGATGGAGGGCTCCGTCGTGGAGGCCCTTCCGAACGCCATGTTCCGCGTGGAGCTGAGCAACGGCCACAAGGTCCTTGCCCACATCAGCGGCAAGATGCGCCAGCACTACATCCGGATCCTCCCCGAGGACCGCGTGGTGGTGGAGCTCTCGCCGTACGACCTCTCTCGCGGACGGATCGTCTACCGCTACAAGTGAGGCCCATCGGCTCACTTCCGCCACTAGCAAGAAAGGGCTGACATGAAGGTCAACCCGAGCGTGAAGAAGATCTGTGACAAGTGCAAGGTGATCCGTCGCCACGGCCGCGTCATGGTGATCTGCGAGAACCCTCGCCACAAGCAGCGCCAGGGCTGAGTCCTGACGCCGGCCCCCGGGCCGCACAACTGAACACCTCATCAACGTGATCGCTTAGGTCTCGACAAGCTCGACCAACGAGTGGGACCGAACCACCTCCGGAGCGGATGGCCGGAGCTGGGCAGCACAGGAACAACGCCCGGACGCATCACGACCAGACCACCGTGATCCATCGAAAGGAAGCCATCCATGGCTCGCCTCGTCGGAGTCGACCTGCCGCGCGACAAGCGCATCGAGGTCGCTCTCACCTACATCTACGGCATCGGCCGTACCCGCGCCCAGCAGCTGCTGAAGGCCACCGGCGTCAGCCCGGACCTTCGCGTCCACGAGCTGGGTGACGAGGAGCTGGTCAAGCTCCGTGACGAGATCGAAGCGAACTTCAAGATCGAGGGTGACCTCCGTCGCGAGGTCCAGGCCGACATCCGTCGCAAGATCGAGATCGGCAGCTACCAGGGTCGCCGTCACCGCATGGGCCTTCCGGTCCGCGGTCAGCGCACCAAGACCAACGCGCGCACCCGCAAGGGCCCGAAGCGCACGGTTGCCGGCAAGAAGAAGGCCAAGTGATCGATCGCCTCGGCGATCTCACTGAGCCTCACGACCAGTTCCTGTAAGGAGATAGCGAATGCCTCCCAAGGCTCGCGCGGGCGCCAAGAAGGTGCGCCGCAAGGAGAAGAAGAACGTCGCTCAGGGCGAGGCCCACATCAAGAGCACGTTCAACAACACGATCGTCACGATCACCGACCCGACCGGTGCGGTGATCTCGTGGGCCTCTGCCGGCACCGTCGGCTTCAAGGGCTCCCGCAAGTCCACCCCGTACGCCGCTCAGATGGCCGCCGAGGCCGCGGGCCGTCGGGCGATGGATCACGGCATGAAGAAGATCGACGTCTTCGTCAAGGGCCCGGGCTCGGGCCGCGAGACGGCGATCCGCTCGCTGGGTGCGATCGGCCTCGAGGTCGGCACCATCCAGGACGTGACCCCCGCCCCGCACAACGGCTGCCGCCCGCCGAAGCGCCGCCGCGTCTGACGCGCACGACAAGACTTAGAGGAGAACCGACATGGCCCGTTACACCGGACCCCTGACCAAGAAGTCGCGCCGTCTCGGCGTCGACCTCGTGGGCGGCGACGCCGCCTTCGAGAAGCGCCCCTACCCGCCGGGCCAGCACGGCCGCGCGCGGATCAAGGAGAGCGAGTACCGCAACCAGCTCCAGGAGAAGCAGAAGGCGCGCTACACCTACGGCGTCCTGGAGAAGCAGTTCCACAAGTACTACGTGGAGGCCGCCCGTCGCCAGGGCAAGACCGGCGACAACCTGGTCCAGCTGCTCGAGTGCCGCCTCGACAACGTGGTCTACCGTGCCGGCTTCGCCCGCACCCGCCGCCACGCCCGCCAGCTGGTGACCCACGGTCACTTCTTGGTCAACGGCAAGAAGGTCGACATCCCGTCCTTCCAGGTCACCCAGTACGACATCATCGACGTGCGCGAGAAGTCGCTCGAGATGACGCCGTTCATCGTGGCCCGCGAGACGCACGGCGAGCGGATCGTCCCGGCCTGGCTCGAGGCGCTCCCGACCCGCATGCGGATCCTGGTGCACTCGGTGCCCGTGCGCGAGCAGATCGACCTGCCCATCCAGGAGCAGCTCATCGTGGAGTACTACTCCAAGAAGTGATCGCAGCCCCGTCCCGGCCGCCCTCCACGAGAGGATGCCGGGGCGGGCACGCGGCACCCCCGCAGTCCCTCTTCTCCTGTTCGCAACAGCTCTGGGTCCTCATATAGCGGTCGACCCGGAAAGGAAAGAAACCAGTGCTCATCGCACAGCGCCCCAGCCTCTCGGAGGAGAGCGTCGACCAGTTCCGGTCGCGCTTCGTCATCGAGCCGCTCGAGCCCGGCTTCGGCTACACGCTCGGCAACTCGCTGCGTCGTACGCTCCTCTCCTCGATCCCCGGTGCCTCGGTCACGAGCATCAAGATCGATGGCGTCCTCCACGAGTTCTCCACGATCGACGGTGTCAAGGAAGACGTCACCGAGATCATCCTCAACCTCAAGGGCCTCGTCGTCTCCTCCGAGCACGACGAGCCGGTCACCATGTACCTGCGCAAGTCGGGTGCCGGTGACGTCACCGCGGCGGACATCGCGCCGCCGGCCGGTGTCGAGGTGCACAACCCCGACCTGAAGATCGCCACCCTCTCCGACAACGGCAAGCTCGAGCTCGAGCTCGTCGTCGAGCGCGGCCGCGGCTACGTCTCCGCCGTGCAGAACAAGGGTGCCGACAACGAGATCGGCCGGATCCCGGTCGACTCCATCTACAGCCCCGTGCTGAAGGTGACCTACAAGGTCGAGGCCACCCGTGTCGAGCAGCGCACCGACTTCGACAAGCTCGTCATCGACGTCGAGACCAAGCCGTCCATCCTGCCCCGCGACGCGATCGCGTCGGCCGGAAAGACGCTGGTCGAGCTCTTCGGCCTGGCCCGTGAGCTCAACGTCGAGGCCGAGGGCATCGACATCGGCCCCTCGCCCGTCGACGAGCAGCTCGCCGCCGACCTCGCCCTCCCGGTCGAGGACCTGCAGCTGACCGTCCGGTCCTACAACTGCCTCAAGCGCGAGGGCATCCACACCGTGGGTGAGCTCATCAGCCGCTCGGAGCAGGACCTGCTGGACATCCGCAACTTCGGTGCGAAGTCCATCGACGAGGTCAAGGCCAAGCTGCACGAGATGGGTCTGTCCCTCAAGGACAGCGCCCCGGGCTTCGACCCGTCGGCCGCCCTCGCCAACTACAGCGACGACGAGGACGACGACGAGAGCTTCGTCGAGGACGAGCAGTTCTAGTCGGTCCGAGCGTGTCTCCGGCGAGTGGGGCGGCAGCAAGCTGCAGCTCGCTCGCCTCCCGACACGCTGCCGGACTTTGATCCGTCCCCACCTGGGACACACCTACCCCGGTACCTGACACGGCCGGGGAGAAACGAGAGAGCAATGCCCAAGCCCAAGAAGGGCCCCCGCCTCGGCGGTGGCGCCGCGCACCAGCGCCTCATCCTGTCGAACCTGGCCACCGCGCTCTTCGAGCACGGCCGGATCACGACGACCGAGGCCAAGGCGCGCACCCTGCGTCCGTACGCCGAGAAGCTGATCACCAAGGCGAAGAAGGCCCACGCTGGCGAGAACCCGCTGCACCAGCGCCGCGAGGTCCTCAAGGTCATCCGGGACAAGGGTGTCGTGCACACCCTCTTCACCGAGATCGCGCCGACCTTCTCCGAGCGCCCGGGCGGCTACACCCGGATCACCAAGATCGGTCCGCGCCAGGGCGACAACGCCCCCATGGCCGTCATCGAGCTGGTGACCGAGGAGTTCACGCCGTCCGCGCCGAAGGCCGAGAAGGCTGCTCCGGCGGCTGAGGTCAGCAAGCCGGCCGAGGACGCCCCGGCCGAGGTCGAGGCGCCCGTCGAGACCGAGGAGACCGAGGTCGTCGACACGTCCTCGACCGACGTCGAGACCGCCGAGGCCGAGACCGAGGCGGAGGCTCCCGCCGAGGAGTCCGACGAGGACAAGGCCTGAGCGACAGCTCTCATCGACGGCCCGTCACCCGCGAGGGTGGCGGGCCGTCGTGCATCTGCGGTGAGTGACACGCACGGCAGTCCGGGCGCGGGTTCAGGATGCCGGGGGTGTCACCGGTGCCGGCCGCCCCGCCGCCCACCGGCACGCGAGGCCGCCGAGGAGCACCGGCAGCAGCTCCCAGGCCCACCACAGCACGCCGGGCAGCACCGGCGGCCCGCCGTCCGGCCCCGGGTAGGCCGCCTCCCAGACCGGTGTCGCCACCGCGCGGTTGAGCACCATCTGCACCATCACCGTCGCCGGTACGGCGAGCAACCCCACCTGCCAGCGGCCGCCGAGCCGGGCCGCGCCCCACGCGGCCACCAGGGGGAGACCCACCAGGAGCGCGTCGAGGCGCAGCAGCGGCGACTCCACCTCGACCCACGAGTCGCCCGCGGCGACCTCGATCGCGAGGTCGCTCACGGCGATCATCGGTAGCGAGAGCAGCGCCAGGCCCGCGGCGAGCAGCCGCCGGTCGGCGTCGCGGGCGACGGCGGTGACCACGGCGACGTACAGCAGCTGGGGGAGCAGCAGCACGAACCGGGTGCCCGGCTCGGGCGGGCCGCCGTTCTGGCTCCAGCACCACAGCGTGGCCGCGAGGTCCGCGGCGAGCACGCCGAGCAGCAGCAGGAGAGGCACCCGCGCAGGGTGCCACACGCGGACTCGGCCGCAGCGGCGCCGGTCCGTAGACTGGAGCCATGACGATCGACCTGGGTACGCCGCGCCTGCTCGAGGACAGCGAGCGTGAGGTGCTGCTCGCCGCCCCCCGCGGCTACTGCGCCGGGGTCGACCGTGCGGTCGTGACGGTGGAGCAGGCGCTGGACCTCTACGGCGCGCCGGTCTACGTCCGCAAGCAGATCGTCCACAACAAGCACGTGGTGGCCAACCTGGAGTCGCGCGGCGCGATCTTCGTCGAGGAGCTCACCGAGGTCCCGCCGGGCGCGACCGTCGTCTTCTCCGCGCACGGGGTGTCCCCGGCCGTCGTCAACGAGGCCGCGGAGCGCGAGCTCAAGACCATCGACGCCACCTGCCCGCTGGTCACCAAGGTGCACCGCGAGGCCGTCCGCTTCGCCGCCGACGGCTACACCATCCTGCTGATCGGGCACGCCGGTCACGAGGAGGTCGAGGGCACCGCGGGCGAGGCGCCCGAGCAGACCGTCCTCGTCGAGCACCCCGACGACGTCGCGCGGCTGGAGTTCCCGCCGGACGCCAAGCTCGCCTGGCTCTCGCAGACGACGCTGAGCGTCGACGAGACGATGGAGACCGTACGCCGCCTGCGGGCCAAGTTCCCCCAGCTGGAGGACCCGCCGAGCGACGACATCTGCTACGCCACCCAGAACCGCCAGGTCGCGGTCAAGGAGATCGGTGCGGCGGCGGACCTGGTGATCGTCGTCGGCAGCGCCAACTCCTCCAACTCGGTGCGCCTGGTCGAGGTCGCCCTGGAGGCGGGCGCCAAGGCGTCCTACCGCATCGACGACGTGTCCGAGCTCGACGAGTCGTGGCTCGACGGCGCCGCGACCGTCAGCGTCACCTCGGGCGCCTCGGTCCCCGACCACCTGGTCACCGAGGTGCTGGCCTACCTCGCCGAGCGTGGCTACCCGGACGCGCGGGCCGTCCAGACGGCCGAGGAGACCCTCGCGTTCTCGCTGCCCAAGGAGCTGCACCGCGACCTGAAGGCCGCCGGTCGCAGCACCAAGACCGCGGTCCGGCTCTAGGGGCAGTGGTGGCCCGCTACCTCGACGTCCACCCGGACAACCCGCAGCCCCGGCTGCTCCAGCAGATCGTCACCGCGCTGCGCGACGACGACGCGCTGATCGCCTACCCGACCGACTCCGGCTACGCGCTGGGCTGCCGGGTCGGCAACCGCGACGGCCGGGACCGGATCCTGAAGATCCGCGGCCTCGACGACAAGCACCACTTCACCCTGGTCTGCCGCGACTTCTCCCAGCTCGGCCAGCTGGTGCACGTCGACAACGCGGCCTTCCGCGCGATCCGGGCGGCGACGCCCGGGCCCTACACGTTCATCCTGCCCGGCATGCCGGAGGTGCCGCGGCGGCTGCTGCACCCGAAGAAGAAGACCGTCGGTGTGCGCATCCCCGACCACACCTTCGTCCAGGCGCTGCTCGCCGAGCTCGGCGAGCCGCTGCTGACCTCCACCCTGATCCTCCCGGGCGAGACCGAGCCGCGCACGATGGGCTGGGAGATCAAGGAGGACCTCGACCACGAGGTCGACATCGTCGTCGAGGCGGGGGAGACGCCCGCCGAGCCGACGACGGTGGTCGACTGGTCCGAGGGAGTGCCGGAGGTGCTGCGCCGCGGCGCGGGGGACCCGGACCGCTTCTAGGTCGTTCTCCGGACGCCCGTCCGGTTCTCGGTCAAGAGATCGGCGTCGCCCTGGGCCGTCGGCCGCGGCGGTGTGAGTCTGCCGGCATGACCCCCACCCTGCCCCGGGCACTCGCCGCCGCCGCGCTCGCGGCCGCCGTCGTCGCCACCGCCGTCCCCGCCTCCGCGACCAACCCGTACAAGCCGGGCGGAGGTCCGTCGCTGCGCCTCGTCGCGGACAGCCCCGGCGTGACGTTCTCCACCGTCAGCATCAGCACCACCTGTACGACGTTCACGCTCGCCGGCGTCGTGGAGAACCCCGGTACGGCGCGCGCCCACTCCGTCCGCGCGGGCTACCTGAGCACGTTGACCTCCGGCGGGTGCGGCACCACGACGATCACCCCCACGGGGTCCTGGAACGTGGTGGTGCCCGGAGACCCCACCGGCACGGTGTGGCCGATGAGGTTGACCAACGCGGCCGCGCAGGCGGCGTCGCCGGGGTGCACCTTCAGCATCTCCGGCACGGTCGTCGGGACGTTCGACACCGCGACGCAGAAGTTCACCGCGACCTCGTCCACCCTGACGACCAGCAACGTGACGGGCGTGATGTGCCCGATCATCGACGTCCTCCCGGGCGACGACGTCGCGGTCGCCGGCACCTGGACCAACAGCCCGCCGACCGGGTCCGGCCCGCTCACCCTGGGCCACTGACGGCGCTCAGCGGGGGTGCGTCGCCACCCACTGCCGTCGTACGGCGAGCAGGCCCAGGCACGCGGCGTACCCCAGCGCCAGGCCGATCGCGTGCCCGGACAGCCCCGAGACGGTGGCCTGCACGGCGCCGTCGTCGGCGCGGGCGACCGCCTCGGGACGGCTGATCGCGAGCAGCAGCACGACCCCGAACATGGCCAGCGGCGGGAAGACGCCGACCGGGAAGAAGTCGCTGGGCCGGACGGCGAGCGCGAGCCCGACGCTGAGGGTCACGAAGACCAGGTCGAAGAACAGCCCGAGCCGGCCGGACAGCAGCAGGTCCAGCACGGCGGCGGTGACCAGCAGCGCGGACGCGAGCCGCAGCACCGCCGGGGCGCGGCGGTTGCCGGCCTCCCAGAGGGTGGCGGGCCGGGCCTGCACGGTGCTCACACGTCCACGCTAGGTCGTCACCGGCCCGGTCCCGGGGATTTCAGCCCAGGCGGCGCCCGGTCGTGCTGTCGAAGACGTGGGCCCCGCCCGCCGGGACGGCGAGGTGCAGCAGGTCGTCGGGGGCCACCTGTCCCCGCGTGGGCACCCGGACGGCGACCGCCGCCTCGCGCCCGCCGAGGTCGGCCGTGCCGTGCGCGAAGCCCTCGGAGCCGAGCTCCTCGACGAGGTGCACCCGCATCGGGAGGCCCGCGCCGGGACCGACGAGCCGCCACGCCTCGGGGCGTACGCCGACGGTGACCTCGCGGGTCAGCGCGGCGGCGGTCGCGGCGTCCAGCGGCACCTCGTGGCCGCCGAGGTGGAGCCGGGAGCCGTCGACGCGACCGGGCAGCAGGTTCATCTGAGGGGAGCCGATGAAGCCGGCGACGAAGAGGTTGGCGGGCCGGTCGTAGAGGGCGAGCGGGCTGTCGACCTGCTGGATCTCGCCGCGGTCCATCACCGCGACCCGGTCGCCCATCGTCATCGCCTCGACCTGGTCGTGGGTGACGTAGACCGTGGTGACGCCGAGGCTGCGCTGGAGCCGGGCGATGTCGCTGCGGGTCTGCACCCGCATCTTGGCGTCGAGGTTCGACAGCGGCTCGTCCATGCAGAAGACCTGCGGCTCGCGCACGATCGCCCGGCCCATCGCCACCCGCTGCCGCTGGCCGCCGGACAGTGCCCGCGGCTTGCGGTCGAGCAGGTCGGTGAGACCGAGCAGGCCGGCGGCCTCCTCGACCCGGCGCTCGCGCTCCTCGCGCGCGGTGCCGGCGATCTTGAGCGCGAAGCCGAGGTTGTCGCGCACGCTCTTGTGCGGGTAGAGCGCATAGCTCTGGAAGACCATCGCGATGTCGCGGTCCTTGGGGGCGAGCCGGGTGACGTCGCGCTCGCCGATCAGGATCCGGCCGGCGTCGACCTCCTCCAGGCCCGCGAGCATGCGCAGCGTGGTCGTCTTGCCGCAGCCGGACGGCCCGACCAGCACGAGCAGCTCGCCGTCCTCGACGACGAGGTCGATGCCGGGGACGGCGGGGGACTCGGCGCCGTCGTACCACCGCTGGGCGGCCTCGAAGGTGATGCGGGCCATCGCTGCTCCTGCCGGGTCGTGGTCACCGAAGTGTGACCTGGGTCGCACGGAATGCTTGCACCTTATATGTAAGTATGGTGAACTAACAAACATGTCCTGGCGCAGTCCCACCTCGCAGGCCCCCCGTGACCGGATCAAGCTCCGGCGGGCCGACTCCCGCCGTCACCACCGCGCGATGCTCCTGCAGGAGCTCTTCGCCGACGGCCCGGCGAGCCGCGCCGACCTGGCCCGCAGCTCCGGCCTGACCCGGGTCACCGTCTCGGACCTGGTCGCCGAGCTGATCGGCGAGGGACTGCTGGAGGAGCTCGGCGCCCCGGTCGAGACCCGCGTCGGCAAGCCGCCCACGCTGGTCGGCCTCGTGCCCGACGCCAAGCACGTCGTCGCCATCGACCTCTCCGTCGACGACCAGGTCGTCGGCGCCGTGCTCACCCTCGCCGGCGAGGTCGTGCTGCGCGACGCCCGGCCCCTCGACGGACGTCGCGGCGCCGAGGCCGCCGCGCTCGTGGAGGAGCTCACCGCCGACCTCGCCGCGCGCAGCAGCCGGCCGCTGCTCGGCGTCGCCGTCGCGACCCCCGGCGTGGTCAGCCCCGAGGGCGTGGTGCTCGACGCGCCCAACCTGGGCTGGCACGACGTACCGCTCGCGGAGACGCTGGGTGCCACCCTGGACCTGCCGGTCTACGTCGCCAACGACGCCAACACCGCGGTGATGGGGGAGTACACCTTCGGCGGGGGTGGCGAGGGCGGGCTCCTGCTGCTCCGGCTCAGCACCGGCGTCGGCGCCGGGATGGTGCTCGGCGGCGCGGTGCTGCACGGCCACGGCGGTGCCGCCGGCGAGATCGGCCACGTCCAGGTCGATGCCGACGGCGAGACCTGCGGCTGCGGGCGGCCCGGCTGCCTGGAGACCTTCGTCGCCGTGCCGCGGCTGCGGCGGCGGGTCGCCGACGGCGACGCCGACACCGTGCTCCGCGACGCGGGCGACCGGCTGGGCCAGGCGCTCGCGCCGGTCGTCGCCACCCTCAACCTCGCCGAGGTCGTGCTGAGCGGACCGGCCGACCTCGTGGGCCCCCTGGCGTCGTACGCCGAGGCGGCCGTCCGGGACCGGGTCATGCCGGTCTCCTCCGCCGGCTTCGTCGTCCGGGTCTCGACCCTCGGCGACGACGGCGTCCTCGTCGGCGCGACCGGTGTCGTGCTCTCGGGCGAGCTGGGCGTCTCCTGACCCCCCGTTTCACCACCAAGAAAGATCGAAGGGAACTAGCTGTGCGAATCAAGAAGACCCTGGCGGTCGCGGCCACGACCGCGCTCCTGGCCGCAACCGCCGCGTGCGGCTCGGAGAACGACGGCGACAGCAAGGGCGACGGGCCGGCGAAGGCCGACCTCGTCGTCTGGCTCAACGGCACCGACACCCCGCAGCCGGCCCGGGACTGGCTGAAGAAGACCTTCGAGGAGCAGAACCCGGGCTCCACGCTCACCATCGAGCAGCAGGAGTGGGAGGGCCTCGTCGAGCGGCTCACCACCGCGCTGACCTCGGCGGACCAGACCCCCGACGTCGTCGAGGTCGGCAACACCCAGGCCCCGACCTTCACCACCGTCGGTGCGTTCAGCGACCTCAGCGACGACCTCGACGACCTCGGCGGCGACGACCTGCTGCCCGGCTTCGTCGACGGCGCGACGGTCGACGGCAAGACCTTCGCGGTGCCCTACTACGCCGGCTCGACGTACGTGTTCTACCGCAAGGACCTCTTCGAGCAGGCCGGCATCACCGCCGTGCCCACCTCGATGGAGGAGTTCGTCACGGCCGCCACGACCCTGAAGCAGAAGAGCGGCAAGGCCGACTTCTCCGGCTACTGGCTGCCGGGCAAGGACTGGCGCGACGGTGCTGCGCTGCTGTGGGACGCCGGTGGCGACTTCGCCGCGCCCGACGGCGACGGCTGGAAGGGCACGCTCTCGACCCCGGAGTCACTTGCCGGCCTCACCGCCTTCCAGGACCTGTACGACGCCGCGTCCGGCGCCCCCGCCGACGCCAACGAGTCCGACCCGGTCACCCCGTTCTGCGCCGGCAAGATCGGCATGATGTCCCGCCCGGGCTGGGTCTACGGCATGCTCACCGACCCCAAGAGCGGCTGCCCGAAGCTCGCCGAGAAGGTCGGCGTGTTCGCCCTGCCCGGCTCGGACGACGGTCCCGCTCCGGTGCTGCTGGGCGGCTCCGACATCGCCATCTCCGCGAAGTCGCCCAACCAGGCGCTCTCCCGCAAGGTGCTCGACCTGATGCTCAGCGAGGACTACCAGACCATCCTCGCCGAGGCCGGGCTGACGCCCGCCAAGGAGTCGCTGGCCACCAAGCTCGGTGACGACCAGTTCGCGAAGGCCACCGTGGAGGCGGCGTCGAACGCGAAGCTGACGCCGGCCGCGGCCGCGTGGGCGACGGTGGAGGGCAAGTTCGTCCTGGAGGACCTCTACAGCGAGATCGCCCAGGGTGGCGACGTGAAGAAGCTCGCCGCCGAGGCCGACGACAAGATCACCGCCGAGCTGAATTGACCGACAGGTCGACCTGACGACGACGCCCGGCCGGGGCACCGAGACCGGCCGGGCGTCGTACCGGAGAGGAGAAGACGTGGCACGCGGTTCCGCACGCCGCTCGTCGCTGCCGTTCGGCCTGGTGCTGCCGGCGATCGTGGCGCTCGGCCTGGCGCTCGGCTACCCGCTGGTGCGCCAGGTGGTGCTCTCGCTGCAGGAGTTCGGCCTGGCCCAGCAATTCGGCCAGGCGCCGGAGTGGATCGGTCTCGGCAACTACCGCGACCTGCTCGGCAACGGCGAGCTGTGGCCGGTCGTGGCGCGCACCGTCGCCTTCTGCCTCGTCAACGCCGGCCTCACCTTCGGCATCGGGCTCGGCCTGGCGCTGCTGATGACCCGGATGAGCAAGGTGGTCCGGATCCTCACCCAGTGCGGGCTCCTGCTGGCCTGGGCGATGCCGGTGGTCGCGGCGATGACCGTGTGGCAGTTCCTCTTCGACACCGAGTACGGCGTGGTCAACTGGCTCCTCACCGCGCTCGGTGGTGACTTCGAGGGCCACAGCTGGCTGATCGACCCGTGGTCCTTCTTCCTCGTGGCGACCCTCGTGGTGGTCTGGATGAGCGTGCCGTTCGTCGCCTTCACCCTGTACGCCGCGCTCACCCAGGTCCCCGAGGACGTCGTCGAGGCCGCGCAGATCGACGGCGCGAGCGCCCGGCAGCGGTTCGTCCACGTGGTGCTGCCGTCGATCCGCTCCGTGCTGCTGGTCGTCGTGCTGCTCCAGGTGATCTGGGACCTGCGGGTGTTCACCCAGATCTACACGCTGCAGAAGGCCGGCGGGATCAGCAAGGACACCAACCTGCTGGGCACCTACATCTACACGCTCGGCATCAAGGGCGGTGACTTCGGCATGGCCGCCGCGGCCGCGATGTTCATGCTCGTGCTGACGATCGTGCTGACCGCGCCGTACGTCCGGATGATGCTCAAGCAGGAGGAGGACTGAGGCGCATGGCTCGCAAGACATCCTTCCCGGCGCGGATCGGCGCCGACGTGGTCGGCGTGCTCGTCTTCCTCGCCTGCGTCTTCCCGGTCTACTGGATGGTCAGCCGCTCGTTCCTGCCGCGCAACCGGATCAAGGGCGAGCACCCCGAGGTGGTGCCGACCCACGGGACCCTCGACAACTACCGCCGCGTCTTCGCCGACGGCTCCTTCACCGACGCGCTCGTCACCAGCCTGACGGTCACCCTGCTCACGGTCACCGTGGCGCTGCTGTTCGCCTTCCTGGCGGCCGTGGCGGTGAGCCGGTTCCGGTTCCGCGGGCGTCGTACCTTCATCCTGGCGCTGCTCGTGATCCAGATGATCCCGGCGGAGGCGCTGTTCATCAGCCAGTACAAGATGCTCGACGGGATGAGCCTGCTCAACTCCGTCGTCGGCCTCACCCTCGTCTACGTCGCCAGCGTGCTGCCGTTCACCGTGTGGACGCTGCGCGGGTTCGTCGCCGGGGTGCCGAGGGAGCTGGAGGAGGCCGCGATGATGGACGGCTGCTCGCGCACCCAGGCGTTCTTCAAGGTGACCCTGCCGCTGCTGGCGCCGGGGCTGGTGGCGACCGGGGTGTTCGGCTTCATCCAGGCGTGGAACGAGTTCACCCTCGCGGTCGTGGTGATGACCGACCCGTCGAAGGAGACCCTGCCGGTCTGGCTGGTGGCCTTCACCGACTCCCGCAGCCGCGGTGTCGACTGGGGCGCGATCATGGCGTCCTCGACCCTGATCACCATCCCGGTGATCCTGTTCTTCCTCGTCGTCCAGCGCCGGATGGTCTCCGGCATCACCGCGGGCGCGGTGAAGGGATGAGCGGGCTGATCGCGGAGCTGGCGCTGCGGGTGCAGCTGGGCTCGTTCGCCGGTACGACGCTGCCGGCCGACTGGGCGGCGCTGCTCGACGAGGGCCTCGGCGGGATCTGCCTGTTCGGGTCGAACCTGCCGGGCGACCCGGCCGCGGTGCGGGCCCTGGTGGGCGAGATCCGCGCGCGGCGGCCCGCGGCGCTGGTGGCCACCGACGAGGAGGGCGGGGACGTGACCCGCCTGCACCGCGACGACGCGAGCCCGGTGCCGGGGCCTGCGGTGCTGGGCGCCTACGACGACCTCGACCTCACCACGGCCGTGGGGCGCGCGGTCGGTGCCGAGCTGGCGTCGTACGGCATCGACCTGGACCTCGGCCCGGTCGCCGACGTCAACAGCAACCCGGCCAACCCGGTGATCGGCACGCGCAGCTTCGGCGCCGCGCCGGACCTGGTGGCCCGCCACGTGGCGGCCTGGGTCGCCGGGCTCCAGGAGGCGGGCGTGGCGGCCTGCGTGAAGCACTTCCCGGGCCACGGCGACACCGCCCAGGACAGCCACCTGACGCTGCCCGTGCTCGACGCGGACCTCGCCACCCTGCGGGCGCGCGAGCTGGTGCCGTTCGCGGCGGCCGTCGAGGCCGGGGCCGCGGCGGTGATGACCTCGCACCTGATGGTGCCGGCCCTCGACACCGAGCGCCCGGCGACGCTGAGCGCCCCGGTGCTCGGGTTGCTCCGCACCGACCTCGCCTACGACGGCGTCGTCGTCAGCGACGCGCTCGACATGGCCGGTGCGTCCGGCGCGCGCTCGATCCCCGAGGCCGCGGTCGAGGCGCTCGTCGCGGGCGTCGACCTGCTCTGCACCGGGCCGGACAAGGACGCCGCGCTGGTGCGCGCGATCCAGGGCGCGATCCTCCAGGCCGTCCGCGAGGAGCGACTGCCGCTGGCGCGCCTGGTCGACGCCGCGGACCGGGTCGCGGACCTGCGCCGACCGCCGGCGGTCGACCCGCACGTCACGCCCGACGAGGAGCGCTACGTCGCCGCGGCCCGTGCGGCCGTCGTCCGTGAGTGCGCACTGCCGGACCTGCGCGGTGCGCGGGTGGTGAGCGTGGCGACCGAGGCGAACATCGCGGTCGGGGTGGGGCGGTGGGGGATCGACCCGGACGTCACAGTGCACGAGGGCGAGGCGCTGCCCGACGGGCCGCTCGTCGTCCAGGTGCGTGACGGGCACCGTCGTCCCGGCGTCGCGGCGATGCTCGCGGCGGCGTCCGGTCCCGTGGTCGTCGTCGAGTGGGGCTGGCCCGGCCCGCGGACCGGGTGGGAGGGCACACCGCACGCGCGGCTGTGCACCCGCGGCAACGGGCGACCGTCCATCGCCGCGGTGGAGGAGATCTTGCGAGAGGCGGGTTGGCAGCGGTGAGCGGGTTGCTCGTGGGGCTGGACATCGGCGCCACCAAGATCCTCGGCGTGGTCGCGCGACCGGACGGCGAGGTGCTCGCGCAGGTGCGCACGGGCAGCCCGGCCGGTGGCGCCGAGGTGGTCGCCACGGCGGCCGCCGTCGTCGCCCGGCTGCGCGCGGACTCCGGGCACGACCTCGACGGCGTCGTCGGCGTCGGCATCCCCGGCCTGGTCGACACCGACCACGGCACGGTGCGCCACGCCGTGAACCTCGGGGTCGACGACGGCTTCCCGTTCAGCGAGCGGCTCGGTACGGCGACCGGGTTGCGTGTCGTGCTCGACAACGACGCGAACGCGGCGGCCCTCGGCGCGGCCACCCTCCTCGGCGAGGACGACGTGGCCTACCTCAGCATCGGCACCGGGCTGGCCGTGGCCACGATCCTCGGCGGCGTGCTGCGCCGCGGTGCCCGCAACGCCGCCGGCGAGATCGGCCACATCCCGGTCGACCCGGCAGGCCTGGCCTGCGAGTGCGGCCAGGTGGGCTGCCTGGAGACGGTCGCGTCCGGCTCGGCGCTGGCGGCGCTGTGGCCCTCCGCCGGCGCACCACCCGCGCAGGCACTGTTCGACGCGGCCGCGTCCGGGGACGCGGAGGCCGCCCGGGTGCGGGACGCGTTCGCGGCGCACCTCGCCGACGCGGTCCGGCTCGTCGCGCTGACCGTCGACCCCGAGGTCGTCGTGCTCGGCGGCGGTGTCGCGAACGTCGGCGAGCGGCTGCGGGTCGCCGTCGCGCACGCGCTCGCGGAGCAGGCCACCGGGTCGCCGTTCCTGGCGTCCCTGGACCTGGCCGGCCGGGTCCGGCTGGTGCCCCGCGACGTACCGGTCGCCGCGCTCGGTGCCGCACTGCTGGGGAGGCGTGATGGCTGACCTGCTGGTCACCGGCGGCTCGTGCGAGGTCGCGATCGTGGACGGCCGGATCGCCGCGGCTCCCGGGGCCGGCGACCGCTTCGACGCCACCGGTCTGCACGTCCTGCCCGGCTTCCTCGACCTCCAGGTCAACGGCGCCGCCGGCATCGACCTGACCCGGGAGCCGGAGCGGCTCTGGGAGGTCGCCGCCGTGCTGCCGCGGTTCGGGGTGACGGCCTTCCTGCCGACGGTCATCACCTCCGCGCCCGCCCAGCGCGAGCGGGCGCTGGCGACCCTTGCCGCCGGTCCCCCCGAGGGCTGGACCGGTGCGGTGCCGATCGGTCTCCACCTCGAGGGGCCGCTCATCGCGCCCGCCCGCAAGGGCGCCCACCCGGAGTCCTGGCTGCGCCCGCCCGTGCCGGAGATCGCCGACGGCTGGTCGCGGGACGCCGGCGTCGCGATGGTCACCCTCGCGCCCGAGCTGCCCGGTGCGCTCGACCTCGTGGACACCCTCGTCGCCCGCGGCGTGGTCGTGGCGGTCGGGCACACCGAGGCCACCGCCGTGCAGGTGCGGACCGCCGCCGACCGGGGCGCCCGTGCGCTCACCCACCTCGGCAACGCGATGCCGCCGCTGGGCGGCCGGTCGCCCGGCCCGGTCGGTGCCGCGCTCGCGGACGGCCGTCTCGTCGCCGGTGTCATCGCCGACGGCCACCACCTCGACGACACCACCCTCGCGGCGTACGCCGCCGCGCTCGGTGACCGCCTGCTGCTCGTCACCGACACCACGGCGGCGCTCGGGATGCCCGACGGCCCCGCTCGGCTGGGCGAGCAGGAGGTCGAGGTCCGCGACGGCACGGTCCGCCTCGCCGACGGCACGCTCGCCGGCTCCGCCGCCGACCTCGCCCAGTGCCTGCGGGTCCTGCGCCGCGCGACCGGCCGGTCCCTGGCCGACGCCGTGGCCGCCTGCACGAGCGTCCCCGCCGCCCTGCTGGGCGACCCCGACCGCGGCCGCCTCAGCCCGGGCAGCCGTGGTGACCTCACCCTCGTCGACGACGACCTGCGGGTCGTCGCCACCGTCGTCGGCGGCCGGCTGCTGCACGGAGGAACGTGATGGAGATCGTCCCGCTGGAGTCCGCCGAGCAGGTCGCCGTGCTTGCGGCCGACGTGATCGAGACGGTGGTCCGCCGCCGCCCCGGCGCCGTGCTCGGGCTCGCGACCGGCTCGACGCCGCTGCCCACCTACCGGGAGCTGGTACGCCGCCACGAGGCCGGCCTCGCCCCGTCGTACGACGGCGTGCGGTGCTTCACCCTCGACGAGTACGTCGGTCTCCCGGCCGGGCACCCGGAGAGCTATCGCGCGACCATCGCCCGCGAGCTGACGGACGCGCTCGGCATCGGCGCGGACCGGGTGCACGGCCCGGACCCCACGCCGGACGGGTTGCCGATGGCGGGGGAGCGCTACGAGGCCGCGCTGGAGGCGGCGGGCGGCGTCGACGTGCAGGTCCTCGGCATCGGTGGCGACGCGCACCTGGCGTTCAACGAGCCCGGCTCCTCGCTCGGCTCACGGACCCGGATGAAGACGCTCACCGAGCAGACCCGGCGCGACAACGCCCGGTTCTTCGACTCGGTCGACGACGTGCCGCGCCACGTGCTGACCCAGGGCCTCGGCACGATCCTGCGCGCACGGCACCTGCTGCTGCTCGCGACCGGGCCGGGCAAGGCAGCCGCGCTCGCCGCCGCCGTCGAGGGGCCGCTCACCGCGTCCTGCCCGGCGTCCGTGCTGCAGCTGCACCCGCACGTCACGGTGCTCGCCGACGCCTCCGCCGCGGGGGCGCTGGCGCGCCGGGCACACTACCGCGAGGTCTACGACGCGAAGCCGGAGTGGCAGGGCCTCTGAGCCGTCACGCTCACGCCGGCGCGAACCGGCTGCCCTGCCGCAGCCGTGCCAACAGCTCGTCGGGCCGCATCGGGCGGCAGATCACCCATCCCTGGATCCACTCGATGCCGAGCTCCTCGACGAAGTCCCACTGCTGCTCGTCCTCGATGCCCTCGGCGACCATCGGGAAGCCGAGGTCGCGCAGCAGGTACGACACGTGCGCCAGCAGCCGTCGTTCCGCCGGCCGGTCGCCGACCACCAGGCTGCGGTCGAGCTTCACCAGGTCCCAGGACCAGTGGTTGAGCAGGGCGTACGTCGAGTAGCCCGCCCCGAAGTCGTCGATCGCCAGCGAGATGCCGGCCTCGCGCAGCCAACGCGCGATCTCGTCGATCTCGTCGGTCCAGGCGTCGAAGGCGCGCTCGGAGACCTCCAGCGCGAGCGAGACGTGGTGCTCGGCGACGAGGTCGACGAGGGTCTGCAGCAGCGGGCTGTCGCGGCGCAGCTGGCTGAACTCGACGTTGACCGTCAGCAGGTGCTGGCGGCCGAGCAGGGCGTCGATGCGTCGTACGGCGTCGATGGCCTGGCGTGCGACGGTCTCGGTCATCTCGTCGAGCAGGTCGGCTCGCTCGGCGGAGTCGACGACCACCAGCGGGGAGAGCCGGCCGAAGACCTCGTCCTCGCTGCGCAGCAGCGCCTCGACGCCCTCGAGCTCGCCGGTGCCGGTCGCCACGAGCGGGTGCAGCACGACCTCGAACCCACGCTCGTCGAGCAGCCGCTGGATCACCTCGGCCTGCTGCTCGGTCTTCGGGCGCCGGCGCCCGCTCTTGGCCTGCCGCATCCGGGCCTCGGCGCGGCGGATGACCGAGTCGATGCTCTCCAACCGGCTGTGCGAGGTGGCCACGCCGAGCGAGGCGGTGACCTGGAGGATCTGGTCACCGACCGCCATCGGCTCCTCGACGATCGCGTGCAGGCTGCGCTCCAGGCGTCGTGCCGCCTCGTCGTCGGGGAGGCTCGCCAGCACGACGAACTCGTCGCTGCCGAAGCGACACGTCTCCACCCCCGCCGGCATCCGGGTGCGCAGCCGCTCGCCGAGCTCGCGCAGCACCAGGTCGGAGTCCAGGTGGCCGATCCGCGCGGTGAGGCCGGTGAACCCGTCGAGGTCGAGGAACACGACCACCATCCGCTGCTTCTCGCTGCGGTCCAGCCCGCGCGGCTCGACCTTGAGCCGGAACTGGGCGTAGGTCTGCAACCCGGTCAGGTCGTCGGTCGTCGCCTGGCGCAGCAGCTGGGACTGCTGCACGGCCTGGGTGCGCGCGGTGCTCGCCAGGCCGGCCAACGAGCGCAGCAGCCGCGCCTCGCTGCGGTTGAACGGGAGGTCGCCGCGGGTGCGCTCCACGACGAGGTGTGTGCCGCCCTCCAGCGGGACGCTGAGCACGCCGGGCCCGGTGGCCGGCTCGGCGAGGATGCGGACGTCGCGGGCCCGCACCGCCGCCCGCACGAAGCGCACCAGCAGCGCGTCGATCTGCGGACCCGGCCAGGGCATCGCCTGGCCCGCCGCGGACAGTGCCTCGACCCCGCGCACGTTGGCCTGCAGCCGCGCCATCAGGATCTGCGCCGTGACGAAGGCCGCCAGGCAGCCCGCGCCCAGCAGCCCGGTCACCACCTCGGGGGTGTCGTTGTAGGCCGTGCGCAGCATCACCACGACGACGCAGGCCAGGAAGAGCCCGCCTACCACGAGCAGCACGTCCGATCGTCGTACGCCGTCGAGGAGCCGGGCCGGCGCGCCGCCCGAGCGCAGCAGCTCCAGCACGACCACGGTCACCGAGAAGGTCACGGTCGCGACGAGCACCCGGTCCAGCGGCCACAGCCCCACGTCCACCCGGTGCGCGACGGCGACCATCACCGCACCCGCCAGCACCTCGACACTGCCGCGCCCGACGCCGCGCCGGGCGCCGAAGAAGGCGACGTGGCTGGCCAGCACCACGATCGCCCAGCAGGGCAGGAAGAGCTGGGGCTCACGCAGGTCGTAGGCGAACAGGATCGCCGGTGCCGTGCTCGCCCGGAGCGTCCCCGACGCCGACTCCACCACCATCCCGAACCGGATGAGCACCGGCACGCACACCAGCGCCACCAGGCTGAAGGGGTTCCACTGCGGCGCCTCGAGGTCGTGCACCCACAGGCTGCCGACGACGACCGCGAGCGCCCCCGCCAGGAGCGCGAGGTCGAGCCCGAGCAGGTGCTCGGCCCGGTGCGCGCGGCGGCTCACCACCACCCCGCGTCGAGGGCCTGTCGCGTACGGCACGTCCGCGCACTACCCCTGCGTGCGTCCGAGCAGACGCAGGTCCCGACGGCCATCGGCCCAGGCTATCGGCCCGGGGCGTCGTACCGCGCGGCTTTGAGGGCCTGGCGGAGGTAGGTGGCGCGCCAGGCGGCCATGACCAGCGACAGGCAGCTGCCGGCGACCAGGAAGGCCCGGTTGCCGGCGTCGTCCTCCGCGGGCAGCAGGGCCGCGAAGATCGCGGCGAGGACGACGAAGAAGGCGACGCCGGCGGCGGCCTGCCCCGCGGTGGGGGTGCTCGCGCTCATCGGGGCGCGTCCGTCAGGTCGACGACGACCGGCGCGTGGTCGGACGCGCCCTGGCCGGCACGCTCGTCACGGTCGATGAACGCACCGGTGACCCGCTCGGCGAGGCCCGCCGAGCCGAGCACGAAGTCGATCTTCAGCCCGCGGTCGCGCTCGAAGCGCTGCCGGTAGTAGTCCCAGTAGGTGTAGCCCGGCGCGTGCGCCCGGGTCACCTCTGCCCAGCCGTCGTCGAGGAAGCGCTGGAAGGCGGCCCGCTCGGGTGGCGTGACGTGGGTGGAGCTCTTGAACTGCGCCACGTCGAAGACGTCGTCGTCGGTGGGGCAGATGTTCCAGTCGCCGACGAGCGCGGTCGGGGTGTCCAGCCACTGCGCCGAGGCCTCCCTCAGCCGGGAGAGCCAGTCGAGCTTGTAGACGTAGTGCGGGTCGTCGGGCTTGCGGCCGTTGGGCACGTAGAGGCTCCAGATCCGGATCCCGCCGCAGGTGGCGCCCAGTGCCCGCGCCTCCACCACGCCGGGATCGCCCCAGCCCGGCTGCCCGGGGAAGCCGACGCTCACGTCCTCCAGCCCGACCCGGCTGATGAGCGCCACGCCGTTCCACTGGTCGAGGCCGTGGGCCGCGACGTCGTACCCGCGCGCCTGCAGGCCCATCAACGGCAGCTGGTCCTCACGGGCCTTGGTCTCCTGCACCGCGAGCACGTCGACGTCGTGGCGTTCGAGGAAGGCCTCGACGCGGTCGATCCGTGAGCGCAGCGAGTTCACGTTCCAGGTGGCGATCCGCACCCGAAGAGGCTAGAGGGCCTGCCTTCCTCATGTTCATGCAGCCTCCAGAGGTGCGGATTTGTGAGCCGCAAGATCTCTTGTCGACCACCTTCTGGTGCCACTTCGATATGACGAACCCGGTCTCCGATGAAAGGTTCTTGAATGTTGTCCTCCAAGACCAGCAGGATCTCTGTGGGCGTCGCGTGCCTGGTGGCGGCGATCGCCGGCGCCAGCGCCTCGGCTGTGGCGGCCGAGAGCGACACCGCGGTCCCGTCGTACCAGGAGTTCAAGGCGTCGACCTACCAGGACGTCGACGGCGCCTACGTCGTCAACGGCGACGAGATCGTCTCCGGCAACAAGCAGCTCAAGGAGTTCTACGACAAGGTCGTGGCCCCCCAGTCGATGCACGACGGCCTCATCGTCAACACCGTCGGCGGCGTCGACGACAAGTGGAGCGCCTCGCAGGTCGCCAACCTGACCTACTGCGTCAGCACCAAGTTCGGCACCCGGCACGACGACATCGTGGCCGCGATGGCGACCGGTGGCGGGCTCTGGGAGGCCGCGTCGTCGAAGGTCAACTTCGTCTACGTCCCCGCTCAGGACGGCAAGTGCACCACCCGCAACAAGAACGTGCTCTTCTCCGTCGAGCCGGTGCAGACCACGCAGTACATCGCGCGGGCGTTCTTCCCCAGCAGCCCGAAGAGCCAGCGCAACGTCCTCGTCGACGACTCGATCTGGTCCTCGGGCAGCTGGACGCCCGGTGACGTGCTGGGCCACGAGCTCGGCCACACGCTCGGCTTCCGCCATGAGCACACCCGCCCGGAGTCGGGCACCTGCTTCGAGGACAACAACTGGCGCCCGCTCACGCCGTACGACTCCTCCTCGATCATGCACTACCCGCAGTGCAACGGCGGCTCGGCCAACCTGAAGTTCCAGGCCTCCGACGCCGAGGGAGTGCGCGCGCTCTACGGTTCGTGACGATCCCGGCGGGGTAGTCGTCCCCTGTGGCGCCCTCCCACCCCGTCGCCAGCGCGCTGGCGACCACGCTCCTCGTCGTGGTCGTCAGCGCGCAGCTCTTCCTGCTCGCCGCCGTGCTGGGCGCGGTGCTCGGACCCGAGTCGCGCGACCCGCACGGCTACACGGCCATCTTCGGCGTCGTCCTGATCGTGGTGCTCAGCCCGGCGACGCTCCTCCTGCTCGCCGTACGACGCTGGGCGCGGGCCCGGCGCTGATTCGGGCCGCCCGTCGTACGGACCTAGACTCAGCGCCCGTGGCACTCACCATCGGCATCGTCGGTCTCCCCAACGCGGGCAAGTCGACGCTCTTCAACGCGCTCACCAAGAACGACGTCCTCGCGGCGAACTACCCGTTCGCCACCATCGAGCCGAACGTCGGCGTGGTCGGCGTGCCCGACCCGCGGCTCGCGCAGCTCGCCGAGATCTTCTCCTCCGAGCGGCAGCTGCCCGCGACCGTCGAGTTCGTCGACATCGCCGGCATCGTCCGCGGCGCCTCCCAGGGTGAGGGCCTCGGCAACAAGTTCCTCGCGCACATCCGCGAGTCCGCCGCGATCTGCCAGGTGACGCGCGTCTTCCGCGACGAGGACGTCACCCACGTCGACGGTGAGGTCAACCCCGGCAACGACATCTCGACCATCCAGACCGAGCTGATCCTCGCCGACCTGGAGACCGTCGAGAAGGCCGCCGTACGGCTGGAGAAGGAGGCGCGCAAGAACAAGGAGCTCGCCGCCAACCTCGACGCCGCCAAGGAGGCCAAGGAGGCGCTCGAGGCCGGTACGCCGATCATCGCCACCTCGATCGACCGCTCCCTCCTGCGCGAGCTCTCCCTGCTGACCGCCAAGCCGTTCATCTACGTCTTCAACTGCGACGCCGACGAGCTCCACGACGACGAGCTCAAGGCCAAGATGAGCGAGCTCGTCGCGCCCGCCGAGGCGATCTTCCTCGACGCCAAGTTCGAGTCCGAGCTGATCGAGCTCGACGACGACGAGGCCGCCGAGTTCCTCGCCGAGGCCGGCGTCACCGAGCCCGGCCTGGAGGTGCTGGCCCGGGTCGGCTTCGCCACCCTCGGCCTGCAGACCTACCTCACCGCCGGCCCCAAGGAGTCGCGCGCCTGGACCATCCCGCAGGGCGCCACCGCCCCGCAGGCCGCCGGCGTCATCCACACCGACTTCGAGAAGGGCTTCATCAAGGCCGAGATCGTCTCCTTCGACGACCTCCTCGCCGCCGGCTCGATGGCGAAGGCCAAGGAGGCCGGGAAGGTGCGGATGGAGGGCAAGGACTACGTCATGGCCGACGGTGACGTGGTGGAGTTCCGCTTCAACGTCTGAGACCGGCCGCCGCGCGAGTCGACCTCAACCCGGAGCAATCGGTCAGTCGCTCTGGTGTGATGGTGTCGTGCGCTCTCTCTTTGTCTTTCCGGCTCTGGATCACAGCGAGGCGTTGCGGCGGCTAGCGGTCTCCAACGTGAGCACGGATCGCCCCATCGGCGTCAACGAGCCTCATCAGCGGGTTCTGGTCTGGGCCGAACTGATCGAGCACCTTCATGCGGCCGACTTCACGTCCGAGGACATCGACGAGCTGGAGCTCGTTGCGGGCTGCCGTCCGGAGTGGGGCATCGAGATCGCCATCTCAGGGCACTTCGAGGACGAGCGGCAGCGTGACTTGCGAACGCTCACGACTTGGCTTCTCTCGGAGGGCGGGTGCGCGACGTCCATCGAGCTGGATGAGTTCAAGACCGCGGAACAATGGGGCGCGCAGTGGGCTGGCTGACCCCTTGCCCATGGCCCTTCGGGACGGAGCCCGGTGCGGTTCCGCTTCAACGTCAGAGGAGCGAACGTTGACCGAGCTCGGTGCGGGGGCGTCCGGAGCCCTGCGAAGGTTTGCGGGTTGGGTCGCCCGTGGCTCGCTCGGGTATCCCCTTCTTGAGGGCATTGACTACTGGGACGACCTCCGGGAGTCGCCGTCCCAGATGGAGACGCTCTTCGCGATCTTCGCCAACAACCTGCGTCTGGACGACTCGGGAGAACCGACGAACGAGAAGTACGCCGAACGGCGGGCGGCGCTCTGGTTGCACGAGTACTGCACTGGCTCTCCGGTCGCGGGCGAGCCCCCGTTGGAGCCCTGGGAGATCGAGCTCTACTGATGGACCTCCGAAACGGCCAACGCCGGGAAGCGCTCGCCCGGCGTGGCGGCGCGCTGAGATGATCCGGCCATGGCCTGGTTCGCGGTACGCAGCATCTTCCTCTTCGACGCCCGTGCCGAGGGTGAGGACGACACGTACGAGGAGCGGGTGCGTCTGTTCGACGCCGCCGACGCGGACGCCGCGATCGCGCGGTCCGAGGTCGAGGCGGCGGAGTACGCCGCCGACCACGACGACTGCACGGCGCTCGGCTTCCACCAGTCCTTCCACCTCTTCGACCAGCCCGGCGACGGCGCCGAGGTGTTCTCGCTGATGCGGGACAGCGACCTGGAGCCGGACGGACCGGTTCTTCGACACCGGGGCCGAGCGGGAGCGCCGGGCCGAGTGAGCCGGCCTCCTCCGCGCCGCGCTCAGACAGCGGTGCGCAGGTGCGCGGTGGGCAGGTAGTCGATCTTCCAGTCGGCGTAGCAGCCAAGGTTCCCGTCGGTGGTGCAGCGCAGGCCGAGGTAGACCCAGCGGACCTCGCCGTCCGCGTGGTCGGCGAAGCCGACGGCGACCTCGAAGACCTCCCCGCCGCAGGGGCACTCTGCGGGCTCGAGGTCGGCCTCGTCGGCGTACTCGGCGGAGTCGAGCATCAGCACGACGGCGCCGCAGGCGACGCAGGTGCGCTCGGCGCAGCCCTCCTCGTCGTCGACCCGGAGGCGGAAGGCGGCGCCGCCGCAGGAGCAGCGGGCATGCACGACGGAGGTGACCGGGTAGCCATCCGCGCTGAAGTGGGCGAGCGCGCCGTCGATGTCGGTGACCACGGGCACAGCGTAGGGTCGCCGCGTGCCCGTGACCATCGCCGAGATCCTGGTCGCCGATCCGCCCGAGGCGTGGCGGGCGGCGGGGTTCGCCGTGGACGACGACGGCGGGTGCCGCATCGGCACGGTCCGGATCGGGCTCGGGGTCGAGGGCAGGGGCGTGGTGGGCTGGAGCCTCCGCGACCTCCCGGCCGGTACGACGGACCTCGACGGCGTCCCCACGACCGGCTCCGCGGACCAGCCGGCTGAGCCCGCGAGGCACCCGAACGGCACCACCCACGTCGACCACGTCGTGCTGCTCACCCCGCACCTCGCGCGGACGGTCGCGGCGCTGGAATCGATCGGTCTCGACGTACGACGGGAGCGGGACGGCGCGCTGGGTGGGGCGCCGATGCGCCAGGTGTTCTTCCGCCTCGGCGAGGTGGTCCTGGAGGTCGTGGGCTCGCCGGACGCGACGGGTGAGGGGCCGGCGAGCATCTGGGGGCTGACCCATGCGGTGGCCGACATCGACGCGGCGGCGGCGCTGCTCGGCGAGCACACGACGCCGGTCAAGGACGCCGTCCAGCCGGGTCGGCGGATCACCACCGTGCGCACGCGGGAGCTGGGGATCTCGGTGCGCACTGCCCTGATCTCGCAGCGCTGATCTCGCAGCGCTGAGTCAGGCCGTCAGCAGCACGGCCAGCCCGCCGAAGGTGACGACCAGCCACCCGCAGCAGACGGCGCGCAGCCACGTCGGTGCGTTCCCGACCTCCATGTAGACGCCGATCACGAGCGCCGCCTTGACCGCGGCCAGGGCGAGCAGGCCGAGGGTGGCGGCGGTGCCCGAGACGGAGCCGTCGGCGAAGGCGGCCAGGGTGGCGGCGACGAGGGCGGCCCAGACGAGCCAGGTACGGCGGAGCGTGGTCTCCACGGGAGGCCTCCTCAGGCGAGGTACAGCAGGACGAAGAGCACGATCCAGAGCAGGTCGACGAGGTGCCAGTAGACGCCGAGTCCCTCCAGCAGCCGCTCGGACGGCTCGTCCCACCGCGCGGCGAGGCCGCAGCGCCGGGCGGCGACCGCGAGGCAGACCAGGCCGGCGAGGACGTGGGCGAGGTGGATGCCGGTGAAGACGTAGTAGTACGAGAGGAACTCGTCGACGGGCTCGCCCGCGTGACCGGCGTACTCGACGGCCTTGACCGCCACGAAGCCCAGCCCGCAGGCGATGGCGAGCAGGTAGCCACCGCGCGCGGCCACCCAGTGCCCGGCGCGGGCGCGGGTGAGCGCGCTCGCGACGAGCGCCGACCCGGTGAGCAGGAGCAGCGTGTTGAGCAGGCCGAGCCCGGTGGCGAGCCCGGCCTGCCCGTCGGCGTACGACGCCGGGTGGGTGTGGTGCTGCCAGCCGAGCACCCCGAAGAACACCGTGAACACGGCCAGGTCGCCGAGGACCAGGATCCAGAGCTCGGCCTCGCCGGGGACGTGCCGGCGTCGTACGACGGCCGTGGTGGTCATGCGAGGAAGTGGCGCCGGACGACCGGACGCAGCACGAACGGGCTGGCCAGGAAGAAGGCGATGAAGAGGATCGCCGGGATCCAGAAGCCGATCAGGCCGTCCCAGGCGAAGACGCCGTCGTCGAAGAAGAAGACGAGCAGCTCGGGCAGGTAGAGCACGGCGATCCAGAGGTTGGCGTAGCCGACCCAGCGCGGCAGCACCGGGTCCTCGCGGGAGTCGGTGACGAGGACCGCGTACGCGAGCAGGACCCACGCCATGAGGAACATCGGGATCCCGCCCATGAACTGCAGGAAGCCCCAGTCGTTCGCGTACTGCACGAGGTCGGGGGCGCGATCGCTGCGGAAGGCCGCCGTGGCGAAGGAGAAGCCGGAGTAGAAGTTCAGCACCAGGAAGGTCGCGAGGGTGAAGCCCATCATCAGCGTCAGCATCCCGGCACCGCGCTCGATCAGCGCGACGATCCGCACCAGGAGAGCGGAGACGGGCAGCGCGGCGACCGTGGACACCATGATGCAGACGGCGGCCAGCATCAGGGTCAGGTGGTGCTCGCGGTAGCGCTCGGCAACGGCGGCGGCGTCGGCGGAGGGCTCGATCGGCGGGAAGAAGTGCGCGAGGACGAGCCAGCCGGTGCCGAACACCAGCAGGTAGGCCAGCCCGGACCAGGCGCCGGCGCGCAGGAGGAAGCGGTCTTCGTTCATGCGGGGAGGCTAACCCCGAATATGACCGACTGGTTATATGTCCTTCGTCACGGTCCGAGAGGTACGCCGAAGACGGCGCCGATCACGCGACCGGTCCGTGCCGTCATCTCCTCCACCGAGCGCTCGGGGTGCTCGATCCACCAGCCCACGGTGGCGGCGACCGCGTGCATCCAGATCCGGGCGAGCACCTCGAGGTCGTCGGGACCGTCCAGCGCGTTCAGGCCCGCGGCCAGGCCGACGCCGCGCCCCGCCTGCTCGGCGATCCGGTTCCGCGCGGCCCGCGCCGCAGCCCGCGCCGGTCCCTCCGGGGCCGAGCGGTCGACGAGCAGGTTCCAGTCGTAGGGGCGATCGCGCAGCGCCGTGAAGATCGCCGACAGGGTCGCCTGGGCCATCGCCGGCGCCGTGCCGGCGCGGGCCAGGACCGGTTCGATGTGCTCGGCCAGGTTGCGCCCGGCCTCCTCGGCACAGGCGGCGAAGAGCTCCTCCTTGGAGCGGAAGTAGCTCAGCACCATCGCCTTGGAGATCCCCGACTGCTCGGCGATCCGGGCCAGCGACGCGGCGGCGAAGCCGGCCCGACCGAACTCGGTCGCGGCGACCGCCAGCACCTCGCGCTCGCGCTGCTCGCGCGGCATCCGCTTGGTCCCTCGCCCCGCACTCGCCACGGGCCCATCCTAGGGAGGACTCAGCCGAGCGCGAGCTTGACCGCGACGAGGACCATCGTGGCCGCCACCGCGACCTCCACCACCTGCCAGGCGCGCGGCCGGGCCAGCAGGGGAGCAAGCATGCGGGCGCCGAAGCCCAGGCTGGTGAACCACAGGACGCTGCCCAGCGCCGCGCCCACGCCGAACCACCACCGTCCGGCCACCGCGCCGCCGTCGTGGGCCGCGGCCACCGAGCCGATCAGCAGCACGGTGTCGAGGTAGACGTGGGGGTTGAGCCAGGTGAGCGCGACCGTGCGGGCCAGCACGCTCCGACGGGACTCGGCGGGCAGGCCGTCCTCCGGCGCGAGCGACGCGGGGTGCCACACGCGGCGCAGGGACAGGGCGGCGTACCCGAGCAGGAAGACGACCCCCAGCCAGCGCACCACCTCGATCACCCAGCCGGCGCGGTCGACGAGCGTGCCGATGCCCGCGATGCCCGCGGCGATGAGCACGGCGTCGGACAGGGCGCACACGGCGACGACCGGACCCACGTGGGAGCGCAGCAGGCCCTGGCGCAGGACGAAGGCGTTCTGCGCGCCGATGGCGACGATGAGGGAGAGCGCGGTCAGCAGACCCGCCACGGCCGGGGCGAACACGGGTCAACGCTAGAGGTGGCACGGGGTGTAGAACAGCGAATGTTCCTTCAGAAGGTGAAGCAGTGCTTAACTCACGTCGTGCGCTTCGATCCCAGCCAGCTGGAGACCCTGCTCGCGATCAGCGAGGAGGGCACCTTCGACGCCGCCGCGCGCCGGCTGCACCTGACGCCGAGCGCCGTGAGCCAGCGGGTCAGGGCGCTGGAGCAGGCGGCGGGCCAGGTGCTCGTCCGTCGTACGGCGCCCGCGGTCGTCACACCCGCCGGCGAGCCGTTGCTGCGCCTGGGCCGGCAGCTGCGGCTGCTCGCCGCCGAGGCGGCCGTCTCGCTCGGCGAGCCGGAGGTGGCCGAGCTCGCCGTGGCGGTCAACGCCGACACGCTCGCCACCTGGTTCCGTCCGGTGCTCGACGCCGTCGCCTCCCGGCCCGGTACGGCGCTGCGGCTCCACGTGGAGGACCAGGCCTACTCCCACGACCTGCTCCGCCGCGGCGACGTCCTCGCGGCGGTCACCAGCGAACCGCGGCCGGTGCAGGGCTGCGTCGTCGAGCCGCTCGGCTGCCTGCGCTACAACCCGGCGGCCGCGCCGGGCTTCGTCGAGGCCCACCGGCGCGGCCGCGGGCTGGCCTGGGACCGTGCACCGATGGTGGTCTTCAACGAGAAGGACCACCTGCAGGACGAGGTGCTCGCCGCGCACGGCGCGACCCGGCCGCCGGTCGTGCACCGGGTGCCCAGCACGGCCGACTTCCACGAGGCGGTACGACGTGGCCTGGGCTGGGGGATGATCCTCGACGCCCAGCTCGGGCCGGACCTGGCCGCGGGCGCGCTGGTGCGCCTGCCGGGCTCGCGCCCGGTCGACGTACCGCTCCACTGGCAGCGGTGGCGCCTCGACAGCCCGGTCCTCGCGGCTCTCACCGCGGACGTCCGGCGCGAGGCCCGGGCGCTGCGGCGGATGCGGCCCGCTGTCGGGGCCGTCCGGTAGGAAGGGCGCATGAGCGATGTGTGGCCCTTCGTGCACGCCGAGCGCCGCGCCCTGGTCGAGGACCTGGCGCCGCTGAGCGACGAGCAGTGGCGCACCCCCTCCCTCTGCGCGGGCTGGACCGTCGAGGACGTGGTCGCGCACGTCGTGGACACCGCGCGCACCTCGCGGCTGCGCTTCGCGCGGGAGATGCTGCGCCACCGCTTCGACTTCGACCGGCAGAACGAGCGTGGGATGCAGCGCTTCCGCGGCACCACGCCCGCCGAGACCCTCGACGGCCTGCGCGCCGCCGTCGACCTGCGGCTCACCCCGCCCGCGCCGCTGGACACCCGGCTGGTCGAGGCGATCGTCCACGGCGAGGACGTACGACGCCCGCTCGGCCTGGTCCGCGACTACGACACCGAGGCGGTGGTCGCGGCCTTCCGGTGGCAGGCCCGCACGTCGCCCGCGATGGGCGGGGCGAAGGCGTGGTTCGAGGGGCTGAGCCTGCGGGCGACCGACGCGGACCTCGTCCACGGCTCCGGGCCGGAGGTCGCCGGACCGGCGCTGGAGCTGCTGCTCGCCTCCTGCGGGCGGGCCGTCGCGCTGGACGCGCTGTCGGGCCCCGGGGTCGCGACCCTGGCCGAACGGATCGCCTGAGACCTATCGTCAGGGCATGGTCGACCTCTTCGCCGGCATCCCGGTCACCGACCACGACCGGGCGCTGGCCTGGTACGAGCAGCTCCTCGGCGAGCCGCCGTCGTTCCTGCCCAACGACGTCGAGGCGGTCTGGGAGCTGGCCGAGCACCGCTACGTCTTCACCGAGCTGCTGCCCGAGCACGCCGGCCACGCGCGGCACACGCTCTTCGTCGACGACCTCGACGCCTGGGTCAGCTCGATCGAGGCGCGGGGGATCGAGCCCGCCGACGACGAGACCTACGGCAACGGGGTGCGCAAGGTGACCTACCGCGACCCGGACGGCAACGAGATCGGGTTCGGGGGAGAGCAGCTCTCCGCCTGATCGCCGCGCTCTCCGGCGCCTGTCGCGGGTGGCCGGTCCCGTGGCGCGCGACGCCGCTCCGGGCATCTACCGGGTGTTGTGGCCTCTACCCGGGTGGTCTACCACCCTGGTAGAGGTCTGGACACGTAGTTACAAGTGCGCTGCGCTACGACGCCGAGCGGGCGTGCGCCTCGCGGACCAGGTCCACCACCGAGCGGTCGACGGTGGTGCCGAGCCGGCCCTGGCGGTCCATCCACATCGCGGCGTCGAGGGCGTCGGTGGCCAGGTGGCGCAGCTCGTCGGCGCCGAGCTCGCCGGCCTCGTCCAGCGCGTCGACGAGGGTGGCGCTGAAGACCGGTGCGGGCCCGTCGAGGTACCAGGTCCGGAGCAGGCCGAAGGTGGGGCCTTCGTGCAGCCAGGCGCCGGCGTCGTCGTACTCGTGCTCGGCGGCGCTGGTCACGCACCACGGCGGGCAGGGGTGCGGTTCCTCCATGCCCGTCCCATCGGCAGGCGGAGCGGCTTGCTGAACGGCTCTAGGGTCGGGTCCATGGGAATCGGTACGACGCTCGCGCGCGCGGTGGACGCGTCCATCGACCGCACCGTGGTGCTCGGCTACACCCGACTCGGCAGCGGGCTCCGCGCCCGGTGGTGGCCCGCCGACCCCGAGCCCGGCGCGCTGGCCGGGCGGCGGGTGCTGGTCACCGGCGCGACCTCGGGCATCGGCACGGCAGCGGTCGAGGGTTACCTCCGCCTGGGGGCCGCGGTCCACGTGCTGGGGCGGAACGAGGCCAAGGTGGCCGCGACGGTCGACCAGGCTCGCTCCCTGGTGCCCGGTGGGGAGGTCGTGGGGGAGACCTGCGACGTCGGCGACCTGGCCGCCGTACGGCGGTGGGCGGCCGGCTTCGGTGAGCGGTGCGACCGCCTCGACGCGGTCCTGCACAACGCCGGCACGATGACCGGGGAGCGGCGCGAGACGAGCCCGCAGGGCCACGAGCTGACGCTCGCCGTGCACGTGCTCGGCCCCCACCTGATGACGGCGCTCCTCGGCGACGCGCTCCGGGCCGCCCCGGCCCCGAGCGTGGTCTGGATGAGCTCCGGCGGCATGTACGGCGCGCGGCTGCACGCGGACGACGCCGACGACATCGAGTACCGCCGGGGGACCTACGACGGCGTGCGCGCCTACGCCCGGACCAAGCGGATGCAGGTGGTCCTCGCACAGGAGTGGGCCCGGTGCGACAGCACGGGGCGCGCGCTCGTGGCGAGCATGCACCCCGGCTGGGTGGCCACGCCCGGGGTCCAGGAGCACCTCCCGCGTTTCGAGCGGCTGACCCGGCCGCTGCTGCGCCGCGAGGACGACGGTGCCGACACGGCGGTGTGGCTCGTCGCGACCCGGCCGGAGTCGCGGGCGCCGCACTTCTGGCACGACCGGGCCCAGCGGCCGGTGACCCTCCCCGGCCAGCGGGAGCCCTCGGCCGAGGCCGTGACGCGGCTGGTCGACCACGTCGTGAAGGCGACGGGCGCCGGCATCGGGCTCTGATCCCGCGGGTCGAATCCGCTCGCGCGGGGGCCGGTCGCTGCCGGATACTGCCCCCATGCCGTCGACCAGCCAGCTCGCCGCCTTCGCGGTCGCCTCGTTCCTGTTCATCCAGGTGCCGGGCCCCAGCCTGCTGTTCACGATCGGCCGTGCCCTGACCGTCGGTCGCCGGGACGCGCTGCTGTCGGTCGTGGGCAACGGTCTCGGCCTGGTCGCCCAGGTCGTCCTCGTCGCCGTGGGCCTCGGTGCGGTCGTGGCCGCGTCGGCGACCGCGTTCACCGTGCTCAAGATCGCCGGGGCGGCCTACGTCGCCTACCTCGGGATCCAGGCGATCCGCCACCGCGGCGACGCCCGCGCCGCGCTGGCCGCCTCCGACGCGGGCGGTGACGCTCCCGCGCGCAGCGGCCTGGCGTCGGTCCGGACCGGCTTCCTCGTCGGCGCGACCAACCCGAAGACGATCGTGTTCTTCGTCGCCTTCCTGCCGCAGTTCATCGACGACGGTGCGGCGGCCGCCCCCCAGCTGCTGCTGCTCGGCGTGCTCTTCGGTGTGATGGCCGTGTGCTCCGACGCCTGCTGGGCGCTGGTCGCCGGCCGGGCGCGGGACTGGTTCGCCCGCAAGCCGCAGCGCCTCGACGGCCTCGGCGCGGCCGGCGGCGGGATGATGGTCGGCCTCGGCGTCACGCTGGTGACCGCCGGCAACACCCACTGAGCAGTCCGCGGACGGCGGCGCCGACCTGGTCAGGCCTGCTGCTGGGTCATCCCCATCCGGGCCAGTACGACGTTCTCCAGCAGCTGGACGAGGTTGTAGAGCAACAGCGTGATCGCGGTGATGATCGCGACCGAGGCCCACAGGTCGTCGAAGCGCGCCGCCGCGCTGAACTTCTGGATCGACCCGCCGATGCCCTTGCCCGTCGAGAGCCACTCGGCGAGCAGAGCACCGGTGACCGCGCCGGGGACCGAGACCCGGGCCGCCGCGAAGAGCGAGGGCAGGGCACCCGGGACCGCGACCTTGCGCAGGGCCATGGCGCTGCCGCCGCCGTAGACGCGGACCAGGTCGAGGCTCTCCCGGCTGGCCCGCCCCAGCCCGAACAGCGCGGAGGCGAGTGCGGGGAACAGCACGACGATGCTGCCGATCACCGCGACCGACGCGGTGGTGCCGCGCCCGGTGATCAGGATGATGACCGGGGAGATCGAGACCAGGGGGACGCTGCGCAGCAGCAGGGCCAGGGGCAGCACCCCGGCCTCGACCGTCTTCGACAGCGAGAACGCCAGGGCGAGCAGGACGGCGATCGTCAGGCCGACGGCGAACCCGAGCCCGGCGTCCTGCAGGGTCTGCACAGTCAGCGGCCGCAGCGCCGCCCGGTGGTCGGCGGCCAGCCGCCCGGCCGCCGCCCCGGCGTCGTCGACGAAGAGGAACCGGAAGACGTCGGCGGGTCCCTTGGCGACGTACGGCGAGACGCCGGCGAAGCTCACCACCGCCTGCCACAGGCCGAGCACGACCAGCAGGGTGAGGAGCGCGTTGAGCAGCGAGCGCCCGATCGCGCGGCTCATGCGGCGCTCCGGCCCGAGACCCACGGAGTGACCAGGCGGGCGAGCAGCCCGAAGACGGCGTAGCCGGCCAGGGCCACCAGCGCGCACAGCAGGAACACCGCCCACACCCGCACCGAGTCGAGCTGGCCCTGCAACCGGATCAGCGTGATCCCGACGCTGCGGTCGGTGGCGCCCATGTACTCGCCCAGCACCGCACCGAGCAGGGAGGTGGGCACCGCGACCTGGAGCGCGTTGAGGATCGCCGGCAGCGCCGCCACCAGGCGCACGGTGAACAGCTGGCGGACCCGGCCGCCGCCGAAGACCCGCACCACGTCGAGGCTCGCCCTGTCGGCCGCCTTGAAGCCGAGCAGAGCCCCCACCACGGTGGTGAAGAAGACCGACAGGGCCGCCAGGAAGACGGCCGTCGCCGACGGGTCGCCGGGCTCGGTGGCGCCGCCGAGCGCGACGATCGAGATGCCACCGACCGCGACGAGGGGCAGGCAGTAGGTCACCACCGCCACCTGCACCACCACCGGCTCGAGGCGCGGGGCGAGCAGCACCGTCGCGGCCAGCAGCAGGGCCAGCCCGTTGCCCCAGGCGAAGCCGATCACGGCCTCGTGGATGGTGACGGAGAAGAAGTCCCAGTAGGCCGAGAAGCCGTCGTCGAGGATCTGGCGACCGACCGCGAGCGGCGAGGGCACCGGGTCGTACGTCGTGCCGGGGTCCGGCCGGAAGGCGAGCACCGAGAACAGCCACCAGGCCAGGACCAGGCCGGCCGTGCCGAGGAGGCCCGCCAGCCAGGCCGGGACGCGGCGCGCCGGGCTCACGACTCGGCGTCCGCGCGGCCGTCGGCGCCGAACAGCAGCTCGGACGCCCGGTCCACCAGGGCGTGGAACTCCGGGGTGCGCATCAGGTCCGGCGTTCGCGGACGGGGCAGGTCCACGTCGATGACCGCCTTGATCCGGCCCGGTCGCGGCGACATCACCGCCACCTGGTCGGAGAGGAAGATCGCCTCCGAGATGCCGTGGGTGACGAGCAGCGTCGTGGCCGGCTTCTCGGTCCAGATCCGCAGCAGCTCCAGGTTGAGGTTCTGCCGGGTCATGTCGTCGAGGGCGCCGAAGGGCTCGTCGAGCAGCAGCACCGACGGCTTCAGCGCCAGCGCCCGGGCGATCGAGACCCGCTGCCGCATGCCGCCGGAGAGCTGGGCCGGCTTGCTGTCCTCGAAGCCGCGCAGGCCGACCAGGTCGATCAGCTCCTCGACGTACTCCTTGTCGACGGGGCGGCCCGCGACCTCGAAGGGGAGCCGGATGTTCCTGGTGACGCTGCGCCACGGCAGCAGGGCGTGGTCCTGGAAGGCGATGCCCAGCTCGCTGTCGCGGCGCAGCTGTGCCGGGGTGCGGCCGTCGACCAGGGCGGTGCCGGAGGAGGGGTGCTCCAGGTCGGCGAGGATCCGCAGGATGGTCGACTTGCCGCACCCCGAGGGGCCCAGCAGGGCGAGGAACGAGCCCTGCGTGCTGTGCAGGTCCGTGTCCTCCAGGGCGGTCACCGAGCGACCGCGACCCGCCGAGAAGGTCTTGGTCAGCCCGGTGACCTGGATGCCGGTGCTCATGCCCGTGCTCATGCCCGTGCTCACCGTCAGGGGAGGTAGTCCTTGAGGTCCGGCTGCTCCTGGTAGATCTCGTCGATGATGCTGGTGTCGAACAGGTCGTCGACGCTGACCTCCCAGCCCGCTGCCTTCAGCGAGGCGACGGTCTGCTCCTTGAGCTCGTCGGTGATCGTGAAGAGCCCGTTGGCCTCGGTGTCCGGGGTGGAGATGAGCTTCTTCTCCGCCTCCAGGCCCAGGCCGGTCTTCTTCGGGTCGAGTGCGCCGAAGGTCGCCTCCAGGCCGTCGCTGTTGTCGGAGGCGGCCTTGTTGTAGAACTTCGTGATCAGGCCGACCGTGTCGTCGGCGCTGTTCTTGAAGACGTCGGTCCAGCCCTTGATCTCGGCGACGAGGAAGTCCTTGAGGAGCTCCTTGTTCTCGGCGAGGTACTGGTCGGTGACCGAGAAGGTCTCGGCGACGTAGGGAACGCCGTTGTCGGCGTAGGGCAGGTTGGTGACCTCGTGCCCGGCCAGCTCCACGGTGATCGCCTCGTTGGTCAGGTAGGCCATGAAGCCGTCGACCTTGCCCTCCATGAGCGGGGTGGGGTCGAAGTCGACCGGGACGATCTCGACGTCGTCCTTGGAGATCCCGTTGGCGTTGAGGATCGCCTCGAAGACGCTGGCGTTGGAGTCCTGGACGCCGATCTTCTTGCCCTTGAGGTCCGCCGGCGTCTTGATGTCCGCGCCGTCCTTGAGGGAGAGGATGGTGAAGGGGTTCTTCTGGAAGGTCGCGCCGATGATCTTCAGGGGCGCCTCCTCGTTGGCGATGGCGGCACCGATCGAGGCGGCGTCGCTGAGCGCGACCTGGACCGAGCCGCTGAGCAGCTTGGCGACCCCGGTGTCCGGGCCGGAGATGCCGTTGACCTTCGTGAAGCCCGCCTCGTCGTAGTAGCCCTTGTCCTCGGCGTAGAACTCTCCGGCGAACTCCTCGTTCTTGATCCAGGAGTACTGCACGCTGATCGTGCCGTGGCCGCTGCCGCCGTCGTCCCCGGCGTCGTCGCTGCCGCAGGCGGTCAGGCCGAGCAGGCCGACGGAGGTGGCCAGGCCGGCGGCGGCGAGGCGGAGCCCGCGGCGAGGTCGGTGGGAGGCGTGGGTCATCGGGTCTCCTGGTGCACGGATGTCGGTGGCTCCGAGACGCAACGGGCGTTGCTGGACGGCGACGCTATGAGACCGGCGTTTCAGGGGCGGGTCGCTCGGTTTCCACCTCGTTAATTCCGCGCGGACGCTCCCGGAAGGCCGGTGAGCAGGCCTACGGTGGCGGTGATGAGCACCTCTCCGGACCTCGAACCGACCGCCGTCGTCAACGGCTCCGCGCGCTCGCTGGCGGGCGTCCGGGCCGAGGACAACGCGCTGGACTGGCTGCGTGCCAGCGGCCTGACCGGTGCGAAGGAGGGCTGCGCGGAGGGAGAGTGCGGCGCCTGCTCGGTCCTGCTGGCGCGGCCCGGCACCGGCACCGCCACGGAGTGGACCGCCCTCAACGCCTGCCTCCTCCCGGCCGCCGCACTGGCCGGTCAGGAGGTCGTCACGGCCGAAGGACTCGGCACGGCCGAGGGCCTGCACCCGGTGCAGGAGGAGCTGGCCGTGCGCGGCGGCTCGCAGTGCGGCTTCTGCACGCCCGGCTTCGTGTGCAGCATGGCCGCGGAGTACTACCGGCCCGGGCGCACGTCGTTCGACCACCACGCGCTGTCGGGCAACCTGTGCCGCTGCACGGGATACCGTCCGATCCTGGAGGCGGCCCAGGCGCTCGGGACGCCGGCCGCCGACGACCCCCTCGCCGCCCGTACGACGGCCCCTGCGCCGCCCCAGGTCCCGCGTCGCGCCGACCGCTGGCTCCGCCCCGCCTCGCTCGACGAGGCGCTCGCCGCGCTCGGCGAGCCCGGCGCGGTCGCCGTCGCCGGCTCGACCGACCTCGGCGTCGAGGCCAACCTGCGCGGCACCCGCCCGGCGCTGCGCGTCGCGATCGACCGGCTGCCCGAGCTGCGCTCGCTCGACGTGGAGGAGAGCGCGGTGGAGATCGGTGCGGCGCTGACCCTCACCGAGGTCGAGCGTCTGATGGCGGGCCGGATCCCCTTGCTGGACGCGGTGTTCCCGCAGTTCGCCTCGCGGCTGATCCGCAACGGCGCGACCATCGGCGGCAACCTCGGCACCGGCTCGCCGATCGGGGACCTGGCGCCCGCACTGCTCGCGCTCGACGCCACCGTCGTGCTGGTCTCGGTCACGGGGGAGCGCGAGGTCGCGCTCACCGACTACTTCACCGGCTATCGCGAGAGCGTGCGCGCGCCCGGCGAGCTGATCGGCCGAGTGCGGGTGCCGCTCCCGCTCGCCGGCACCACCGCCTTCCACAAGATCGCCAAGCGCCGCTTCGACGACATCTCCTCGGTGGCGCTCGCCTTCGCGGCGGAGGTGGACGACGGCGTGGTGACGCGGGCGGCGATCGGCCTCGGCGGGGTGGCGGCGACACCGCTGCGCGCCACCGCGGCCGAGGACCTGCTCACCGGCGCCGCCTGGACGACCGCCGGCGTCGCGCCCGCCGCCGAGGCGTTGGCCGCGACCGGGACGCCGATCGACGACCACCGCGCCAGTGCCGCCTACCGGCGGGCCATGCTCGGCCAGGCCCTGCCCCGACTGGTGGCCGGACGATGAGCGGCCTGGCCCGCCGCCCCGCCCACGCCGACGTCGGCCGGGCGAGGCCGCACGAGGCCGCGGCGCTGCACGTCACCGGGCGCGCCCTCTACACCGACGACGTCGCGCTGCGCACGCCCGGCCTGCTGCACGCGCACCCGGTGGCGTCTCCGCACGCCCACGCCCGGGTCGTCGCGCTCGACCCCCGGCCGGCGTACGACGTCCCGGGGGTGGTGCGGGTGCTGACGGCCGCCGACGTGCCGGGCGTCAACGACGCCGGGGTGAAGCACGACGAGCCGCTGTTCCCCGGCGAGGCGATGTTCCACGGGCACGCGGTGGCCTGGGTGCTGGGGGAGACCCTCGAGGCCGCCCGGCTCGGGGCCGCCGCCGTCTCCGTGTCCTGGGAGCCGCTGCCGTCGGTGCTCACGCTGACCGAGGCGATCGCGCAGGGGAGCTTCCAGGGGGCCCGGCCGCGGCTGCAGCGGGGATCGGTCGACGACGGCTTCGCCGCGTCCACCCGGGTCGTCGAGGGCGAGCTCGAGATGGCCGGTCAGGAGCACTTCTACCTGGAGACGCACGCCTCGCTGGCCCTGGTGGAGGACGACGGCCAGGTGTTCGTCCAGTGCAGCACCCAGCACCCCACCGAGACCCAGGAGATCGTGGCGCACGTGCTGGGCCTCGACAGCCACCAGGTCACCGTGCAGTGCCTGCGGATGGGCGGCGGCTTCGGCGGCAAGGAGATGCAGCCGCACGGCTTCGCCGCGGTGGCGGCGCTCGGGGCCCGGCTGACCGGGCGGCCGGTGCGGGTGCGGCTCACCCGGCAGCAGGACATGGCGATGACCGGCAAGCGGCACGGCTTCCACGCGGTGTGGAGGGCCGGCTTCGACGACGACGGCAGGATCCAGGCGCTCGAGGCCACGCTCACCGCCGACGGCGGCTGGAGCCTCGACCTCTCCGAGCCGGTGCTCTCCCGGGCGCTGTGCCACGTCGACAACGCCTACTGGATCCCGCACCTCGCCGTCGCGGGCCGGATCGCGCGGACCCACAAGACCTCGCAGACCGCCTTCCGGGGCTTCGGCGGTCCGCAGGGGATGCTCGTCATCGAGGACATCCTCGGCCGGTGCGCACCCCTGCTCGGGCTGCCCGCCGAGGAGCTGCGGCGGCGGAACCTCTACGTCGAGGGCCAGGCCACGCCGTACGGCCAGCCGGTGCGCCACGCCGAGCGGCTGCACCGCGCCTGGCAGCAGGTCCTCGACTCCTCCGACTTCGCCGCCCGCCGGGCCGCGGTCACCGCCGCCAACGCCGGGGACCCGCACCGCAAGCGGGGCCTGGCGATCACGCCGGTGAAGTTCGGCATCTCCTTCAACTTCACCGCCTTCAACCAGGCCGGCGCGCTCGTGCACGTCTACAAGGACGGCTCCGTGCTCGTCAACCACGGCGGCACCGAGATGGGGCAGGGCCTGCACACGAAGATGCTGCAGGTCGCCGCGACCGCGCTGGGGCTGCCGATCGAGCGGGTGCGGCTCGCGCCCACCCGCACCGACAAGGTGCCCAACACCTCCGCGACCGCGGCCAGCTCGGGAGCCGACCTCAACGGCGCCGCGGTCAAGGACGCCTGCGACCAGGTCCTCGCCCGGCTGGCGCCGGTGCGGGAGCGGCTCGGCGAGGGAGCGTCCTGGGAGGAGGTCGTCCGGGCGGCGTACCTCGATCGGGTGCAGCTGTGGGCCGCCGGCTTCTACCGCACCGAGGGACTCAGCTGGGACGCCGCCGCGATGCGCGGCAGCCCGTTCAAGTACTTCGCCTACGGCGTCGCCGCCGCCGAGGTCGAGGTCGACGGCTTCACCGGGGCCTACGACGTCACCCGGGTCGACATCGTCCACGACGTCGGCGACAGCCTCTCGCCGATGATCGACATCGGGCAGGTGGAGGGCGGCTTCGTGCAGGGCATGGGCTGGCTGACCCTGGAGGACCTGCGCTGGGACCAATCGGACGGCGCGACGCGCGGCCGCCTGGCGACGGCGTCCGCGTCGACGTACAAGATCCCGAGCCTGTCGGAGCTGCCCGGCACGATGCGGATCGCGCTGCTGGAGCAGGCCGGTGAGGACGGCGTCGTCTACGGCTCGAAGGCCGTCGGAGAGCCGCCGTTGATGCTGGCGTTCTCGGTGCGCGAGGCGATCCGCGAGGCCGTCGCGGCGTTCGGCCCGGCCGGCCACGTCGTCGACCTGCCCTCGCCCGCGACGCCGGAGGCCGTGTGGTGGGCCGTCGAGGAGGCACGAGGCTGATGGACTGGCTCCGGGCGCTGCAGCACCTGCGCGCGAACCGCGCACCGGCGGTGCTCGTCACGGTCGCCGAGGTGGCCGGCCACGCCCCCCGCGAGGCCGGCGCGAAGCTGGTCGTGGGCGCCGACGAGGTCTGGGGAAGCGTGGGTGGCGGCAACCTCGAGGAGTCCGCCGTACGACGGGCGCGGGCCCTGCTGGGCGAGGGCGCCACCGCCGCGGTGACCGAGCGGCACGACCTGTCCGACAGGGCGCCCGCCGAGCACGGCGTGCAGTGCTGCGGCGGCCGGGTGACGCTGCTGTACGAGCCCCAGCCCGTGCGTCCGGCGATCGCGGTGTTCGGGCTCGGCCACGTGGGATTCGAGCTGGCCCTGCTGCTGAGCCGGCACGACCTCGACCTCCACCTCGTCGACTCGCGCGCCGACCAGCTCGGCGACGACCGGCTCGCGCCCCTGCTGAGCGGCCCGGCCGTCGTACGGGTGCACCGCGAGCCGGTCCTGCCGGAGCTGGCGATCGCCGCGCTCCCCGCCGGCGTGCAGGCGTTGGTCCTCACCCACGACCACGCCGAGGACCTTGCCCTGCTCGACGCGCTGCTCCGCTCCGGCGTACCGGGGTCGGTGGGGGTGATCGGCTCCTCCGCCAAGTGGACCCGCTTCCGCGCCCGGCTCGCCGAGCTCGGGCACCGGCCGGAAGCGATCGACCGGGTGCGCACACCGATCGGCGATCCCGCCGTCACCGGCCTGGCCGGCAAGCAGCCCGCCGCGATCGCGCTGTCGGTGGCCGTAGAGCTGCTCGGTGTGACGACCGCGCGCGTTTGAATCCTCGGGCAGTGGCTAGGTTCCTGGCCTGAGACGGCTCGCCAAGACTGCGAGCGCGCCCGCCGAACGTGAGGAACCACCCCCTGATGAGCCAGCCCCCGCCACCGCCCGCGCCGCCGCCGTACCCCCAGGGCTGGCCGGCACCCGTGGGCCCGCCCCCGCCGCGGCGTCGTACCGGGCTGACGCTCGCGCTGCTCGGGGCCGGGCTCGTCGTGGTCCTCATGGTCATCGGCCTCGTCGCGCTGTTCGTGAACGAGGGGTCGGAGAAGCCGGACGACAAGGCCGGCGGCGCCCACGAGGCGTCGTGCCAGGTCTACGCCGACGTGGTGCTGAGCAGCGAGCTGTGGTCGGCCACCGAGTTCGACCCCGACAAGCTCCAGGAGATGTACGACGCCGCGCTCGCCGACATCACCGACGACGAGGTCGGCGGACTCGTGGAGAAGGAGTCCGCGGCCGTCGTGTCCTACTACCGCGCGCTGGCCGCGTGGAAGCAGTCGGTGGACGACGCGGTGGCTCGGGGTGAGTACCCCGACAGCGCGATCCCGGCGGAGGTCACCGCGCAGCGGGCCGAGATCCCCCGCACCCAGGCCGCCGTCGCCGAGGCCTGCTCGGACGTCCTGCCCGGGCGCGGCGACGAGCCCGCCCCGAGCATCACCGCGCCCACGCTGCAGAGCCCGTCGCCGTCCGGGCTGGGCGCCCCGTGAGGACAGGTCCGCGCCGCCCTTTCCCGTGGCTGGCGGTCGGAGGGTCGCTCGCCCTGGCACTGATCCTCGTCGTGGGCGTCGTCTCCGTGCTGGTCCTGGGCGGCGACGAGGCTCCCGAGGAGCGGCCTAGCAAGGCCGACGAGGTCCGGGAGAAGCTGCTCGGCGAGGGACGGTCCGAGCTGCCCACGACCGCTGACGTCGAGGAGGCCGTGCCCGGCTACGACTACACGAGCGTCGTGACCGGCGTCGGGACCGACGACGACCTGACGATCCCGGCGACCTACGACGCCGACGTCTCCGATCCCTGGCGGGGAGCCCCCGGGGTGATCGAGGTCTACGCCGACGCGGCCCTCACCCGGCCCGTGCCGTTCTCCCTCCTGCCGGACCCGGCCGCGCCCGCCTCGGACCCGCGCCTCGCCCTCATGCCGGTGAAGGTCCGTCGCACCCACGTCACGCGCGAGGGCGGACAGGTCAAGGGGACGCTTGCCGACCTGGGCACCTACTGGAACCTCAGCCCCCATGTCTACGTCGTCCAGCACCTCACCCCCGACGGGACCAAGCGGCCGCGCCCGCTCGTCACCCAGGTCGACTTCGCGGCCGCGACGCCCGCGCCGGCCCAGGTCTCCTCGTCGGTGAGCGCCGACGGCGACGCGCTGCTGGAGTGGTCGCCGGTCGAGGGCGCGAGCGAGTACCTGGTGGTCCTGCAGCAGCGTCGCGACAGCCTCGATGACACCGTCCGTGTCGTCGGGCGCACCACCGAGCCGACCTGGTCGTCGGCCGCCACGGCGCGCTGCCACCGCGCCGCGTGCACGCAGAACGACGCGATGAGGCTGACCACCGTGGACGCCTCGCTGATGGCCTCGCTGCCCCGGCTGACGTCCCGGAAGGTCGATGCCCGTCTCGGCGTGATCGCCGTCGCCGACCGGAAGGCGTCGGTCATGACGCCGATCGGCTTCACCGGCCTGGAGACCCTTCCCGTGCGCTCGGACCGGAAGTGGGACGCGGGCGCCGACCTCGCGGGCAGCGGGCTGGCGGCGCTGCCGAGCCGCTTCCTCTTCGTCTCCGTCGACGGATCGACCCGGGCGACCGGCGCCTTCGTCGATCGCCAGGAGGTACGCCGCCAGGGGGCCAGCTGGGTGGTGCCGTTGCGCGGGCAGGGGACCCGACTGGTGGACCCCGTGCGCGTCCCCGTCGCCGCGGTCGACGACATCGACGCGGCGGTCGCAGCGTTCAACGAGAGGGCGAAGCGGGACTACCCGGCCGCCGGGCTGCTCGACACCGAGGTCGTGATCGACGTGGACGCGCCGCAGCAGCCGAGCCCCGAGCTGCCGCCGCCCGACTACCCGGTCTTCGGCAGCAACGAGCTGACGAGGTTCATCGCCGGGCAGCTGATCGCGGGCTCCACCGCGATCGACGTCTCCGATCTCGCCGAGCGCCCGGGTCTTCCCGAGGTCGGCGACGCCCTGGACGAGGCCGTCTACCAGAACCCCTACGCCGTCGCGTACTTCGACCGCTTCTCCATCGACGGCGGTGTCATCCACGTGCAGTCGGCGTTCTCCCTCGCCGAGAAGCGGGCGCACCAGAAGGCCGTCGCGGACGCCGCCGAGGCGGCGGTCGCGGAGGTGGTCACGGGCGGGATGAGCGTGGCCGAGAAGGTCAGCGCTCTCAACCGCTACCTGGTCGACCGCGCCGACTACGACCACGACGCGCTCGACTCGTCGAAGGGGGAGTACCGCTCGGACATTCCCGCGAGGTTCCGCTACGCCTGGGAGACCCACGGCATCCTGGTGGACCGCCGCGGCGTGTGCATGAGCTATGCCTATGCCTTCCAGGCGGTCGCCGAGGAGGCCGGTCTCGAGACCGTCGTGGTCACCGGCGAGCTCGCCGACGGCGGCGGGCACGCGTGGAACAAGGTGCGGACCGGCGGCAGCTGGCGCGCGGTGGACGTGACGTGGAACGACCCACGCGGCGCGTGGACGTCAGCGACGGGCACGCGGTACCTGATGATCCGGGACTCCGGGTTCACCGGCAACGCGCTGCGCTCGGAGCGCGACGACTGGATGTCCGACGCCTACCTCAGCCGGTACGCCACCCGCTGATGCCGATCCGGAGGCGATGATGAGCAGTCCGTACGCCGCGCGCTGGCAGGCACGCGGCGCCTTCCAGGGGTACTGGACGCCGCCGGGTGCCGGCGGCGCCGTGCCCGTCCGGCTGGTCGTCGAGGACGGCGTGGTCGCGCTGCTCGCGCCAGGACAGGGGCCGGCCGGCCACGTCGACGTCTTCCGGGTCCCGGTCCACCAGGTGACGGTCTCCTCGGCCGCCCAGCGGATCACCGTGACCGCGGCCGGCCGGTCGCATGTGGTGCTGGCCCGCCCGATCGGACCGGTGATCGGCCCGGCGCTCGGCATAGCCGGCACTGCGGCCCACCTCGCCGGGGCCGAGGGTCTCCGGGTGGCCGGGACCGCCGCGCGCGCCGGCAACGTCGCGGCCGATGCCTCCGCGTTCGCTCGGCAGGGCGGACCGGCCTTCCTCGCCGCGGCCCGACAGGCGGGGGTGCGCGTGCGCCGGGTCGGCTACGGAGCGCTGCTGGGCGTGGGCTTCGCGATCGGCCTGCTGGTCGTGCTGCTGGTCACGGTCGTCACGGTCGCCGTCCTGGCCTGAGGGCACGCCGGGGCGGTGCGTCAGTAGGCCGTCCGGGCCCCGTTCGCGAGCCAGGTGTCGAAGGGGTGGGCGGAGGAGTCGAGGCGGAGGTTCTCGATCGCCATCGACCACTCCGAGCGGGGTCGCTCGAAGAGCTCGTAGAAGGCGCGGTCGTCGAACCCGCCGCGGGCGGCGTCCTCGCGGTCGGCGGCGTAGACGACCCGGTCGAGACGGGCCCACAGGGCCGAGGACAGGCACAGCGGGCAGGGCTCGCAGGAGGTGTAGAGCGTGCACCCCGCGAGGCTGAAGTCGCCGGCCTCCCGGCAGGCCGCCCGGATCGCCACCACCTCGGCGTGGGCGGTGGGGTCCAGGTCGCGGGTGACCCGGTTCTGCCCGGTGGCCAGCAGGGCGTCGTCGCGCACGATCACCGCGCCGAAGGGCCCGCCTCCGTCGGCCACGTTGGCACTCGCCAGGTCGACGGCCCGGCCCAGCCAGGTGCTGTCGTCGCTCACTCGACTTCTCCCAGTCGCTCGTAGGTCTCGGTGATGGCGCGCACCCGCGCCGGGCCGCGTCGCCGGTGGGTCGCCAGCACGCCGTCGGCGAGCAGGCTCACCAACGCCATCGGCGCGGCATAGCTGTCGAAGGCCAGCGTGTGCTGCAGGGGGCACTCGACCCACACGCTCGCCCGCGAGGCGTGGGCGACGGCGCTCGGGTCGCCGATGAGCACCACGCTCGCCCCGGTCGCGCGGGCGGCGTCGAGGAAGGCGCCGAGGTGGGCGGGCCGGCGCCGGAAGGCGACCACCACGATCACGTCGTCGGCGCCCAGTCCGACCAGCTCCTCGCCGGTGGTCTGGCCCGGCACCGGCGCGATCCGTACGTCGTCGCGGGCCTGGGCGAGCTGTCCGCGCAGGTGCAGCGCGACGGGATAGCTGTTGCGCCAGCCCACGACGAGGACCCGCTGGGCGAGCGCGAGGAGGCCGGCCACCTCCGGCAGGCGCGGGTGCTCCAGCGCCCGCACGATCGAGGCGTGCTCGGCGGCGGCCAGGGTCTCGACGTCCGGGGCACCGTCGACGCGGCGCGGCTCGCCGGTGCCGCGCAGGCCGCGCAGGTGCTCGCGCACCTCGTCGAAGTCCTCGAAGCCCAGGCTGCGGAACAGCCGGCTCATGGTCGCCCGGGAGACCCCGGCGAGGTCGGCCAGCTCCGCCGCACGGTACGTCGCCAGGTCGTCCAGGTGCTCCAGCAGCGTCGCCGCCGCCCGCCGCTCCTGGGGTGTCAGCGAGTCGTGGTGGGCGGCGATCCGCTCGTCGATCCTCATGCCGGTGCCACCGCCGTGCGCCGGGCGACCTCGAGCACCGCCTGCTCGAAGGCGTCGAGCCCCCGAGCGACGTCGATCTCACGCACGGACTCCTCGGGGTGGTGGCTGATGCCGTCGTGGCAGCGCACGAAGAGCATCGCGACGTCGGTGACCTCGGCCATCGCCATCGCGTCGTGCCCGGCGCGGCTCCACAGCCCGCGCGGTCGGTCGTCCCCGCTCGCGCGGATCCCGGCGACGACCGCCTCGGTGAGCCCGTCGGCACAGTGCGCGGCCGCGGCCCGGTGCGTCTCGACCACGTCGAGGTGCAGGTCGCGGGTCTCGCAGACGGTGAGCAGGGCGCGCTCGATCTCCTGCCAGGACCGGTCGCGCTCGGCGTCGGTCGCGGCCCGCAGGTCGAGGGTGAGGTCGGCCCGGCCGGCGATCACGTTGACCGCACCTGGCTGCACCTCGATCCGGCCGACGGTCGCGATGGTGCCGGCCGCGCGAGCCAGCCGCTCGACGGCGACGACCATCTCGGCGGCGCCCAGCAGCGCGTCCCGCCGGCGCTCGTACGGCGTGCCGCCGGCGTGGCGCGCCTCGCCGGTCACCGTCAGCCGGAACCGGCGGGCGCCCGCGATGGTGGTGACGTAGCCGAGCGAGGCGTCGGCCGCCTCGAGGTAGGGACCCTGCTCGATGTGTGCCTCCAGGTAACCGGCCAGCTCCTCGGGCCGGCGGGCGGCCTCGCCCACCCGCCGCGGGTCGAGCCCGAACGCCTCGAACGCCTCCAGCAGGCTGATGTCGTCGCGGTCGCGCAGGCTCCACCAGTGCTCGTCCCACGAGCCCGCCACGGCCTGGCTGCCGAGCAGCGCCTTGCCGAAGCGGGCACCCTCCTCGTCGCCGAAGCCGATCACCTCCAGGGCGAAGGGCAGCGCCCTCTCGCTCAGCCGCTCGGCGACGGCGATCGCCATGAGCACGCCGAGCATCCCGTCGTAGGCACCGGCGTCCGGCACGGTGTCGAGGTGGGAGCCGAGCAGCAGCGCGGGCAGACCGGGCGTGCGGCCCTCGCGCCGGCCGCAGATGTTGCCGGCGGCGTCCTGCCACACCCGCAGCCCGGCCTCCTCCATCCACGCGCCCGCGAGGGCGTTGGCCCGCCGGTGCTCGGGCGTGAGGTGGGTGCGCTCCAGCCAGGTCGGCGAGGCGGAGACGGTGGCGAGCTCGGCACAGCGGGCCAGCACGACCGCGGCGCTCGTCATGCGTAGACCTCCTGGGCGGCGGCGACGCCCCCGCCCGCCGGCACCCGTACGCCGGCCGCCCGCAGCACCTGCTCCAGGGCCGCCAGCGTCGTCAGCACCGCGTCCTTGCGGGCGTTGTGGCCCATCGTGCCGATCCGCCAGACCTTGCCGTGCAGCGGGCCGAAGGAGGTGCCGATCTCGATGGCGAAGTCGTCCAGCAGACGTGCGCGGACGGCGTCCCCGCCGGCCGCGCCGAGCTGCTCGGGGATCTCGACCGCCACGACGTTGTTCATCTTGTGCGCGAGGTCGCCGAAGACGCCGAGGCCGAGGCCCTGCACGCCCCGCAGCATCGCCCGGCCGTGCACCTCGTGCCGGGCCACGGCGTGGTCGAGCCCCTCGGCGCCGAGCAGGCGGGCGCACTCGCGGGCGGCGTACAGCATCGAGGTGGCCTCGGTGTGGTGGTTGAGCCGGCGCGGACCCCAGTAGTCCATGACCATGGCGAGGTCGAGGTAGTTGGACGCGATCACCCGCCCGGTGGGCTCGTCGCCGTCCTCGCGGATGCCCTGCTCGACGTGGCGGCGGCCGCGGATCACGTCCACCGCGCGCGGTGACAGCGTGATCGGCGCGGACCCGGACGGCCCGCCGAGGCACTTCTGCAGCCCGGCGGTGGCGATGTCGAGGTGCCAGGCGTCGGCGCGGAACTCGTTGCCGCCCAGCGAGGCGGTGGCGTCGCAGTAGAACAGGACGTCGTGCTCGCGGCACAGCGCGCCGATCTCGGCCAGCGGCTGGCACATGGTGGTGGAAGTGTCGCCCTGCACGCAGGCCAGCACCTTCGGCCGGACCTCGCGGATCGCGGCCTCGACCCGCCCGGGGTCGACGACCTGGCCCCAGGGCACCTCGACGGTGTGCACCTCGGCGCCGCAGCGGGTGGCGATCTCGGTGAGCAGGTGCCCGAAGCGCCCGAACACCGGCACCAGCACCCGGTCGCCGGGCTCGACCAGCGACACCAGCGCCGCCTCGATGCCGGCCCGGGCGGTGCCGTCGACCACGAAGGTCTGCTCGTTGCCGGTGTCGAAGACCTCGCGATAGAGCGCCATCACCTCGTTCATGGTGGCGGTCATGAACGGGTCGAACTGGCCCACCAGGGGTGCCGCCATCGCCCGCAGCACCCGCGGGTCGACGCTGATCGGGCCGGGGCCCATCAGCAGGCGCGGCGGTGGTGCGATCTCGTCCATCAGGTCGTCCTCTCCAGCAGCACGCCACGTCGCGTGCCCTCCTCGACCGGCTCCCCGCGGAGCAGGGTGTGGGTGACCGAGCCCGCGAGCCTCCGGCCGTCGTACGCCGAGCCGGGGTTGCGGTGCGCGAGCCGGCTCGCGTCCACCGACAGCGGCACGGCGGTGTCGTAGGCGACCAGGTCGGCGTCCGCACCGACCGCGATCCGGCCCTTCGCGGCGAGCCCGACGAGGTCCGCGGTGCCGGTGGCCATCCAGGCGGCAACCCGCTCCAGGCCGTGGCCGCGGCGCAGCGCCTCGTCGGCGACGGCGGCGAAGCCCACCTGCAGTCCGGCGATCCCGCCCCAGGCCTGCTGGAGGTCGCCGCCGGCTCCCTTCATCGCCGGCGTCGTGGGGGAGTGGTCGCTCACCACCACGTCGATCACGCCGTCGGCGAGGCCCTCCCACAGCGCGGACCGGTTGCCCTCGTCGCGGATGGGCGGGCAGCACTTGAACTCCGGGGCCGCGTCGGGGATCTCCTCGGCCGCCAGGCACAGGTAGTGCGGGCAGGTCTCCACCGTCACGGGCAGTCCCTCGGCGCGGGCGTCGGCGATCAGGTCGAGCGCCCGCGCGCTCGACAGGTGCAGCACGTGCACGCGGCAACCTGTCTCCCGGGCGCCGTCGAGCAGCCGGCGGATCGCCGCCAGCTCGGCCTCGTCGGGACGGCTGACCAGGAAGTCGGCGTAGGACCGGCTCGGCGGGTGCGGCGCCGCGTCGAGCACGGCGGCGTCCTCGGCGTGCACGATGAGCAGACCGCCGAAGGAGGCGACCTCCTTCAGCGCGGCGCCCAGCTGGACGGGGTCGAGGGCGGGGAACTCCTCCACCCCGCTCGGGGACAGGAAGCACTTGAAGCCGAACACCCCCGCCTCCCACAGCCGTTCCAGGCCGCCCAGGCTGTCGGGCACCGCGCCGCCCCAGAAGCCGACGTCCACCGCGGCCTGCGTGGCAGCGGCCGAGCGCTTGCTCGCCAGGGCCTCGACGGTGGTCGTCGGCGGCACGGAGTTCAGCGGCATGTCGACGAGCGTGGTGACCCCGCCGAGCGCCGCGGCCCGGGTCGCGGTCGCGAAGCCCTCCCACTCCGTGCGGCCGGGCTCGTTGACGTGGACGTGGGTGTCCACCACCCCCGGCAGCAGGTACGACGTGTCGGGCAGCACCAGCGCGGCGCCGGCGTCGTACGGGGCGATCGCGGTGATGGTGCCGTCCGCGAGGTGCAGGGTGGCCGGCGCGAGGACGCCCTCGACGAGCACCCGGCGCGCGGCGACGGTCGCGGTCATGGGGCGATCCCGGCCCACGCCTGCGGCGCCGCGGGGACCCCGGCGCGGGAGATCGTCGCGGAGATCAGCCCGTAGGGCCGGTCGGCGGCGACGAACACCTCACCGGGGTTGTCGAGCCCGAAGGGGGTGAGGTCGACGAGGAAGTGGTGCTTGTTGGGACAGGAGATGCGGATCTCCACGGCCTCGGGGCAGGCGTCGAGCGCGGCCTCGCCCATGGCGTGGATGGTCTGCTGGAGCGCGAGGCTGTGGGTGCGCGCGAAGGCGTCGACGAGGGCGTCGCGCACGGTCTCGTGCCGAGCGTCCCAGTCGCCGCCCGTGTCGGCGTAGCGCCAGGTGGCGGTGACGCTGGTCGCCAGGATCCGGTCGTGGGTCTCGCCGAGCGTGGTGTAGCGGTCGCGGGGGAAGCCGTGGAACTCGCTGCCGGTGCTCTTGAGGAGCACCAGGTCGCGCACGCCCGCCAGGACGTGGGTCTCCTCGCCCCACGTCTGCACCCAGGCCGTGCGGTGCGCGCCGCCGCCACGGGCGAAGGAGTGGTCGTTGGCGGGCAGCCGGTCCCAGGCGTGCTGCTCGGCGGCGAACCAGCTGCCGGTGACCCACTCCTGCGCGCGCCAGTGGCCGGCCAGGGCCAGCAGGAAGTCCTCGGTCGTCCGCACGCCGTGCTCGCGGGCGAGCGCGAAGACGGTGTTCTTCTGGGTGTCGGTGGCGTGCACGTGGCTGTTGTCGCCGTCGGTGTAGGCCGCGGCGAAGTCGCCGCGCAGCTGCGTGCTCACCGTGAGGTCGCGCAGGACGTGGCCGGCGGTGCCGCGCTCGACGGTGACCAGCCGGCACTCGGCCTTGCCGTGCTGGAGGCCGGACAGCTCGTAGTCGCTCATCACGACCCCCGGTAGGTGGTGTAGGAGAACGGGCTGAGGAGCAGCGCCACGTGGTGGTGCTCCCCGTCGGTCACCCCGAAGCTGATCTCCACCCGCGGGTGGAAGGACGCCCGGTCCTGGGCGGCGAACCACGCCCCGGTCGCGAAGGACAGCCGGTGCTCGCCCGCGGCGAGCTCGGCCGCGAAGCGGACCCGGCCGTCGGCGTCGGTCACGGCCTCCTCGATCGGTACGCCGGAGGCGGAGCCGAGGACGACCCCGACGCCCGCCGCGGGCCGGCCCAGCACCGCGTCGAGCACGTGGGTGGAGGCCGTGCTCATCGCAGCACCTCCGCGTCCGCGTCCACCAGGTCGGCCAGCCGCAGCAGGGCGATCTCGCCGAGCTGCTGCCGGGTCACCTCGAGCTCGGTGGCGGGGTCGTTGCCGAGCCGCTGGTCCAGGAGGGCGAGCAGCTCGTGCCCGTCACGGCCCTTGGCCCGGACCAGGTAGATCCGGCCGAACCGCTGCTCGTAGGCCGCGTTGCCGGCGGCGAGCCGGGTGGCGAGGTCGGCGTCGGCCGGGTCCACGCCCTGCTGCTCGCGGCGCGAGTGCGCGGCCGTCGTACCGGTGCCGGCGGGGCGCTCCCCGATCCGCGGGTGGTCGGCGAGCGCTCCCTCGACGTCGGCGGGCGTCCATCGCGCCACCTGCGCGCGAGCGGCGGCGAGCAGGCTCTCGGCCGAGGCGTGGGGCCGTCCGCCGGCCAGTGCGCTCACCCACCCCTCGATCGCGACGCAGGCCCGCAGCGCCGCTGCCGCCTCCGCCTCCGGCAGGGCGTTGAACTCCTCGATCAGCACGGGGCCTCCTCGCTCAGGGCTCTGAAACTAGATCCTCCCTGTGAAGCGAGATCGAAACAATCGTTTCAGTCAGGTCAATTCGCGCGCGAGGTCCAGCAGGTCGTGGTCGCGTCCGGGGGCGGCGAGCAGGCACACCCCGCAGGGCAGCCCGGAGGAGGTGCGCAGCGGGACGGTCACGGCCGGGAGGCCGCCGATGCTGGCGACGCAGGTCAGCGCCAGGGTCGCCTCCCGGGTCGCCTGGAGCCGGGCGGCGAGCCCGTCCCCGAGCAGTGGGGCGACCGTGGGCGCCGCGGGCAGGACGAGGACCTGGTCGTCCACGAGCGCGCGGATCGTCTCCCGGGCGGCGACGACCACGGCCCGGGCGGTCGCCGCCTCCTCCTCGCCGACCGCGCCGGCCCGCTCGAAGCGGGCCCGCACGTCGGCGCCCAGCGTGTCGAGGCGGTCCGCCAGCCACCCGCCGTGCGCCTGCCAGGCCTCCCACGCCTGGAGGGTGACGAAGGCGTCGCGCCAGCTCGCGAGCTCGTCCACCGGCCACGTGCGTGGTCGCGGCGTCCGCGGCTGCCAGCCGGCGACCGCCGCGGCCACCTCCACGTCGGCCAGCTCCAGCAGCGCGGGCACGGTCACCAGGCGCCGATCGGCGGAGGTCGTGGTGCCCGGCACCAGGACGGCGCCGACCCGCGCGAGCAGGTCCGCGTCGCGGGTCAGCCAGCCCACGGCGTCGAAGCTCGGCGCCAACGGCAGCACGCCGTCGCGCGCCACCAGGCCGTGGCTGGTGCGGATGCCGAACAGCCCCTGGTACGCCGCCGGCACCCGGATCGAGCCGCCCGTGTCGGTGCCCAGGCCGATCGAGGCCTCGCCCAGTGCCACCGCCGCCGCCGACCCCGAGGAGGAGCCGCCGCTGATCCGGCCCGGCGCCGCGGGATTCGGCGGCGTCCCGTGGTGGGCGTTGGTGCCGGCCAGCGAGTAGGCGAACTCGTCGGTCTGGGCGATCCCGCGCAGCGACGCCCCGGCGGCGAGCAGCGCGGCCACGACGGGAGCGTCCGCGTCGGCCGGGGTGGTGGCGGCCAGCCGCGCCGGGTTGCCGGCGCCGACGGAGAGCCCGGCGACGTCGTAGAGGTCCTTGACGGCGACGCTCTCACCCGCCAGCGGACCGGTCGGGCTGCCGTGCAGCAGCGGGTCGCCGAGCAGCTGCCAGACCCGCTCGTCCCAGCGGCTCACGGCCCGGCCGGGAAGTCGCTCTTGCGGATCCGCGCGTGCACGCCCTTGACCACGTCGACGACCTGGGAGATGTCGAAGTCGGTGGCCGCGCTGAGGTAGGCGTAGGCCAGGTGCGGCGCCATGTCGTAGCGGGCGCCGAGCAGCCCGATCGCCGCGCGCACGCAGTTCTGCACCGCCACGTCGAGGTCGGGGTCGAGCCCGGTCGGCACGAGGTGCTCGGCGGTCTCCGCCAACGGCCCGGCGAGCTCGCCGAAGCGGCGCACGGCGTCCTCCCGGGGGACCACGTCGAGCCGGACCGTCGCACGGAGGGAGGCCTCCAGTGCGGTCAGCGAGACCTCGCCGTCACCCTGCGCGAAGTGCGGGTCGCCGACGTAGGCCAGCGCTCCGTCGACCTGGACCGGCAGGTAGAGGGTGGCGCCGGCCGTCAGCAGGTTGATGTCGAGGTTGCCGCCGAATGGTCCGGGAGGCACCGAGTGCGGGCGCTCGGACGCCGCGCTCGCCACGCCCATGATCCCGAGGAACGGCGCCAGCGGGAAGGACACCACCGGCTCGCCACCCTCGCGCAGCGGGAGCCGGGCGTGCGTCCCGTCCTCGGTCACCGCCGCGAACACCGAGACCGTGCGCCCGTCGGCCGGCAGCTCGCCGGGCAGCGCGCCCTTGCCGTGACGGTTGGACACGACGCCGTACCGCACCCGGGGGAGGGTCTCCACGACGGTCATCGCGAGCAGGTCGCCGGCGCGGGCGCCGCGCACCCGCACCGGGCGGGACACGACGTGCGGCCCGTCCACCCCGAGCGTGCGCGGCAGCGGGGACGCCGCGAGCGCCACCGCGTCGTCGAGCACCTCCTCGGCCGGCACGCCGTGCCGGCGGAAGAAGGCGCGCGGGTCGCGGCCCTGGTCCTCCAGGATCCCCTCGTGGCTGACCGTGTCGAAGGTGACCTCCGTGCCCGGGTCGACGCTCAGCACCGGGGCGTCGGCGGCGCAGGGCAGGCGGCCCCAGTGCACCGTGCCGGGCTCGGCCGGCAGGTACGTCGCCGACCGGATCGGACCGGTCCCGGGCTGCAGGATCACCCCGCGCAGCCTAGGAGCGGCATGCGTCGGGCGTGTTACGTCCCGGTTCGGGTCAGGAACCGAGTCCGGAGCGGCGCATCCCGAAGATCCAGCGCCGGCGCGGGTGCTCGGTGACCGACCACAGCGACTCGGTCTCCGGCCACCAGACCAGGTCCTCGGGGCCGATCGGGGTGGCCCAGCGGTGCTCGCGGAAGCCGCCGGGCGTGCCGACGTACATCGAGCCGGGGTAGACCGGCGTGCGCGAGGCGGTCGCGTAGAACCGGCCGTCGACGACGGCGACGCCCTGCATCCGGGCCTGGCCGCGGTCGTCGATCTCCGGGACGTAGCGGCCCTCGGTGTCGCCGGTCAGCAGCGCGGTCGCCGGGTCGATCTCGAAGCGCGCGAAGCGCCGGGTCTGCTTGAGCGAGCCGTACTCGCCGACCACCAGCGCCGGCTCGCCCCGGCTGCGGTCGATGGTGAAGAACGAGAACCGCAGCCGCGCGGTGCCCTCGTCGCTCACGCCCTGGTAGATGAAGCGGACCGGCAGCACGTAGCGGTGTCCCCAGGTCTCGTACGACGAGCCGGCCGGCACCCGCAGCAGGTCGTCCCACCGGCAGGTGTAGAGCCCCTTGCCGGTGCCGCCGACGTGCAGGTAGTCGCCGTGCCACACGATGCCGCCCGCGTGCACCTTGAGCGGGCGGAGCCCCGGCACGCCGTCCTTCAGCGTCGGGGTGACCAGCAGGACGTGGCCGTAGCGGCGGCGGGCCACGTCGACGACGCTGATCCGCGCGCCGGAGCCCTGCTTGGAGTACCACGACGTCGCCAGCACGTCGTGGCCGTGCCGGTCGCGGAAGCCGGTCTCGGCCGAGGTGGTGATGCCCTGCGGCATCCAGGTGGGGTCCCGGCGGTCGGGCGCGTCCCAGGTGTAGGCCGCGGTGACCTTGCGGCCGAGCAGCCGCGGGCTGGGCGCCCATGTGCGGCGCAGGCGGCGGACCAGGTCCGGGACCATGCCGTCGATGCCGACCCGGCCGCCCCCGTCGGCCGCGAGCGCCGCCGCGAGGGCGTCGATCTCCGCGACGTTCTCCTCGGTGCGGGTCAGGTGCAGTCCGGCCACGGCCGTCACCGTAGCCGACGCCCCGAGCGGGGCTGGGTCAGAATGGAGCCGTGAGGGGCATCTTCTTCGACGAGGAGCACGCGCGCTCGGCGGCGCTCGCGCTGGTGCGCGGCGGCTACCAGGCCGAGGTCGTCCGCGAGCGGCTGGCCGGCGAGGACGACGACGAGGACCACCCGTGGGCGGTGGTGACCGACGCCCCGGAGGTCCAGCTCGACCTGCTGGTGGAGATGTACGACGGCTGGCTGGACGACGAGAGCGACGACGGCCCCGCGCCGGTGCAGCCGTTGGTGCTGCCGGACCGGCCGCTGCGGGTCAAGCGGCCGGATCGGCCCTAGCCCGCAGCGCAGGCGAACGGGCCCTCGCCGCGCGCCCAGGCGGCGACCAGCTGCTGCCGGTCCGACCAGGGCGCCTCGGCCTCGACCACGTCACCGTCGCGGGAGACGTCGAGGTCGGCGTCGAACCCGGTCCGCGGCGCGCTCTCCTCCAGGTAGTCCGCGAGCGCCTTCTCGTCCGCCTCGGCGCCGTCGCCGTCGAACAGCCGGACCGCGGCCACCGGTTGGTCCGGACGGACGAACAGCGCCATCGCGTCCGGCGTGCCGAGGTCGCCGGAGAGCTCCTCGGCCTGCGCGGGGCTGGTCCGGGCGCCCGCGCCGCACAGCGGCTGGGTGGAGACGGCGGCGTACGCGAGGTCGTCCTGGTCCTCGGCCCGGTCGAGCAGGTCGCCGAAGGCACCTTCGTCGGCGAGGGAGTCGGCGTCGTCGGTGCTCGCCCTCGCCGCCGCCTCGGCGTCGCCGCCGGTGAGGATGACGGACTCGTCGGGCACCAGGGCGATGTCGAGCAGCTGGGCGGGGTAGCGCCCGCCGACGAGGCCGTTCGGGTCGGCCTTCTCGAGGTCGGCGTGGAAGACCAGCCGGTCGTCGGGGCCGCTGCGCTCGTAGCCCGCGTCGAGGAGGTCCTCGGCGACCTCGTCGAAGTCGAGGTCGCGCTTCATCCGCCAGACGCGGGCCAGCCCGCCCTCGCCGGTGCCGGTGGCCTCCCACTCGATGTCGTCGTCGCCGAAGGCGGCCCCGTCCATGGCGCGGTCCCACACGGTGAGGGCGGTGCCGAAGTCGTCGCCTGCCTTCGCGCGGTCGACGAAGGTGACCGAGGTGGTGCCCGCGGGCAGGTACTCCAGCGCCTTCTCCACCCGTGAGCTGCCGTCGAGCAGGCCGCAGCCGGCGAGCCCGGAGGCGAGCAGGGCGAGAGCGGCTGCGGGCACCACGCGCCGCCCGAGGGTGTGCGTCATGGGACTCATCATTACGCTCCAGATCATGAGCGAAACCGCGGCCCACCGTCTGCTGCTCGTCCACGCCCACCCCGACGACGAGTCGATCGGCCAGGGCGCGACCATGGCCAGGTACGCCGCCGAGGGTCGCGGGGTCACCCTCGTCACCTGCACGGCGGGCGAGATGGGCGAGATCCTGGTGCCCGAGCTGGAGCACCTGGCCGCTGACAAGGAGGACCGGCTCGGCGAGCACCGGCGCGGCGAGCTCGACGCGGCGATGGCCGCGCTCGGCGTGACGGACCACCGCTTCCTGGGCGGCTTCGGCACCTACCGCGACTCCGGGATGAAGTGGCACGAGGACGGCCACGCGATCGCCGCCGACGACATCCACGACAACGCCTTCTGGCACGCCGACCTCACCCAGGCCGCGACCCACCTGGTGGAGATCATCCGCGAGGTGCGCCCGCAGGTGCTGGTGACCTACGACGAGTTCGGCGGCTACGGCCACCCGGACCACATCCAGGCCCACCGGGTCGCGATGTACGGCGCTCAGCTGGCCGCCGCGCCGTCGTACCGCCGGGATCTGGGGGAGGCCTGGGAGATCGACAAGATCTACTGGGGCGCCATCTCGGAGAGCCGCATCCGCGAGGGGCTGCGCCGGATCCGCGCGTCCGGCGACACCACGACCTTCGAGGGCATGGACCCCGACGGCGACCTGCCGCCGATGTTCCGCCCCGACGAGGACATCTCGTGCGAGGTCGACGCGAGCGCGTACGTCGAGCAGAAGCTCGCCGCGCTGCGGGCGCACGCCACCCAGATCACCACCGACGGGCCCTTCTTCGCGCTGTCCAACAACCAGGGCGCGGAGGCCTTCGGGCGCGAGCAGTACCGCCTGGTCAAGGGCGTCGCCGGGGACACCGACGGCGACAACGGGTGGGAGACCGACCTGTTTGCCGGCATCCCCGGCTGACCGGTACGACGCGATGACGCTGCTGGCACGCGGCGGGCTCGTCGTGCCCGCGCTCCTCGCCGGTGCGGCGGTCTCGGTGTGCACCGTCCTGCTGCACGGCTACACCTGGGGCCTGGTCCTGGGCACGGCGACCACGCTCGCCGCCCTGGTCGCGCTGCCGCCGGGCTGGTGGGCCCGGCTGCCGTTCGCGCTCGGCTGGGTCGTCGTGCTCTGGCTGGGCACCACCCGCCGGGCGGAGGGGGACTACCTGGTGGCCTCCGACACGCGCGGCTACGCGCTCCTGGTCGTCGGGATGCTGGTGCTGGCCGGTGGCTTCGTCGGCCTGGTCCGCCGGGGTCCGGCGGACCAGGCCGAGTCCTGAGCCCGCGTCGTCAGAAGCTGGTGGCGACGTCGTCGATGACGAAGCTCGTCTGGAGGCTGGAGTCCTCCGTCGCGGCGAGCCGCAGGGTGATCGTCGTGCCCTTGTAGGCGCTGAGGTCGATCGTCTTCTGCGACCAGGTCGACTTCGGCGTGGAGGCGTTGGAGTAGGAGTGCTTCGTGGTGCCGTTGACCTGCACCGTCGCCTTGTCGTAGACCGTGCTCCCGCTCTCGGCGGTGTCGATGCGGATCCAGTAGGTCAACGTCGGGCTGGCGGCGTCGGCCGGCACGGCGAAGGACTGGGAGACCTCCTCGCTCGTGGTCGTGCCGTGGCTGCCGAGCCAGAGCTTCCAGGAGCCGGTGTGGGCGGGGCGGCCGGTGCTGTTGGTGATCCGGCTGACCGATCCGGTCCACGCCGTCGCACCTGACTCGAAGCCGCCGTTGGCGAGCGGGCCGCCGACGGGCGTCGTACCGCCGCCATCGACCGCGGTGTGCCAGATCGTGTAGGCGAGGCCGTCGGCGGAGCGGTCGAGCCCGGTGACGTTGATGTTCGAGGGGTACTTGTCGCACGCCGAGTGGTAGCAGGGGTCGTACGCCGAGCCGGCGGTGCCGCCCCACTTGCTCGCCTGCGCCGAGGTCTTCCGGGCGCTCGCGCCCATCGCGTAGCCGGACGTGGGGATGCCGTAGTTCTCGAACGAGTAGTCGTCGGAGCGGCCCGCGCCCTCGACGTTCTCCTCCGGCTGGAGGCCCAGGGAGTCCCAGTAGGCCTTCATCGGAGCCGCCGCGGCGGTGGTGATGTGGTTGATGAAGTAGCCGCCGTTGGTGGAGGCGACCATGTCGAAGTTGTAGTAGGCCTTGATCTGGCCGCGCTGCGCGCTGGTGAGGCTCTTGACGTAGTGGGCCGAGCCGTTGAGGCCCTGCTCCTCGTCGGTCCACCACGCGAAGCGCACGTGCCCGGTCAGTGTCGGGTTCGCCTTGGCGAGCTGCAGCGCGTTCTCCAGCAGGATCGCCGAGCCCGAGCCGTTGTCGTTGATGCCCGGTCCGGCCGAGACGCTGTCGAGGTGGGCGCCGAACATGTAGGTCTTGCTGGCGTCGCCGCCCGGCCAGTCGGCCACGACGTTGTCGGAGGGGTAGTCGCAGGTCGTGCAGCGCTGGAGGGTGACGGTGTAGCCGGCCGCCTCCAGGGTGCTCTTCACGTAGCTCGTCGACGCGGTGTAGCCGGCGCTGCCGGCGCGCCGGTTGCCGTTGTTGGCCGTCGCGATGTCCTGCAGCTTCTGCAGGTGCGCCTGGACGTTGGCGACCGGTACATCGGGCGCCGCGGCCGCCACGGTGGGCGCCTGTGCCCCGGCGGTCGGCGAGGAGAGGGTGAGCAGGGAGATCGCCGATGCGACGGCGAGCGCCGCCGTACGGCGACGGGGAGTGTGGTTCATCCCGAGAAACTTCCTTCCGGTGGGCGTGCGACGACAGCAATGAATCGACGTCCGATGTCCCCGGGCAGGAAATTCTTATCGGATGAGGGGCCTCCGGCGGAAGGGCTGGCAGGGAATCCCTGTCAGGCGTCGGCGGCGCCGAAGTGCGCGAGGGTGTCGCGCCGCAGCCCCGCGACGGTGTGCGCGACCATCCGCGCGGCGAGCCGCTGGGCGGTGACCGGGCCGTTCGGCTCGATGACGAACTCCCAGGTGAAGGTGCTCGACCCCGGGCCCGGCACCACGGTGTAGCGCTCGGCGAGCCGCCGGAAGAGCGGCACCGTGGCGGACTCGACGACGAAGGCGTTGACGTAGCCGCGCTGGGGGTCCTCCTCCCACCGGAAGTAGCGCTCGTTGATCGTCACCCGGTTGGCGAGGGTGACCGTGCGGGTGGTGCCGACACCGAACGGCTCGGGGGAGGTCCACCGCACCTCGTGCAGGCCCTTGCACCAGCGCAGCGGCCGCTCGCCGTGCAGGTCCGCCCAGACCTCGGCCGCCGGCCGTGCGGTGGTCAGGGTGAAGACGTAGTAGTGCGGGTTCTCGTCGTCGAACGGGTTCTCGCCGAGAGGCTGCAGTGCGAAGGACGCCACGAAGGTCTCCTGGGCTGGGGGTGCTCGCATCCTAGGGAATCCGCGGTCCCGGCCACCCGCGATTCCGGGGCATTCGGGAGGGCTCCTTAGGATGGCGCGCGTGACGATGTGGCAAGGGATCTCGGGCGACGGCTCCGAGAAGCGCGAACGCCCCGGCGGCAAGGCCGTCGTCGCGGTCGTCGTCGTGCTCCTGCTGCTCGTCGTCGGTGGGTACGCCGCCGCGCACGCCGTCGCGGGCGACAAGCTCCCGCGGGGTGCGAAGGTCTCCGGCGTCGACGTCGGGGGGATGACCCGGTCCGCCGCGCTCGAGGAGCTCGAGCGCGAGCTGGGCCCGCGCGCCGACGCACCGGTCAAGGTGCGGGTGGAGCACGCGCTCCCCGGCCGCGACGCCGCGGACGACACCACCGTGAAGCCGTCCGCGATCGGGATGAGCATCGACTACGCCGCCTCGGTGGACGCCGCCGGTGCCGGCGCGAGCTGGAGCCCGAAGCGGCAGTGGGACTACTTCGCCGGCGGCGAGGACACCGACGCCGTCGTCCGGGTGGACGAGGACCGGTTCGACACCCAGCTCACCGCGCTCTCGAAGGGCCTCGGCACGCCGCCGAAGGACGGCCAGGTCCGGTTCACCGCGCAGGGCGTGGAGACGGTGCCGCCGGTGGCCGGTGAGGCGATCGACGCCGACGCCGCCCGCGAGACGCTCGCCGACGCCTTCCTGTCCGGCACCGACGAGGTGACCCTGGAGGTCACCAAGGCCCAGCCCGAGGTGGACGCCGCCGAGGTCGCGGAGGCCGTGAAGTCCTTCGCCGAGCCGGCGATGGCCGCCCCGGTCACCCTCGCCTTCGGCAAGAACAACGTCGTCCTGGCGCCGGCGAGGTTCGCCGCCGCGCTGTCGATGAAGCCCGAGAACGGCGCCCTGGTCCCGGTCGTCGACCAGGCGGTGGTGACCAAGCTGGTCGCCAGCGCGACCTCCGACGGTAAGCCGGTCGACGCGACCGTGCGCCTGGTGAAGGGCAAGCCGCGCGTGGTGCCGGCCAAGCCGGGGGTCGAGTTCGACCCGGCCCAGGTGGTCGAGGTCTTCCAGGGCCTGCTCACCCAGCCCGCCGGCAAGCGCAGCGGCACGGTCGACGCGAAGGTCAAGGAGGCGGCGTTCACGACCGAGGACGCCACGAACCTCAAGATCGTCGAGAAGGTCTCGGAGTTCTCCACGCACTACCCGCACGCCGACTACCGCAACACCAACATCGGCCGCGCGGCGAAGCTGATCGACGGCACGGTGCTCAAGCCGGGCGAGGAGTTCTCCCTCAACAAGATCGTGGGGGAGCGCACCGCCGAGAACGGCTTCACCGAGGGCTACGTGATCAGCAACGGCATCCTCAAGCTCGACCTCGGCGGCGGCGTCTCGCAGATGGCGACCACCACCTTCAACGCGATGTTCTTCGCGGGCCTGAAGGACATCCAGCACAAGCCGCACTCGTTCTACATCGACCGCTACCCGGTCGGCCGCGAGGCCACGGTCGCCTGGCCGACGGTCGACCTGCGTTTCGAGAACGACACCGACCACGGTGTGCTGATCCATGCCTGGGTCGAGCCGAGCAGCTACTCGCGCCAGGGCACGGTGACCGTGCAGATGTGGTCCACCAAGGTCTGGGACATCGACTCGAAGACCTCCGAGCGCTACGCGTACGTCGGTCCGGCCACCCGCACGCTGACCACCTCCGACTGCGAGCCGCACACCGGCTCGTCCGGCTTCCAGGTCGACGTCACCCGGATCTTCCGCAAGCACGGTTCCTCGACCGTCGACCACACCGAGAAGTTCCACACCAACTACACGCCGGCCGACACGGTGATCTGCAAGAAGCCCGGCCCGCCGCCGAAGCAGCAGCCGGGCGACGACTGAGCCGGTCGCGGACCGAGGGGTGACACCGGTCACGTTCGCGCGTTGAATGCTGACGTGCGCTCCCTCCTGGTCTCCCTGCTCGTCGTCCTCGGCGTCCTCACCGCGGCCCCAGCGGCGCGGGCCGACACGATCCTGCCGACGCTGCCCACCGCGCCCGAGGGCGACATCCCGGGCACCAACGACTGGTCCTGCCGGCCGACCGCGGCCCGGCCCACGCCGGTCGTGCTCGTGCACGGCACCTTCGGCGACCGCCGCCACCTGCTCGAGCCGCTCGCCAAGGCGATCAAGGCCCAGGGGTTCTGCGTCTTCTCCCTCGACTACGGCAACCGGGGCACCGGCGACATCGTGACCTCGGCCGGGGAGCTGAAGGCCTACGTCGCCAAGGTGCGCGCCGCCACCGGCGCCGCCAGAGTGTCCCTGGTCGGGCACTCCCAGGGCGGGATGATGCCGCGCTACTACATCAAGCTCCTCGGTGGCGCGTCCTTCGTCGACGACCTGGTCGGCATCGCGCCGTCCAACCACGGCACGATGCTGATCCCGGCGCTCAACCCGATCGCCGGCCTGCTGCCCGGCGCGGTCTGCGTCTCCTGCAACCAGCAGGCCTGGGGCTCGGCGTTCCTGGCGAACCTCAACGCGGGCGACGAGACGCCGGGCGCGGTGAGCTACACCCAGATCACCACCCGGTACGACGAGGTGGTCGTCCCGCACACGTCCGGCTACCTCGTCGCCGGCCCGCTGACCACCAACCTCACGATCCAGGCGAGGTGCCCGCTCGCGATCGCCGACCACCTGCTCGTGCCGACCAACCGCACGACCATCGCGCTCACCCTGGACGCGCTGACGCACAGCGGGCCGGCCCGCGCGTCGTACCAGCCGCCTTGCTAGGGTGTAGAACACGTTCTAGTTCAGGAGGCTCCGTGAGCGCCACCCCGGTCGTCGAGGGCTGGTTCACCACCGGCGCGGAGCCCACGCTCCTCGCCTCCCGGTGCACCACGTGCAGCAACGTCGTGTTCCCGCCGGTCGCGGACGACGCCGTGTCCTTCTGCCGCAACCCCGCCTGCGCGGGGGAGGAGCACACCTCGGTGCCGCTCGCCCGGCGCGGGACGGTGTGGTCCTACACCGACGCGCAGTACCAGCCCCCGGCGCCGTACGTCCCGGCCACGGAGCCCTACGTGCCGTTCGCGCTGGCCGCCGTCGAACTGCCCGAGGGCCTCGTCGTGCTCGGCCAGGTCGCCGACGGCTACGGCGTCGCGGACCTGCGGGTCGGCGCCGAGGTCGAGCTGGTCGTGGAGACGCTGAACGCCGACGAGTCCGGCGAGCGCACCATCTACCGCTGGAAGCCGGTGGCCGCATGAGCGTCGCGATCGCCGGGGTGGGCATGCACCCGTGGGGCAAGTGGGGCCGCAACTTCACCGAGTACGGCGTGCACGCGGCCCGGGCCGCGCTGTCCGACGCCGGCATCGCGTGGTCCGACGTCGACCTCGTCGTGGGCGGCGAGACCGTCCGCAACGGCTACGCCGGCTACGTCGCCGGCTCGACCTTCGCCCAGGCGCTCGGCTGGAACGGCGCGCGGATCGCGACGTCGTACGCCGCCTGCGCGACCGGTGCCCAGGCCATCGACACCGCCCGGGCGCGGATCCTGGCCGGGCTGTCCGAGGTGGCGCTGGTCGTCGGCGCGGACACCACGCCCAAGGGCTTCCTCGCGCCGAACGCCGGCGAGCGCTGGAACGACCCGGACTGGCTCCGCTTCCGCCTGCTCGGCATGACCAACCCGGCGTACTTCGCGCTCTACGCGCGCCGGCGGATGGACCTCTACGGCGCCACCAACGAGGACTTCGCGCAGGTGAAGGTCAAGAACGCCCGGCACGGCCTGGCCAACCCCAACGCCCGCTTCCGCAAGGAGGCGAGCGTCGCGGACGTGCTCGCCTCGCCGGTGGTCTCCGACCCGCTGCACCTGCTCGACATCTGCGCGACGTCCGACGGCGCCGCCGCCGTGGTGCTGTGCAGCGAGGAGTACGCGCGCAAGCACGGCATCGCGCAGCCGGTGCGGGTCGCGGCGGTCTCCACGGTCACCCCGACCTTCCCCAACACGGTGATCGACATGCCGCTGCTGTCGACCGACTCGTCCGCGGTGACCGGCGTGCCGGAGCGGACGTTCAAGGAGGCGATCGGCCAGGCGGCGTACGACGAGGCGGGGATCGGGCCCGAGGACGTCGACGTCGCCGAGGTCTACGACCTGTCCACCGCGCTGGAGCTCGACTGGATCGAGGACCTGCAGCTGTGCAAGCGCGGGGAGGCCGAGGTGCTGCTCCGCGCGGGCGAGACCACGATCGGTGGCCGGATCCCGGTCAACCCCTCAGGTGGACTGGCCTGCTTCGGCGAGGCCGTCCCGGCCCAGGCGATCGCGCAGGTCTGCGAGCTCACCTGGCAGCTGCGCGGACAGGCGACCGGGCGCCAGGTCGAGGGCGCGAAGGTCGGGATCACCGCCAACCAGGGACTCTTCGGGCACGGGTCGTCGGTGCTGCTCTCCGTATGATCGACTGAATGGCACGTCTCGACGCGCACCGTCTCGGGCGCCGGCTCGCCGAGCTGGTGGCGACCTACGACGTCCCGGGGGCGTCGGTCGCGGTGCTCGCCGACGACGAGGTGGTCGAGGCGGCCGCGGGTGTCGTCAACCTGCGCACCGGGGTGGCCACGACGCCGGACTCGCCCTTCCAGGTCCAGTCGGTGACGAAGCTGTGGACCGCCACCCTGGTGCTCCAGCTCGTCGACGAGGGCAAGATCTCCCTCGACGACCCGGTCCGCCGCCACCTGCCGCGGTTCCGCACGTCCGACGAGGAGCAGAGCGCGGCGATCACCGTGCGCCACCTGCTCACCCACACCGGCGGCTTCGAGGGCGACCTGTGGCCCGACGTCCGCGACGACCGCCGCCGGCTCGGCGAGCTCGTCGACAAGCACGTCGCGAACGCGCCGCAGCACCTGCCGCCCGGGCACCTGTACTCCTACTGCAGCGCCGGGATGGGAGTGCTCGGCCGGCTGGTCGAGGTGACCCTCGGGCTGTCCTACGACGCCGCGCTGCGCCGCCGCCTGGCCGAGCCGCTCGGCGTGCGCGGCCTGGCCGTCGACGCCGGCGAGGCGCTGGCCCACCGCAGCGCGATCGGCCACCTGGACGCCCGGGCCGGACAGCCCGCGCGGCCGTTGCGCACCTGGTCGCCGATGCCCGCCTCCAACCCGGCGGCCGGCAACACGCTCGCGATGCCGGCGAGCGGGCTGGTCGCGCTGGCCCGGATGCACCTCGCCGACGGGATCGGGCCGGGCGGGCTGCGCCTGCTGTCGCGGGAGAGCGCCCGGCTGATGCGCACCCCGCACGTCGCCGTCCCGGCGAGCGAGGGCGCCCGGCAGGGGCTGGGCTGGCGGCTGCCGGTCACCGGGGTCGCCGAGCACGGCGGGGACGCGATCGGCTGCGGCGCGATGCTGCGCACCGTCCCGGACGCCGGGGTGGCGGTGGCCGTGCTGGTCAACGGTGGGGCGATGGCCGCGCTGGTGTCGATCCTGTGCGCGGAGCTGCTCGACGACCTGGTCACGCTGCCGGGGCCGCCGGAGGTGCCGGCGACGACCGGGGCCGACCCGGCGTCGTACGTCGGGAGGTACGCGCTGCGCAACGAGGTCTCCGAGGTCACCACGGATGCCGCCGGGCGGCTCTGGCTGACCCGCACCGAGCGCGACGAGGCGGTCGCGACGGCGACGCGCGCCGGCGAGGTGCTCACGCCGGTGACCGTCGAGCTGCGGCGGCTGGCGGGCGAGCAGTTCGTCCGGGTGGACGCGAACGGGGACGCGGCCGGACGGGTGGAGTTCGTCGAGGGCGGCCGCTTCCTGCACAGCGGGCGGGCCGCGCCCCGGGTCTAGGACTTGCGGAGGATCTCCCACACGACGTGCTCGCCGGGCAGGCCCTTCAGCTCGACGGCGTCCCGCTCGACGAGCACGACGGCCGCGTCGTCGTCCAGCGCCTCGCGGACCGCGTCGCTGGCGAGCACCTCACCGCCCTTGGCCAGGTCGGCGACGCGGGCCGCCATGGCGACGTTGCGCCCGAAGTAGTCGCCGTCGCGCGCCACCACCTGGCCGGTGTGGATGCCGATCCGCACCTGGATCGGGCCGTGCCGGCGCAGCGTCGGGTCGCGCGGCAGGTCGCGCTGGATGCCGAGCGCCGCCCGGCAGGCGGCCTCCGCGTCGCGGAAGGCGACCATGAAGCCATCGCCTGCGGTCTTGACCACCTGGCCGCGGTACTTCTCGATCTGCGCGCGCAGCACCCGGTCGTGCGCGGCGAGCACCTTCACCCAGGTGCTGTCGCCGAGCCGGTCGTTGAGCGGGGTGGAGTCTTCGATGTCGGAGAAGAACAAGGTGACCGTGCCGTCGGAGGCGGCCATGTTGAGGATGTCCGCGCGCTCCTCGGTGGCCCAGCTCTGCAGGTCCTCGACCGTGCTCTGGATCAGCCCGGCGATGCCGCGCTCGCGGACCCGGGAGGCGGTGCGCAGCATGCGGCGCATCGCCCGCTCGGCCGAGGTCGAGGGCGGCGGCGGGCGCAGCGCGGCGTCCAGGTCGGACTCCAGCTGGGTGATGTGCGCGCCCAGCGCGACCAGCTCGGCCTGCAGCCGGGCCCGGTCGCGGGCGAACAGCACGACGAGCACGACGAGCGCCACGCAGAGCGCTCCCAGCACGATCGCCACGGCCGTCACGATCGAAAGCGTAGAGCGACGACAGCCGTTGTGTGAGCGCAGTAGCGTGAGACGGTGACCACTTCGGCTCCCGGAATCTCCACCCTCGGCGCCCTCCGCGCCTCCGGCCACCAGCAGAAGTCGCTGCGGGCCGAGCTGCGCGCCAACCTCCTCGACAAGCTCGCCCGTGGCGAGGACCCGTGGCCCGGGCTGCACGGCCTGCAGGACACGGTGATCCCGCAGCTGGAGCGGGCGATCATCGCGGGCCACGACCTGGTGCTGCTCGGCGAGCGCGGCCAGGGCAAGACCCGGCTGCTGCGCTCGCTCGTCGGGCTGCTCGACGAGTGGACGCCCGTCATCTCCGGCTCCGAGCTGGGGGAGCACCCCTACGAGCCGATCACGGTGGCGTCGAAGGCCGCCGCGGCGTCGTACGGCGAGGACCTGCGGGTGTCCTGGCGCCACCGCGACGAGCGGTACGCCGAGAAGCTCGCCACCCCGGACACCTCGGTCGCCGACCTGATCGGCGACGTCGACCCGATGAAGGTGGCCGAGGGCCGCTCCCTCGGTGACCCCGAGACCATCCACTTCGGCCTGATCCCGCGCTCGCACCGCGGCATCGTCGCCATCAACGAGCTGCCCGACCTCGCCGAGCGGATCCAGGTCGCGATGCTCAACGTGATGGAGGAGCGCGACATCCAGATCCGCGGCTACGTCCTGCGGCTGCCGCTCGACGTGTTCGTGGTCGCCTCGGCCAACCCGGAGGACTACACCAACCGCGGGCGCATCATCACCCCGCTCAAGGACCGTTTCGGCGCCGAGATCCGCACCCACTACCCGCGGGCCCTGGACGCGGAGATCGCCGTCGTGCGCCAGGAGGCCGACCTGCTGGACGGGCAGGTCGACGTGCCCGACTTCCTGGTCGAGATCCTCGCCCGCTTCACCCGCAACCTGCGCGAGTCCAGCGCCGTCGACCAGCGCTCCGGTGTCTCCGCCCGGTTCGCGATCGCGGGCGCCGAGACGATCGCCGCGGCGGCGCTGCGGCGGGCGACGATCGCGGGGGAGGACCGGGCGGTGGCCCGGGTCGTCGACTTGGAGACGGCGGTCGACGTGCTGGGCGGGAAGATCGAGTTCGAGTCCGGCGAGGAGGGCCGTGAGGCCGAGGTCCTCACCCACCTGCTGCGCACGGCGACCGCCGAGACCGTCCGCGAGCGTTTCCGCGGGCTCGACTTCGCGCTGCTCGTCGAGGCGGTCGAGGACGGCGCCACGATCACCACCGGCGCCGCGGTCACCGCTCGCGACGTGCTCGCCGGGCTGCCCGTGCTGGGCGAGTCCGACCTCTACGACCAGGTCTGCGAGCGGGTCTTCGGCCCCGGTGGCGGTGCCTCCGACGGTGAGCGCGCGGCCGCGATCGAGCTCTCCCTGGAGGGGCTCTTCCTCGCCCGCCGGATCGGCAAGGACAGCGACGGTTCCGAGACGGTCTACGGATGAGCCGCTACCGCCGCTACGACGGCGGCGACCCGCTCGCCCCGCCCGTCGACATCGCCGAGGCGCTGGACGCCATCGGCGAGGACGTGATGGCCGGCTACAGCCCCGAGCGGGCGATGCGGGAGTTCCTGCGCCGCGGCGGCCAGGACCAGGCCGGGCTCGACGACCTCGCCCGGCGGGTCGCCGAGCGGCGCCGTGAGCTGCTCCAGCAGCACAACCTCGACGGCACACTCAACGAGGTGCGCGAGCTGCTCGACAAGGCCGTGCTGGAGGAGCGCAAGCAGCTGGCCCGCGACGCGATGATGGACGACGGCGACCGCGCCTTCCGTGAGATGCGGATGGAGAACCTGCCGGACTCGCCGGCCGCTGCAGTGACCGAGCTCGGCGACTACGACTGGCAGTCGAGCGAGGCCCGCGAGGCCTTCGAGCAGATCAAGGACCTGCTCGGCCGCGAGCTGCTGGACCAGCGCTTCGCCGGCATGAAGCAGGCCCTGGAGAACGCCACCGACGAGGACCGGCAGGCGATCAACGAGATGCTCTCCGACCTCAACGACCTGCTGGAGAAGCACGCCCGCGGCGCGGACACCCCCGAGGACTTCGCGGAGTTCATGGCCAAGCACGGCCAGCACTTCCCGGAGGACCCGCAGGACATCGACGAGCTGCTCGACGCGCTCGCCCAGCGCTCGGCGGCGGCACAGCGGATGCTCAATTCGATGAGCCCGGAGCAGCGCGCCGAGCTGATGCAGCTCTCCGCGCAGGCCTTCGGCTCACCCGCGCTGATGGACCAGCTCGCGCGCCTGGACCAGAACCTCATGGGCCTGCGCCCGGGCGAGGACTGGGGCGGCTCCGAGCAGTTCGGCGGGGGCGAGGGGCTGGGCCTCGGCGACGGCACCGGCGTCCTGCAGGACCTCGCCGACCTCGACAGCCTCGCCGACCAGCTCGCCCAGTCCTACGGCGGCGCGAGGCTCGACGACATCGACCTCGACAAGCTCGCCAAGCAGCTCGGCAACGAGGCCGCCGTCGACGCCCGCACCCTGCAGGAGCTCGAGCAGGCGCTGCGCGAGTCCGGGGCGATGGAGCGCGGCTTCGACGGCGAGCTCCGGCTCACCCCCAAGGCCATGCGCCAGCTCGGCAAGGCCCTGCTGCGCGACGTCGCGGAGAAGATGTCGGGGCGCCAGGGGCAGCGCGACCTGCGCCAGGCCGGTGCGGCCGGCGACCTGTCGGGCGCGACCCGGGCCTGGGAGTTCGGCGACACCGAGCCGTGGGACCTGCCGCGGACCATCCTCAACGGCGTGCTGCGGCGGGCCGGCGATCCCGAGGGCCGCCTGCTCGCGATCGACGACGTCGAGGTCGCCGAGACCGAGGCGCGCACCCAGGCCGCGGTGGCACTGTGCGTCGACACGTCGTTCTCGATGGCGATGGACGGGCGCTGGGTGCCGATGAAGCAGACCGCGCTCGCGCTGCACACCCTGATCGGGCAGCGCTTCCGCGGCGACAGCCTGGAGCTGATCGGCTTCGGCCGGCACGCCCAGAGCATGCGGATCGAGGAGCTGACCGCCCTCGACGCGCGCTGGGCAAAGGGCACGAACCTGCACCACGCGCTGCTGCTGGCCAACCGCCACTTCCGCAAGCACCCCAACGCCCAGCCGGTCCTGCTCATCGTGACCGACGGCGAGCCGACCTCGCACCTGGAGTCGAGCGGTGAGGTCTTCTTCTCCTACCCGCCGCACCCGGTGACCATCGCGCTCGCCGTCCGCGAGCTCGACAACGCCCGCCGGATCGGCGCCCACACCACCTTCTTCCGGCTCGGCGACGACCCGGGACTGGCCCGGTTCATCGACTCGATGGCCCGGCGGGTGGACGGCTCGGTGGTGGCCCCCGAGGCCGGCGACCTCGGCGCCGCGGTCGTCGGGTCCTACCTCGGCTCGCGCCGGGGCGGGCGACCAGGCTCCGGTGGTCCGGGCTCCTACGGCGACTTCTTCGGCTCGCGGGGCTTCTGGGTGGGCTGACGCCCGCCGGAAGTGGCCTCCGCGGGCCGCCGGACGCGAGAATCGCGACGATGTCCGACCTCGCTCCGAGCGTCCTCGCGCTCCTGGCCCTGGCCGCGGTGACGGCCGGCTTCGTCGACGCCGTGGTCGGTGGGGGCGGGCTGGTCCAGCTGCCGGCCCTCCTGCTCGCCCTGCCCGGTGCCACCCCGGTGCAGGTCCTGGCGACCAACAAGATCGCGGCGGTGTGCGGGACGGCGGCGAGCTCGGCGACCTACTACCGCCGGATCCGCCCCGACCCGCGCACCTTCGTCCCCCTCATGGCGCTCGCCCTGGCCGGCGCCTTCACGGGCGCGCTCGCCGCGTCCCGGATCCCGCGCGAGGCGTTCGAGCCGATCGTGCTGGTGGCCCTCGTCCTCGTCGGCGGGTACGTCGTGCTCCGCCCCCGCCTCGGCGAGGGCACCGAGCTGCGCTTCTCCGGCCACCGGCACCTGGCGGCCGCGATGGCGGTCGGCTTCGTGATCGGCCTCTACGACGGCATCCTCGGCCCCGGCACCGGCAGCTTCTTCGTCTTCGCGCTGGTCGGCCTGCTCGGCTACGACTTCCTGCAGGCCAGCGCCAAGGCGCGGCTGGCCAACCTCGCCACCAACCTCGGCGCGCTGCTGCTCTTCGTCCCCAGCGGCGCCGTGCTGTGGGACGTGGGCCTGCTGATGGGCGCCTGCAACCTGCTCGGCGGCTACCTCGGCGCGCGCACCGCGGTGGCCCGCGGGGCCCGCTTCGTGCGGGTCTTCTTCATCCTCGTGGTGAGCGCGTTCGTCGTACGGATCGGGGGCGGTGTGCTGGGGCTCTGGTGAGCCGTAGGCTCCTGACGTGAGCATCCCCGTCGACCCCGCCGACCTCCGCACCGCGCTCGCCGGCTTCGCCAGCGGCTACCTCCTCACCACGGCCTCTCCCCGGGTCAAGGTCGTCACGGTCGACCCCGTCGTCGACGACGCCGGCCGGCTGCGGATCGCCGGCCCCGGCCGGGGCACGCTGGCCAACCTCGCCGCCAACCCCGAGGTCACCGTCGTCCTCCCGCCCGTCGAGCGGCACGGCCACACGCTGCTCGTCGACGGCACCGGCGCGGTCGAGGGCGAGGACGTCGTCGTGACGGCCACCGCGGCGGTGCTGCACCGCCCGGCGGCGCACGCCGACGGCCCGCTGCCCGGCGACGGCTGCGGCCACGACTGCGCGCCGGTGACCGGATGAGCCCGTTCTGGGTCTCCGCCTTCCTCGACAGCGCGCCCGAGCACCACCAGGAGGGCGTCGGCTTCTGGCAGGCCGCGACCGGCTACGCCATCTCGGCCCCGCGCGGCGAGGACGGTGAGTTCGCGACCCTGGTGCCGCCCGACGGCGACGACTTCCTGCGCGTCCAGCGGCTCCGGCACGGCCCGGACCGGGTGCACCTGGACCTGCACGTCACCGACCCGCGCGCGGCCGCGGACGCGGCGGTGACGGCCGGTGCGGTCGAGCTCGTCGACCGGGGGTACGTCGTGCTCGCCTCGCCCGGCGGCCTGGTGTTCTGCTTCGTGGACCACCCGGCGGCGCGCCGGCCCGCCGCGACGAGCCACGCCGACGGGTCGGCCTCGCGGGTGCGCCAGGTCGCCATCGACGTCCCCCGCGCGGCATACGACGTGGAGTGGAGGTTCTGGGCGGCGCTCACCGGCTGGGAGCACCGAGTGTCGACGATCTCCGAGGCGTTCCGCGTCTTCGACGCGCCGGGGGGCCAGCCGCTCGGCCTGCTGGTCCAGCGCCTCGACGAGGAGGACGGCCCGGCCCGCGCCCACCTCGACTGGGGTACGACGGACCGCGCCGCCGAGACCGAGCGGCACCTCGCGCTGGGCGCCCGGGTGCTCGCCCAGCACTCCCACTGGACGGTCCTGAGCGACCCGGTGGGCCGCACCTACTGCCTGACCGACGGAGACCCGGCATGACCGAGCTGACCGACCTGCGCGCCTTCCTCGATGCGCAGCGGGCGACGCTGCGGCGCCAGGTCGCGGGGCTCGACGCCGACCAGCTCGCCCAGCGGCTCGCGCCCTCCACGATGACGCTGGGCGGGATGCTCAAGCACCTCGCCTACGTCGAGGACTTCTGGCTGCACGTGATCCTGCTGGACCAGCCGCCCACGCCGCCGTTCGAGGCGGTCGACTGGGCGCGCAACCGCGACTGGGACTGGGACAGTGCCGCCGAGGACAGCCCGGAGGAGCTGCACGCTCTCTTCGAGGCGGCCGTGGCCCGCTCCGACGCGGCCCTGGCCGCGGTGGACGGACCGGAGGCGCGGGCCGCGCGCGGGCGACGTCGTACCTCCGAGCCGCCGACGGTGCGCTGGCTGCTGCTGCACATGCTGGAGGAGTACGCCCGCCACTGCGGGCACGCCGACCTCATCCGGGAGAGCATCGACGGCGCGACCGACCTCTAGGCGGGCGTGAAGCCGGGCAGGAACTCCTGCAGCAGCGCCCGGAACGGCGCCTCGGCCTCCAGCTGGCTGAGCACGCCGACCCCGCCGAGCCAGGTCCGGTGGATCAGCACGTACGACGGCGGCAGGTTCAGCTTGATGCTCACCGTGTACGCCGGGTCCTTCGGGTTGTTGATCCGCTGGAACTGCTCGCGCATCCACACCCGGCTGAACCGGAAGCGCTCCACGAGCGTGGGGTCCACGAAGGGCGAGAGGTAGTCCATCAGCAGCTGCGGCTCGATCCGGATCCGGTCCTTGAGGAAGCCCTCCTCGCGCAGGCCCTGGATGAGCGCGTCGCCGTCGCCGGCCGCGCACAGCGTGATCAGCCGGCCCATCGGCTCGGGGAGCCCGCGCTGCGGCAGGCGCGCAACGGCGCCGTAGTCGAGCACGCCGATCCGCCCCGGCGTGCCGTCCTCGTTCGGGATCACCCGGAAGTTGCCCGGGTGCGGGTCGGCGTGCAGCAGCCCGGTGCGTGCGGGGCCGCTGAACAGGAACCGGGTGAAGATCTCGCCGTAGTGGTCGCGCTCGGCCTGCGTGCCGTTGGCGATGATCGTCGCCAGCGAGCCCGCCGAGTCGAGCCACTCGGTGACCAGGACCCGGGGGCCGACTGCCACGACGTCCGGTACGACGATGAAGGGGTCGTCGCGGAAGGCCGCCGCGAACTCGCGCTGGGCCTCGGCCTCGAGCTGATAGTCCAGCTCCTCCTTCGCGCGGGCCTGGACCTCCTCGACCAGCGGCTTCATGTCGACGCCGGGGATGAGTGGCCCGATCGCCCGGGCGGCCCGGGCCAGGGTGCGCAGGTCGGCCATCAGGGCCTCGCCCGCGTTGGGGTACTGCACCTTCACCGCGACCCGGCGGCCGTCGTGCCACCGGCCCTCGTGGACCTGCCCGATCGACGCGGCGGCCGTGGGCGCCCCGTCGAGCCAGGTCAGCTGGTCCTTCCAGGCCGCGCCCAGGTCCTCGGCGAGGATGTCGCGCACGGTCTGGGTGGGCATCGGGGGAGCGGAGTCCTGGAGCTTGGTGAGCTGCTCGCGGTAGGGCGCCGCCATCTCCTCCGGCAGCGCCGACTCCAGCACCGAGAGCGCCTGGCCGAACTTCATCGCCCCGCCCTTGAGCTCCCCGAGGGTGCGGAAGAGCTGCTCGGCGGTGCGCTGCTGGATCTCGCTCATCACCGCCTCGGCGGGGGCTCCGCCGAGCCGCTTGCCGAACCCGACGGCGGTCCGGCCGGCGTACCCGAGCGGGAGCGCCGCGAGCCGCGCGGTGCGCGCGGCCGCCTTGCGGGGGAGATCAGCCATGGGTCCATTGTCGCGGCGACCGCAAGCCGGTGGCGTCCGGTGTCACCGGTAGGCCTCGACGCGGACCTCGCCGGCCCGCAGCTCCTGCTGGTCGCGCACGCACTTGGCGAGGGCGAAGGAGGAGTTCACCAGGAAGAGGGCGCCCAGGCAGAGGAAGGCGCGGATCCACCCGTCGACCGGGAGGAAGTAGATGCCGCCGACCATGAAGATCAGCGCGGCGGCGAAGGAGATCGCGGACTGGAGGTAGAAGGCGTAGGTCGTCTTGGTCATGCCGAGAAGGTTGTCGCGTCGCGGGGTGGCGGTGCCTGAGTCGGGCTACTCAACCGGCATAGCATGCGGCACGTGACGACCCCTGAGCCCGCGGCCGCCGAGGCCGAGCACGAGGTGCACGCCAGCTGGCCCGAGCTGTTCTTCGACCTCGTGGCCGTCGCCGGCGTCTCCGCGCTCGCACACGTCCTGGTCGGCGATCTGTCGCTGGAGGGCCTGGGGCTCTACCTGGTCATGTTCCTGGCGTTCTGGATGGCCTGGACGTCGTTCATGCTCTACGGCAACGTCCGCGGCGAGCAGGCCCTCGCGCTGCGCCTGCTGCTCGGGATGTTCGGGATCGGGGTGATGTCCGCCTGCGTGCCCGGGATCGCCCACGGTGTGCTCGAGGGGCACCGGCCCGAGCAGATGACGGTCTTCGCGGCGGCGTACGTCGCGGTGCGGGTCGTCGGCTCCAAGGCCTTCGACCGGCAGGTGGTCCTCGACTTCCCCGTCGTGCAGCAGAGCCTCAGCACCGTGCCCTGGCTGGTCTCGATCTGGGTCGACGACCTGCACGTCGTCATCGCGCTGTGGGTCGCCGGCCTCGCCATCGACGCGCTCGGCGTCGTGATGGTCTCCAGCGACGAGATGCTGGAGAAGGCCGAGGAGCGCTACCGCGAGGTCGAGCGACGGGTCTCCCGGCGCCCCGGTCGGGACGAGGGCCGGTCCCAGGAGCTGCTCGACCGCTTCCGGCTGGTGCCGGTCAGCGGCTCGCCCGAGCACCTGGCCGAGCGGATGGGGTTGTTCATCATCATCGTGCTCGGCGAGGGCGTGGTCCAGGTCGTGCACGCCGCCTCCGAGGCCGAGCCCGCGCGCGGGCTGCTCCTGAGCGGTGGGCTCGCCTTCGCGCTGCTGTCCGGGCTGTTCGGGCTCTCGGTGCGCTACGGCTACGCCGGCGTCCCGCACCTGCGCCCCGGCGTCCTCCCGGTCCGCTTCGCCCTCGGCGTCCACGGGCTCGTCTCGGCGCTCCTCGCCGCCGTGGCGGTCGCGCTCGCCGGGGTGGTCGAGCACGGCCACGAGCCGCTCGGCGACGACCAGCGCTGGCTGCTGTGCGCCTGCGTGGCGGCGTACTTCGTGATCGGCCTGGCCGCCGCGCTCGGCGCCCGCGGCACCCGGCCGAGCTGGTCGCTGGTGTGGCTGGTCACCGGGGTGGTGCTGCCGCTGGTGCTCGGCCTCGTGGGCGGGGAGCTGGGAGCCACCGCGCTGACGGGGATGCTCCTGGTCGCCGTGCTCGCGCACGTGGTGGCGGAGGCCCGGCTGGAGGCCCGTGTCGCCCCGGCGCCGCCGGGTAACGCAGGTCCATGACCGACCAGAACCGCATCGAAGCGATCCAGGCCGTCGTCGACCGCGTCACCTCGTGGCAGGACGGCGCCACCGAGGGGACCGTGGCCGAGGAGCTGCGCAAGGGCGCGGACGAGGTCGGCGTCGACCTCTCCGACGACGACGTCCGCAAGCTGGCCGACGCGATCGAGGACGAGCACGCCACGGTCGACGCACAGGCCGTGCTCGGCGCCTAGCCCGAGGCGCGGACCCTCCGGCTCAGTCCGTCGCGGGGAAGGCCACGCCCGTGTTGGCGTGGCAGCGGTAGCCGTGCGGCACCTTGTGCAGGTACTGCTGGTGGTGCGGCTCGGCGTAGTAGTACGCCCCCGCCGGCGCGATCTCCGTGGTGATCGGGTCGAGCCCGCGCCGGGCCAGCTCGTCGCCGTAGATCTTCGTCAGCTCGCGTGCGGTCGTCTCCTGCTCGGGGGAGTGGAAGTAGATCGCGGAGCGGTACTGCGAGCCGATGTCGTTGCCCTGGCGCATGCCCTGGGTGGGGTCGTGGACCTCGAAGAACTGCTTGACGAGGTCGGCGTACGACACCTTGGCGGGGTCGAAGACGATCCGCACCGCCTCGGTGTGGCCGGTGCGCCCGCTGCACACCTCCTCGTACGTCGGGTGCGGGGTCGTGCCGCCGGAGTAGCCCACCGACGTGGACCACACCCCGGGCACCTGCCAGTAGATCTCCTCGGCGCCCCAGAAGCAGCCGAGGCCGAACTCGGCGACCTCGAGGCCGTCGGGGACCTCGTCGGTGACGAGCGGGGTGTGCAGGACCTCGTGCTCCGCGGGGAGCGGGAACGCGGGGGTGGCGCGGCCGGGCAGTGCCTCGGCGGGGTCGACCAGCTCGGTCTTGCGGCGGGAGAACATGCCTCCATTGTCTCCCTGCGAGCAAGTCCCCTCAGCCGGCACCGTGCGTGGCGCACCAGGCGTCGCGCTGCGCGGGCCGGGCGACGAAGAACGTGCGGATCAGCTGGGCCTGCAGGGCGGAGTAGACCTCGATCTCCTTCTCCACGAGGGTGCGCTGGGCGGGCGTCCTGGCGAGGGTCAGTGCCTCCGCGTGCCGCCACACCATCTCCCGCCACCCGCGCATGATCACCCCGGCGACGGTCTCCTCGGCGGTGCCGGCGTCGATGTCGTCGAAGGTGGGGTCGAAGCGGGCCGCCTCCTCGGCGAAGACGGGTGAGTACAGCGTGTCGAGCCGGTTGTTGTAGCGGTTGTGGTCGGCCTTGTGGCTGCCGTCCGGCCCGGTCAGCCCGACGGTCGCGAGGACGTGCGGGAAGTCGCTGTTGATGTGGGCGTTCATCGCGAGCAGGAAGTTCCCCAGCCCGCTCATCGCCCGGTCGTCCTCGGCCTGCAGCGCGATCTGCCACGCCTTCGGCAGTCCGGCGCGCTGCCCGGCAGCCCACTTGCTGGTCGTGTCGAAGTACATCTCCGCGAACACCGCGTCGACCCGGTTCAGCCAGGCCCGGTCCTCGAAGTAGCCGCTGCGGACCGCGTCGCGCACGTTCTCGGTCACCCGCAGGTAGGCCAGCGAGAACACCGCGCTGTGCGAGCAGCTCGCCACCAGCCCGTCGAGCCGGCTCTCCATCCGGGCCACCACGTCGTCGATGCAGGCGTCGGCGCCGCTGACGCACACGTTCCCGGTGTACGGCGTCGCCGGGACCGGCAGCGGAGCGAGCAGCGCCACCAGCGCGTCGACCGGCGGGAGCAGCAGCCCGCGCAGCGGGTCCGGGTCGCCGGGCACCGCGGAGGCAGGTGCGGCGGGCACGGCCAGCGCCGCGGTGGCGGCGGTGGCGACGAGGGTGGCGAGGGTGGCGAGGGCGCGGGTGAGGCGGGTCACACGAGAGAAACGAGCGGGGGCTCGCGTTGTCACGCAGGCGGACCTGTGGAAAGCCCGCAGGGCCGGCCACCTTCGGTGGTCCGGCTGAGTAGGCTCGAACGGTGAGCGACAACCACCTCGACGCAGCAGGGTTCGAGACCCGCGCCATCCACGCCGGCTACCGACCCGACCCCACGACCGGTGCGGTGATCCCGCCCATCTACGCGACCTCGACGTACGCCCAGGACGGCGTCGGCGGGCTGCGCAACGGCTACGAGTACAGCCGTTCGGCCAACCCGACCCGGACCGCGCTGGAGTCGACGCTGGCGGCGTTGGAGGGCGGCGCGCACGGCTTCGCCTTCGCCTCCGGGCTCGCGGCCGAGGACACCCTGATCCGGGCGCTGTGCCGCCCGGGCGACCACGTGGTCCTGCCGAACGACGCCTACGGCGGCACCTTCCGGCTCTTCGACAAGGTCGCGACCAATTGGGGACTGGAGCACAGCCCGGCGCCGGTGACCGACCCAGACGCCGTCCGGGCGGCCATCCAGCCCGGCCGCACCAAGCTGGTGTGGCTGGAGACGCCGACCAACCCGCTGCTCTCGATCGGTGACATCGAGGCGCTGGCCGCGGTGGCGCACGACGCCGGCGCACGCCTCGTCGTCGACAACACCTTCGCCTCCTCCTACCTCCAGCAGCCGTTGGCGCTGGGCGCCGACATCGTCGTTCACTCGACGACCAAGTACGCCGGCGGGCACTCCGACGTCGTCGGTGGCGCGCTCGTGGTCGACGACGCCGAGCTGGCCGAGACGATCACCTTCCACCAGAACTCCATCGGCGGCGTGGCCGGCCCGTTCGACTCCTGGCTGGTGCTGCGCGGCCTCAAGACGCTCGCGCTGCGCATGGAGCGGCACAGCGACAACGCGGAGAGGATCGCGGAGTTCCTCGGCAGCCACCCGGCCGTGAGCCAGGTGATCTACCCCGGTCTCGCCGAGCACCCCGGGCACGCGGTGGCCGCGCGCCAGATGAAGCGGTACGGCGGCATGGTGTCCTTCCGCGTCAAGGGCGGCGAGGAGCAGGCGCTCGCCATCTGCGCGGCGACCGAGGTGTTCACCCTGGGTGAGTCGCTGGGTGGGGTCGAGTCGCTGATCGAGCACCCCGGCCGGATGACCCACGCCAGCGTCGCCGGCACCGACCTGGAGGTCCCCGCGGACCTGGTCCGGCTCAGCGTCGGCATCGAGACCTCCGAGGACCAGCTCGCCGATCTCGACCGCGCCCTGTCCGTCACCGGCTGATCCGGGGGTTAGGGTCGGGCAGGTGAGCAGCGACGGCCCCACCGAGCCCGACCCGACCGAGCCCCTGCGGGCCCAGCCCACGCCGGAGCGGGAGGAGCCCGAGCCCGAGGCGATGCAGGACCCGCCGGCCGGGCCGGACACCGACGAGCGCGAGGAGCGGCTGTTCCGGCGCTTCGCGCACCAGTGGTCGCAGCTGCGCGAGGAGCGGCGGCACGAGGTGGCGCCGGGCTTCGCCACCGGCCCGTCGAACTTCCGCCGCGCCGAGGTGCCCTTCGGGCTCGACCTCGCCGCGGGCTGGGCCTGGCGGCTGCTGCTGATCGCCGCGGCGGGCTACGTGCTGCTGTGGCTGATCGGCTACTTCGCCGTGGTCACCGTGCCGATCGCCGTCGCGCTGCTGATCAGCGCCCTGGCAGCACCGTTCGTCACCTTCCTGACCCGGATCGGCGTGCCACGGGGGATCTCGGCGCTGCTCGTCGTGATCACCGGCTTCGTCGTCGTGGGCGCGCTGCTCACCTTCGCCGGCAACCAGGTCGCCGACGGCGCCCAGGACCTCGCGGACTCCGCGGTCAAGGGCCTGCAGGAGATCCGCAACTGGCTGCGCGACGGGCCGCTGCACGCCAGCGACTCGCAGATCAACCACTACATCGAGCAGGCACAGAAGTTCATCCAGGAGCGCTCCCAGGGCGGTGACGTGCTCACCCAGGTCACCGAGGTCGGCGCGGCCCTCGGCCACGTCGTCGCGGGCTTCTTCATCGCCCTGTTCGCCACCTACTTCTTCCTCGCCGACGGCGGCCGGATCTGGGCCTGGCTGGTCCGGATCGCCCCGCGGGCCGCGCGCGAGCGGGTCGACAGCTCGGGCCGGGTGGCCTGGATCTCGCTGGTCCAGTTCGTCCGGGCCACCGTGCTGGTGGCGCTCGTCGACGCGGCCGGGATCGCGATCGGCGCGGCCGTCCTCGATGTGCCCTTCGTGCTCGCGATCGGCGTGCTGGTCTTCCTCGGCGCCTTCGTGCCGATGATCGGTGCCACCATCGCCGGCAGCGTGGCGATCCTGGTCGCGCTCGTCGACCAGGGGCCGTGGACCGCCGTGCTCATGCTCGCCGTGGTGATCGGCGTGCAGCAGCTGGAGGGCCACATCCTGCAGCCGTTCCTGCTCGGCCGCTGGGTCTCGGTGCACCCGCTCGGCGTGATCCTGGCGATCGCCTGCGGTGTCCTGGTCGCGGGCGTGGCGGGCGCGCTGGTCGCCGTACCGGTCGCGGCGGCGGCGAACGCCGTGGTGCTGCACCTGGCGGAGCTGGCCGAGATGCCCGCGGAAGAGCAAGAGCCGCCGGCCCCCGAGGAGGGGACCGGCGGCTCAGCGGAAGAACCTCAGCCGGTGTAGGGCCGTGCGTCGAGGATGATGACGGTCTGCGACTTGCCGTTGACCTCGTAGGAGACCGTCTCACCCTTGCTGCGGCCGTTGATGGCCTGGCCGAGCGGCGACTGCGGGGAGTAGACGGTGAGTCCCTCGGGCTCGATCTCGCGGGCGCCGAGCAGGAAGCTCTCCGCCTCGTCGTCGTCATCGCCCTCGAACTTGTAGGTGACGACCATGCCCGGCTCGACGACGCCGTCGTCCGGCGGGGTCTCGCCGATCTCGGCGCGGCGGAGCATGTCCTCGAGCTGGAGGATCTTGGCCTCGTTCTTGCCCTGCTCCTCGCGCGCGGCGTGGTAGCCGCCGTTCTCCTTCAGGTCGCCCTCGTCGCGGGCCGCGCTGATCTCGGCCACGATCTCGGCACGGCGCGGGCCCTTGAGCTGGTCCAGCTCCGCCTTGAGCTTGTCGTAGGCGTCCTGGGTCAGCCAGACGGTGTTGCCGCTGGTCTGCTCGGTCTGAGACATGAAAGAAGAACTCCTGTGCTGCTCGTCGCGTACCCGCAGGTACATGAACGGATCAGTTTAGCGGTAGCGCGGCTGTCCGTCGGCTTTGCAGCCGAGCCACTCCACGGTGGTGGCACGGCGGTCGGTGCGCACCTCGATGTCCTGCACCTGGCCCTTGCCCGGGTCGGGGACGTACGTCGTCTCGCCCACCACGGCCTTGTCGTGCGAGATCGCCCGCAGCGAGCACCTCGGGTCCTTCAGGTCCTCGTCCATCTGGATGCGGACCTGGATCGTGGCGGTGTGGTCGTCGATGATCTCGTGCCCGATCTCCTCCGAGGAGATCTCCGGGTTGGAGTGGAAGAGGATCGCCCAGCCCAGCCAGCCCAGGAAGGCGACCACGACGCCCACCGCCAGCGCGAGGCGCCCGACGCGTCGTACGCGTGAGGGGGCGCCGTACCGCGCGGCCAGGGAATCGTCGGTCGTGCTCACCGGTTCATGGTCCCACGATGGCTTTTTCTACGATGGGCGGCATGCCCTCCTCGCACGCGCCCCTGGTCGACCGCTCCGGGCTGCGGTTGATGCACGTCCACGCCCACCCCGACGACGAGTCGAGCAAGGGTGCCGCGTCCACCGCGCGGTACGTCGCCGAGGGCGCCGACGTGCGCGTGGTGACCTGCACCGGCGGTGAGCGGGGCTCGATCCTGAACCCGAAGATGGACCGGCCGGAGATCCTCGAGAACATCACCGAGGTCCGCCGCCAGGAGATGGAGCGGGCCCGCGACATCCTCGGCATCAGCCAGTCCTGGCTGGGCTTCATCGACTCCGGGTGGCCCGACGGCGACCCGAAGCCGCCGCTGCCGGAGGGCTGCTTCGGGCTGGTGCCGCTGGAGGAGGCGACCGAGCGGCTGGTGCGCCTGGTGCGGGAGTTCCGCCCCCACGTCATGACGACGTACGACGAGCGCGGCGGCTACCCCCACCCCGACCACATCCGCTGCCACGAGGTGAGCGTCGCGGCCTTCGAGGCCGCCGGCGACCCCGAGCGCTTCCCCGACGCGGGCGAGCCGTGGCAGCCGCTGAAGCTCTACTACCACCACTCGTTCAACCGGCCCCGGATGGAGGCGCTGCACGAGGCGATGCTCGCGCACGGCCTGGAGTCGCCGTGGGAGGAGCGCCTGCGCGAGTGGAAGCCGGAGCCCGAGTGGGACGCCCGGATCACCACGAAGGTGCCGTGCGCGGACTGGTTCGGCGTACGGGACCAGGCGCTGCTGGCCCACGCGACCCAGATCGACCCCGACGGCTTCTGGTTCGCGGTGCCGCGCGAGATCCAGGAGAACGTCTGGCCGACCGAGGACTACGAGCTGGTGACCAGCCACGTGGAGTCGTCGCTGCCGGAGGACGACCTGTTCGCCGGGGTCACCCCGGACGCCTGAGCGCGCGGCCTGCGACACTGGAGCCATGCACGCCCTCTCCGTCTCCGTCGTCAACGCCCTCGTCCTCGCCGAGGACAAGAAGCCCGAGGACAACGACGTGGTCGCCGGCTGGACGGCGTTCTGGATCTTCATCGGCCTGATCGTCGCGGTCGTGGTGATCGGCTTCGCCCTGACCCGCAGCCTGCGCACCGCGCAGAAGGCCAAGGACGCAGGCGTCTACGGCGACCAGCCCGAGCCCGCCGACAAGCCCGAGTAGCACGATGATCGGGCTCGACCAGCTGCTCGGGTTCGGGCTCGCGGCGGTGGTGCTCATCGTGATCCCCGGGCCGAGCGTGGTGTTCGTGGTGGGCCGCGCGGTCTCCTACGGCCAGCGGGTGGCGCTGGCGAGCGTGCTCGGCAACACCGCGGGGCTGTTCTGCGTGATGGCGCTGGTGTGCGCCGGGCTGGGCGCGGTCGTCGCTGAGTCGCAGCTGGTCTTCACCGTCATCAAGCTGGCCGGCGCGGCGTTCCTCGTCTGGCTGGGCGTCCAGGCGCTGCGCCACCGCGGCGAGCTGCGCCTCGGCGCGGAGGGCGCCGTCCCGGTCGCTGGCCGGCGCGCCTTCCGGCAGGGCTTCGTCGTCGGGGTGAGCAACCCCAAGGGCTTCCTGATCTTCGCGGCCATGCTGCCGCCCTTCGTCGACCGTACGGCGGGCGCGGCCGCCGTACCGGTGCAGATGCTGGAGCTCGGCACGCTCGCCGTCCTGATCGGCCTGGTGTGCGACACCACGTGGGCGCTCGCCGCCGGCCGGGCCCGGGACTGGTTCGTCGCCTCGGAGCGGCGCGGCAGCGTGCTCGGCGCGATCGGCGGCACGTCCATGATCGGCCTCGGCGTCGGCATGGCGCTGACCGGCCACCACGACTGACCCGGTCGAGTGGGGGTTTCCCACCGCCGAGTTGGGGTTTCCCACCGTTGAGTTGGGGTTTCCCACCGCCGACGTGGCGGTCTGCGACGGTGGGAAGTGCCAACTCAAGGGTGGAAAGCCCCAACTCGCGGGTGGGAAGTGCCAAGTCAACGGTGGGAAGTGCCAACTCGCGGGTGGGAAACCCCAAGTCACGCCGAGAGGTAGCCGCCCACCAGCGCGACCATCTCGTCGAGCAGCTGGTCGCGGCTGACCGCGGGAGGCTGGTCGAGCACCCAGCGCAGCGCCAGGTTCTCCACCGCCAGTACGACGACCCACGCCGCCACCGCGGGGGAGGGCCGGCTGCTGGACTCCGGGCGCGCGGCGAGCAGCGTGGTGGCGAGCTCGCGCACCCGCCGCTCCAGCGCGGCCCGGCGGTCCCGGTTGCGGCCGATCGGCAGCTCCTCGGCGACCACGCGCAGCACGACCGGGTCCGCCTCCAGCGCGCCGACCAGGGCGTCGGCGGTGTCGCGGACCATGGCCGGGCCGAGGTCGCCGATCCGGTCGGCGAGCGAGGCGGCGACGTTCTCGGCGACCTCGCTCCAGTAGCGGTCGATGACGACGTCGAGGATCGCGGCCTTGTCGGGGAAGTACTGGTAGAGCGAGCCCGGGCTCACCCCGGCGGCGGCCGCGACCCGGTTGGTGGAGAAGGCGTCGTAGCCGGAGGCGACGAGGACCTCGCGCCCGGCGCCGACGATCCGCTCGACCATGTCGCGGGAGCGGGCCTGCTGGGGAGACTTGCGCATCGGGGCCCCTCGGTGGTTCGCGAGTTGAATGCGAGTGATAACTCGCGTCACGATGATGGCATGACCGCAGACCTCGCCGCCACCCCTGGTACGTCGCCCGCGCCGTCGTACCCTCGCCGCTTCCGGGCCGGCGCCGACCGCAACCGCCGCATGGGCCGCCCGCTCAAGGTCGTGGGCCGGGTCAAGGACCTCGACGAGGCGCTGATGGACCGGATCGGCCGGGCGATGTCCGAGCGCGACGAGCTCGGCGCACGCCTCGCGGACGCGATCCGGTTGCGAGCGGGCACGCCCGGCAAGGTCGAGATGAGCCAGCTGCGCCAGGCGCTCGCCCACGGGATCGCGAGCGTCCCGGACGCCCCGCCCGCGCTCGCGGCGTTCTTCGCCGAGGTCGAGGCCGAGCCCGCGTGGGTCGACCGCGCCCAGGTCGAGGAGGGGGCCCGGGTCTTCCGCCGGCTCGGGCAGAACGCCCAGGACGTGCTGCTCCAGCTCTCGCTCGTCGGTGGCTACCGGTTCGGCGGGCCGACCGACCTGCTCGTCGCGACCGGCGGCCTCACCGGCGGCCAGACCCGGCGCCGGCTCGCGGAGACCCAGAAGTGGGGCGCCGCGCTGACCGACCCCGGCTCGCTGCTCCCGGTCACCGGCGAGGGCTGGCGGCTGACGGTGCACGTGCGCGCGATGCACGCCCTCGTCAACGCCACGTTCGAGGACCGCTGGGACACCGAGCAGTGGGGGCTGCCCATCAACCAGGCCGACCAGGCCTCCACGCTCGGGCTCTTCGACGGGGTGCTGATCATCGGCTCCCGGGCGCTCGGCGTGCCGATCAGCGGCCGGGAGTCGCGCGCCCTCATGCACCTGTGGCGCTACGTCGGCTGGCTGATGGGCGTCCACGAGGACTTCCTCGTCGACGACGAGTGGGAGCGGCACCGCATCGACTACCACGTGCTGCTCGCGCAGGGCCCGCTCACCGAGGCCGGCCCACAGCTCGCACAGGCGGTCGTCGCGGCCCAGGCGGAGCGCCACTACCCGGGCTGGCCGCGCCCGCTCCAGGGCCTTCGCGCCCGCTACGAGCGCGAGCGCCTGCTCTCGATGCTCACCGTCTTCCTCGGCCCCGAGAGCATGCGCGAGCTCGGCCTGCCGATGCGCCCGCCGTGGGCGCACGCCTACCTGGTCGCGCTGAACACCTGGCGCTACCGCGTCCTGCGTCGCCTGCCCGGCGGCGCGGAGCGGCTCGAGCGCTGGGGCACCCGGCGGGCGCAGTGGCTGCTGGACAGCTACTTCCAGGGTGAGCGGGAGGACGTCGGCGCGCTCACGCCCTGACGCCGAGCCGCTGCAGGCTCGTGGGCAGGGTCGCCGACTCGTCGAGGTCGCCACGCCAGACCAGCTCGCCGCACGAGCTCTGCTCCAGCACGACCAGGTCGCCCTGGTCGGTGACCGCTCCCAGGTAGAGCGGGCTGGTCGTGCACCCGTCGCCGTCGTCGAGCGCACCGGGCCGCTGCCAGGCCTCGTCGAGCGCGGCCACCTGGTCGTCGTCGAGCGCGGTGCCGGCGCCGTTCGGCCCGCACTTCACGGCGGCCACGAGGTGTCCGCGACCCGGCTGCGCGGGGGTGGGCACCTTCAGCGAGGTCTCGCAGACCGGCTGCCGCCGTCGCGGGGGCGAGCTGGGCCGCGCCTCACGCTGGGCCCGCAGCGCGAGCAGGTAGCGGTCGACGATCGCTCCGGGATCGACCTCCCGCCCGGCCACCCGGACGGGGAGGCACGAGCGCATCGGCACCACCTCGGTGCGACCGTCGGCGTGCTCGACCTGGAGGGCCTGGCGCTCGTCCACCGGCGAGTCCGGCCCGCAGCGCACGACGTACCGGTCGAGGCGGGCGAGCCGGTCGCCGAGGTCGTCGATCCCGGTCACCAGCGCGTCCATCCCGGACAGCACCGCGCGAGCCGTCCCCTGGTCGTCGATCATCGACAGGTCCGGGCACAGGCGCACGCTGGCCACGTCGCCGAGGTCGAGCGTCGGGGTGGCCGTGCCGGGCGGGGGCAGGGTGACGGGGCACGTCGGCGCGCCGTACGGGTCGGGGGCGGAGTCGTCGGCGACGTGGTCGGACCGGTCGCGGCCCACCGTCGTGGCGAGGGCGCCGCCGGCCACCAGCACCAGGGCCACGACCGCCCCGGTCAGCGCCCGGCCCCGTCGGCGGGCCCGCCGGGCGGCGGCCACGACGGCGCGCGGGTCGAGGCTGGGGGCGTCGTCGGGGACGGCCTCCCGGAGCAGGTCGTGCAGTCGTTCACTCATCGCTCGCCTCCAGGAGTCCCGAGGTGCGGAGCGCGCGCAGGGCGCGCGCGGACTGGCTCTTCACGGTGCCGACGCTGATCCCGAGGGTCGCGGCGGTCTGGGTCTCGGTGAGGTCGTCGAAGTAGCGCAGCACCACGACGGCCCGCTGCCCGCGGGGGAGCGTGGCGAGCGCGGCCAGCACGTCGCGTCGTACGCCGAGGTCGGGTGGGTCGACCACCCCGTCGGGCATCCGCTCGGTGGGCACCTCGCCGTTCCACCGCCGCCGCCGCCAGTCGGTGTACGTCGTCACCATGGTCCGGCGCACGTAGGCCTCGATGGCGCCGGGGTCCTCGATCCGGTGCCAGCGCCGCCAGCACTTCATCAAGGCGGTCTGGACCAGGTCCTCGGCGCGGTGCCGGTCGCCGGTCAGCAGCCAGGCGCTGCGCCACAGCGCGGGGCTGCGCGCGGCGACGTACTCCTCGAAGGGTGGGACGCCGGCCGTCCCCTCCGCACTCCCGAGCACGGCCCCAGCCTCGTGCATGCACGCACCTCCCGGAGGGAGGACGTGGTGGTGGCGTCGGATGGTTGTCGGTCAGCCGGTGATTTCCTGTGCGGAGTCCTCGGCGACCGGTCGACCGGTGTCGCGCACCAGGTAGACCCACGGGAAGGCGCGGCAGCCGACCTGCCAGCCCTCGCGGGCGTACCGGGTCGAGGAGCCGCTCCACACGACCCGCTTGTGCTCCCACTGGGTGGCGGTGCGGACCATCCGGTGGCGCAGCAGGCCGGCTCCGACGGTGTGCCAGCCGAGCCGGCCGGCGAGGGCCAGCTCGTCCATCTCGTCGAAGGCCGTGACCGGGCCGAGCCAGCGCTCCTCGGCGCCGGCCGGCTCGGGGGCCTCGTCCTTGCCGAACCGCTGCTGCGCGGCCTGTCGGGTCAGGCCGAGCACGTCGCCGATCGCCTGCCAGCTGTGCCCCCCGGAGCGGGCCGAGGCGACGGAGCGGTGCAGGAGCGCGCCCGCGGCCCGGTCGGCGTCGGCGGCGCGGCGGACCAGGGCGAGCGCGTCGTCGGGGTCGGCGCCGGCGAGGATCGCGCGGCCGATCGCCTCGTCGAGGTCGCTCACCGCTTGTCCTCGTCGCGGCTCGGCAGCCACAGGTCGCCGTCGTGGCGGGCGCCCTTCCTGGCCTGCGCGGCGACCACGGCCACGCCGATCAGGAGCAGGGCCACACCGACGCCCTGGACGACGATCCGGGCGGCTCCGTCGAGGGCCGCGCTGACGGCCATGGTCAGGCAGACGCCGACGGCGAGGACGATCGCGCTCTTCTGGGCTTCCATGTGTCAATCCTGTGTTGACACCTCCGAGATGTCAAGGTCGGGTTGACGCGTCGCGGTTGTCGGCGGGCTGTGCGAGATTCCTCCCGTGGCCCGTCCGACCCGACCCGACGTCCCGGGTGAGCACGTCGCGCGCCTCCGTGCGCTCTTCGCCCGCCTCCCGGAGTGCCGCGAGGAGGACGCCTGGGTCGGGGTGCGGTGGCGGGTCGCCGGGACGACCGCCACCGTCGCGCACGTCTTCGGCGGGGAGGACCAGCTGTTCCGGATCGTGTTCCGCGCCGAGCCGGACGAGGTGATGGCCTTCCAGCACCTCGGCCCGCCGTACTTCCGCGCCGAGTGGGGCGGCAACGTCGTCGGGATGATCATCGACGAGGACACCGACTGGGACGAGCTGGGCGAGCTGCTCACCGACTCGTTCTGCCTGCAGGCCCCGCAGCGGCTGGTCGACCTCGTCGACCGGCCCGGCGGCTGAGCGCCGCTAGGTTGGTCGGCGTGACCGACGAGGAGATCGCCGTCCGGACCATCCGCCACGACCGGGTGCTGATCATCGGGCTGGACCGGCCCGCCAAGCGCAACGCGATCAACGCCGCCGTCACCCGGGGCCTCGACGAGGCGCTCAACCTGCTCGAGGACGACGACTCCCTGTGGTGCGGCGTGCTGGCCGGCGGGCCCGAGGTGTTCTGCGCCGGGGCCGACCTGGCCGAGGGGCCCGGGCAGCCGACCGAGCGGGGCGGCATCGCCGGGATCATGTCGCGGGTGCGGCCCAAGCCGCTCGTCGCGGCGGTCGAGGGCCTCGCGCTCGGCGGCGGCTTCGAGCTGGTGCTGGCCTGCGACCTGGTCGTCGCCTCGCGGGCCGCGTGCTTCGGCTTCCCGGAGGTGAAGCGGGGGCTGCTGCCGGACTTCGGCGGCGTCTTCCGGGCGCCCCGCGTGCTGCCCGCGAACGTCGCCCGCGAGATGCTGCTGACCGGCGACCCGATCGACGCCGAGCGCGCCGAGCGGCTCGGCCTGGTCAACCGGCTCGTCGAGCCCGGCGCCGCGCTCGACGTCGCCCTCGGCGTGGCGTCGCGGATCTGCGCGAACGCCCCGCTTGCCGTCCGCGAGTCCCTGGCCCTGGCCCAGCGCGAGATCAACGGCGACGAGAGCGCGGACTGGGCCGCCAGCCACGCCGCCCTCGACCGGCTGCTCGTCACCGAGGACCTCGCCGAGGGCGTGCAGGCGTTCTTCGACCGGCGCGACCCGGTCTGGCGCGGACGCTAGCCGCGCAGGCCGCGGCCGAGCCGCTGCACGACCTCGGTCGCCTCGCGCACCATCCCCGCGAACAGGTGGGTCACGTGCCAGTGCCCCTCCAGCCGCTCGTAGGCCACCTCGACGCCCGCCGCCCGGGCGGCGGCCACGAAGCGCTCCACGTCGGTGCGGAACATCTCCTCGCTCGCGGCCTGGACCACCAGCCGGGGCAGGCCGGCCAGGTCGGCGCGCAGCGGGGAGACCTCGGGGTTGGCGACGTCCCCGCCGGCGTACGACGACGCGCCGAGCTCGAGCCAGCCGCGGCTGAGCAGCGGGTCGTCCACCGTCTCGTCCAGCCCGTCGAGACCCAGGTCGACCCATGGCGAGACCAGCCCGATCGCGCTCGACTGGGCGAGGCCCTCGGCGCGCAGCCGGAGGGCGAGCGCCAGGGCGAGCCCGCCACCCGCCGAGTCGCCGGCGACGACGACGTCCACGCCGGTCGCGAGCAGCGCCCGGTACGCCGCGAGCGCGTCCTCGACCGCCGCGGGATAGGGGTGCTCGGGCGCGAGGCGGTAGTCGAGCACGTAGCCGACCGTGCCGGCCGCGTGGCCCAGGTGCGCGGCGGCCGCGCGGTGGGTGCGCGGGGAGCCGACGAGGTAGGCGCCGCCGTGCAGGTAGAGCAGTGCCCGTCCCGGGTTGCTCGCCGCGGTGACGACCCGCTCGGCCGGGACGCCGCCGAGGTCGACGACGTCGACCCGGGTGCCCTTCGGCAGGATCGGGAAGCGCATCAGGGCGTCGATGGCCTGGCGCTGGCGCTGCGGGCTGAGCCGGGTGCCGAGCACAGGCTTCACCACGCGGCGGACGAGGAGGCGGGCGAGGGGGAGCGGGACCTGCACGAGCGCCATCCAACCAGTCCGCGCAGCCGCTACAGTCGGCGCTCGCTCTGAGAGAGGATGTCGATGGTGCTCTACCTGTCGCTGGCGGGCGCGTCGTCCGCCGACAAGGGACCGTGGTGGTTCGCCGGTGCGGTGGGGCTGGCAGGCATCCTGCTCGGCTTGCTCATCAAGACCGTGGTCGAGGTGTTCCGTCAGCGCAGCCGGGACCGTCGCGACGATCGGCTCCGTTTCATCCAGGACAAGCGCGTGGCGTACGCCGACTTCCTGGCTGCCTGCACCGAGGTTGCGGACATCGAGCACGAGAACCGGCTCCTTGCGGCCCGCAGGCGGCGCTTGGACGACGCCGACTCGTGGGACGACGAGGATGTGCGGGAGTACAACGCCGACCGAGAGCGGATCCGGGGGCGGCAGGACGAGGGCTACGTGGCGGTGACCCGGGCCCACTCGGTCCTCGAGCTGATCGCACCACGGGACGTCGTCGCCGCGGCGGACCTGGTGCAGTCCCGGTGCCATCACCCGCATCTCTTCCCGAGCCGAGTTGCTGCCGAGCGGGCATACATCGCCGCCGTACGCAGCGAGCTGGGCTACCCGTCGACGAACGACCTCCCGTACACCACGGCCGAGCCGTACATCGACTACGACAGTGCTGACAGTGGCATCGAGCCCACGGAGTGGACGACAGCTCCGCACTGAGTGAAAGTCGCGGGGTCAGGTCGCGCAGGTGATGCAGTGCCGGGCCACCGGTCGCGCCTCGAGGCGGCCCTCCGCGATCGGCTGGCCGCACCGCTCGCAGGTGCCGTAGGTGCCGGCGTCCAGGCGGCGCTCGGCCGCGTCGACCTCCTCCAGGTGGTGCCGCGCCTGGCGCACCAGGGCACCGACCTGGGAGCGCTCGAAGGCGATCGTTGCGCCCTCCGGGTCGTGCTCGTCGTCGGCGTTGGTGTCGCGCGAGGCGGCGACGACCGCGCCGTAGTCGTCGGTGAGGTCCGCCAGGCGGCGCAGCGTCTGCGCGCGCTCGGCGTCCAAGCGGCGTCGTACGGCGTCCATGGGGACATGCTCGCGCCGTCCACCGACATCGGATCGGCGAAGTCCTGGCCGGATGGTTAGAACACGTTCTACTCTCGGCGCATGGACCTTGTCGCGATCGAGGAGATCAAGCGCCTCAAGCACCGCTACTTCCGCACCCTCGACCTCAAGCTCTGGGACGAGTTCGCCGACTGCCTGGCCGAGGACGTCACCGCCCGCTACGGCACCCAGGCGATGAGCGAGCCGCTGCACTACGACAACCGTGCCGACGTGGTCGCCTTCATGGCCGAGAACCTCGGTGGCGGGATCATCACCATCCACATCGCCAACCACCCCGAGATCGACGTGGACGGCGACACCGCCACCGGGTCCTGGGCGTTCGAGGACACGGTGGTGGTGCCGGACTTCAAGGTGCAGATCCGCGGCGGCGGCTACTACCGCGACACCTACCGCCGCGACCCGGACGGGAAGTGGCGGATCGCCTCGACCCAGTACGAGCGGATCTACGAGGCGATGACCTCGCTCGAGGACACGCCCAGCTTCCAGCTCATCGCCAACCGCTGGGACCCCTCCTCGAAGCACTGAGCCGCGTCAGGCGGCGCAGCCAGCTCGGTGCGTCGCGATCGTCGTGTCCCGCGCACCACTGACCGGGTGGTACGGCGGCCCGGACCTGTGCCACGTGGGCCCCGCAGCCGGCCCAGGTGGTCCGCCCGCAGGTGCGGCACCGCACTGCTCGGCACATCGGCCGGCTCCTCAGGCCGGCGCCGTGGTGGCGTCGGCGAACTCGCAGAAGGCGTCGTAGGCGCGGGGGCCGTGGATCGTGGCCGGCCCGCCCTTCATCAAGAAGGTGACGCCGATGGCCTCCGCGGCCTCCTGGCGCGAGGCGCCCGCCCGGACCGCGGCCTGGGCGTGCGAGGCGATGCAGCCGTCGCAGCCCTCGACGACGCCGATCGCCAGCGCGATCAGCTCCTTGGTCTTCACGTCGAGCTCGCCGGCCGTGAAGGCGGCCTTGTGCAGCTCGCCGAAGCCCTTGTAGACGTCCGGGATGCTGCGCCGCAGCTCGCGGTGCAGCGGGGAGAGCTCGTCGAGGACGCTCTTGCCGTGCCCTGGTGCCGGGCTGGTGCCGGCGGTGTTCTCGGTGGTGGTGCTCATGGTGTCTCCTTCGGTGCGGGGTGGTGGGCTCGGGGTGGCGTGCTCAGTCGTGGGCGAAGGTGATCCGCGGCAGGATCCGGCGCAGCCAGGCGGGCGTCCACCACGCGGCGCGCCCGGTCAGGCGGAGCAGGACGGGCAGCAGGACCAGGCGGACCAGGAAGGTGTCCAGGAGGACGGCGACGCCCAGGATGACGCCCATCTCCTTGGGGGGCAGCGGGCCGGACAGCGAGAAGGTGAAGAACACCGCGACCATGACCGCGCCGGCGGCGAACACCACGCGCCCGGAGTGGGCCACCGCGCCGACCATGGCCTCGCGCGGATCACCGCTGCGCTCGTGGTGCTCCTTGGCCGAGGACAGCAGGAAGACGGTGTAGTCCATCGCGATCGCGAAGATCATGGCGAAGAAGAACACCGGCGCCCAGGCGTCGAGGAAGCCCTGCGACTCGAAGCCGAGGAGACCGGCACCCCAGCCCTCCTGGAAGACCAGGCGAGCGACGCCGAAGGCGGCGGCGGTCGAGAGCAGGCTGACGACGGTGCCGAGCAGGGCGACGAGCGGTGCCTGCAGGGCCACGAGGAGCAGGAGGAACCCGAGGGCCAGGATCACCGCGATGACGAGCGGGGTGGACGTGTCGAGCTGGGCCTTCAGGTCGAGGTTCTCCACGGCGGCGCCACCGACCAGGGCGTCGCCGGGCAGGTCCTCCCGCAGCCGGTCGACGGTCCGCGCCAGGGCGGGGTCGGACGGGTCGACCGAGGGCACGGCCTGGATCATCGCGAGCGGGCTGCCGTCGGGAGCGTCCGCGGGCGGCGAGGCGACGGCGATGCCCGGGTCGGCGGCGAGCACGGCGGCTGCCTCGTCGGCCTGCGCGCTCGGTACGACGACCTGCAGCGTGCCGGGAGCGCCGTCGCCGAACGCGTCCTTGACCTGGTCGTAGCCGATCCGCGCCGTGGAGTCCTCGGGCAGGACCTTGATCGAGGGCATCGCCGTCCGCAGGCCGAGGACCGGCGCGGCGAGCGCGACCAGCACCACCGATGCGCCCAGGCCCCAGGCCAGGGGGCGCCGCCACAGTCGCTCTCCCCACGCGGCGAACCGTGGCGAGCGGTGCTCGCCGGCACGCGCCCAGGGCAGCGCCAGGCGGTCGATGCGGTCGCCGAGCTGGAACAGCACGAGGGGGAGCAGGGTCAACGTGGCGGCGAGGACGAAGACCACCGCCAGCATGATCCCGCCGGCCATCGACCGGAACGACGGCGAGGGCACCAGCATCACGGCGGAGAGCGAGATGAGCACGGTCGCCCCGGACAGCAGGACGGCCTTGCCCGCGGTGTCCATCGTCCGGGCGATCGCCGTGTGCGGCGAGCCCGGCGCGCTCGCCCGGGCGGCGCGGTAGCGGACGACCAGGAAGAGGGCGTAGTCGATGCCGAGGGCGAGCGCGAACATCATCGCGAAGTTCATCGCCCAGATCGAGACCGGGACGAGCTCGTTGATGAGCACGAGCGAGCCGGCGGAGGCGACGAGCCCGGCCAGGGTCAGGACGAGTGGCAGCCCGGCCGCCACGAGCGCGCCGAAGGCCAGGACGAGGATCGCCAGGGTCACCGGCCAGGAGAGCATCTCGGAGGTGAGCATGGCGTCGAGGTTCGCCTCGTTGAAGTCCGACCACAGCAGGGAGGCGCCGGTCGGGTTGACGCTCACCCCGCCCGTGGAGAGGTCGGCGAGCGGCCCCTTGAGGTCGTCGGCGGCGCGGACCATCTCGTCGGTGCTCGCTGCGGCGCCGGCCAGCAGCACGGCGGTACGACCGTCCTTGCTCAGGCTCGCGCCGGGCTGGGGTGCGAGGACGGCGGCGATCCGCGGGTCGGCCTCCAGGAGGGAGGTCGCCCTGGCCAGGACCTCGGCACCGGCGCCCTCGGTGACCGGGCCGTCCTCGGAGTGGACGACGACCTGGAGGCCGGAGCTGGCGTTGCCGCCGAAGTGCTCGACGGCGAGCTCGCGGGCGGCGACGGAGTCGGAGCCGTCGGCCTGCCACCCCGCCCCCGACAAGGAGCTCTCGACGCGCGGCGCGAAGGCGCCGAGGCCGACGATCAGGAGCAGCCAGACGACGGCGGTCAGGCGGCGGCGACGGGTGACGCCGACGCCGAGACGGCCGAGGGGGCCGGGCCGGTAGTCGGTCGCGGGTCCGTCGGCGGGAGCCGCGGGAGAGGTCGAGGCAGAGGAGGTGGACGAGGACATGGCTTCCTTCGGGGAGGGGGACGGCCGATACCCTAGGGGGTATAGTTGGATCAGTCAAAACACCCCGGGGGGTATACGGGCCGCCGGGTCGAGACGGCCCTCCGCGGCCGAGGAGGAGCAGGCACACGATGAGCACCTACACCCTGAGCACGACCGTTCCCGGTCCCTTCGAGACGGTCGTCGAGCGCGTACGAGCCGGGCTGGCCGAGGTCGGCTTCGGCGTGATCAGCGAGATCGACATGGCGGCCACCCTGAAGGCCAAGCTCGGGGTGGACATCCCCCCGCAGCTGATCCTCGGGGCCTGCCGGCCCACGCTCGCTCACCAGGCGCTGCAGGCCGATCCGTCGGTCGCGGCGCTGCTCCCGTGCAACGTGGTGGTGCGCGCGGTGGACGACGGGCTCACCCTGGTCGAGTCCCTCGATCCGTCGGTCATGGCTACGCTGGCCGGCGACGCACTGCGCGGGGTCGCCGACGACGCGGGCGAGCGCCTGCACGCCCTGAGGGCGTCGCTGACCGAGGAGATCTGAGATGCAGCTCGAGACCGAGTCCATGAAGCCGGTGGTCAACCGGATCAAGCGTGCGCAGGGTCAGCTGGCCGGCGTGGTGCGGATGCTGGAGGAGGGCCGGGACTGCGAGGAGGTGGTGACCCAGCTCGCCGCCGTCTCGAAGGCGCTCGACCGCGCCGGGTTCGCGATCGTCGCCGCGGGCCTCCAGCAGTGCATCGTGGAGGGTGGCCCGGACAGCCTGGACACCAAGAAGATGGAGAAGATCTTCCTCACGCTCGCGTGAGGCCGTGTCCCGGCGGCACCCGCCGCCGGGACCGCGTGGTCCGTGTCAGGCGCTGAGGTCGCCGACCTCCGGGGTGCTCGCGCCCAGGGCGCGCAGCGCCTCGACGTACCGCTCGACGTTGCCGAGCTTGACGTGCTCGTAGCCCCGGACCATGTCCGGCAGACCGGCGATCTCGACCGCGCGGTCGTAGCCCTCGACGCTCAGGTCGCGGGCCAGCTCGCTGACCAGCGCGCGGTAGTGGTCGCGCAGCTCGCGCTCGACCTTGCGCACGTGGGCGTAGCCGAAGACGTCGGCGCGGGTGCCGCGCAGGCGCTTCATCCGGGCCAGCGCCCGCAGCGAGCCGTGGCTGCGCGGGCCGAACGAGATCTTCTTGTCGCGGCCCATCGCGCGCAGCATCGGCGGGTGCAGCTTGAACGCCACGGTGCCGCCGGGGAAGGCGTCCCCGGTGGAGGCGAGGAAGGCCGGGTCGGTGAGCAGGCGGGCGACCTCGTACTCGTCCTTGTACGCCGTCAGCTTGAACAGGTGGCGTGCCACCGACTCGCTGAAGCGGGTCTCGGTGGTCACCGCGCGCTCGGCGGCGGCGACCTCGCGGACCAGGGCGACGTAGGAGTCGGCGAGCTGCTCGTCCTGGTAGGCGACCAGGTCGGCGGCGCGCTGGCTCACCAGGCGCAGCAGCTCACCCTCCAGGCCGGAGGCCGCGACCGAGGCGGGCGGTACGACGACCGCCGGCTCGTGCATCGCGGCCGCCGTGCCGGCCGCGCGGAAGGCGGCGGGGTCGGCCACCGCGGCGCGGCCCCAGCGGAAGGCGGCGATGTTCGACGCGACCGCGGTGCCGTTGATCTCGATGGCCTCCTCGATCGCGGCCGCCGGCAGCAGCAGGGCGCCGGCCTGGTGGGCGGCGCCGACGAGCAGGAAGTTCGCGGCGAGGGTGTTGCCGAAGATCCGCTCGGCCGCCTCCAGGGCGTCGAAGTCGAACAGCGCCAGGCTCGCGGTGCGGACCCGCTCCAGCAGGCCCGCCTCGTCCGGGTGCTGCACGGCGGGGTCGTTGACCATGGCGCCCGTGGGGGTGCGGCTGGTGGAGACCACCGTGCGGGTGCGCGAGGCGCTGCCGTAGGTCAGGTTGCGGTCCTCGGCCAGCGTCAGCAGGTCGAAGCCCAGGAAGCAGTCCGCCGAGCCCGGGGTGAGCCGGTTGGCGGGCTCCAGGTCGCCGGCCGCGAACCGCAGGTGACCGACGACCGGCCCCGCCTTCTGGCTCATGCCCGTCTGGTCGAGCGACTCCACGGCGTACCCGGCCCGCAGTGCCGCGGTCGCCAGCACCTGGTTGACCGTGACGATGCCGGTGCCGCCGATGCCGACCATGAAGACGTTCTGGGTCGTGGCGACCCGCTCCTCCGCCGGGCTGGCGGCGACCGGCGGCGGCGTCGGGATGCTCTTGCGGGCGGGCTTGGTGGTCTTGCTCTTGTCCTTCTTGGCGCGACGCTTGCGGGGCGCCGTCTCCACGGCGACGAACGACGGGCAGTCGCCGTCGAGGCAGCTGTAGTCGGTGTTGCAGGAGGTCTGGTCGATCCGGGTCTTGCGGCCGTACTCCGTCTCGACCGGCTGCACCGAGAGGCAGTTGGACTTCATGCCGCAGTCGCCGCAGCCCTCGCAGACCGCCTCGTTGATGACGATCCGCTGGGTGCGCTGGGGGAGCGCGCCGCGCTTGCGCTGGCGGCGGGCGTCGGCGGCGCAGTGCTGGTCGTAGATCAGCACGGTCACGCCGGGGACGTCGCGCAGCAGCCGCTGGGCCTCGTCGAGCCGGTCGCGGTCCCACAGCAGGGTGCCGGCGGCGAGCTCGCGGCGCCGGTAGCGGCCCGGCTCGTCGGCGCACACGATGATCTTCTTGACGCCCTCGGTGGTCAGCTTGTGCGTCAGCTGCGGCACCGTGAGCGCGCCCTCGGCGTCCTGCGCGCCGGTCATCGCGACGACGTCGTTGTGCAGGATCTTGTAGGTGATGTTCACCCCGGCCGCGACGCAGGCCTGGACGGCGAGCTGGGCGGAGTGGAAGAAGGTGCCGTCGCCGACGTTCTGGAACATGTGGTCGGCGTCGGTGAACCAGGCCTGCCCGATCCACTGCGCGCCCTCGCCGCCCATCTGGGTCACACCGGTCACGGCGCTCTCGGGGCGGTCGGAGATGGTGACCATGACGTGGCAGCCGATGCCGCCGCCGCCCATCGAGCCCTCGGGCAGGACGGTGGAGCGGTTGTGCGGGCAGCCGGAGCAGAAGTACGCCGAGCGGCTGGCCGAGAGCAGCGGCAGGACCGTGCGCGGGCGCTGCGGCGGAGCCACCGTCACCCAGCCCTCCAGCGCGTGGCGCAGCGGCGCGAGCAGGCGGCCCGCGGTGAGCTCGCCGTCGGCCGGGACGAGCAGCTGGCCGCTCGCGTCCTTCTTGCCGAGGATGCGCGGCGCGTGCTCCGTGCCGTAGAGCAGGTCCCGGATCTGGGTCTCCATGAAGGACGTCTTGTCCTCGATGACGACGATCTCCTCCAGGCCCTGGGCGAAGCGTCGTACGGCCTCGGGCTCGACGGGGCTCATCATGCCGAGCCGCATCACCCGGACGCCGGCGTCGACGAGCGCCTCGTCGCTCACGCCGAGGTCGGTGAGCGCCTGGCGCAGCGAGTCGAAGCAGGAGCCGGACGCGACCAGGCCGAACCGGGCCCCGGGGGTGTCGACCTCGGTGACGCTGAGGTCGTTGCGCGCGGAGTACTCGTGCACCAGCGCCGTCCGCGGGCCGACCAGCTCGGCCTCCGCGCCGATGATCATCGCCGGGCGCAGCACGATCGGGCTCTGCGTGTAGGCGTAGGGGTTGCCGTTCCAGTCGATCGCGGGGGCGATCGGGTTGACCTGCAGGTCCTTGCTGTCGACGACCCACGCACCGTCCGCGACGTCCGCGACGATCTTCAGCGCGACCACGCAGCCGGTCGCGCGCGACATCTCGATGGCGTGCAGGCCCAGCGTCACGATCTCGGTCGCGTTGCGCGGGAAGAGCACCGGGATGCCCAGCGCAGCGAGCGAGCGCTCGCTGACCGCCGGCACCGTCGAGGACTTCGACGCCGGGTCGTCACCGACGAGGAGCACGGCCCCGCCACGGCGGTTGACGCCGTACATGTTGGCGTGGCGCAGCGCGTCCGTCGCCCGGTCGACGCCGGGGCCCTTGCCGTACCAGAAGCCGGTCACGCCGTCGTACTTCGCCGGGGCGGCGGGCAGGTCGATCTGGCTGCCCCACACCGCCGTCGCCGCGAGCTCCTCGTTGAGCCCCGGCACGAACCGGATGTCGTTGGCGTCGAGCACGTCGCGCATGTCGCCGAGCATCTTGTCGAGGCCGCCGAGCGGGCTGCCCTGGTAGCCCGACACGAAGCTCGCGGTCTTGAGCCCGCGCCGCCGGTCGAGCGCCCGGTGCTCCACCAGCAGCCGCGCGATCGCCTGGACGCCGGTCAGCAGCATCGGCGGGGCGTCCGTGCGGAACCGGTCTGCCAGGTCGTACGGCGTCGCCGGCTCCGGCGTGGTCGGGCGGTTGAGCAGCTCGGTCATGCGGGGCTCTCCTCGTGCGTGCGCGTACGTGCGGGTGCGCGAGAAGCGTCTCTGCTGCGTGCTCCGGGTCACAAGGTTGGCCGTCCAGTTGAGCGAAGATCCGCAACCATCCGGCTGTTTTGTGTCTCCCTTGAGCAACGATTGCGGTGTGTCGCTTATCGTTTGTTGCGTGACCGACGCCGCCGTCATCGACGCCACCGACCGCGCCATCCTCGACCTCCTGCGCGAGAACGCCCGCCGTCCGCTGCGCGAGATCGCCCAGTCCGTCGGCCTCACCGTCGCTCCCGTCCAACGCCGCATCGCCCGGCTGGAGAAGCTCGGCGTGATCGAGCGCTACACGGTCCAGATCAACCACGGCCGGATCGCCACCGGCATCGAGGCCGTCATGGAGCTGCGCTTCTCCGACGACCTGGACCTGGCTCAGGTGCTGGAGTTCGTGGCTGGTGTGCCTGAAGTCGAGGAAGTGCTCACGTTGGCCGGTGACCCGGACGCGCTCGTGCGGATCCGGGTGGAGGGCGTGGAGGACCTACGGCGGGTGGTGAGCTCGCTGCGGTCGGGCGGGGCGGTCGCCAGCACCAAGACGCTCGTCGTATTGGAAGGGTGGACGCGGTTCGGATGAGGGTCGCTTGTCAGCTGCCTCTCAAGAGGCGCGTCGTTTGTTGGTGCTGCGGCTTGTGTCGCAGCTATCGCTTCGCATAGGTGAAGCCACCCCGCCAACCCCCGTCGGATTTACGACCGTCGCGATGGCGCCTCGTAGTCACTTAGCGCGCGGAGGGCCGGGCGCTTTCCGCTCTTCTGTGCCTGCCTCGACAAGCGCCTGATGACTTCCTGTCAGCTGAGGTCGCGCAGTGCCGCATGGCGATCGAGATACTTTCGTGCTAGGCGACGCTCTGAGCTACCTCCGTAGCGGCGATGGTCTCGGCGCCAGTCACAACTTCGCTCCGGCTTCGCACGGTCGTTGCCCGCTCAGTGCGACCAACACTAGCCCTCGCCTTGAGGGCGTCCGGCCGATTGTCAATGACTGACCTGTCGTACGTCGAACCGCATGCACGCCCGTCGACGCGTTGTTCCCCCTCCCGACTGCTGGGCTACCCGCGCTCGTTGAGCCCTGACACGGGATTCCAGACCCATTTTCGCTTGTGCATGGTGAAGCGGAGGCTTGTCTGCCCGCGAATCAGTTCACGGGCTCGATCGCCGTCTCTAGGAATCTGCGCTGCAGGTTTGATGGTCGGGGTCTGGACTTCTCGCGACGCTGGCTCCAGCACAATCCAGTTCCTCTTGAGGCCGATCTCAGGGACTTCCAGCACAACGTCTGTGGCGGCTGAAGTCGAGCGGTTGAGGAGGGTAGCCTTCACCGAGTTCAGCGCTCGGGTTTCATCATCCACGACCTCAGACGCGAACACGGTAACGGTCGCTGTAACGAGCTCAGCATCCGCGCGCTCGAGCCGGCGCACGGCGGCCTCCGCTTCATCCGCGGCTTTTCGCTCGTTGTACTGCTGAATCTGCTGAGCGTGCTGATCCGCTTTACGGGCAGCAGCCTCCGTCCGGTGCACGATGTAGGCGAGCACTAGAGCGCCGATGGTGACGAATGTTCCTGCCCATGTGCCCAGCGCCTCGAACTCCGACGAAGTGAGGTCGTTCGTCATCGCTCGTCCCGTCAGGAGGCCCAAGACGGTGCCCATTACTAGGAAAGCGCAGGCCCACACCACGGGGTGTCGTTGGATGCCTGCGGGATGCCCCTTCGTAGGATCTGAGCTCATGGCGAGTGATGTTGCCATGCGGCGCGGCCAGATGAACCGGACGCGCGGCTCCGTTTGCGTCCTCCGCCACTGACTGCTTTGCAGCTTCGCATTGCGCGGCATTCCGCCGCAACCGACCATCTAGGCACTTGGGCCGCACGCACCCTGCGTTCGTAACCGACTGTTGACCTCACCCCTACCGCATGCGCCTGATCGTCAATCTTCGCGGGCTCTTAGCCGCTGGGTGAGCCGCTCGGCAAGCGTCGACAGCGCGGTCGCATGCTTTGAGCCAACCCGTGATGATGCACTACCTATCACCTCAACGACCGCCTCGGCTTCGCGTCTCCTGCTACGCCAATGCGGTGTCCAGGTGGCCAAGCTCAGCTTCGCGGTGAGCTCTTCAAGGACGGAGGCGGCGTCTTCCACCGGTACCGGCTCCACGACCTCGACCAGAGCCTTCGCCGTAGATAGGTTCAGATCGATCTGACCAGCCCAGTTGAGCAAGAAGCCTTCGGCGAGACCGAGCCGGTACGCCGACGGCCAGTCGTCGAGGCGGGGGTCGTCCAGTGCGGGATTCACGGTGACCGCCCAAGCGTTGCCGAACCCGCCGCCTGCTCGCTGCCCGACGACGACGCCCATGCTGCGCTGCGCCAGCGGAAGCTGGGTCGGCAGGTCCACGGACCGCAGCGCCTTCACGAGACCGGAACGGGAGATAGCGCTACTGACAGCCTCGATGAAGACGCCTGCCGAGCCAGCCAGCACCGGGTCCAGAAGGCGAAGCGCCCAGGCAGACCAGAGCATGGCCGCGTCGACCGCGGCGCGTTCGGCCGCATCGGTAACCTCAGGCATCCGTGCGCGACCGTGACCTGTGCCGACGTCGTTGCGCAACTCATTCACACGCTTGACCATCGTCGCTGCCGACTGTGCGATCGCTCGGACCGCCTGGTCATTCCCGAGGTCAACGGGCCGCATCCCGAGTTGCTTTTGAGCAGCGTCCACTACGGCAGGGAACTTGGCCTCGTCGCCCAGCGTCGCGCCGGTCGCCTCCAAAACCACGCGCGCGATGCATTCGACAAGCTCCTTCGAAGCGCCGACGGCTGCAGGCCGATCCGTTGCTTCGAGCGCCCGCACAAGCCGGTCGCGATGCGCGATAACCACATCCCAAGACTCCTGATCAAGATTTTCTGGCTTCCACAACTCAGCAATGTCGCGTGGTGGCACAGGGCAAGCCTGCCATCCTCGATACCGCGGTCGTCACCACTCAGCCTGACGGCCCGATGCTCCGACTGCCCCACAGCATGCAATTGTCGGACGCTACAAGGTGTGATCGAGCAAGGGCGAGGCCGTCATGCCGCCGCGTTCCGGCCGGGCAGGCGACAGCGCGCGCCGGCTACGTCTCGCGAAGCACGTGCACTTCCGTGGCCGGGCCGACGTCGCGCCCGCAGAGACCATGACGTGGACAATGGCCAAGTGGAAATCAAAAAGGGCCTTAGTCATTGGGCGACAGCAGCGATCTCTTGGTTGCGCAGCCACACTCCGCTCTGGCTCAGCGGCTTGGTGAGAAGAGGGCTCCGAGCCGCGGCAGAGGCCCCGCAACTCGATCGGCTTGATCGCGCTGCAGCAACCGCTTTCGACCGCGTGTTCTGCGAGGGCATGGCAAAGGACCCTGAGGGCTTCCCAGCGAAGTGGCAGAAGCTGCTCGACGAGGGAGCCTTCGATGACCTTTATGACAGCGCCGCCGAAGAGATGGCCACGAAGGTCTACGGCTCGCTGCGCGAGTCGGCCCCCCGGCTCGCGAGGAATCTGCGCCGCGACGAGCTGCGACTCGCGAGAAGGATGAGGCGGGTGTGGGGTCGCGCCGACATAGCGTTCCAAGCCAACAACTACCTCGGCTACGAGTTGGGCGCACATATTGCACGCTCCGGCAAGCAGCACAGCCCGAAGATGGTGGCACTCCTCGGCGCGCACGGCAGAGCGCTGCGCACCGCTAGCGAGGTTCGCCAGCTTGCCATGTCTGGCTTCCACGCAGGGGCGACCGCGAGATGGCGTTCGCTCCACGAGCTATCCGTGCTCGTTTGTGTGCTGAACCAAGCTGATGAAGTGATTTCCGAGCGCTACCTCGCTTACGCCCGAATCGAACAGCTTCGCGACCTCAAGCACTTCCAGCAGCACGCCGAAGCTCTCAAGCGGAGGCCATTCGGACCTGACGAAGTCGAGTTGACCGAGCAACAAGCAGCCGAAACGGTGGAACGCTGGGGGCCCGAGATGAAAAAAGAGAACGGATGGGCGTTCCCATTGTTTATTGGACAGAAGCGAGTGACTTTCGTCGATCTAGAGTCGCTCGCCGGCCTCAGTTATCTTCGTCCCTTTTACCGTCTCGGAAGCAACCACATTCACTCCGGCTCCCGCGCCAGCGAGCTGAACCTGACCGATCTAACTCCACACGGAACGCCAGCAATCACGGTGGGCGCATCGGTGTTCGGCGACATCGCAGAAACGTGCCACGGGGCGATGATTAGCGTCCATCAGGCGACTGAGGCACTCGTCAGCGGCTTCTTGAACGAGTCAACCGATGGCGGACTGGACCTTCTAGTGGGCTTGAAAGCGCAGTCTCGCTTCATCGACGAATCGGGCGAACTCTGGGGGTATGCTGCCGATGAGGCGCGGGCACGTGGATGGTTCAGTCATGGGCCAGACGACTAGAGGGCGCACCTCAGGACTGGTCCAGTGAGCTCCCACTCTGGCTCGGCGCCAAGACAGCTGCACCTAACCGCCGCCTACGCGCTCGGATCAGAATCCTGACGTCGCCACGGGAAATTATCGGAATCCGGCCGTCACGATGATGCAGAACGTTGGTCCCTGCAAAGTTGGCGCAGCGCCTCCAACTCGTGACACCGCCCGAGTTCGTGCACAGCGAATAGCTCGATCTCCTGCCCGGCCGCGGTTGTCAACAAGTCCTCGGCGGTGTCGGGCATCGCGATCGCCGTCGAACTCAAACAGATCATCGTCGGGCACCGCCGCGACCCAGACCCTATGACGAGACCGGAGGTAGCGGGCCCGTTGCGGCCGTGGGGGACGAACACGCCGGCAAGTCTGAAGAGTGCATAGCCGGAGCTCCGCGCGAAGGGCGCGCAGCCGACCGCGAGTCGTCGGTGAGTTCGCTACGGACTCACCTGCGTCGTACCGCCACTAGTGCGGCGAAAGGATACAGCACGCGAGCGAGAACCGTGCTCGGGTGATCGCGGCGGCGCTTTGACACTGCCGGGCCCTAGGGCCCCGACTGGTCCTGCTCCTCGCGCTTGTCGATTTCCTCCGACAGCCAGATCAGTTCTCGCGTCTCGGCCTCGTAGCCCGGCTTGCCGACGTTCTCGAACGGGTTGCTTTCACGCCCGGGTAAGTGCAGTCGATAGGCGTCGTTGTGCAACTCACGGCCCTCCTTGCCGCGACGCTGGGCGTCGAGGATGGTCTCCAGGACCTCGGGCTCCGCGCCACGGAACAACTTGCGTGTCTCCTCCAACGCTTCCTCGGTGGCGGGCGGAATCTCCTCCGCCCACCGGGCCTGCTGCTTCGCCTCAATGTGCTCGCCGAGCCGTAGCTGCCAGCCAATCTGGTGAACGTGCCGGATGACGTCTGCGAGCGACTCCTCCTCGGCGATCTCTTGCGGGGCGACCGCATCGCCGTTGTCATCAAGGTCGACGTAGAGGCCCTGCTGTTTCAGAATGTTGTGCTTCTCGGTCCACTGTTCGATGGTCCCCAGATAAGCGGCGGTCTCGTCGCGGTCGGGCTCGATGGTGTCGAACCAGTACGGCTCGTTCACCAGGAATCTGTGGACGAGCCGAAGCTTCTTCGGGTGGCTGGCCCACAACTGATTTAGCTGCTCCGTCACGAACGGCTCGCCCTCGGGGGCGTAGGCCATCTCGACCCGTCGCTCATGGATCGCAATGGCCTTCCCAGACTCCTCCATGCCGAGGATTGCGAGAGACCGAGCAAGCCCTAAACTTCCAAGGTCGAGCACCGCGAGGGCGGCATTGAGCAGCCGATCCGCGTTGGCAAGCAGGGCGTCCTCCACCGCGACCACCTGCTCCGGCGACATGTCAGGGAGCTGCTTCCGTTTAGACACGGGCACAGTCTGTCCTGCAGCTCCGACGCCCCACACGGAGATCTATTAGGGGCTCTCCCGCCGCGAGCGATGGGAGTCCTCCGTCAAGGCCGAGGGTCGATGCCGCGTTCGAACGATGGTCGACGATGAAGTCGGCCTGCCCATCAGACAGTTGGGCTCGCCAGATGCCCCCGGTCGTCAATCGTGCGTCAGATCGCCGCGATCCGCCCAGCTGATAAGGCCATCCGGTGCCGGAAGTAAGTCTGCGGTTGGCTTACAGCCGCGTGATGCACGCGAGCGGGCGCAGACTCGTCGATTGCTTCTGGGACCTCCGAGACGATGCCCACGATCACCCTGATCGATGGCGAGGCATCACCGCTGAGGGATGTTCCAGCGGTTGGCGGAGTGTGTCGAGGCTGCGGAAGACGGGAGTGATTCGATCGATTGGCGCCGAGACGTCACCGATCAGCTAATCGCTTGGCGTGTGAGCGAGAGGGACGGCGGGTCAGCCCCCTGAACTCACACGCGGAGCGCGCGCCAAAGCCCACTGCCTCCTGCGACGGCGGAGCTTTCGATGGCTCTGTGCCAGCCGGATCTATGGACTGAACGTCCAGGTGTGCGCAGCGCCTACCGTGAGAACGTTGTCTCGTGAACCGCCTCGGCTCCGCCACGTCCCCCTACCTCCTCCAGCACGCGGACAACCCGGTCGACTGGTGGGAGTGGGGGCCGGAGGCGTTTGCTGAGGCCAAGCGCCGCAACGTCCCGATCCTCCTCAGCGTCGGGTACGCCGCCTGCCACTGGTGCCACGTGATGGCGCATGAGTCCTTCGAGGACCAGGCGACGGCGGACTACCTGAACGAGCACTACGTGAGCATCAAGGTCGACCGCGAGGAGCGGCCGGACGTGGATGCCGTCTACATGCAGGCGACCACGGCGATGACCGGCCAGGGTGGGTGGCCGATGACGGTGGTGATGGACCACGAGGGGGCGCCGTTCTTCGCGGGGACCTACCTGCCGGACCAGCCGCGACACGGGTCGCCGTCGTTCACGCAGGTGCTGCGGGCGCTGAGCAACGCGTGGGAGACCAAGGGCGAGGACGTCCGTACGACGGCGAGCAACGTCGCCGAGCACCTACGGCGGGAGGCGAGCCTGCCGTCGTACGCCGTCACCGGTGAGCGGATCGAGGCTGCGGTGGCGACGCTGGCCAGCGAGTTCGACGCGATGGCGGGTGGGTTCGGGAACGCACCGAAGTTCCCGCCGACGATGGTGCTGGAGTTCCTGCGGAGGGTCTCGACAGGCTCGACCAACGGGGTCTCGACAGGCTCGACCAGCGGGGGCTCGACCAGCGGGGACTCGCGCCACATGCTGGCCCGTACGACGGCCGCGATGGCCGGGAGCGGGATGTACGACCAGGTGGGCGGCGGGTTCGCGCGGTACGCCGTGGACCGCGGCTGGGTGGTGCCGCACTTCGAGAAGATGCTCTACGACAACGCCCAGCTGGTCGGTCTCTACGCGCGCCTTGGCACCGAGCAGGGCGACCGGGTCGCGACCGAGACCGCCGACTTCCTGCTCCGCGAGCTGCGCACCGAGCAGGGCGGGTTCGCCTCGGCGCTCGACGCGGACAGCCCGATCGAGGCGGGCGGGCACGCGGAGGAGGGCCTGTTCTACGTGTGGACGCCGACGCAGCTCGTCGCCGAGCTCGGGCCGGACGAGGGGGCGTGGGCGGCGGAGCTGTTCGGGGTGACGGCGGAGGGCACCTTCGAGCACGGTACGTCGACCCTCCAGCTCCGCCACTACCCGGCGGACGACGACGGCCGACAGCGCCTGGCCGACGTCCGCCAGGTGCTGTACGCCGCCCGCGAGAAGCGTCCGCGCCCGGCCCGCGACGACAAGGTGGTCGCGGCGTGGAACGGCCTGGCGATCAGTGGGCTCGTGGACGCGGCCCGCCGCCTCGGCCGCCCCGGCTACCTCACCGCCGCCCAGGAGGCGGGCGAGCTCCTGCTGCGCCTCCACCTCGACGGGACCAGGCTGCTGCGCGTCTCCCGGGACGGCGTGGCCGGTGCACACGCGGGTGTCCTGGAGGACTACGGGTGCGTGGCCTCGGGCTTCCTGGCCCTCGCCCAGGCCACGGCCGACCCGCGGTGGCTCACCGCCGCGACGAGCCTGATCGACACCGCGCTCGACGGATTCACGGCCGAGGACGGCGGGTTCTTCGACACCCACCGCGACGCCGAGACCCTGGTGACCCGGCCGCGCGACCCGGGCGACAACGCCAGCCCGAGCGGGCTCAGCGCCCTGGTGCACGCGCTCGTCGAGGCGCACGCGGTGACGGGGGAGGGCCGCTACCGCGACGCCGCGGAGGCGGCGGTCAGCACCGTCGCGGTGCTCGCCGAGAAGGCGCCGCGCTTCGCGGGCTGGTCGCTGGCGGCGGCGGTGACGATGCTCGACGGACCGCTCGAGGTCGCGGTCGTCGGTCCGGCCGGAGCCGAGCGCGACGCCCTGGAGCGCAAGGCCCTCACGATCCCCGGCGCGGTCGTGGTCGCCGCCGAGGGGCCGGTCGAGGGCATCCCCCTGCTCGACGCCCGTACGACGGTCGAGGGCCGCCCGGCGGCGTACGTCTGCCGGGGCTTCGTGTGCGAGCGCCCGGTGACGACGCCGGAGGAGATCAGTGTCTGAGCGCTGGCGCAGCGGCCTGGTGCTGCTGATCAGCACGGTCGTGCTCGCGGCCATGGTCTTCGTCGGCCCCGGCGACGAGCTGGCGGCGTTCCGGCGGGTGTTCGGGATCGGGCAGGACCCGTTGGGCGACCCAGCCGACGTCCCACCCGGCGGGACCTACGCCTTCCTGCAGACCCAGCGCGGCGACGCGGACGAGCCCGTCGCGTGGAGCCCGTGCCGTGAGATCCGCTACCAGGTCAACCCCGACGGCGCCCCCGGCAGCGCGAACGACGCCGAGGAGCTCGTCGCCGACGCGGTCGCCGACGTCTCCCAGATCACCGGCCTGCGCTTCGACTACCTCGGCCGCACCGACCGCCGTCCCTCCTGGAAGGCCGACCTGGTGCCGATGGGGCGCAAGGAGCCGGTGCTCATCGCGTGGGCGGACGAGGACGAGGTCGAGGAGCTGGAGGGCAACGTCGCCGGCGTCGGTGGCGCGGTCGCGCAGTCGAGCGGCGCGGACGGCTGGTTCCGCTACGTCACCGGGCAGGTCACCCTCGACTCCGAGGTCTACGACGACCTGGACGACGAGCGCGGCGGCGAGGAGCAGATGCGCGCGATCCTGCTCCACGAGCTGGGCCACCTGGTGGGCCTCGACCACGTCGACTCCCCGGCCGAGCTGATGTACGCCGACAACGTCGGCCAGCCCGACTTCGCCACCGGCGACCGCAACGGCCTGGTCGCGCTCGGGCGGGGCCGCTGCTGATGCGCGTCCCTTCGGGCATGGCGCCGATCGCCATCCAGCCGGACCGCTTCCACGACGGCGGCACCGACACCGAGCCCGCGGACCCCTCGAGCCCGCCGCGGATCGTGCTGGAGCGGGTCCTGGTCGGCGACGTGCACCGGCGCACGGAGAGCTTCCGGATGCTGCGCCGGATCGCCTACCGCGACCGCGAGCACGGCGTCCTGCTCGTCCCCAAGGACCTCGGCACCTTCGAGACCGACCTGACCTCGGTGCCGACGCTCTTCACCTGGCTGGTGCCGCGCACCGGGCGCCACCTCCCGCCGGCCCTGCTGCACGACGGCCTGGTGCACGGGCGCCACGAGGAGCCGACGTACGTCGCGACGGCGGGCGACGTCATCGACCGGGTCGAGGCCGACCGGGTGTTCCGTGCCGCGATGCGCGACACCGACACCGGTCTGGTCCGCTCGTGGCTGATCTGGTCGGCGGTCACCCTCGGCACGATCCGTGCCGGTTCGACCGCCTGGTCGCGGGCCACCCACCTGCGCTATCTGCTCGCCGCGGCGGCCTCCCTGCTGGTCGTCGCGGTGCTCGGCGTGCTCGCGACGCTGGACCTGTTCGACGTCGTCGACCCGCTGCCGTGGATGGGGGAGCGCTCGACGGGGACCGAGCTCGTGGGCGGGCTGGCGGGGGCGGTCGTCGTGCCGCTGCTGCTGGGGCTGACCTGGGGCCGCTTCGCCGTCGCGGGTGCGATCAGCGGGATCGCGCTGGCGGTGCTGCTGCACGTCACCGTGGTGCTCGCGCTGCTCACCGCGGCCTACCAGGGCGCGGAGTGGCTGGCGCGCCGCCGCCCGCTCGCGGCGGGCGCCGCGGCAGCGGCCGTCGTGTTCGCGCTGTTCGTGCTCGTGGTCCTGCTGGTGGGACCGTTCCGCTAGGGGTAGGTCGCGCAGTACCGTCGGCAGGTGACCAGCACCGAGGCCCCGGCCGCCACGACGTTCGAATCGCTCGACCCCGCCACCGGTGAGGTCGTCGGCACCCATCCGATCCACAGCGTCGCCGACGTCGAGGCAGCCGTCGCGACCGCGCGCAAGGAAGCCGAGCGCTGGCGTGCCCTCGGCTTCGACGGCCGCAAGAAGGCGCTGGTGAAGTGGCGCAAGGTGATCGCCCGCCGGATGGACGAGCTCGCCGCGCTGATGGCCCGCGAGACCGGTAAGCCGACCGGTGACGCGCTCCTGGAGACCGCGCTCGCGATCGACCACCTCGCCTGGGCGGCCGGCCACGCGGAGAAGGTGCTCAAGCGGCGCAGCGTCTCCCCGGGCCTGCTGATGGTCAACCAGGCCGCGAGCGTGGAGTACCGACCGCTCGGCGTGGTCGGCGTCATCGGCCCCTGGAACTACCCCGTCTTCACCCCGATGGGCTCGATCGCCTACGCCCTCGCGGCCGGCAACACGGTCGTCTTCAAACCCTCGGAGTACACCCCCGGCGTCGGTGAGTGGCTCGCCGCCACCTTCCGCGAGGCCGTCGGTCACCCGGTGTTCCAGGTCGTCACCGGCTACGGCGAGACCGGCGCCGCGCTGACCACCGCCGGCGTCGACAAGGTCGCCTTCACCGGCTCGACCGCCACCGGCAAGCGAGTCATGGCCGCCTGCGCGCAGACCCTGACGCCGGTCGTCATCGAGGCCGGCGGCAAGGACGCGCTCCTCGTCGCCGAGGACGCCGACCTCGACGAGGCCGCCGAGGCCGCGCTGTGGGGCGCCGCCGCCAACGCCGGGCAGACCTGCGCCGGCGTCGAGCGGGTCTACGTCCACGACCGGGTCTACGACGCCTTCCTCGACCGCCTCGTCGTGGAGGCCCGCAAGCTCAAGGCCGAGCCCGGTGGCCAGGTCGGCCCGATCACCATGCCCTCGCAGGTCGACATCATCCGCCGCCACATCGACGACGCGCTCGCCCGAGGCGGGCGCGCCCTGGTCGGCGGCCCGGTGCCCGAGGGCGCCCGCTTCGTGCAGCCGACCGTGCTCGTCGACGTACCGGAGGACTCCTCGGCGGTGCAGGAGGAGACCTTCGGCCCGACCGTCACGGTCAGCCGGGTGGCGAACATGGACGAGGCGATCGAGCGCGCCAACGGCACCCGCTACGCGCTCGGCTCGACGGTGTTCTCCAAGGAGCACGGCATGGAGATCGCCGAGCGGCTGCGCGCCGGGATGACCGCGATCAACGGGGTGATCTCCTTCGCCGGCATCCCGACGCTGCCCTTCGGCGGCGTCGGCGACTCCGGCTTCGGCCGCATCCACGGGCCGGACGGGCTGCGCGAGTTCACCTACCCGCACGCGATCGCGCGGCAGCGGTTCAAGCCGGCGATCGCGCTGACCACCTTCCGTCGTACGGCGAAGGAGGAGCAGCAGCTCACGAAGGTGGTGCGGGGGCTCTACGGCCGCGGGAAGAAGTAGCCCCACCGGCGAGACAGATCACCACGAGGCCACCCACCACCGTGGCCACGCCGATGTGCTCGCCCAGCAGGAGCCCGGCCCACAGCAGGCTGAGCACCGGCTGGCCGAGCTGCACCTGGCTGACCTGGGCCATCGGGCCGAGCGCGAGCCCGCGGTACCACGCGAAGAAGCCGAGGTACATGCTCACCACCGCCAGGTAGGCGAAGCACGCCCACGCGGTCGGTGAGCCCGTCGGCGGCTCGCGTACGACGCTGACCAGGGTCAGGGTCGCCATCACCGGGCTCGCCACGACGAGCGCCCAGGAGATGGTCTGCCAGGAGCCGAGCTCGCGGGTGAGCAGCCCGCCCTCGGCGTAGCCCATCGCGCAGACCAGCACCGCCGCGAACAGCAGCAGGTCCGCCCGGTGCAGCTGGTCGATGCCGCCGCCCTGGGCGACGGCGAAGCCGACGGCCGCGAGCGCGCCGAGGGCGGAGAACACCCAGAACGCACGCACCGGCCGCTCGCCCGTGCGCAGGACCGCGAGCACGGCGGTCGCTGCCGGCAGCAGGGCGATGACGACGACGCCGTGGCTGGCCGGCACCTCGGTGAGGGCGTACGTCGTCAGGAGCGGGAAGCCCGCCACCACGCCGGTCGCGACCACGGCCAGGCGCAGCCACTGGCAGCCGCGGGGGAGCGCCTGGCGGGTGAGGGCGAGCGCGAGCCCGGCGAGGGCCGCGGCGACGACGGCGCGACCGGCGCCGATGAACAGCGGCGAGAGGTCGGCGACCGCGAGCCGGCTCAGCGGCACGGTGAAGGAGAAGGCGGCGACACCGAGGACGCCCCAGCCGAGGCCGGCCGGGAGGCTGGATAGCAGGTGCCGTCGATGGACGTTAGCGCTACTCTGTGCTGACATGAGCAACGATAGCAGTGATCGGATCCTCGCAGAGCTGCGGACCTGGATCCGGGACGCGCCGACCGGCGCCCAGCTGCCGTCGAGCCGCGCCCTCGTCAGGGAGCACGCCGCCAGCCCGGTCACCGTGCAGAAGGCGCTGCGCCGGCTGGTGGCCGAGGGACTGGTGGAGTCCCGGCCGGGGGTCGGCTCCTTCGTGCGCGCCGTGCGCCCTAGCCGCGGCGCTGACTTCGGCTGGCAGACCGCCGCCCTGCGCACGCCGCGCGCCCGGCTCACCGCGCTCGCCGGCCCGCTGCGGGAGGCGCCGGCCGGCGCCATCGCCCTGCACGCGGGCTATCCCGGGCCGGACCTGCTGCCCGAGCGACTGGTCCGCACCGCACTGGTGCGCGCCGCGCGCAGTGCCGCGGCGACCGGCCGCGCTCCCGCCGCGGGGCTGCCGGAGCTGCGGGCCTGGTTCGCCACCGAGCTCGCCGACGCGACCCCGAGCCACCTCGCGGCGGTCACCGCGGCCGACGTCGTCGTCGCGCCCGGCAGCCAGAGCGCGCTGTCCTCGATCTTCCGGGCCCTGGTCGCGCCGGGCCGGCCGCTGCTGGTCGAGTCGCCGACGTACTGGGGTGCGATCCAGGCCGCCCAGCAGGCGGGCGTCGAGGTGGTGCCCGTGCCGGCGGGGCCCGACGGGCCCGACCCCGACGACCTGGACCGGGCGTTCCGGGAGACCGGGGCGCGGGCGTTCTACGCCCAGCCGTCCTTCGCCAACCCGACCGGCGTGCAGTGGAGCACCGCCCGCGCGGAGGAGGTGCTCGCGGTCGTGCGCCACCACGGCGCCTTCCTCGTCGACGACGACTGGGCGCACGACTTCGGCATCGACAGCGACCCGCGCCCGGTCGCCGCGCTCGACGACGCCGGGCACGTGGTCTACCTGCGCACGCTGACCAAGAGCGTCTCGCCAGCGGTGCGGGTCGCCGCCGTGATCGCGCGGGGACCGGCGCGGGAGCGGATCCTGGGCGACCGGGCGGCGGAGTCGATGTACGTCAGCGGGCTGCTCCAGCAGGCCGCGCTGGAGGTGGTCAGCGACCCCGGCTGGCGCAGCCACCTGCGCCGGCTGCGGGTGCAGCTGCGCGAGCGGCGGGCGCTGCTGCTGGACGCGGTGCGCTCCGTGCCGGGGGTGAGCGTGGACGTCGTACCGCCGGGAGGACTGCACCTGTGGGCACGGCTGCCCGACGGCACCGACGTCGACCGGCTGGCGCGCGACTGCGCGGCCCGGGGGGTGTGGGTCTCCGGGGGCGACGAGTGGTTCCCGGCGGAGCCGTCCGGGGCCTTCCTGCGGCTCACCTTCACCGGCCCGGAGCCGGCCGGCTATCCGGAGGCGGCCCGGGTGATCGGCGACGCGTTGGCGGCCGACCCGGGCTCAGCGCGCACCTAGGGGGTCCAGGGCACCGGCACGCTTGAGGAGCGGCGCGCCGAGGGTGCCGTGGACGAGGACCGAGGCGGCGATGGTGAAGCCGACCGTCGACCACATCCAGTCCGAGACGAGCGTGGGCGCCTCGCCGGCGGCGTAGGCGAGGTAGTAGACCGACCCGATCCCGCGGACCCCGAAGAACGCCGCCGCCCAGCGCTGCGGGCGCTCGAGGCGGGTGTCGCGCACCAGTGCCAGCACCCCGGCCGCGGGCCGGACGATGAGGATGAGCGCCAGGCCGGCGGCGACCCCGCGCGCGTCGAGGTCGGCGAGCAGGCCGCGGCTGATCGCGATGCCGAGGACCAGCAGGAGCAGCAGCGTCAGCAGGCGCTCCAGCCGCTCGACGACCTCGTGCATGGCGGCGTGGTAGTCGTGGCTGCGCTCGGCCGAGCGGAAGGTCATCGCACAGGCGAAGACGGCGAGAAAGCCGTAGCCGTGGGCGACCTCGGCCGCGCCGTACGCCGTGACGAGGGCGGCGAGCGCGGTCAGCGACTCGCCCCGCTCGGCCACCCGGAGCGAGGCGACCCGCGAGCGGAAGGCGACCCGGGCCAGGGTGTGGCCGACCGCGATCCCGATCGCGACGCCGACGACGACCTTGCCGACGCCCTGCCACGCGAGCCAGGCGGCCCACTCGGCGGGGCTGGTGTGCCCGAGCGCGACGAAGATCGCGGCGTACACGAACGGGAAGGCGAGTGCGTCATTCAGCCCGGCCTCGCTGGTCAGGGTGAAGCGCAGCTCGTCGGGCTCCTCGATCTCGTGCTCGTCGGAGGTCTGCGGCCCCGCGACCTGGACGTCGGAGGCGAGGACCGGGTCGGTGGGTGCCAGCGCGGACCCCAGCAGCAGCGCGGCGCCGAGCCCGAGGCCCAGGGTCAGCCCCAGCACCGTCATCGCGGCGATCGTCAGCGGCATCGCGATGCCGAGCATCCGCCAGGTCGAGCCCCACGCACGCCACGTGCCCGGCCGGCGCAGGCTCAACGGCCGGTCGAGGGCGAGGCCCACCCCCATCAGCGACACGATCACGGCGAGCTCGGTGGTGTGCTCGATGACGCCCCGGTTGGCGGCCGGGTCGAGCGGCAACCCGTCGGGCAGGGGCGTCAGCCCGATGACGAGGCCCACCGTCAGCAGCACCATCGGCGCCGAGACCGCCCAGCGGTGCAGGAGCGCGGGCAGCACGATGGCCAGCAGCAGGCTGAAGCCGGCGACGAGGTAGACGACGTCGGCCGTCACGGGCGGCCCCTCGGGGGCGTTCGGTCGTGGGTCATGGACGGGCGTTACCCGCCCGCGCTCACCTCACCTGCTCAGACGGTGTAGCTCTTGAAGACGTGCACGCCGTCGTGGGCGCCGGACGAGCTGGCCCGGTTGGTGTTGAAGTAGAGCCGGCCGCCGCTGAGCCCGACGCCCTCGATCTCGAACTTGGAGTACGCCGAGGAGGTGATCCGGAAGGACAGGTCCTTGTCGGACGTGGCGGTCGTGGTCCGTGCCGACGTGATCGAGCGGTAGACGAGCACGATGCTGCGGTTGTCCTTCGTCAGCGGGACGTAGAGCGTCTGGTTCGCCGCGTCGTAGTAGACGCCCTGGTGGGAGAACGAGCCGAGGTCGGACACCGTCGCACCGTTGACGAGGGCGCCCTCGACGTCGAGCAGGAACGCCTTGGTGATCGCGATCGTCCCGCTGTCGGCCCGCAGCGGCAGCGTGCCGTTGTAGACCTGGCGGCCGGACTTGAAGAAGAACCGGATGGTCGTGCTGCTCACCGCGACCCGGGTGACGCCCGACGGCGCGGCGACCGCTCCGTCGAGGGTGATCTTGTAGGAGCCGACCTTGTAGTAGGTCGTGCCGTCGTAGCGCAGCTTCACCAGCTGGGCGCCGGTCTTCTCCATGGTGACCACGAAGAAGTGGTGCTTGCCGTCGATGTCGACGATCGTCATGTCGTTGGCGTGGCCGAGCCAGGTGTTGTAGGCCCGCTTGTCGGTGCCGTTGGTCATCACGACCCGGTCGCCGGTCGACTTGTTCACGCGGTAGATCACCGCGCGCCCGTCGTCGCTCGTCCGGTTCTTCACCGAGTAGAGGTACGTCGAGCCGGCCGCGAAGGCCTGGGCGCCCGTCGTGTCGCTGGTGTCGGGCGTGGCAGCGACGTCGTCGTAGGTGTTGTAGTAGGCCGCGTGGGCGGGGGAGCCGGGGAGGACGGCGAGACCCGCGACGAGCGCGACGAGGGCGATGACCCGAGACAGGATGCGCATGGCAGTGCTGCTGCCCCGTGCGGGTCGGGCTCAAACGGTCTCGACCGGCTCGACCGGCGGGGCCGGCTCGACCGGCGGGGCCGGGTCAGGCGGCGCCGCTCGGCCCGCGGCCGGCGTTCAGGATCGAGATCTTCTGCCAGATCTTCCGCTCCAGCGACACCGTCAGCGTCTCGACCGTGCTCACCGTGTCGAGCACGATCGCGTCGCGCGACTCCTCCGCGCACAGCGCCGCGGCCTTGCCGATCAGGCTGAGCGCCTCCGAGCAGTAGTCGAGGTAGTGCTCCAGCTCGTCGGGGTCCAGGTCCATCGGCACGCTGCGCTCGGTCGGGCTGAACGACGAGCGCAGCCGCTCGGGGTCCTTGGTGAGCTGGTGCATGTCCACGATGTGCGCCATCGAGCGCAGCCGGTGCAGGAGGTCGAGCAGGCCGGCGCGCTGCAGCCGCTCAGGGACGGAGTAGAGGAACCAGATCGCGAGCGCCGCGAACACCAGGTCGTTGACGCCGCTCTCCAGCAGCGGCACCCACTCCAGGCCCTGGTCGGGCGCGTCGGCGACGGCCGCGCGCACCGCGAGGACGAGCAGCGCGAGAGTGGCCGCGAGGACGGCGAGGATGCCGATCCGCGACGCCGGCCGCAGCCAGGAGCGGCGCCCCCGCGCGCTCTCGGTCGAGGAGGCGACCTCGGAGACCAGGTCGGCGAGCTGGCCGACCACGCGGTGCAGCCCGCGGCCGGGGAAGCGCGCCTCGATCCGCTGCTCCAGGCGCTGCACGGTGGCCAGGACCGGGGCGGCCTGCACCTTCTCCAGGGACGACACGAGGCGTAAGCCTACGATGGATCTCATGGCTCTCGCCGTGCTCGACTGCGCCCACTTCACGGCGGGGGAGTGCCGGTCCTGCACCTGGCTCGGGCGCCGGTACGACGACCAGCTCCTCGCCAAGGACGCCGCCGCCCGCGCGCTGGTCGACGCCCCCGGCCTGGCCTGGGAGAGCCCGCTCACCAGTCGCCCGCACGGCTTCCGCAACAAGGCGAAGATGGTCGTCGGCGGCACCGCCACGGCGCCCACGCTCGGCATCCTCGACCCGACCGGTGCGGGCGTCGACCTGCGCGACTGCGCCCTGCACACGCCCGGCATCGAGGCGGCACTGCCGGTGCTGGCCGAGCTCGTCACGCGCGCGGACCTGACGCCGTACGACGTGGGCTCGGCGCTGCCGGTCAGCCGGCGCGGCGAGCTCAAGCACGTGCTGGTGACCGAGTCCCCGGACGGCGAGCTGATGGTGCGCCTGGTGCTCCGCTCGACGGCCACCGAGGCGCGGGTGCGCAAGCACCTGCCGTGGCTGCGCGAGCGGCTGCCGCAGCTGCGGGTGCTCACCCTCAACATCCAGCCCGAGCACCGTGCGGTGCTCGAGGGCGAGCGCGAGGTCGTGCTCACCGAGGCCGAGACGCTGCCGATGCGGCTGGGCGGGCCGGACGGGATCGTGCTGCACCTGCGCCCGCGCAGCTTCTTCCAGACCAACACCGACGTGGCCGCCGCGCTCTACGGGCTGGCCGTGACGTGGACCGCCGACCTGGCACCGCGGCGCGTGGTGGACCTCTACTGCGGGGTCGGCGGCTTCGCGCTGCACCTGGCCGCGCCGGGCCGCAGGGTCACCGGGATCGAGATCAGTGCCGACGCGATCGCGAGTGCCGAGCGCTCCCGCGACGAGGCGGGCCTGCCGGGCGAGATCACCTTCGCCACGGGCGATGCGACCTCGCCCGAGCACGCGGCGCTGGTCGCGGACGCCGACCTGGTCGTGGTCAACCCGCCCCGGCGCGGGCTCGGCCCCGCGCTGGCCCGCCGCCTGGAGGAGTCGGGTGTGCGGCACGTGCTCTACTCCAGCTGCAACCCGGAGACGCTGGCGCGCGACCTGGCCGACCTGGCGTCGTACGTCCCGGTCCGGGGACGCCTGCTCGACATGTTCCCGCAGACCCCGCACGCGGAGGTGCTGGTCTTGCTGCAGCGGGTGGGTCAGCGCAGCGAGTAGGTCGCGAGCGAGACCCCGACGTAGTGCACCGTGAACGCGGCGATGGTGAAGCCGTGGAAGATCTCGTGGAAGCCGAACACCCGCGGCGACGGGTTCGGCCACTTGAAGCCATAGACCAGGCCGCCCACCGTGTAGAGCGCGCCGCCGACGACGATCAGCACGAAGATCGCGATCCCGATGCCGAGACCGAGCGCGGTCGCGCCGTCGAAGAAGGCGGGGATGAAGAAGATCGCCGCCCAGCCGAGCGCGATGTAGATCGGCGCCGAGAGCCAGCGGGGCGCGCCCGGCCAGAACAGCTTGAACGCGACGCCCAGCAGGGCCCCGGACCACACCACCGAGAGCATGATCACCCGCGCCGGGCCGTCGAGCAGGATCAGCGCGAACGGCGTGTAGGAACCGGCGATGAACAAGAAGATGTTCGAGTGGTCGAAGCGGTTGAGCACCTGCCAGACCTTCGGCGACCAGGTGCCGCGGTGGTAGAGCGCGGAGGTGCCGAAGAGCAGGAGCGCGGAGCCGGCGTAGAGCGCCGAGCCGACCTTGGTGGTCGCGGTCGGCGAGAGGCAGATGAGCACGATGCCGGCGGCGAGGACGAGCGGGGTGGACACGAGGTGGATCCAGCCCCGGAGCTTCGGCTTGATCTCCGCGAGGGTCTCGCTGATCTGCTCGCCGAGGTCGTCCAGCCGGGCGCGGACCTTGTCGTTCGCGTGGTGGATGGCCTGGTTCATGTCACGAGGGTACCGGCGTCCGGGAAGCGGCACGCCGGCCGGACGAGCGTGATCTCGCGCTCATCCGGCCGGCGTGGTCCGACCGATCGGAGGTGGTGCGTCAGTGCGTGTGCGGGGGCACGGTCGCGCCCTCGGACGGCTGCACGATGACGAAGCCCTGACCCTGGAAGGCGACCTGGAAGGCCTCGCCCGAGCCGCGGCCGATCAGCGAGCCCGCGGTGAAGGTGGAGCGGATCGAGGTCTGCAGGTGGGTCGACCAGGCGACCAGCGCCTGCGCATCGGCGAACGTGGGCGCCTCGGCCGGGTTGAGGACGACCGGGTCGCCGTCGGTGGTGATGGCCACCCAGCCGGTGCCGCGCAGCGTGGTGTTGAACAACCCGCCCGCGGCGATGCTGCCGCCCTTGACCCGCTCGACGTTCCAGTCGAGGCCGGCGGAGAAGGCGAGCACGTTCTTGCCGTTGACCGACAGGCCGCTGTTCTGCAGCTGCAGGATGTGCACCTCGTCGGCGGCGTCGGCGAGGAAGACGTCGCCCTGGCCCTCGACCCGCATCAGCGACAGGCCCTCGCCGGTGAAGGCCTTCTTGAGGAACTTGGCCGCGCCGCCGCCCTGGTAGGCGAAGTTGACGTTGCCCTGGTAGGCCACCATCGCGCCCTGCTTGGCCATGAACGGCTCGGTGATCCGCACCCGCAGCAGGCGCTTGTTCTGCAGCACGGCGCCGGCGCCCTCGACCTCGGTGAAGCGGCCGTCGATCAGGCTGCCGGAGATGCCGGCGAAGGCGTCGGCCGGCACCTGCACGTTGGCCGGCCCGCCGAACGACGGCGCGGGCTGCTGCTGCGCCCACGGCTGCTCGGCCGGCTGGCCCTGCGGCTGGCCCTGCGGCTGGCCCTGGGGCGCGAACTGCGCCTGCGTCGGGGCCTGCTCGGCCTGGGGGGCCGCGTCCTCGCCCTGCACCTGCCCGGCGTCGTCGGCGCCCGCGGCCGGGTCGCCGCTCAGCGGCGAGGTCGACTGGACCCCGCTGTCGGACACGTGGTCGGTCCACTGGGAGCCGTCCCAGTAGCGGAGCTCGTGGCGGCCGGTGGGGTCCGGATGCCAGGCAGCTGCGGTCATCGTCGTCGTACCTCTCTGGTTGTGGTGCCGGTCGGGCGCGACACAGCGCGTCCGTTCGGCTCATCGTGTCAGCCCGGTGGTCGCCCTGGAAGGGCGCGGGCACCGGATCCGGTTCGGCGCACCACGACGGCGGCCCGGGTGGCCTACGATCGAGAGGTGGCGGACTGGAAGCGGGGTCTACGGCGGGTTCTCTACCCCGCCTACGAGGCGCGCATGCTTCGCCGGATGCCCGACAGCCTCCCGCAGCACATCGGGGTGATGCTCGACGGCAACCGCCGGTGGGCCAAGGCGGTCGGCCGGGACACGGCGCACGGGCACCGGGCCGGCGCCGCCAACATCGAGCCGCTGCTGACCTGGTGCGACGAGGTCGGCATCAAGGTGGTCACCCTCTGGCTGCTCTCGACCGACAACCTCAACCGGCCGGCCCGCGAGCTGGAGCCGCTGCTGGAGATCATCGTCGAGGCGGTCGACTCCCTCGCCGACCAGCGCCGCTGGCGGCTGCACCCGGTGGGCGCCCTCGACCTGCTGCCCTCCTCGGCCGCCAAGCGGCTCAAGGCCGCGGCGGAGGCCACCGCCGACGTCGAGGGGATGATCGTCAACGTCGCCGTGGCCTACGGCGGGCGCCGCGAGATCGCCGACGCCGTCCGCTCCCTGCTCTCCGAGCACGCCGCGAAGGGCACCCCGCTCGACGAGCTCGCCCAGGTCATCGACATCGAGCACATCGAGGACCACCTCTACACCAAGGGCCAGCCCGACCCCGACCTCGTCATCCGTACGTCGGGGGAGCAGCGCCTCGGCGGCTTCCTGCTGTGGCAGAGCGCGAAGTCGGAGTTCTACTTCTGCGAGGCCTACTGGCCCGACTTCCGCCGGGTCGACTTCCTCCGCGCGATCCGGGCCTATGCCCAGCGCGAGCGCCGCTTCGGCTCCTAGATACGCTCGGGAGTCGTGAGCAAGCCGATCACCGAGCTGACCGTCGTCCGCAAGGAGCAGCTGACCCCGGGCATGGTCCGGATCCACTTCTCCGGCGACCTCGCCGCCTTCGCCGGCAGCGACTTCACCGACCGCTACGTCAAGCTCGTGTTCGGCGACCCCGCCGAGCTGGAGACCGGCGGCCGCCCGACCCTGCGCACCTACACCGCGCTGTCGCCCGACGTCGCCGCCGGCACCCTGGCCATCGACTTCGTCGTGCACGGTGACGAGGGCGTCGCCGGCCCCTGGGCGGCGTCCGCCGAGCCGGGCGACACGATCCCGGTCCGCGGTCCCGGTGGCGCCTACGCGCCCGACCCGGCTGCCGACTGGCACCTGCTCGCCGGTGACGAGGCCGCGATCCCGGCCATCCGCCAGGCGCTGGCGGCGCTGCCGTCCGACGCGCAGGGCTACGTCGTGCTGCAGGTCGACGCCGCGTCGTACCAGCAGGAGGTGGCGGCGCCCGCCGGTGTCGAGCTGACCTGGCTGCACCGCTCCGACCCCGCGCACCCGTCGCTGTCCGAGGCCGTGCGCGCGCTGCCGTGGCGCGAGGGCCGGGTGCACGCGTTCGTGCACGGCGAGGGCCAGGCCGTGATGCGCGAGATCCGCCCGTACCTGCTCAAGGAGCGTGCCGTCCCCCGCGACGACGTCTCCGTCTCGGCGTACTGGAAGCAGGGCCGCACCGAGGAGACCTTCCGCGAGTGGAAGTCCGCGCTGGCCGCAGAGGAGAGCACCGCATGACCAGCCCCACCCGTCTGTTCCGGACGGTCGCGATCGCCGAGGCGATCACCTGGACCGGCCTGCTGGTCGGCATGTTCTTGAAGTACGTCACCGAGACCACCGAGATGGGCGTGCGCGTCTTCGGGATGCTGCACGGCGTCGTCTTCGTCGCCTACGTCGTCACGACCGCCGTCGTGTGGGTGGACCGGCGCTGGTCCGCCGGCCGCGGGCTGCTCGCGCTGGTCGCGGCCGTCCCGCCGCTGGCGACCCTGCCGCTGGAGTGGTGGGCGGTGCGCAAGGGCTGGCTCGGCGACACCTGGCGGCTGCCGGCCGGGGCCGGCACCTCGGCGCCCGACCGCTCGGTCGCCTGGCTGCTGCGCAACCCGCTGCGCGGGCTGGCCGTGGCGGTGGCCGTCGTGGCCGTGCTGACCGGAGCCGCGCTGGTCGTGGGCCCGCCCGGCTCCTGACGGAACCGATCCCGCGCAGGCGTCGTCGCAGGAGCATGATCGATCGCCGCGACGCCCTGCGCCTGGCCCTGCTCGCCCTCGGCGCGACCGCGCTGACCTCCTGCTCGGGCGGTGGTGGCGGCAGGCCCGCGCCGCGGACCGCTGACGCCATCGAGCTGGTCTCCTCCGACGTACGACGCGCGGCGGGCGACCCCACCCTGGTCGCCCCGGTGGTCGCCGGGCTCGACGGCCTCGCCGCCGGCCTGTACGACGACCTGCGGGCCACCGGCGCCAACGTGGTCCTCTCGCCGTACTCCGTCCTGGTCGCGCTGGGCATGACCCTCGCCGGCGCGGCCGGCACCACGGCGACGGAGATGCGCCAGGTCGTCGGGGCCGGCGCTCTCGGCGAGCGCTGGCACAAGGGCGTCAACGCGCTCACCGCCACGATCGACGGGCTGGCGGGGAAGCAGGAGCGTGGCGACGGCTCGAAGGCCGAGCTCGCCCTCGCCACCGCCAACCAGCTGTTCGGCCAGCGTGGGGTGGCCTGGGAGGCGGACTTCGTGGACCTCCTGGGCAAGGAGTACGGCGCCGCGCTGCGCGGCGTCGACTTCGAGGGCGCCACCGAGCGGGCACGCACCGCGATCAACGACTGGGTCGAGCAGCAGACCGCGGACCGGATCGTCGACCTGGTCCCCGCCGGCGCGCTCGACCCGCGCACGCGGCTGGTGCTGGTCAACGCGATCTACCTCAAGGCTCCGTGGGAGGAGCCCTTCGAGAAGGGGCTGACCGAGCAGGGCGAGTTCCACCGCGCGGACGGCTCGCCGGTCACCGCCGACCTGATGCGCAACCCGTCGGCCTCCGGCACGCTCCGGACCGGCCCCGGCTGGCGCGCCCTCACCCTGCCGTACGCCGGGCGCCGCACCGCGATGACGATCGTGCTGCCCGACCCGGGCCGGTTCGCGGCGGTCGAGCAGGAGGCGGCGCGGCACGGCTTCGCGGCGTTCACGGCCGGCGGGACGCGCACCGCGATCGACCTGACCCTGCCGCGCTGGACCTTCCGCACGGCGGCCTCGCTCGTCGCCAGCCTGCAGGCGCTGGGGATGCGGGCCGCCTTCACCGACGCCGCGGACTTCACCCCGATGACGGAGGAGGAGCTCCCGCTCACCGTGTCCGACGTGCTGCACCAGGCCTTCGTCGCCGTCGACGAGGAGGGCACCGAGGCCGCGGCCGCGACGGCGGTGGTCATGGAGGCGACGGCGGTGCCGATCACCGAGGAATTCCGGGTGGACCGGCCCTTCCTCTTCACGATCCACGACACCGAGCACGGCACGCCGCTGTTCGTCGGCCGCGTGACCGACCCCACCTCCACGACGTAGCGGACACCGCGCCCGGCCTCATTTCAGCGAAAGCCGGGTTTACGTTCCCCGGCCGTTCACCTGAGTCCACCCGGCCGGTCTTCCACCGCGGTCACCGTTCCGGAGGTCGCGCTGCCCAGCGTGCCATCGCAACAGGCCCACTCGGGGTGCCACGACTGAGGACGACGTGTGACGAGCCTGCCCCTTTCGGATCCGAGCGCGCCCGAAGCCTCCCCGCGCCGGATCTCGCGGAGGCCGTCGGGTGGCGACGCGGTCTTCGTGAACCTCTTCCGCGTCGTCGGCGCCTCCATGCTGGTGATCACCGGTGGCGTCGGCATCTTCCTGGCCGCGCAGACGGTGCCGACCTTCCGCCACTACGGCATCCAGTTCCTCACCACCGCCCGGTGGCAGCCGGAGTTCGACCTGCTCGGCATCGCCGGCGTCCTGGTCGGCACCGTGACGATCGCGCTGCTCGCGATGTCGGCGGCCTTCCCGCTGGCGCTGCTGACCGCGCTGTTCATCACCGAGTACGCCCCGATGAAGACCAAGGGATTCCTGGTCTCCCTCGTCGACCTGATGGCGGCGGTGCCGTCGATCGTCTACGGCCTGTGGGGCTTCTTCCTGATGATGCCGCACGTCGCGGAGCTGTCGTACTGGTTGCAGCGCAACTTCGGCTGGGTCCCCTTCTTCGACGTCAGCGGCACCGATCCCGACAGCCCGGTCTGGCTGCCGTCGCGGTACGTCGCGAGCTCGCTCTGCGCGGCCGTGCCGGTCGCCATGATGGTGCTGCCGATGGCCTGCGCGATCATGCGGCAGGTCTTCTCGCAGACCCCGCCGGGGGAGCGCGAGGCCGCGCTGGCGCTCGGCGCGACCCGCTGGGGCGTGATCACCTCGGTGGTGCTGCCGTTCGGTCGCGGCGGCATCATCGGCGGCACGATGCTCGGCCTGGGCCGCGCGCTCGGTGAGACCATCGCGGTCGCGCTGATCATCTCCCCGGCCTTCGAGATCAAGTGGCACGTCCTGGAGGTCGGCGCGATCTCGGTCAGCTCGCTGATCGCGATCCAGTTCAGCGAGGCCAGCCCGTCGCAGCTCTCGGCCCTGCTGGCCGCCGGTTTCGTGCTCTTCCTGCTGACCCTGGTCGTCAACACCTGCGCGGCGATGATCGTCAACCGCAGCCGGTCCGGAGCGGACGCCGACGCATGAGCACCACGACGACGCACACGACCCACACCGGCACGACCGGCACGACGCACCTGCCCGTCCGCGACGACGACGCACCGCCCGCCGTACCGCGGCTGGCGATCGGCTCGCCCAACGCCGACGAGCTCTACGTCCGCGTCGGCGCCTGGGTCGCGGCCGCGGCCATCGCCTGGCTGATCACCCAGCGCTTCCTGCCGCTGGCGGGCGTGCCGTGGTTCGTCATCGTCCTCTTCGTCACCGGAGTGGCGATGACGGCGCTGCTGACCACGATGACCGGCACCTGGGTCGAGGTGAAGGACCGGGTCGCCGGCACGATCGTGACCGGCGCGGCCCTCCTCGTCGGCGCTGCGCTGGTCTCGACCATCGTGTTCGTGCTGCTCCGGGGCCGCCACGCGCTGCCGCACCCCAGCTTCTTCCTCGACGACATGGCCGGCGTCGACCCCAAGGCCGGCTTCGACCAGGGCGGGGTGGCGCACGCGATCACCGGCTCGCTCATCCAGCTCGGCATCGCCCTGCTCGTCACCCTCCCGCTCGGCATCGGCACGGCGGTCTTCATGACCGAGGTCGGCGGCCGGTTCGCCCGGATCGTGCGCACCGTCGTGGAGGCGATGACGGCGCTGCCCTCGATCGTTGCGGGCCTGTTCATCTACGCGGTGCTGATCCTCACCCTGGACGTCCCGCCGTCGGGTTTCGCTGCCGGCATGGCGATCTCGGTGATGATGCTGCCGATCATCGCCCGCGCCGCCGACGTGGTGCTGCGGGTCGTCCCGGGCACGCTGCGCGAGGCCAGCCTGGCGCTCGGCGCCAGCCGCTGGCGCACCGTGTGGCACGTCGTCCTGCCGACGGCCCGCCCCGGCCTCGCCACCGCGGTGATCCTCGGCGTGGCCCGCGGCATCGGCGAGACGAGCCCGGTGCTGCTCACCTCGGGTGCCGCCAACTTCATGGTGACCAACCCGTTCGGCGGGGCGATGAACTCGCTTCCGCTCTACATCTACAACGGCGCCCGCAGCGGCGAGCCGGCGCTCATCGACCGGGCCTTCGGGGCCGCGGCGGTGCTGATGCTGCTCGTGCTGGTGCTGTTCGTCATCGCCCGTCTCGTCGCCCGTCCCGCCGGCAACCGCACTGGCCCCGGCCTGCTCAAGCGGGCCTTCCGTGCCGCCACCGCACCCCTGACCAACCGGAGCAGCTCATGATGTCCGCCCGCCGCACGACGCTCGCGATCCTCGCCGCCGTCGGGCTCCTCACCGTCCTCTCCGGCCCGGCCGGGACCAGCGCGAGCGGCGCGCCCGGCCAGCGGGCCGCGGCGTACGCCACCATCGAGGGCAAGGGCTCGACCTGGTCCAAGCTGATGGTCGACAAGTGGATCGGCGACGTCGACAGCAAGGGCATCCGGGTCGTCTACAGCGGCGTCGGCTCCAGCGCCGGCCGCAAGGCCTTCGCCGACGGAACCGTCGACTACGCCATCTCCGAGATCCCCTACCAGGGCAACGACGAGAAGAGCGGCCAGGCCGACAAGAGCGACCGTCCCTACGCCTACCTGCCGATCGTCGCGGGCGGCACGTCGTTCACCTACCAGCTCAAGATCGGCACCCAGCAGGTCCGCAACCTGCGCCTGTCGGGGGAGACGATCACCAAGATCTTCACCAACCAGGTCACCAACTGGTCGGACCCGGCGATCAGCAAGGACAACAACGGGCGGAAGTTCCCGAGCATGCCGATCACGCCCGTGGTCCGCTCCGACGGCTCCGGCACCACGGCCCAGTTCACCCGCTGGATGGACGCGGAGTACCCCTCGATCTGGCGCCCCTACTTCGGCAAGTCCGGGCTCACGTCGTACTTCCCCAAGAAGGGCAGCCAGATCGCCCAGGCCGGCTCCGACCAGGTGATGAACACGATCAAGGGCTTCGCCGGCAACGGCAGCATCGGCTACGTCGAGTACGCCTACCCCAAGAGCGCCGGCTCGCCGGTGGTGAAGGTGCTCAACAAGGGTGGGTTCTACGTCGAGCCGACGACCTACAACGTCGCGGTGGCGCTCACGAAGGCCACCATCGACAAGACCACGCTGACCCAGCAGCTGGACGGGGTCTACCGCAACCCCGACCCGCGGGCCTACCCGCTGTCGTCGTACTCCTACATGATCATCCCGACCGGCGCCGCGGACCCGCGGATGTCGACCGCGAAGCGCCAGACGCTGGCGGACTTCCTCTACCACTCGCTGTGCCAGGGCCAGGGCGACGCCGGTGACTACGGCTACTCGCCGCTGACGCTCAACCTGGTCTCCGCCGGCTTCGACCAGGTCAAGAAGCTCAAGGCCGCCGACGGCGGCGTGGTGCTCACCAACCGCGACGTGAAGTCGTGCAACAACCCGACCTTCGACGGCAAGAACCTCTCCCACAACGTGCTGACCGACAAGGCGCCGCAGCCGGCCGCCTGCGACAAGGTCGGCCAGGGCCCCTGCACGACCGGCACCGGCACCGGCGCTCCGTCGACCGACGACAAGAACGGCCCCGGCACGTCGGGCGGCACCGGTGGTGGCGCGACCGGCGGCACCGGGACAGCCGGGACAGGCGGCCCGGCGACCGGCACCGCGCCGGTCGTCGACCCCGAGACCGGTGAGGTCGTCGCGGGCGGCGGGACGGCCACCGGGACCTCCGGCGAGCCGGCGTACGCCAACCCGCTGCTGGTCTCCGACCGGCCCGCGGACAGCCGCACCTTCGGCTGGCTCGCGGTGATCGAGCTGATCGCCCTCGTGGTCCTGCCCGGGCTCTTCGTGTCCGTCCTGCGCCGACGCCGCGCGGCCGGAGCGGCCCGATGAGCGCCCGCCGCCGGGTCCTTGGCGTGCTCGCCGGCGCCGCGGTCGCGCTCGCCGTGCTGCCGGGCGCGCCCTCCGCCGAGGCCGGCGCGACGCCGTCGACCTCCGTCGCCGCCGCGGCCGGTGGTGCCTACAGCCGGACCAAGACGGTGACCCGCGACGTGCTCGACGTCAACGGCAACCCCGACGCCGGGCTGTCCTCGTCGTACGCCATGACGGTGAAGGCGGACCGCACCACCGACCTGCGCGGCCGCGAGCGGGTGCACCTCTCCTGGAGCGGCGCCCGGCCCAGCGCCGGCCGCGCCAGCAACCCGTACGGCGAGAAGGGGCTCCAGCAGGAGTACCCCGTCGTGGTCATGCAGTGCCGCGGGCGCGACGACGCCGACCTGCCGCTCAAGGACCGGGTCCGCCCGGAGACCTGCTGGACCTCCTCGGTCGCGCAGCGCAGCCAGCGGCTGACCTCGCGCGCGGAGTCGACCTGGCTCGCCGACCGGTACGCCGACCCGGCGAACCGGCAGCCGCTGTCCGGCATCGACCCCTTCCCCTCCGCGGACTGCAAGGGCCTCGACGTACCGGTCGCCAACAGCCACCTCACCGCCTTCGTCGCCAAGAACGGCAAGTCCTACCCGGCCTGCGCCGCGGACAAAATGCCGCCGGAGGCGGCGGTCGACGCGGCCTTCCCGCCGTCGGAGCTGGCCGCGTTCACCGACCTCCAGGGCAACGGCTCGGTCCAGTTCGAGGTGCGCTCCGAGGTCGAGAACGAGTCGCTCGGCTGCTCCTACGAGGTCGCCTGCTCGATCGTCGTCGTGCCGATCCTCGGGATCAGCTGCGACAAGCCGGCCGGCACCACGCTGACCTCGCTGGACCGCGCCTGCCGCAAGAGCGGCCGGATGCCCGCGGGCTCCAGCAACTTCGCCGAGGAGGGCGTCGACCAGGCCGTCTCGCCCGCGCTGTGGTGGTCGGAGTCGAACTGGCGCAACCGGTTCAGCATCCCGGTCACCTTCGGCCTCCCGGCCGGCGTGTGCGACGTGCTCGACCCGCGCGCGCCCACCAAGTTCTTCGGCTCCGAGCTGATGGCCCAGGCCGCGCTCCAGTGGGCGCCGGCGTACTGCCTGCGCCAGGACCGGTTCAACTTCGCGCTCAGCCAGATGCCCGACAACGCGGGCTGGGAGAACATGGAGAACGACTCCGGGCCCGCCGCGTTCGTCTCCTCCGAGCACGCGCAGCAGGGCCCCGACCCGGTCGGCTACGCGCCGACGGCGATCACCGGCTTCAGCGTGGGCTACACGATCGACCGGCCGGACAACGGCGGCGACTACGACCGGCTGCGGCTCAACGCGCGGCTGCTCGCCAAGCTGCTCACCCAGAGCTACCTGGGCTCCGACCTCGGACGCGGGCACCCCGGGATGTCCGGCAACCCGCTGGCGCTGATGGCCGACCCGGAGTTCATCGCGCTCAACAAGGGCCTGAGCCGCAACGAGCAGGAGGCCGGCGCGACCCTGCTGTCGCTGTCGGTCTCCTCGGACCTGATCCGCCAGATCACGTCGTACATCGCCCAGGACGCCGACGCGATGGACTTCGTGGCCGGCAAGCCGGACCCCTGGGGGATGAAGATCAACCCGTCGTACCAGGGCCTGGACCTGCCGCGCGACGAGTGGCCGCTGCTCGACACCTTCATCCCGCAGACGCAGAGCGACTGCATGAAGCAGAACCCGACGGTCTACTTCACCCAGCTCGCCTCGCCGGTCTCCAACCTGCGCACCATCGCCGACGCGATCATCGACTCCTGGCCCAACGTGCAGACCCGCTGCGACTACGACACCGCGACGAAGACCTACAAGCTGGGCCGCAAGGACCGCCAGAACTACGGCACCCGCTTCATGCTCGGCCTGGTCAGCCTCGGTGACGCCGACCGGTTCGGCATGCGCTCGGCCGCGCTGCAGACGACGCCCGGCCGGTACGTCGCCCCGAGCCAGGGCACGCTGGCGAAGGCCGTCTCGCTGATGCGCCAGGGTGGGAGGTACCAGCCCTTCGCGGTCTCCCAGAAGGACGTGGTCGCCGCCGGCACCGCCTACCCGGGCACGATGGTCGTCTACACGACCGCGCGGATGCGCAACCTGGACAAGACCCAGGCCCGCCAGGTCGCGGACTTCATCCGGATCGCGACGTCCGAGGGCCAGGTGCCCGGTCGCGGCAACGGCGACCTGCCGGGCGGCTACCTCCCGCTGCGCAAGACCGGCGTGACCGCGCCGCTGTGGCGCGCGGCCCAGGAGACCGCTGCCGCCATCCAGGCGCAGAAGGTGCCCGGCACCGCGAAGCCCCCGACCACGACGCCGGGCGGTGCGAAGAACCCGAGCACCGGTACGCCGCCCGCGGGTGCCGCGGGAGAGGCGCCGGCCGCCGGCGGCGACCCGGCCAAGACCCCGGCCGGCACGCCGGCCACCACCGACGAGCTGGTCCCGACCGCGGCGACCTCGCGCACGAGGTCGACGCTCGGCAACGCCCTGCTGCCCGCCCTGTTCGTGGTGGGCGCGCTCGCCATCGCCAGCTCGGTCGTGTCCCAGCTCGTCGGCCGCCGACGAGGTGCCTGATGACCGCGACCGTGACGCCCCCGGAGACCCCGGAGGAGACGAGCCCGCGCCGGGCCCGGCCCGCTCGCCGGGCCGAGCGCCCGCCGCGGGCGCCGCGAGCCCCCCGCCCGCCGGTCCAGGGCACGGCCGCGATGTGGTCGAGCGTCTCCACGATGATCGCGCTGCTGTGCGTGTGGGCACTGCTGCACGTGCTCGTGCTCGCGCAGGTCTCGCACGCGCGCGCCCAGGACCTGCTCTTCCGGGAGTTCCGGGTGCAGCTGGCCGCGGCGACGGCGCCGATCGACGGCAGCGCCGAGCCCGGCTCGCCGGTGGCGATCCTGCGCATCCCCCGCCTGGACCTGGAGCAGGTCGTCGTCGAGGGCACCGCGCCCGGTGACCTGTTCGCCGGCCCCGGGCACCGCCGCAACACCGTGCTTCCGGGCCAGGTCGGCACGTCCTTCGTCTACGGCCGCGCAGCGACCTACGGCGCACCCTTCGGCCACCTCGACGAGCTGAAGCCGGGGGACCGGGTCGAGGTCACCATGGGCCAGGGCGAGGTGGACTTCACCGTGCTCGGGCTGCGCCGCTCCGGCGACCCACGCCCCCAGCCGGCGAAGGCCGGCGCCGCCCGGCTCACCCTGGTGAGCGCCGAGGGCGCGGGCCGGCTGTCGGGGCTGCGTCCCGGCGAGGCGATCTACGTCGACGCGGAGGCCTCGAAGGGCTTCGCCTCGGCGGGCGGCACCACCTCCGCCGTACCGGAGTCCGAGGAGGTGATGGCGCGCGGCGTGGAGTCGCTGCCGTCGGTCTGCCTCGGCCTCCTCCTCCTGATCGTGCTGACGCTCGGCGTCATCGCGGCGCGGCTGCGGTGGTCGGTCGGCCTGGTGTGGGTGGTCGCCGCACCGGTCGCGATCGCGCTCGCGTGGTTCACCACGGACGCCGCCATGCGGCTGATCCCCAACCTGATCTGACCGACCGCTCCACCGCACCACCCATCCCGAGAAGCACCCAACATCCCGAGGAAGAGAAAAAGATGTCTGTACGCAGAACTGTCGCGGGCGCCCTCACCGGCGCGCTCGTGACGAGCGCGCTGCTCGCGGCGAACGCGCCCTCCGCGCACGCCGCGGACCCGGACGACACCACCTTCACCCCCGTGGCCGCCGACCTGATCGGTGTGGGTTCGGACACGAGCCAGCACGCCGTGTGGAAGCTGGCCAACGCCTGGAACGCCACGAACCCGGCGTTCAAGGTCGCGACCTACGCCGCGACCGGTGGCGGCAACATCACCCTGCCGGGTGGGTCGATCGCGCGGCCGAACGGTTCGGGTGCGGGCAAGAACCTGCTGCACGCGGGCACGAACAACGTCGACGTGGACTTCGCGCGGTCGTCGAGCTCGTTGAACGACGGGGAGAAGTCCGACGGTCTGCAGCAGTTCCCGTTCGCGGTGGACGAGCTGTCGATGGCGGTCTCGAAGAACGTCGTCTCGAACGCTCCGGCGACGTTGACGCCTGCTCAGATCGTGGGGATCTACAAGGGCGACATCACGAACTGGTCCGCGGTCGGCGGTGCGCCGGGTGTGATCGCGCCGAAGATCCCGCAGGGTGGCTCGGGCACGCGGTCGTTCTTCGTGGCGCAGCTGAAGGCGATGAACGGTGGCACCGACGTGTCGCTGGCTGCGTCGGTGGCCGAGGTGCAGGAGCACGACGACACCGCGATCAAGAACGACGCGAACGCGATCGCGCCGTTCTCGGTGGGTCGTGCCTCGCTGCTGGGTGACACGCTGCGGATCGAGGGTGGCTGGACCGCGCAGCGCGCGCTCTACAACGTCGTCCGCGGCGCCGACGTCGCGGACGCCAAGGTGCAGGCGGTCTTCGGCCCGGCGGGCTTCTTCTGCTCCGACGACGCGCGGGCGCTGATCCGGGACGCGGGCTTCAAGCAGCTCGCGACCGACGCCGACGGCGGCGTCTGCGGCGAGCAGACCCAGAACCCGACCAGCGACTTCACGGTCAACCCGGGCAACGCCGACGACACCGACTTCACGCCGGCCTCCGCCGACCTGATCGGTGTGGGTTCGGACACGAGCCAGCACGCCGTGTGGGCACTGGCGAACGCGTGGAACGCCACGACCCCGGCCCCGGCGTTCAAGATCTCCTCCTTCGCCGCGACCGGTGGCGGCAACATCACCCTGCCGGGTGGGTCGATCGCGCGGCCGAACGGTTCGGGTGCGGGCAAGAACCTGCTGCACGCGGGCACGAACAACGTCGACGTGGACTTCGCGCGGTCGTCGAGCTCGTTGAACGACGGGGAGAAGTCCGACGGTCTGCAGCAGTTCCCGTTCGCGGTGGACGAGCTGTCGATGGCGGTCTCGAAGAACGTCGTCTCGAACGCTCCGGCGACGTTGACGCCTGCTCAGATCGTGGGGATCTACAAGGGCGACATCACGAACTGGTCCGCGGTCGGCGGTGCGCCGGGTGTGATCGCGCCGAAGATCCCGCAGGGTGGCTCGGGGACGCGGTCGTTCTTCGTGGCGCAGCTGAAGGCGATGAACGGTGGCACCGACGTGTCGCTGGCTGCGTCGGTGGCCGAGGTGCAGGAGCACGACGACACCGCGATCAAGAACGACGCGAACGCGATCGCGCCGTTCTCGGTGGGTCGTGCCTCGCTGCTGGGTGACACGCTGCGGATCGAGGGTGGCTGGACCGCGCAGCGCGCGCTCTACAACGTCGTCCGCGGCGCCGACGTCGCGGACGCCAAGGTTCAGGCGGTCTTCGGCCCGGCGGGCTTCTTCTGCTCCGACACCGCGCGTGCCTCCATCGAGGCGGCCGGCTTCAAGCAGCTCGACGTCGAGGCCGACGGCGGTGTCTGCGGCGAGCAGACGCAGAACCCGACCACCAACTTCACCTACAACGGTCACGAGAACGCCGCGGTCACCACCTCGACCACGCTCGAGGCCAGCAGCACGACCCCGGGCCAGGTGGTCCTGACCGCGACCGTGTCGTCCGACCCGGCCGCCCAGGGCACGTTCACCTTCAAGGAGGGCAGCACCGTCCTGCAGACCGGGGTCGCGCTGACCAACGGCCAGGCCACCAAGACGCTGACCGGCGTCACGGGCGGCGCGCACACCTACACCGCGCTGTTCGTCCCGGCCGACGGCTTCGCCGCCTCCGAGGACGACGCCACGGTGTCCGTCACCGCCGCCGCCACCGCGACCTCGGTCAACACCTTCGCCACGAGCACCACGGCCCGCCGGGTCACGCTCAAGGCGACGGTGGCCCCGGCCGGTGCCGCCGGCACGGTCACCTTCCGCGACGGCGCCACCGTCGTCGCCTCGGGCGTCCCGGTCTCCGGTGGTGTCGCCACCCGGGTGATCAGCGCCGCGCCGGGCACGCACCGGTACGCCGCGCAGTTCGTCCCGACCAGCGCCGCCGCCTTCAAGGCCGCGACCGACGCCACCCCGGCGGTCGTCGCGGTCAAGACCACCGCGGGCATCACCGAGTCCTTCCCGGCCACGGTCGCCAAGGGCAAGCGCGCCCGCGGCGCGGTCGCCGTCACCCTCGTGGGGACGACGGCCAAGGCCACCGGCAAGGTCGTCGTGAAGCTCGGCACCAAGATCGTCGGCCAGGGCACCCTGGTCGGCGGCAAGGCGACCTTCACCCTGGCGAAGCTGCCCAAGGGCAAGAAGACGCTCGTCATCACCTGGGCGGGCAACACGCTCGCCCCGAAGGCCACCAAGGCCTTCGTCATCACCCAGAAGTGACCCCCGGGACCCGGGCGGCCGTCGTACGGCGGCCGCCCGGGCTCCGCCCTGGACCATCCGAAGGACATCGCATGACCCTCCCGCCGCCCCCGCCGGGCCACGACTCGCTGACGGCCGACACGGACACCCTGCCGCCGGTTCCCCGGCTCGACCCGGCGACCTCGATCGACGTAGCGCCGCCGGGGTCGCTGGCCGAGCTGCAGGCGCGGGAGATCACCGCCTGGTTCGGCACCCACAAGGTGCTCGACCGGGTCTCGCTGACCATGCCCGCCGGTGGGATCACCGCCCTGATCGGCCCCTCCGGCTGCGGCAAGTCCACCTTCCTGCGGATCCTCAACCGCATGCACGAGCTGGTGCCCTCGGCCCGGCTCGCCGGTGAGGTGCTGCTCGACGGCGAGGACATCTACGACCCCGGCAAGCGGCTCATCGACGCCCGCCGCTCGATCGGCATGGTGTTCCAGAAGCCCAACCCGTTCCCCGCGATGTCCATCCGCGAGAACGTGCTCGCCGGCCTCAAGCTCACCGGCACCCGGATGCAGAAGGGCGACAAGGAGCTCCTCGTCGAGTCCTGCCTGACCAAGGGCGGGCTCTGGAACGAGGTCAAGGACCGCCTCGACGCCCCCGGCGGCGGCCTGTCCGGTGGTCAGCAGCAGCGGCTGTGCATCGCCCGCTCGCTGGCGATCCGCCCGCGGGTGCTGCTCATGGACGAGCCCTGCTCGGCCCTCGACCCCACCTCGACCCGGGTGATCGAGGAGACGATGCTGGAGCTCGCGCGCGAGGTCACCATCGTGATCGTCACCCACAACATGCAGCAGGCCGCGCGCGTCTCCGGCCAGTGCGCCTTCTTCCTCGCCTCGCAGGGCACCCCGGGCGTGATCGTCGAGCACGGCGACACCACCGCGATGTTCCAGAGCCCGCAGGACCAGCGGACCTACGACTACGTCAACGGCCGGTTCGGCTGAGCTCGGCCAGCTCGGCGGCCGAGAACGCCCCGCCGGCGACCATGGTGCGGAAGTAGACCGGGCCGAACACGCGCTCCAGGAAGAGGCGCGAGTCCGTCCCCGCGGTCAGCTCGCCGCGCTCGACCGCGCGCTCGACGACCACCGCGGCGTCACTGAGCTGCCGGTCCCAGAAGTCCCGGCGCAGCCGGTCGACCTCCGGGTCGTCATCGGCGAGAGTCACCACCGCACGGAGCACGGCGCGCACCGGCGCCTGCTCCAGAACGGTCACCACCTGGTCGAGCATCGCGGCGAGGTCGGTGTCGAGGGCGCCCGTGTCCGGGGTCGGCACCTGCTCGTCGGCGAGGTCGGTCAGCAGGTCGGCGACCAGCTGCGGCTTGGTCGCCCAGCGGCGGTAGACGGTCGTCTTGTGCACCCCGGAGCGGTCCGCGACGTCGGTGAGCTGGAGGCGCTCGTAGCCCAGCTCGCCGAGCAGGTCCAGGGTCGCCTGCCGGACCCGCTCCCGCACGGCGGCCGATCGCCCGCCGGGTCGTCGTCGTGCCTCGCTCACGCGGACAGTGTGGCGCACCCTTGACGACGGTGCCCGATACGTCCATCCTTAAAGCAACCACAGTTGCTATAAGGAAGAGATCATGATCGCTCGCCGCAGGTTCCTCACCACCGTCCCCGCTCTGGCGGCCTCCACCGGCTTGGGCGGCCTCGGGACGCCGTCGGCGGACGCCGCGACGAACCGCCCGGTGCTGACGACGTACGTCGGCGACCGTCGGGTCGCGCGTGAGGCGGTGCTGCAGTGGGAGGCCCGGCGGGTGCGGGTGGCCGCCCAACGGCTCGGGCACCACCTGCCCGCCGCGCTGCTCGCCGAGCTGGACGCACTGCTGCGCCGCCCGGCGCTGCGCACCGCCGACCTCCCGCGGGACCGAGCTCTTCTCGCCGCCGTGAAGCAGGAGATGGGCGAACGACGGATCCGCCGCCTGCTCGCCCCGGACCTGACCCTCTCGACGCCCGCGAGCCGGCTCACCGGAGGCCTGGGCGCCTGGACGCGGAGCCGCACCCGGATCGTCAGCAGCCAGGGGAGCGCCCGGGCCTTCGTCGACTGGTTCGTCGCCCGCGGCGACACCAACGAGGAGGCGACGCTGCTGGCCGCCTGCCCGGACCACTACCTGCTCCGCAGCCCCCACCCTGGAGTGCAGGAGGTGATCGAGGTCACCGGCGGTGCGGTGCTGGCTTCGCGCTTCCTCATCGACTACGCCGACCGGGCCGAGGTGCCGGTCCCGCGGGACGCCGAGTGCCCGATCGAGCTGGCGGGCTGGGCGACCACCGAGGACGGTCACCGGATCGGGGCGGTCCGCCACCAGTTCCGCGACGTACCGGGCGGGGGATTCGAGGCACGGCTGGCGATCGCCTTCCCGTCCACCCTGCCGCCGTGGATGATCACCGAGCACCGCTGGCACCTCGCGTGCGAGTTCTCGAACTGGATCGGCGCCCACCTCGCCGGCCGCCGCGGCTGACCGGTCTGGTCCGGTGCACGCCGGACGCGTGCACGCCTGCAGGAAGGTCGGGGTGCCGCCGGCGTCAGGAACGGAGCGGTGTCGGCGGCACTCAGTACGCTGGGAGCACACCCCCGGTCCTCACCGACCGGGGGCGCTCGTGCTGTCCCACCCCCGGAAGTGAGCTCCCGTGCACCTCGCCGGCATCGCCGACGCCGTCCTCGCCGACCCTGCCCTCGCCGCCACGCTGGCCGAGGCGACCCAGGCGACCCAGGCGCACCAGCCGACCGGTGAGCTGACCGGGCCGGAGGCGCTGCGCCCGTTCCTGGTGGCGGGTCTGGCCCGCTCGGGGCGCACCGTGCTGGTGGTGACCGCGACGACCCGCGAGGCCGAGCAGCTGGTGGCCGAGGTGGGCGACCTGGTCGACCCGGGCGGGGTGGCCTACTACCCGAGCTGGGAGACGTTGCCGCACGAGCGGCTGAGCCCGCGCAGCGACACCGTCGGGCGGCGGCTCGCGGTGCTGCGGCGGTTGTGCCACCCGGTGGTCTCGACAGGCTCGACCAACGGCTCGACCAACGGCTCGACCAACGGCTCGAACGACGGCCCGGAGACCGGTCCGGTCCGGGTCCTCGTCGCCCCGGTGCGCTCGGTCCTGCAGCCCCAGGTCAAGGGGCTGGGTGACCTGACGCCGGTGGAGCTCACGGTCGGCGACAGCGTGGAGATCGACGACCTGGTGGCGGGGCTCGCCGGGGCGGCGTACTCCCGGGTCGACCTGGTCGAGAAGCGCGGCGAGTTCGCGGTCCGCGGCGGCATCGTGGACGTCTTCCCACCGACGGAGGAGCACCCTCTGCGGTTGGAGCTCTTCGGCGACGAGGTCGACGAGATCCGCTCGTTCGCGGTGGCCGACCAGCGCACGATCGAGAAGGTCGACCGGCTCTGGGCGCCCCCGTGCCGCGAGCTGCTGCTCACCGACGAGGTGCGCGCCCGTGCGGCCGAGCTGGGCCGCACCCATCCGCAGCTGCTGGAGATCACCGACAAGCTCAGCAACGGCATCGCCGTGGAGGGCATGGAGGCGCTGATCCCGGCGCTCGTCGACGAGCTGGAGCTGCTCGTCGACCTGCTCCCGAAGGACACCCAGGTGCTGGTGCTCGACCCGGAGCGCGCCCGCGCCCGGGCGCACGACCTGGTGGCCACGAGCGAGGAGTTCCTGGCGGCGTCGTGGGCGACCGCGGCGAGCGGAGGCCAGGCGCCGATCGACCTGCAGGCCGCGTCGTACCACGCCCTGGGGGACGTGCGGGAGCACGCGCGCGGGCGCGGCCAGAGCTGGTGGACGTTCAGCCCGTTCGGCCTGGACGAGGGTCTCGACAAGCTCGACCAGCGGGCGGCCGCCCAGCCCGCGCCGTCGTACCGAGGCGACGTGGCGAAGGCCTTCGAGGACATCGCCGGCTGGCACCGCGACGGCCACCGGGTCACCGTCGTGCACGCCGGCCACGGTCCCGCGCAGCGCATGGTCGAGGCGCTGGGGGAGCAGGACGTCCCGGCGCGCCTCGTCGAGGAGGTCCCGGCGGGCGCCACGCTCGACCCGGCGGTCGTCACGGTCACCTGCGGCGCGCTCGCGCACGGTCTCGTCGACGCGCGGCAGGGGTTGGTCGTGCTCACCGGCGAGGACGTCGTGGGCGCCAAGGCCAACACCCGCGACAAGGGCGCGATGCCGGTGCGCCGCAAGCGGCAGATCGACCCGCTGGAGCTCAAGGCGGGTGACTTCGTCGTGCACGAGCAGCACGGCGTGGGCCGGTTCGTGGAGATGAAGCAGCGCGAGGTGCAGGGGGCGGTGCGGGAGTACCTCGTGCTGGAGTACGGCCCCTCCAAGCGCGGCGGCCCGCCGGACCGGCTGTTCGTGCCGGCCGACACCCTCGACCAGGTCACCCGCTACGTCGGCGGCGAGCAGCCCAGCCTCGACCGGCTCGGTGGCGGCGACTGGACCAAGCGCAAGAACAAGGCGCGGCGGGCGGTCCGCGAGATCGCGGCCGAGCTGATCAAGCTGTACGCCGCGCGCCAGGCCACCCAGGGCCACGCCTTCGGCCCCGACAGCCCATGGCAGCGCGAGCTCGAGGACGCCTTCCCGTTCCACGAGACCCCCGACCAGCTCACCACGGTCGACGAGGTCAAGCGCGACATGGAGCGCACCGTGCCGATGGACCGACTGGTGTGCGGCGACGTCGGCTACGGCAAGACCGAGATCGCGGTGCGCGCGGCGTTCAAGGCCGTGCAGGACGGCAAGCAGGTGGCGGTGCTGGTGCCGACGACGCTTCTCGTCAACCAGCACCTCGCGACGTTCAGCGAGCGGATGAGCGGCTTCCCGGTCAACCTCAAGCCGCTGAGCCGCTTCCAGACCGACAAGGAGGCCGCCGAGACCGTGGCCGGTCTCGCCGACGGCACGGTCGACGTGGTCGTGGGCACGCACCGGCTCTTCAACGCGGACACGAGGTTCAAGGACCTCGGCCTGATCATCGTCGACGAGGAGCAGCGCTTCGGCGTGGAGCACAAGGAGGCGATGAAGCGGCTGCGCACCTCCGTCGACGTGCTGTCGATGTCCGCGACGCCGATCCCGCGCACCCTGGAGATGGCGATCACCGGCATCCGCGAGATGTCGACGATCACCACGCCGCCGGAGGAGCGCCACCCCGTGCTGACCTACGTCGGCGGCTACGAGGACCGCCAGGTCGTCGCCGCCGTACGACGCGAGCTGCTCCGTGACGGCCAGGTGTTCTACATCCACAACCGGGTCAGCTCGATCGAGAAGGCTGCGGCGCGGATCCGCGAGCTGGTGCCCGAGGCGCGGGTGGCCACGGCGCACGGCCAGATGGGCGAGCAGCAGCTGGAGCAGGTGATGCTCGACTTCTGGGAGAAGCGCTTCGACGTGCTCGTCTGCACGACGATCGTGGAGTCCGGCATCGACGTCTCCAACGCCAACACGATGATCATCGAGCGCTCCGACACCCTCGGCCTCAGCCAGCTCCACCAGCTGCGTGGCCGGGTCGGCCGCTCGCGCGAGCGGGCCTACGCCTACTTCCTCTACCCGACGGAGAAGCCGCTCACCGAGACCGCGCACGAGCGGCTCGCGACGCTGGCCCAGCACTCCGACCTCGGCGGCGGCATGGCGATCGCGATGAAGGACCTGGAGATCCGCGGCGCGGGCAACCTGCTCGGCGGCGAGCAGTCCGGCCACATCGCCGACGTCGGCTTCGACCTCTACGTCCGCCTCGTCGGTGAGGCGGTCCGCGACTTCCGCGACGACGGCGGCGCCCCCGAGCAGCTGGAGGAGGTCCGCATCGAGCTGCCGGTCGAGGCCCACCTGCCGCACGACTACATCCCCAGCGAGCGGCTGCGCCTGGAGATGTACAAGCGCCTGGCCGAGGTCCGCACCGACGCCGACGTGGACGAGATCGTCGCCGAGCTCGACGACCGCTACGGCGAGCCGCCCGAGCAGGTCACCGCGCTGCTGCTGGTCGCCCGCTTCCGGGCCCGGGTGCGCGCGGCGGGCGTCAAGGAGATCACCACGGTCGGCAAGAACGTCCGGTTCCACCCGGTGGTGCTGCCGGAGTCGCGGCAGGTCCGGCTCGACCGGCTCTACCCGAAGTCGATCGTCAAGCACCAGCTCGAGTCGGTGCTGGTGCCCCGTCCCGGCACTCCGGGACGGACGGGAACGCCCCTGGAGGGGATCGCCCTGCTTGAATGGGCGCGACTCGTCCTCGACTCGGTCATCGACCCCAAGGAGTAGGCACCGTGCGCCGTCGTACCTCCCTCGTCACCGCCGTCGCCGCGACGGCCCTGCTGGCCGGGTGCGGCCTGACCGACGACGCGCCGGAGCCCGGCGTGGCCGCGTCCGTCGACGGCGAGTCCGTGCAGCTGTCCCGGGTGGACGACACGGTCGCGGCGTTCTGCGAGCTGCTCTCGACCGAGGAGGGCGCCCCGGTCTACGCCCGCGCCAGCGTGCGCTCCCAGCTGGCGTGGAACTGGGCGCAGGCGGTCGCGGTGGAGCGGGTCGCCGGCGAGTACGGCGTCGACCTGCCCTCCGACGCCATCGATCCCGGTGTCGTGAAGCGCTCGTGGCGCCTCGACGACGACGTGGACGACGACACCTTCGACGCCTTCGAGTGGCTCACCGCGATCCAGCTCCGGCTCTCCGACCCGCTGCTGGCGATCGGCAGCAAGGAGCTGCTCGCGCAGACCGGGCAGGCCGGCAACCAGGACGCCGCGCTCAGCGCCGGCACCCAGGTGGTCGACACCTGGCTCGCCGAGCACGACGTGACGCTCAACCCGACCCTGGGCACCCGGGACGCCAAGACCGGCGGGTTCCTCGGCGACGACCTGTCGGTCGCGGTGAGCGGCGCTGCCCGGGCGGGCAGCGACCTCACCCGGCTCACCATCGAGCAGGCCGCCGCGCTGCCCGCCACCGCGCGCTGCGGCGCCGCGAGCGCACCGCAGGCACAGCCCGGCGCATGACCCCTCTCGGCGGATGAGCCAGCCCGGCGCGGTCGACGAGCTCGTCGCCGTGATGCGGCGGCTGCGGGCCGAGTGCCCCTGGAAGCGGGAGCAGACGCACCGCTCGCTGGTGCGCTACCTGCTGGAGGAGACCTACGAGACGGTCGAGGCGATCGACGCCGGCGAGGACTCGGGGGACTGGTCGCACCTGGCCGAGGAGCTGGGCGACCTGCTGCTGCAGGTGGTCTTCCACGCGGCGATCGCGGAGGAGCGCGGTGAGTTCGGTCTCGACGAGGTCGCCCGCGGCATCACCGCCAAGATGCGCCGCCGCAACCCGCACGTCTTCGGCGACGTCGACGCCGGCGGGCTCGACGCCGAGGCGGTCAACGACCTGTGGCAGCAGGTGAAGGCCACCGAGAAGGCCGGCCGTCCGGTCGAGGACGGCATCCCCTCCGCCCTCCCCGCCCTGCTGTACGCCGACAAGGTGCTCGACCGCCTCGAGCGGGCCGGGCGCCCGGTCACCCCGGAGCCGGTCACCCAGGAGCCGGGCTCCGCGGACCTCGGCGAGCGGCTGCTCGGCCTGGTCGCCGAGGCCCGGGCCGCGGGGGTCGATCCCGAGCAGGCGCTGCGGGACGCCGTACGGACGCGGCTGTAGGCCTTCCCCCGCCCGGCGCCGGCCAGTACCTTCGGCAAGGAGGTCCGGGCATCGGGTCCGGCCGTGCTGAGGGGTGGATGCGCGATGGCGGGCAAGTTCGAGGTGTACGAGGACAAGGCCGGGAAGTTCCGTTTCCGGCTCAAGTCGAGCAACGGTCAGGTGGTGGCCGTGGGCGAGGACTACGAGACCAAGTCGGCGGCCATCGAGGGCACGAAGGCCGTGCAGCGCGCGGCCGACGGCGCGACGATCGACGACCAGACCGGCTGACGGCTCACAACAGGCGGAGCAGCGCGGTCCACGCGGCCCGGCCCAGCCGGCGGTCGGCCTCCTGCGTGCCGCCGCGCTGCATCCGCTGACCCGCCGTCACCACCGGCTCGCCCGGCAGCACCGTGCGGTGGCCGGCCTCGGGGTCGGTGAGCACGGTGGTGGTCAGCCCGTGCGTCGTACGACGGGCGCGGATCGTCTCGGCGTGCGCGACCGCCGGCCACACCCGGTCGTCACCGCCCGCGACCAGCAGCACCTCGGGGATCCGCTCGACCGGGATGCTGGCGGCCGCGACCCGGTCGGCGAAGCGCTCCCGGGAGCGCGCGTACAGGCCGGTGTAGGCCGGCGGGTCGGTGTCCGGCGCCCAGTCCGGGTCGAACGGCACGTGGGGGAGCGGATCGCCGGCCAGCGTCCAGTGCGAGGTCGCCCAGCCCGCGGCGGTGAAGCCCGCCCAGACCACGTCACTCGGGGCGAAGGCCGCCACCGCCGCCACGTCCGGGGAGTGCGCGCCCGTCAGCAGGGCCGCCTCGGCGCCGAACGAGGTGCCGGCCACCAGCACCCGGTCGTGGTCGGCGCGCAGCGCCGCGACCCGGGCGAGGAAGGTCTCCAGAGGGATCTCCCACGGCCCGTCGTGCTGGCCCGGACCCCCGAACCAGCGCACCGACTCGGCCGTCACGCCCTGCTCGGCCAGCAGCCGGGCCCGCGCCACGTCGATCCGCCCGCTCGACCCGCCGAGCACCAGGGCGGCGGTGCCACGAGGCTCCTCGGGCAGGCAGCGAACGCCCTCGATGCCCGTCGTGGGCTCCTCGCGGATCACTCGTCCTCCGGCGGGTCGGGTAGGTCGGGCAGGTCCGGCAGGTCCGCGCGAAGCAGGGTGATCCGGTCCATCTCCTCGCCGGCGCAGGTGGTCAGCGCGACGACCACCCGGTCGTCGTACGACGAGACGAGCCGCCACTCGCCACCGGACGCGACCCAGCGCTCGAGGACCTCCCGGGACATGACGCCAGCCTAGGTTGCACCGCCGCGCGCTGGGCACCGTCCGGGCGTGACCACCTTCGCGAGCCCGTCCCGTCCCGGCTGGCTGAGCCTGGCCCCGTTCCTCGCCGCGGTCGCTGTGGTGGCCGTGCTGGGCGGCCTGGCCGCCAGCAGCTCCGGGGAGACCTACCGCGCGCTCGACCTGCCACCGTTCGCGCCTCCGTCGTGGGTCTTCGGCCCGGTCTGGACGGTGCTCTACGTGATGATCGCGATCTCCGGCTGGCTCGCCTGGCGGGCCGGCGCCGACCGGGCGGCGCTCGGGGCCTGGGTGGTGCAGCTGCTGCTCAACCTGGCCTGGACCCCGCTCTTCTTCGCCGCCGACCGCTACGGCTGGGCCCTCGTCGACATCCTCGTGCTGCTCGTGGCGGTGGGTGCGACGATCGGGCTGTTCCGGCGGGTGTCGCCGGTGGCCGCCTGGCTGCTGGTGCCCTACGCCGCCTGGGTGGCCTTCGCGACCGCGCTGAACCTGGCGATCGTCGTCCTCAACTGAGGCAGGCCCGGGGCGGCGCACCCGTTGTCCACATGTGACATCCGGGCTCTATCAATTCTTGTCTCCGCGGGCTAGCGTGCCGGCCAACCACTGCCGTCCTGTCTCGGGGAGTCCGCCATGGTCGTGTCCACGCACGCCGTCGACGAGGTCGTGGCGCGCCTGGACGACGACCTCCGGGCCGCCGTACGACGCGACGGGCTGGACCCGCAGGCCGAGGTCGCGACGGTGCGGCGCCTGGCCGTCGAGCTGGTGCGGGCGCACGACGAGCGCAGCCTGACCGGGGTGGTGCCGCCGGTCGGCGACCAGGAGAGCGTGGTCAGCGAGCTGGTCGCGCGGGTGGCCGGGTTCGGGCCGTTGCAGCCCTTCCTCGACGACCCGACGGTCGAGGAGATCTGGATCAACGGACCCGACCGGGTGTTCGTGGCCCGGCACGGCCGGCACGAGCTGACCAACCTGGTGCTCGACGAGGCGGAGGTCGCCGACCTGGTCGAGCGGATGCTGAAGTCGACCGGGCGCCGGGTCGACCTCAGTCGCCCGTTCGTCGACGCGATGCTGCCCGCGGGGCACCGGCTGCACGTGGTGCTGCGCGGGATCGCCCGCGGGTCCTCGGCGGTCAACATCCGCAAGTTCGTGGTGCGGGCGCACCGGCTGTCGGAGCTGGTCGAGCTGGGCACGCTGCCACCGGCGGCGGCGCACCTGTTGGAGGCCTCGGTGCGGGCCGGGATCAACATCCTGGTCACCGGCGGCACACAGGCCGGGAAGACCACGATGCTCAACTGCCTGGCGGCCGCGATCCCCGGTGGGGAGCGGGTGATCTCCGCGGAGGAGGTCTTCGAGATCCGCTTCCCGCACCCCGACTGGGTCGCGCTGCAGACCCGGCAGGAAGGCCTGGAAGGCACCGGCGAGGTGCGGCTGCGCGACCTAGTGAAGGAGTCGCTGCGGATGCGACCGAGCCGGATCATCGTCGGCGAGGTGCGCGCCGAGGAGTGCCTCGACCTGCTGCTCGCCCTCAACGCCGGCCTGCCGGGCATGTGCACGCTGCACGCCAACAGCGCGCGGGAGGCGCTGACCAAGGCGTGCACGCTGCCGCTGCTCGCCGGGGAGAACATCTCCGCCCGCTTCGTCGTCCCCACGGTCGCCGCCTCGATCGACCTGGTCGTCCACCTCGCGCTCGACCCCGGGGGTGCCCGCCGCGTGGTCGAGATCGTGGCCGTGCCCGGGCGGATGGAGGGCGAGGTCATCGAGACCGAGTCCGTCTTCACCTGGCACGAGGGCCGGTTGCGGCGGGGGATCGGGCTGCCGCCCCGGCTCGACCGGTTCCGCCGGATCGGGATCGACGTGGTCCGGCTGCTCGGGGAGGCGGACTGAGGTGGGCGCGCTCGTGGGTCTCGGCTTCGGGCTGGGCTGCCTGCTGGTCTGGTCGGCCTTCGGTACGCCGCGCGCGGCTCCGCGCCCGGCCCGGGCCGGCCGGCTGGAGCGGATGCTCGCCGAGGCCGGCCTGCGCGAGGTCGCGCCGCGCTCGCTCCTGCTGCTGTGCGCCGGCTGCGGTCTCCTCGCCGCGGTGCTCGCCCTGGGACTGACCCGGACCGCGACCCTCGCGATGGTGCTGGGCGTGCTGGCGACCGGGCTGCCGCTCGGTGTGGTGCGCAGCCGCGCGCGGCGTCGCCGGCGCGAGCTGGCCGAGGTCTGGCCCGAGGCGGTCGACGACCTGGCCTCGGCCGTCCGCGCGGGGATGTCGCTGCCCGACGCGGTCGCCGCCCTCGCCGTACGGGGACCGGAGCCGCTGCGGCCGGCGTTCGACGCCTTCGCGCTGGACTACCAGGTGTCGGGGCGCTTCGGTGACTGCCTCGACCGGCTCGCGGACCGGCTCGCCGACCCGGTGGGCGACCGGGTGGTCGAGGGGCTGCGGGTCGCGCGCGAGGTCGGCGGCGGCGAGCTCGGGCGGCTGCTGCGCAACCTGTCCGGCTACCTGCGCGACGACCTGCGGATCCGCTCCGAGCTGGAGGCGCGCCAGTCCTGGGCCGTGAACGGCGCCCGGGTCGCCGTCGGCGCGCCCTGGGTGGTGCTCCTGGTGATGTCGACCCAGCGCGAGGTGATCGAGCGCTACCAGTCGCCGGCCGGTGCGCTCGTCCTGGCGGTCGGCGCGGGCCTGTGCGTGCTGGCCTACCGGCTGATGATCCGGCTCGGCCGGCTCCCCGTCGAGCGGCGGGCGCTGCGATGAGCCCGGCCTGGTGGGGCGCCGTGCTCGGCCTCGGTACGGCGACCGGGCTGCTCGTCGTCGTCACCCGCGTGCTCGCGCTGCGCGGTCCCCACCTGCGGCTGCGGGTGCTGCCCTACGTCCGCGACCTGGTGCCCGCCGACCGGGCCCCGGCGGCCCGCTCCACGCGCGCGGTGACGGCGGTGTTCGGGCCGCTCGTGCGACGCGCGGCCGACGGCGTCGAGCGAGCGCTGGGCGGTGCGCCCTCGGTGCGGCGCCGGCTCGGCCGGGCGGGCCTCGGGCTCAGCGTCCACGACTTCCGCGTGCAGCAGGTGATGTGGGGGCTGGCGGGGTTCGCGCTCGCGGCCGCCTGGGGCCTGCTGCGCACGTGGTCGCGACCGGGCAACCCTCTGCCGTTCGTGCTGCTCTGCGCCGGGGCCTTCGTGCTCGGCGTGCTGCTGCGCGACCAGCAGCTCACCGCGCAGGTGAAGCGCCGGGAGACCGCGATCGTGGCGGAGTTCCCGGCGGTCGCCGAGCTGCTGGCGCTGAGCGTGGCGGCGGGCGAGGCGCCGGTGGCGGCGCTGGACCGCGTGGTGCGGCGCAGCGGCGGTGCACTGTCGCGGGACCTGGCCGACGTGCTGGGCCGGATCCGCACCGGTGAGCCGGTGGCCGACGCCTTCGACGCGTTGGCGGCGGCGACCGGCGTACCGGTGGTGGCGCGGTTCGCCCACGCGGTGGCGGTCGCGGTGGAGCGCGGGACCCCGTTGGCCGACGTGCTGCACGCCCAGGCCGCCGACGTGCGCGAGGCCGGCCGCCGCGCACTGATCGAGCAGGCCGCTCGCAAGGAGATCGTGATGATGGTCCCGGTGGTGTTCCTGGTGCTGCCGGTGACCGTCGTCTTCGCGTTCTGGCCCGGCGTGGTCGGGCTCTCGCTCAGCTCTTGAGCACTCGGATCACTCTCGGAAGGAACTCCCATGGCACGACCCCAACGGACCGGCCGGCGCCGGCGCGACGAGCGCGGCGACGTCCCCGGCTGGGTGCTGGTGACGATCATGACCGTGTCGATCGGCATGGCGATCTGGACGATGGCCGAGCCGCGGCTCGTCGACATGCTCGAGGCCGCGCTGCGCTCGGTGAAGTGAGATGAGCGGCCGGCGGCGGGACGAGCGGGGGTCGGCACTCGTCGACCTCACCCTGGTCGTGCTGATCCTGCTGCCCGTGGTCCTGGGCATCGTGCAGGTCGCCCTCGTCCTGCACGTCCGTACGACGCTCGCGGCCGCCGCCTCCGAGGGTGCCCGCCTCGCCGCGACCGCCGGCGCCGGCCCGGCGGCAGGCCTCGAGCGCACCCGGGAGCAAGTCGCTGAGGGCATCGGTGGGCGCTACGCGACCGACATCGACGTCCGCCGGGTCACCGTCGAGGGGATGCCGGCCATCGAGGTCACCGTGCACGCCGAGGTCCCGGCGCTCGGCCTCGGCGGTCCCGCGGTCCGGCTGAGCGTCACCGGGCGGGCGGTGCTGGAGCAGGCGAGGCAGGCGCCGCCGTGACCCGTGCCCGTCGTCGGGGCGGCGACGAGCGGGGCAGCGGGTTGATCGAGGCGGTCTGGCTCGGCGTGCTCCTGCTGCTGCCGTTGCTGTGGGTGGTGCTGTCGGTGTTCGAGGTGCAGCGCGGCTCGTTCGGGGTGAGCGGAGCGGCGCGGGCGGCGGCCCGCGCGTTCGCGCTCGCGCCCGACGACGCCGCCGGGCAGCGCCGCGCGGAGGTGGTCGCCCGGCAGGCGCTCGCCGACCAGGGGCTGCGCGAGGTGTCGTTGCGCGTGGTGGTGACCTGCACGCCGTACCCGCACGACTGCCACCGGGGCACCTCGGTGATCACCGTCCGGGTCGAGTCCGCGGTCGCGCTGCCGCTGCTGCCGGACGTGCTCGGCGCCGGGTCGCCGACCTTCCGGCTCAGCGCCGAGGAGTCGGTCCCGATCGGTCGCTACCGGGAGAGCGGGGAGTGAAGAGGTGAGGGAGCAGCGCGGCAGCGCGGCACCGCTGATCGTCGCCCTCGTCGCGGTGGTGCTGCTGCTGGTCGCGGTCGTGGTCGACTCCAGCGCGGCGTACCTCACCCGGCAGCGGCTCGACGAGCTCGCCGACGGCGCGGCCCTGCAGGGCGCGGACCTCGGCGCCCAGGGCCGCGACGTCTACGACGGCGGGCTCGGCTCGGGCCCGCTCGCGATCTCGCGTGCCGAGGCAGAGCGGGCGGTGCTGGCCTACCTGCGCGACGCGGGCGCGGCACGCGACCACCCCGGCCTGCGCGTCACCGTGCGGGTCGACGGCCGCCGGGTGGTGGTCGAGCTGGCCGCGCCGGTCGACCTCCCGCTCGGCGTCCCGGGTGCGCAGGAGCGACCGGTGGTGCGGGCGCGGGGCTCGGCGGTCGTGGACCCGCAGGAGTGAGCCACCGCAAGCCTCGCCTGGCGGTCGCGCCCCGTTGACCGAGGGTTCACCGACCGTTGGCCGGCGCTCGTGAGGGTGCAACGGTTCTGCCAGTCTCGCCGGCGCTCGGGCCCGGCCGCACCCCCGAGGAACGCCACCCGTGCGCACCCCACCCCGCGGCCTGTCCGCTGCCCTCTCTGCTGGCCTGGCCGCCGTCGTCGGCCTCGTCCCGCTCTCGCTCGTCGTGTCCGCGGCGCCGGCCTCCGCCGCCGCCAGCGACATCAAGATCAACGAGATCATCACCAACAGCGCCACCAAGGCCGACGCGATCGAGCTCACCAACACCGGCTCCGAGCCGGTCGACGTGTCCGGCTGGATCGTCAAGGACGACAAGGACACCCGGACCCTCGCCGTCACCGCCGGTACGACGGTCGCCCCCGGCGCGTTCGTGACGGTCACCGTCGACGGCGTGCCCAACGGCTTCGGCCTCGGCAACGGGGACGCCGCGCGGATCTTCCTGCCCGACGGGACGACGCTCGTCGACGGGCACACCTTCGCCAGCCACTCCGCGCCGTCCTGGTCGCGCTGCCCCGACGGCACCGGCGCCTTCGTCCAGGCGAAGTCGGAGACCCTGGGCGCGGCCAACGACTGCCCCGGCGTCGGCGACCTCGTGGTCAACGAGGTGGAGTCCAACGGCGACAGCGTCAACGGCGACTGGATCGAGATCGGCAACCCGACCACGGTGGCGATCGACGCCTCCGGGCTGGTGCTGAAGGACAACGACGACGCGCACGCGGTGACCGTCCCCGACGGCACGGTCGTCCCGGCCGGCGGCCGCGCCGCGGTGGTGGTCGAGAACGCCGCCGGCACCGCGCCCGCCGGGCACTTCGGGCTCGGCGGCGCCGACTCGGCGCGGATCTTCCGGGCCGACGGCACGACCCTGATCGCGTCGTACTCCTGGACGAGCCACGCCGCCACGACCTACGGCCGCTGCCCCGACCTGACGGGCGCGCTGGCGGCGACCACCGCCGCGACCTTCGGTACGACGAACGCGTGCGCGCCGCCCGCGAGCCCCGGTGAGGTCAGGCTCAACGAGGTCGAGTCCAACGGCGACACCGTCGGCGACTGGGTCGAGATCGCCAACGCCGGCGGCACGCCGGTGGACGTGTCCGGGTGGAAGGTCCGCGACGCGGACGCGAGCCACCCGTTCGCCGTCGTCCCCGCCGGTACGACGCTCGCCCCCGGCGCGTTCTACGCCCTCTACACCGAGTTCCCCGCCCCCGGCTTCGGGCTCGGCGTGGACGACAGCGTCACCCTGTTCGCCGCCGACGGCACGACGGTCGCCGACACCTACGCCTGGTCCGGCGGGCACGCCGCGACGACGTACGGGCGTTGCCCCGACGGCACCGGCACCTGGCAGGTCACCACGGTCGCGACCCGCGGCGGCGCCAACGCCTGCAGCCCGATCCGGGTCAACGAGGTCGAGTCGAGCGACCCGGCCGGCGGCCCGGACTGGGTGGAGCTGGTCAACCTCTCCGACAGCGCCGTCGACGTCGCCGGCTGGGTGGTCAAGGACAGCACGGAGGTGGACCCGACGACGCTGCCGGCCCCGAGCGTCGTACCGGCCGGCGGGCACCTGGTCGTCAACCCGCTCGCCGGCCTCGGCGGCAGCGACGCGGTGCGGCTGCTCGACCCGAGCGGCAAGCTGGTCGACTCCTCCTCCTGGACCGCGCACGCGACCCAGACCTACGGCCGCTGCAAGGACGGCGTCGGCACCCTCGTCGACAACGTCGCCCCGACGCCGGGCGCGGTCAACGCCTGCCCCGGCCTCGACACCCGGGCCTGGCCCGGCTCGCCGGCCGTGCGGAGCGTGGACCCGGCCGAGACGTTCAACCAGGACGCGAGCGGCCTGGCGTTCGACCCGGCCGACCCGAGCACCCTGTGGGTCGCGCAGAACAAGGCCGGCACGCTCAGCAAGCTCGTCCGGGACGGCGACGGCTACGTCCGTGCCGCCGACTGGCCGGCCGGGCGCAACCCCAAGTACCACGACGGCACCGGCTCGCCCGACACCGAGGGCATCACCTTCGGACCGGACGGCGCGGTCTACCTGGCCGCCGAGCGCGACAACGACGTCAGCGGCGTCAGCAAGAACACCGTGCTGCGCTACGAGCCGGGCACCTCGATGGACGCCACCGACGAGTGGGCGCTCAACGGCCTGCTGCCCACCCTCGGCGCCAACCTCGGGCTGGAGGGGATCACCTGGATCCCCGACAGCGTGCTCGTCGACGGCGGCCTGCGGGACCAGAGCACGACGCAGGCCTACGACCCGGCGCACTATCCCGCGCACGGCACCGGCCTCTACGTCGTCGCGGTCGAGGGCACCGGCCTGCTCTACGTCCTCGCGCTCGACCAGACCGACGCCGTCCAGGAGAGCGCCCACCTGGTCGCCACCATCGACCCGCAGCTGCGGACGAACGCCGGCCCGCCGGGCGTCATGGACGTGGTGTGGGACCCGGAGACGGCGCGGCTGTGGGCCGTCTGCGACGACTCCTGCGACGGCACCACGGTCAACCTCGGCCTGAGCGAGGGCACCTGGTCGATCACGGCGGCCTACGACCGGCCCGCCGGGATGCCGAACCTCAACAACGAGGGCTTCGCGCTCGCCCCGCAGTCCACCTGCGTCGACGGCGCCAAGACCGTGCTGTGGAGCGACGACGGCGACACCGACGGCCACTCCCTGCGCGCCGGCACCTTCCCGTGCACCGTGCTGCCCGCCCCGGCCGTCGTCAACGACGCCGTGCCGGTCGTCACCGGCACGCCCACGGTGGGCCAGCGGCTCTCCGGCACCGACGGGTCGTGGATCCCGCAGCCGACCGGTACGACGTACCAGTGGCTGGCGGACGGGGCCGAGATCTCCGGCGCGACCGCGGCGACGTACACCCTGACGACCGGCGAGATCGGCAAGGCGATCACCCTCCGGGTCACCGCCACCGTGGCCGGGCACACCGACGGCGTCGCGGTCTCCGCGCCGACCGCCGCGGTGGCGAGGTCCGCGGTCGTCAACGTCGTCGCGCCGCGCATCACCGGCAGCGCCAAGGTCGGCCGGACCCTGACCGGCACCGCCGGGACCTGGGCACCGGCGGGCGGGTCGCGGGCCTACCAGTGGCTCGCGAACGGCGTGCCGATCGCCGGGGCCACGACCAGCACGCTCAAGGTCGGCCCGGCGCTGGTCGGGCGGCGGATCAGCCTGCGCGTCACCGCCTCCGCGCCGGACCACCTCGCCGGCGTCGGCGTCTCCGCCGCGACCGCACCGGTCGTGCGCGCCGCCTTCGCCCTCGGCAAGGCGCCGCGCATCCTCGGCACGCCGAAGGTGGGACGCACCCTGTCGGTCCAGCCCGGTGTCCTCAGCCCGGCGCCGGCGTCGGTGACCTACGCCTGGTTCGTCGACGGCAAGCGGGTCTCGACCGCGGCCCGGCTGAAGGTGAGGCGCGCGTGGATCGGTGACCGGGTGACGGTGAAGGTGGTGCTCACCCGCGCCGGCTACACCACGGTGGTCCGGACCACGAAGGCGGTGAAGGTCCGCCGCTGACCTCCACCGCACGCACAACGGGCCCCGGTCGTGCGACCGGGGCCCGTTGCCCTCTGGGGGAGGGGTGGGGTCAGTCGTTCGGGTCCTCGAACACCGTCTCGGCGTACGCCGGGGCGTAGCTCGCGTTGCCGGCGAAGCGGACCTGGAAGCCCTGCAGGATGAGCGCCCCGGTCCGCAGCGGGACGTCGCACTTGGCGTACCCGTCCGCGTCGGTGACCGCCGTGCACATGGTCGTGACGCCGCCGTTGAGGACCGGGCCCGTGGTGAAGACGAGCGACTGGCCGGCGAGCGGCGCGCCGCCCAGACCGGTCAGGGTCGCCTCGACCCGCGAGTAGTTGTCCGGGGCGGAGTCGGCGACGTCGTGCGCGACCAGCGTGGGCGCGGCCCGCTCGACGACCTGGGTGAGCACCGGGGAGGTGCTCGCGGCGTGGCTCTCGTCGCCGGCGTACACCGCCGTGACGCTGTGGCTGCCGGCGGCGAGCCCCGGCACGACGAGCGTGGCGGTGCCGTCGGTGAGCACGGCGGTGCCGAGGACGGTCCCGCCGTCCTTGAGGACCACCGAGCCGGTCGGCGCCGCGACGCCCGGGACGGCGTTGGCGACGGTGGCGGTGAACGTCACCGACTGGCCGTACGTCGACGGGTTGCTCGCCGAGGTCACCCCGGTCACCGTCGCCACCGCTCCGACGGTCTGGGAGGTCGTGGCGACCTGGCCGTCGAAGTTGAAGTTGCCGACGTAGACCGCCCGGATCTCGTGCTGGCCCGGCGCGAGCGAGGCGACCGCGAAGGACGCCGTGCTGGTGCCGGCCGTGGCGGACGGGGTCAGGCTCACCGCGCCGAGCAACGTGCCGCCCCGCCAGAGCTGGACCGCGCCGGTGGGCTTGCCGGTGGCGGGGGCCACCGCCGCGACCGTGGCGGTGAAGGTCACCGTCTGGCCGTGGTCGGAGACCGGGTCGTCGGAGTCGAGCGCGAGGGTGGTCGCGCCCTTGGTGACGGCCTGGCCGTTGCCCTGGTCGAGCACGCCGGTGCTGGCGACGAACCGGGGGTCACCGCTGTAGGTGGCGGCGATCCGGTAGGTGCCGGGCGACAGCGAGCTGAACGCACCGCTCGTCGCCTGGCCGTCCACGAGGGCGACCGGGCTGCCGAGGTTGGCGCCGTTGATGGTGAACTGCACGGTGCCGCCCGCGACCCCCGCCCCCGGTGCGACCGGCGAGACGGTCGCGGTGAAGCGGACGCCCTGGCCGGACTGCGACGGGTTCACCGAGGAGGTGAGCAGGGTGCTGGTCTGCGCGCGCTGGACCTTCTGCGCGACCGAGCCGTTGCTGCCGTTGAAGGACTCGTCGCCGTCGTACGTCGCGACCACGGCGTGCTGACCGACGCCCAGGTCGTCCACGGTGATCGAGGCGACGCCACCGGTCTCGGAGCCGACGGGAGCGGACCCGAGGACGGTGCTGCCGTCGGTGAAGGTGATCGTGCCCGACGGCGAGCCCGCGCCGGGTGCGAGCACCGCGACCGCGGCGGTGAAGGTCACCGGCTGGCCGTACGCCGACACCGGGGCCGAGCTGGTCACCACGGTCTTGGTGGCGGCCTTGTTCACGGTGTGGGTGGCGGCTGCCGACGTGCTGGTGATGAAGTTCGGGTCCGCGCTGAGGTAGCGGGCCTTCACCTGGTGCGCGCCGCGGGACAGCGTGGCGACCTCGATCGAGGCGGTGCCGCCGGAGAGCGTGGCGTAGGCGCCGGGCTCCCCGTCGATCTCGAACTGGACCGCACCGGCGGGCGTGCCGGTCGCGGGGCTGACCGGGGCGACCGTCGCGGTGACGGTGATCGGCTGGCCGACGACCGACGGGTTCGGCGAGGAGGAGACGGTGGTCGTCGTGCGCGCCGCCGCGACCTCCTGCTCGATGCTGTCCGATCCGCCGGCGAACTTCTCGTCGCCCTCGTAGTTGGCGGTGATCACGTGGTCACCGGCGTCGAGGCCGACGGCGGGGGAGACCGCGGTGCCGTTGTTGAGCGCGACCGGCTGGCCGATCGGCTCGCCGTCCGCCGCGAACTGCACGGTGCCGGTCGGCTCACCCGCGCCGGGCGCGACCACGTCGACGTCGGCGGTGAAGGTGAGCGGCTCGCCCGCGACCGCGTCCGGGTTCGACGTGGCGAGGCTGACCGTGGTGTCGGCGCGGTTGACGCCGTGGGTCGTGGCGGCCGAGCTGCTGGTCGCGAAGTCCCCGTTGCCGTTGTACGTCGCCTGCACGTCGTGGTTGCCCGGGCGCAGGTTGCTCACGGTGAGCGTGGCGGTGTCGCCGGAGAGCGGCACGGCGGTGCCGTAGGGCTCGCCGTCGATGTTGAACTGCACACCGCCGGCGGGCTGGCCGACGCCGGGGGACACCACGCCGACGGTGGCCGTGAAGGTGACCGCCTGCCCGGTCACCGTGGGCGAGCCGCTGCTGGTGAGCACCGTCGAGGTCGGCGCCTTGCCGACGACGAGCTCCTTGGTGGAGGCCGTGCTGGTGAGCAGGTTGGCGTCCCCGGCGAAGCGGGCGCCGATGGTGTGCGTGCCGGTGCTCAGGTCGTCGGTGGACACCGAGGTCGCCACGCCGCCGGAGACCGCGACCGGGGCACCGAGGTCGGCACCGTCGACGGTGAACTGGACGTTGCCGCTCGGGGTGCTCGTGCCGTTGACCCGCGCGACCTGGGCGGTGAAGGAGACGGCCTGGCCGTGCACGACCGGTCCGGGCTGGACCAGCGTGGTGGTCGAGGGGTTCTTCTCGACCGTGAACGGCGTCGACGCCGAGGAGGCCTTGTAGAAGGTGGTCGCCGCGAACGACGCGGTGACCGTGGCCGTGCGCGGTGGGCCCGCCACCGGGAGCGACGCGGTGGCGACGCCGCTGGCGTTGGTGGTGGCGTTGACCGACGTACCGCCCGACAGGGAGAAGGTGACCGTGCGGTTGGGCAGCACGGACGCCGACAGGTTCGGGTCGGTCAGCGTGGCCCGGACGGTCACCGAGGTGTTCTGCGCACCCTCGGTCGCGCCGGAGTAGGCCAGCTGGGTGAGGTTGTCGATGGTGACCGCGCGGTCGGTGGTGTTCGTGCTGTTGGTGCAGTAGAGGAAGCCCGAGCGCTTCCGCTCGATCGCGCGGGCCGTGTAGGCGCCGTTGGCGTAGTTGTGCGAGTCGACGGTGACGCTCTTGGCGCCGGTGCCGCCCTGCACGCTCTCGAACACGACCGAGCCGCCGCTGAGCAGCTGCAGCGTGGTCTGCGGGCCGCTCGCGTTGAGGCAGCCGGTGCCGTCCGAGGCGCCGCCCGCCGACAACGTGAAGTTGCCGCGCAGGACGGCGCCGGCGGACGGCGCGGAGATGTCGGCGGCCGCCGACGAGGCCAGGACCACGGGGATCCCCAGCGTCAGGGTGGAGGCCGCGAGAGCGGCGATCATGCGACGCACTGCAGTTCCTTTCATCGGAGCCGGGCTCACTTGAGGATGGCGCCGGGCGCCGTGGACGAGAGGTGGTTGGCATCCCCGAGGAAGGTGGCCGTGTAGCCGCCGTTGAGCACCAGGGCCAGCAGCTGTGCGGCGCCGTTGCAGGTCGCCACGCCGGTGCCGTTGGTCACCGAGGTGCACACGAGCTTGCCGCCCACCCGGAACTCCACCGGTACGCCGGCCAGCGGCGCACCGCCGGCGGTGACCGTCGCGCGGAGCAGCCCCAGCGGGAGGCCGAGCGGGGTCAGCGAGACCACGGCCGCGTCGGCCTTGGTCACCGTCGCCCGCTTGGCGACCGTCAGGCTCTTGACGGCGGAGGTGCTGCCGTCGAAGGCCGGTGCGCCGCCGTAGACGGCCCGCAGCTGGTGGGTGCCCGCCGGCAGGGCGGCGGTGCTGAGCTGCGCGGTGCCGGTCGTCGACAGCGGCACGCTGCCGAGGTCGACGGTGCCGGCCCGGAAGGTGACCGTGCCACCGGGGACGCCGAGGCTGTCGTTGGCCGCGGTGACCTTCGCGGTGAGGACCACGGTGTCGCCGTAGGTGGCGCTCCCGGGGGCCACCGTGAGGGTGGTCGTGGTGGCCACCTTCGAGACCCGCTGGGTGAGCTCGGCGAGCTCCGGGGTGAAGTGCACGTCCCCGGAGTAGAGCGCGGTCACCGTGTGCGTGCCCGGCGCCAGGTCGGAGACCGCCGGGCCGGTGACGCTGCCGTCCACCAGCTCGAGGGCGTCGCCCAGCGGCTGGCCGTCGACCGCGAGCTGGACGAAGCCGCTCGGCGTACCGGTGCCGGTGACCTGGGAGCGGACGTCGACCCGGAACCGGACGGTGTCGCCCACCTGCGCGTCGGCGTTGGTGGAGGTGAGGTCCACGTCGACCCCGGCCGCCCGGACGGTCTGCACGAGGATGTCGCCGCTGCCCGAGAAGCCCGGCTCCGGCGTGAACGCCGCGATCACGGTGTGGTCGCCCGGGTCGGGCGAGGCCAGGGTCGCGCTCTCCGCGACACCGTCCTCGACCGGCACCGGCTCGCCGACGTCCTGGCCGTCCACGGAGAACTGCACCGTCCCGTGCGGGCTGCTGTCACCCGCGGCGACCTCTGCCCGGAAGGTGATCAGCTCGCCGTACGTCGACGGGTTGGCGCTCGAGGTCAGCGTGGTCGTCGTCGCGACGACCGCGGTGCCCTCGATCACCGTGTGGCTGACCGGGGAGGCCGCGCTGCCGGTGTAGTCGTCGTCGCCGGCGTAGGTGGCGGTGAGCTGGTAGGAGCCCGGTGCCAGGTCGGAGACCTCCAGCACCGCGCTGCCCCCGGACAGGGGCGCCGAGCCGATCGACTCGCCGTTGGCGGCGAAGGTGACCGTGCCGGTGGGGGAGCCGGAGCCCGGGCTCGCGGCCGTGACCGTGGCGGTCAGCCGGACCTCCTGGTCCTGCAGCGAGGGCGTCGGGCTGGCGACCAGGGCGACGGTGGTGCCGGCCGGGCTCACCTGCTGCTGCACCTGGTCGGTGCCGGCGAGGTAGCGCCCGCTGCCGGCGTACGCCGCCGCGAGGGTGTGCGTGCCCGCCTTCAGCGAGGTCAGCGGCGCGAAGCTCGCGGCGCCGTTGACCAGCGCGACCGGCGATCCGACCGGGTTGCCGTCCACGAGCAGCTGGACCGCGCCGTCCGGCGTGCCGCCGCCGGGGGCGAGGACGTCGACCGTCGCGGTGAGGCCCACGGCCTCCCCGGTGACGGTGCTGTCGTCGGTGGCGCTCAGGGTGACCGCGACGGCGGCCTTGCTGACGGTGACGGTCTTCGGCGAGGCCGAGCTGGGGCCGAAGACGTCGTCGCCGGCGTAGGTCGCCACGACCGGGTTGCTGCCCACGGACAGGCCCGTCACGGTGGTGCTGGCGGCGCCGTCGGGGGCGACCGGTGCGCGGCCGACCTCGCTGCCGTCGACGGTGAAGACCACCTCGCCGGTCGGGGTGCCGCCGGTCGCGGTGACGGTGGCCGACAGGGTCACCGGCTGCCCGGTGACCGCGGCCGCGGGGTCCACCCCGGACGTGGTGCTCGTCGCCTTCAGCGGCTCGCGGACCCGGAAGGTGACCGCCGCCGACGTGCTGCCGGCGTGGTCGCTCGTGCCGAGGTAGACCGCGGTCACCGTGTGGTCGCCGAGGCCCAGCGTGGAGAGCGCGGCGCTGGTGGCCGTGCCGTTGGTGAGGGCCACCGCAGCACCGAAGTCGGAGCCGTCCACGCGGAACTGCACGCTGCCGCCCGGCGTGCCGCCGTGGCTGGGCGCGACGTTCGCGACGAAGCGGACCGGGTCGCCGATGGTGACGACCGACGGGTCGGCCGCGACGGTGGTCGTGGTGGTGATGGCGCCGACGCTGAACGCGGAGGTGGTGCTCGCCGCCTCCAGCCCGCTGTCACCGGCGTACGACGCCGTGATGGTCGCGCTGCGCGGCGGACCCGCCACCGCGAGGGTGGTCTGCGCGACGCCCTGGGCGTTGGTCGTCGCCGTGGTGGAGGCGCCACCGGAGAGCGCGAAGGTGACCGTCTTGCCGGCGACGCTGGCGCCCGCCCTGTCGACGAGCGTGGCCGCGACGGAGGCGCTGGTGCCCTGGGCCGCGCCGGCGGCACCGGTGTAGGTGATCGCCGAGCAGTTCTTGGGCGTGACGAGCACGGTCGAGGTGCTGGAGGCGCCGCCGGCCGTGGTCACGATGCCCCAGCTGCCCCGGACGCCGTTGCGCTGGTAGCCGTCGGCCTCGCCGGGGGCCTGCAGGGTGGCGCTGTAGCTGCCGCCCGCGGTGGTGGTCGTGGTGGCGCTCGCGGTGGCGCCGGCGCTGACCGGCGAACGGTCGAGCGCGACGGTCACCGGGACGCCGGCCGCGCCGGTGCTGAGCCGGCCGGTGACGGTGATGTCGCCGCCGGCGCAGGTGAGCGAGGGGGTGACGGTGCTGGTGAGCGTGGTGGCGGGCGCGGGCGTGCTGGCCGAGGACAGCTTCTGGTCCAGGGTGAGCGATCCGCCGTCGAGCGGGATCTCCAGCAGCAGGCGGGCGCCGTTGCGGTGCGTGGGGGAGTACCAAAGGGTCTCCCGGGTCGCGCCGTCCGTGCTCTGCTGCCGGGCCCGGCGGGTGCTGATCGTGCCGGCGGGGACGGCGACGTTCTCGTCGACCACGGTGGTCGGGCCGTCGAACTCCAGGACCCCGTCGAAGTCGGAGGAGCCGGTGCCGCCGAGCGAGCCGGCGTCGTAGCTGAAGCCGCCGGTGTAGTCGACGTCCACGTCGTTGGTCCACGAGTTCCCCGCCTCGGTGGGGAACTGGGTCAGCCGCCAGCCGCGGCGGGGGTCCATCGACAGGTTGATGGTCGCGGTGATGTTGGTCGACAGGATCGAGACCTGCGCCTTCGCCGACAGCGACTGGTTCTGGGTCTCCTTGAGGAGCGCGAGGTCGGAGCGCCGCATGAAGCGGGTGCCGGTCACGCTGCCGGAGAAGTTGGAGAGCGTGGCGTTGCCGACGCCGTCGACGGCCGCCGTACCGCTGCCGCCGGTGATGGTGCCGGTCAGGTTCAGTTTGTACGCCGGCTGCCCCTGGTAGTTCTCCACGCCCGCGACGGTGTAGGTGACGTTCTCGTTGATCGTCACGTTCGTGCCGTCGGCGGTGTAGTTGAAGACGGTGGCGTAGGTCCACGCCCAGCCCGTCGACCAGGTCGGCACCTCCTCGCCGCTCGCCTGCGCGGCGCGCGCGGGGGCGGACCCGGAGGCCACCAAGGTGGCGACCACGGTCGCGAGGACGCTCAGCCAGGTCATCCGGCGCCGGAAGGCGCGGGCCGCGCGGTGGCGGCTGCCGGGCAGGAGGGAGTGGTCGTTCGGCGCTGGGAGCATGCGTCACCGTCCCGTGAGTGGGGGGTGCCACCCGAGAGGAACGGACACGGGAGCCCGTGTGGCGGAGGGAGTGGCCGGAGTCAACCAGGTCTGTGACGGTGGGCACAGTGGTTTTGTGAAACTCGTTCACATTTTTCCATCGAGGGGTCACCGAATGGCCGCTCGGAGGGGCGCACCGTAACCTTGCTCCTTGTGGCAGGCCCCGACTACGACGCCGAGATCAAGCAGCTGATTGCGACGATGCACACCATCGAGCAGGTCCTCGACCTGCCCAAGATGGAGCAGGAGATCGCGGACCTCGGTGTCCAGGTCGCCGCACCCGACCTGTGGGACGACCAGGACAACGCCACCCGGGTGACCGGACGGCTGTCCTCCCTGCAGGGCCAGGTCGAGCGGGTGCGTGGCCTGCAGCAGCGCATCGACGACCTCGCGGTGCTCGCCGAGCTCGCCGTCGAGGAGGGCGACGCCGACACCCTCGCCGAGGCCGACACCGAGCTCGAGCGGATCAAGAAGTCCGTCGAGGGGCTCGAGGTGCGCACCCTGCTCTCCGGTGAGTACGACGAGCGCGAGGCCATCGTGACCATCCGCTCCGGCGCCGGCGGCGTCGACGCGGCGGACTTCGCCGAGATGCTCATGCGGATGTACACCCGCTGGGCCGAGCGCAACAAGTACCCCGTCGAGGTCTACGACGTCTCCTACGCCGAGGAGGCCGGCATCAAGTCGGCCGAGTTCGCGATCCACGCGCCCTACGCCTACGGCACGCTGTCGGTCGACGCAGGCACCCACCGCCTGGTCCGGATCAGCCCCTTCGACAACCAGGGCCGCCGGCAGACCTCCTTCGCCGCCGTCGAGGTCGTGCCCCAGCTGGAGCAGACCGACGAGATCGAGGTCGACGAGAACGACATCCGCACCGACGTCTTCCGCTCGGGCGGCCCCGGTGGGCAGTCGGTCAACACCACCGACTCCGCGGTCCGGCTCACCCACATCCCCACCGGGATCGTGGTGTCGTGCCAGAACGAGAAGTCGCAGCTGCAGAACAAGGCCGCCGCGATGATCGTCCTGAAGGCCAAGCTCCTCGCGAAGAAGAAGGCCGAGGAGGCGGCGCTGAAGAAGGACCTCAAGGGCGACGTCGCCGCGAGCTGGGGCGACCAGATGCGCAACTACGTGCTCAACCCGTACCAGATCGTCAAGGACCTGCGCACCGGCTTCGAGACCGGCAACCCGCAGGCGGTCTTCGATGGTGACATCGACGGCTTCCTCGAGGCCGGCATCCGCTGGCGCCGGGGCGCCGAGACCGCCGACGCGTAGTCCGTCACCGGCGGCGCCGCGGCTCCTGCGCGGCGGCGTCGAAGACCACCTCCGCGGTGGCGAAGGCCACGACCGCGCCGAGCGCGCCGACGACCTCGCCAGCGGAGAGCAGCACGACGGTCGTGGTCGCACCGAGGCCGCGCCAGGCCCACCGGGGTACGTCGTCCACGAATCCAGTTAACTCCATCGACTTGGTCGTGGAAAGCCGGGATCAGCGGGCGACCACCCGCACCGACGCCGTGCTGTAGGGGCCCCAGCCCATCCGGTTGGCCGCGCGCACCCGGACCACCCAGCGCCCGCGCGGCAGCGTGAGCGAGATCTTGCGGGTGCCCGCGGACAGCGACTTGGCCGTGGCGGTGCGGGCCACGACGCGTCCCCGCGCCCCGACCCGGTACGCCGAGACGAGGTACCGCGTCACGGGAGCGCCTCCGCTCACGGCGGGAGGACGCCAGGCGGCCACGATGGTGCGGCGGCCGCCGCGCGCGCCGGAGGCCGCGGCCGGGCGGCGCGGTGCACCGGGCCGGGTGGTCGTCGTCGGGTGGCTCGCCGGGGGCGGGGTGGGCGTGCCGACCGACGGGTAGACGTTGCCGGTGCACCCGGAGACCAGGACCCGGTAGCCGCCGAGGCTGCCGTAGTCGTCGTACCCGCCGGCGGACCAGGCCTTGCCGGAGCCGGTGCCGGACACCACGAGGTGGTACGGACCGCCGTTCAGCGGCAGCGAGACCGAGGCGGAGAGCCCGGCCACGCCGGTGCTCCCGCGGTAGGAGTCCGGTGCCGAGGAGGCGAGCAGCGTGCCGGCGGCGTTGCGGACCTGCAGGCCGACGTCCAGGTTCGCGCCGACGTCGGCGGGCTGGGCCTGCACGGTGACCGTGCCCGAGCAGTCGGTGACGGTGAGCCAGTCGGTGTCGGTGGCGCTGCTGATCACGCCGCGACCGCCGCCCAGGGAGGAGAGCGGTACGGCGGTCGCGGCGGTCCCGCCGGCCTCGTCGGGGCGCAGGCCGATGCCGTTGGAACGCATCACCGCGAGGTCGTCCTGGTGGTTGTTGGCCCCGTTGTAGTCGCCGCGCGACCACTGCGAGACCCCCGAGGTGTAGGGCGCGCCCATCAGCGGCCCCCACAGCGACGTACCGCTGTAGTAGGCGTTCGACGAGGTCCCGTCGTGGTCGAGGCCCAGGGTGTGCCCGGTCTCGTGGCTGCCGGCCTCGGCGAGGTTCTTGGCGCGGTTGCCCAGCGAGCTCGGGAACACCCAGGCCGGGCTGCGGGTCTCGCCGCTGGTGATGGAGTCGTAGGTCCCGATCCAGGCGATGCCGCCGCACCCGCCGCCGCACAGCGCGTCCTGCACCTTGCTGCCGGAGGTGAACGCCACCCGGGTCCCGTACGTCGGGTCGTCGGAGGAACCGCGGAACAACCCGCCGTAGGCCGGCTCCTCGGTGGTGACGTCGACGTCGAAGGGGGCGAAGTCCTCCGCCATCCGCTGCCAGGTCTCGATGACCACCGCGCGCTCGGTGTCGCTGAAGGCCGCGGAGCTGTCGAGCGACCAGCCCGGGTAGAGCGTGGTGGTCAGCCCGTTCTTCAACCAGGCGTTGGTCGAGAGCAGCTGGCCGCCGTCGAAGTCGAGGTAGACCGTCCTGGCGGCGCCGCGACGGCTGTGCAGCCGGAAGGCGTCGGCGGGGGCGTAGGCCGCCGCGGCCTCCGCCGTCGCCGGACGGGCGAGCAGGGCCGGGCTGGCCGGCGGGGCCGGCCAGTCGTCGACGGCGAAGGTGGTGCCGTCATCGGCGCTCACGATCGACGGGTCGGTGTCGGGGGCCTGCTCCAGTGCCATGGCGGGCACTGCGAGACCGGCCGCCGAGACGGCCAGGGCCGTCAGAGCAAGGAGACCAGGACGCAGCATGCCCCTTCATTCGGCGCTGCTCCGGCCCGCCTGATGCGGGACCCAGGTCCTGACTTTCGCCGGCGCTCAGGCCGACGGGGTGGCGGCCGCCTGGGCCACCGCGACGCACCACCGGCCGGTGCGCGCGACCAGCTCGGCCGGTGCCATCGCGATCGGCTGCGTCAGCGAGCAGCTGAGCCAGGCGTCGCCGAAGAGCCCGCGGTAGGACGCCGTGCGGGTCGTGGCGCTCGCGCACACCAGCGCCACCGAGGGCGTCCCGAAGGCCGGTGCACCCGCCGTCGCGGTGCAGCCCTTGGCGGGAGCGGCCTTCGCGACCTCCTGCGCCCGGGCGCCGGTCACCGGGGGAGCGAAGACCCATCCCCGGGCCTCGGCACCGTCGGCCCCGGTCCACACGCAGCCGTACTCGTGGGCGACGTCGCCGGCCGGCAGCGGCTTCGCCTGCTCGCCGTTGCCGTACTCGGCCAGCTCGCCCTCGCCGCCGAGCGCCTCGGTGACGCCCTCACCGGGCACCATGGCGCAGAACGGCGCGCGTCGTACGACGGCGCTGGTGGTGTCGAAGTCGGCGAGGTCGGTGCCGCGGTAGGACGCGACCTCGGGGGCCGGCGTACGGTCGCCAGAGACGCCCACACCGATGCCCACGGGCACGAGCGTGAGGAGCGCGGAGAGACCCAGCGCACGCAGGACGGTCGACACGTCGATCCACCCTAGGACATCGCTCCCAGGGCGACGCACCGGAGGCGAGGCCTCCCCGTCCGGCCCAGGTCCGTGGCGTACCGTCAGGTCAGTGATTCGCTTCGAAAAGGTCACCAAACGCTATGCCGGTCCGGGCAAGCCTGCGCTCGAGCAGTGCACCCTGGACATCGACAAGGGGGAGTTCGTCTACCTCGTCGGACAGTCCGGCTCCGGGAAGTCGACCGCCCTGCGGCTGGTCCTCCGTGAGCTGCGTCCGACGACCGGCCGCGTCTACGTCGCCGGCAAGGAGATCAACCGGATGGCCGGCTGGAAGGTGCCGCGGCTGCGCCGCCAGATCGGCACCGTCTTCCAGGACTTCCGCCTGCTCCCCAACAAGACCGTCGCGGAGAACGTCGCCTTCGCCCAGCAGGTGATCGGCAAGTCCCAGCGCGACATCGACAAGGTGGTGCCCGCCACGCTGGAGCTGGTGGGGCTCAAGGACAAGGCCGACCGCATGCCCGACGAGCTCTCCGGCGGCGAGCAGCAGCGGGTCGCCGTCGCCCGCGCCTACGTCAACCGGCCGATGATCCTCATCGCCGACGAGCCCACCGGCAACCTCGACCCGCAGACCTCGGTCGGGATCATGAACCTGCTCAGCGAGATCAACCAGACCGGTACGACGGTCGTCATGGCCACCCACGACCACGGCATCGTCGACCAGTTCACCCGGCGGGTGATCGAGCTCGAGAACGGCCGGGTCGTGCGCGACGAGGCCGGAGGAAGCTACGGCTTCCAGCACGAGGAGGGCTGAGCGGATGCAGCTGCGCTACGTCTTCACCGAGCTCCGCAACGGATTGCGGCGCAACCTGTCCATGCACCTGGCGGTCATCGTCACGCTCTTCGTGTCGCTGACCCTGGCCGGGATCGGGATCCTCGTCCAGCGCGAGGCCTCCATCACCGTCGACGACCTGGGCACCGACCTGCAGATCCGGGTCAACCTGTGCACCCAGGACGACCCCGCGGCCAAGCGGGGCATCGAGAACTGCGCGAGCGGTGAGATCACCGACGCCCAGAAGCAGCGGATCGAGCAGGAGCTGAAGGCCAGCCCCGAGGTGGACTCCTTCGAGTTCCAGTCCAAGGAGGAGGGCTTCAAGCTGGCCTACGAGCAGGCCAAGCGCAAGGGCGAGTCTGCCGCGGCGGCGTACGAGGGCGACAACCCCGTCGTCACGCCCGAGAAGTGGCCGGCCGCCTACTGGGTGACGCTCAAGACGCCGGACAAGGCCGACGGCGTGATCAGCGCGCTGCAGGGCCTCGACGGGGTCTCGACGATCTACGACCAGCGCGAGGCGCTCAAGCAGATCTTCGGGATCATGACCGTGCTGAAGTACGGCTCCTGGGTCGGCTCGGGCTTCCTGCTCTTCGCCGCCCTGCTGCAGGTCGCCAACACGATCCGGCTGGCCGCGCTGGCGCGGCGTCGCGAGATCGGCATCATGCGCCTGGTGGGCGCCTCGACGCTCTACATCGCCCTGCCCTTCCTGCTGGAGGCACTGGTGACGGCGATCGTCGGCGTCGGGCTGGCGGCGGGCGCGCTCGCTGCCTTCCAGCACTGGGGGGTGGAGAACGGCATGGCCGAGAAGGTCACCTTCCTGCCCTGGGTCGACTGGAGCGACTACGGCGAGGCGCTGATCGGCCTCTTCCCGCCCGGCATCGTGATCCTGGGCCCGGCCCTGACGCTGATCCCGACACTCCTGCTGACGAGGAAATACGTCAAAGTCTGATCACTGGCGGTTACCGTCGATCCGTTCTCTTCCCCGAACACTGATTGGTCGTACCGTGCGCTCCTTCCCCAGCGCCCCCTGGCTCCGCCGTACCCTCGACCGGATGCCGGCTTGGGCTCATCCCCAGTGGCTCGTCACCATCACCGCGGCACTGGTGGCCGTGGTGGGGCTCACCGTCCCGCTCGCCCACGCCGACGACGACCGGGACGACCTGAAGCACAAGCAGGACCAGGTCAAGGGCCAGATCTCCTCCGTCAAGGGTGAGATCCACGAGGCGAGCGCCCAGGTCGCGAAGATCTCGGGCCAGCTGGCGAGCGCGCAGAAGCAGCTCACCACGGCGCGGGCCCGCTACACGGCCGTCCGGGGCCAGCTCACCACCGCCCGGGCGGCCGCGGCGGCGCTGGCCACCCAGCTGGCGTCCGCCCAGGCCAAGCTGGTCACCGCACAGGCCGCGCTCGACCAGGCCAAGGCCGCGGTCACCGGCCAGCGGGAGGAGAGCCGGGACACGATCATCACGATGGCGACGGGCGGGAACCCCGACCTGACCCTGCTCTCGGCGTACGCCGACGGGGAGTCGATGGACGACGTGCTGCTCAGCCTGACGGCCAACGGCGTCATCACCGGCCGCCAGCAGCAGGTCCTCGACCAGCTGGTCGTCGTGCAGGAGCAGCTCACGGCCAAGGAGGCCGAGGTGCGCGAGGCGCGCAACGCGGTCGCCACCGCCAAGTCCGCCGCCGACGCGAACGTCGTCAAGGTCGCCGGGCTGGTCAACCAGGCCTCCGCCGCCGCGACCCAGGTCAGCTCGCTGGTCAACCGCACCTCCACCGCCCGGGCCGCCGTGGTCCGTGCCCGCGCCGCCGACCAGGCCGCGCTGCGCCGGCTGCAGGCCCGCGAGGCCTCGATCAAGCGCAAGATCATGGCGCTGTCGCGCAAGCAGGGCGGCAGCTACAACGGCGACACCGGCGGGCTGCTGGCCAAGCCGGGTCCGGGTCCGGTCACCTCGCCGTACGGCTGGCGGATCCACCCGATCTACGGCTACTACGGCCTGCACAACGGCATCGACTTCGGCACCGGCTGCGGCGCCCGCCTGGTCGCGGGGGAGTCCGGCACGGTCGTCGACAAGTACTTCGACGAGGTCTACGGCAACCGCCTCTACCTCGCCATCGGCAAGGTCAACGGCGCCTCGATCGTGCTCGTCTACAACCACATGAGCGGGTACGCCGTCGGGGAGGGCCAGCACGTCAAGCGCGGCCAGGTCGTGGGCTACTCCGGCTCCACGGGCTGGTCCACCGGCTGCCACCTGCACTTCATCGTGATGCGCAACGGCGAAGCGGTGAACCCCGCGTCGTACCTCTGAGCCACCTCCGGACAAACCCGTTGCCGTGCCCTGAGAGAATGGGTGGATGGCCACAGGGAAGTCGGGAGCGAGCGCCAAGGACGCGGAGGCACGCAAGGTCGTCGCGTCCAACAAGAAGGCGCGCCACGACTACCACATCGAGGACACCTTCGAGGCCGGCCTGGTGCTGCAGGGCACCGAGGTGAAGTCGCTGCGGATGGGCCGCGCCAGCCTGGTCGACGGCTTCGTCGACATCGACGGTGGCGAGGCGTGGCTGCACGCCGTGCACATCCCGGAGTACGCCCAGGGCACCTGGACCAACCACGCCGCCCGCCGCAAGCGCAAGCTCCTGCTGCACCGCGACGAGATCGACAAGATCGAGCGCAAGGTCAGCGAGAAGGGGCACACCGTCATCCCGTTGTCGCTCTACTTCGTCAAGGGCCGGGCCAAGATCGAGATCGGCCTCGCCAAGGGCAAGAAGTCCTGGGACAAGCGCCAGGCCATCGCCGAGCGCACCGCCGACCGTGAGAAGGAAGAGGCGATCGGCCGCCGGCTCAAGGGCATGCGTGACTGACGCCGAGGAGGCCCGCTCCTTCTGGCAGGAGCTCGGGCTCCCGGGGTTGATGGACCTCCACGTCCACTTCCTGCCGCCGAACATCCAGCGCGCGGTGTGGGCGGTGTTCGACGAGGCCGGGCCGAAGATCGGCCGCCCCTGGCCGATCCGCTACCGGCACTCGCACGAGGAACGGGTCGCGCTGCTGCGCGACTTCGGGGTCCGGGCCTTCCCGACGCACCCCTATGCGCACAAGCCGGGCGTCGCGTCGTACCTCAACGCGTGGTCGGGGGAGTTCGCCGCGAGCGTGCCGGAGGTGCTGCGCTCGGCGACCTTCTACCCCGAGCCCGAGGCCGCGTCGTACGTCGCCGCGCTGGTCGCCGACGGCGTGCGGATGTTCAAGATCCACCTCCAGGTGGGCGAGTTCGTCGCCGACGACCCGGTCCTCGACCCGGTGTGGGGCGTGCTGGAGGACGCCGGGACGCCGGTGACCGTGCACGCGGGGTCGGGGCCCGTCGGCAACGCCTTCACCGGACCGGACTCGGTGGCCCGTCTGCTGCGGCGCTTCCCGCGGCTGTGCCTGGTGATCGCGCACATGGGGGCGCCGGAGTACGACGACTTCCTCCTCCTGGCCGAGACCTACGAGAACGTCCACCTCGACACCACGATGGTGTTCACCGAGTTCTTCGACCAGGAGGCGGCCTATCCCGCGGCGTTGCTGCCGCGCCTGGTGGACCTGCAGCCGAAGGTGCTGCTCGGCTCGGACTTCCCGACGATCCCGTACCCCTACCACCACCAGCTCACCGGGCTGGCGAGGCTCGACCTCGGCGACGACTGGCTGCGCGACGTGTGCTGGCACAACGCCGTACGGCTGCTGGGAACGCCTTGAAAGCGAGGGATTCCGCGGGGGTGGGCGTCGTGCTGGACTGACGTCCATGCGCGCTCGTCTCCTGGTCCTTGCCGCTGTCCTCCTCTCGGGACTCGGCCTCGTCGCCCCCGCGTCCGCCAGCACCGGCGGCACGCCCGACGGCGAGCTCCACCCCAACGTCGGCCTGATCGCGTTCTACGACGCCACCGGCCGCTTCCGCTGCTCCGCCACCCTGGTCAGCCCGACCGTCGTGCTCACCGCGGCGCACTGCACGTCCGGCACCCTCGGCAAGACCCTGGTCACCTTCGACAGCGTCATCGCCGAGGCGCCGCCCTCGCCGCTCCCGGTCGCCGCCGACCCGGCCGCCGGCTACACCGCCGCCGAGCTCGCCGCCGCGGGCTACCTGTCCGGCACGGCGTACGCGCACCCGCAGTACAGCGACTTCACCGACCTCCGCAACTGGAACGACGTCGGCGTGATCGTCCTCGACGCACCGGTCACCGACATCGCCCCCGCCCCGCTGGCCGGCCTGGGCGCGGCCGACGCGATCAAGCAGCCGCGCAAGACCCTGTTCCGGGCGGTCGGCTACGGCACCGAGGTGCGCCAGCCGGAGTCCGGCCCGCAGAAGCCGGTGCCGATGAGCTATCCGCTGCTGCGCCGGTACGTCGACATGCCCGGCCAGAAGATCACCCCGCAGGTCATCCAGGCCAACGGCAACGAGAAGGACCCCTTCGGCACCGGCGGCACCTGCTTCGGCGACTCCGGCGGCTCGGTCTGGCTCGACGGCAAGGTCGTCGCCGTGACGTCGTACGGCTACACCGACAACTGCCGCTACCTCGGCGGTTACCAGCGCGTCGACATCGCCGTCGTCCGGACCTGGTTGGCGGGCTTCGGCCTCTGAGCCTCCCTCCGCCGCGGGCCCACCGGGACTAACCGGTGGGCCCGTGGTGTTGTCGACCGGTAGACTGAGGTCTTCACAACTCAAGAGGGGCTGATCGGTTTCGACTTGGGACGTTTGTCCCAGGGGAAGCGGGTCGAGAAGCCAGCGTCATCTCGTAAACGATCGCTGGAAACCAATAACTGCCAACGCTAAGCGCAGTTCCTTCGCTCTCGCTGCCTGAGCAGTGATCGAAGCGTCTGACCGGGCATCCGTCTCCGTCCCGGACCCAGGCGTCATCTTGGAGACTCGCTGCGTCACTCTCGCCGGGAGGGTGGCGCGGGACTCAAACCCGGCTGGGCCTGTCGGCGACGTGTCAGTGCGAGCGCCGGGGCCGAGAAAACGTCAGCGCTGACTGCACCCGGAGAAGACCTGGCTCGACGCTCGAGGACCGGGGTTCGATTCCCCGCAGCTCCACTCTCCACGCCGCCGCCCGTGGGCTCGTCCCACGGGCGGCGCGCGTGCTCCGGTCGGTGCTCGGCGCGGATTGCTAGCGTGCGCCGGTGATCACTGCCCTGCCGCGACGCCGCGTCGTCCAGCTGCTCACGGGCCTCGTCCTGGTGGCGCTCGCCGTGACGGCCGCCGTGTGGTGGGTGGGATACCAGCGCTCCGTGCAGGTGACCGCCTCGACCGGCGTACCGCAGTGCCAGGGGACGACGCCCCGCACGCTCGACGGCGAGTCCGACCCGGGTGACGCCGACGTCGGCATCCCGCTGCGGAAGGGCTTCACCTGCCGGGTGCGGATCCGGGTCGTCAACTGGGGCGACCACGACGTCGTGCTGGACCGGGTCACCGTGCCCATCGGAGGCACCGAGGCCGGCGGGGGCTTCCACGTGCTCGACATCGACGGTCAGCCCGTGGCGGACGGCGACATCGACGCGACCGCCGACCTCGACCTTCCGCTGGAGCCGGGGACGACCGTGATCGAGATCGGCCTCGCCTTCCAGCCGTCCGGCTGCGTCGACGTGGGAGGCGGGGAGCAGCCGTACCCGACGATCGAGGTCGCGAGCCTGCTCGCCTCCCACGGGGTCATGGTGGGCGACTTCCCGGTGCTGCTCGGGACGAAGGACTCGACCTGTCCTTCCGAGTGAGGACATCCGCGATGTGAGACGTCGGGCCGGAAGTCTTCCGGTGACTGGCGTGTGCGAGATAACAATTCGTCGATCCGGGGACAGCGGACGTCGACTCATCTCCCTCACATCGGAAGGAAGTTCTCGGGATGAATCGTTCCCTGACCCGTCGTCTCCCGGCCCTGGTGGCCGCGACGGCGATCGCCGCCCTGGGCCTCGGTGCCCCCGCCCAGGCGCAGTACGACGCCGACCACGCGCCGACGGCGCAGCCCTGCCTAGAGCGTGACGGCCACGGTGGCGCCGCCCGCGGGCGGCACGAGGACCACTCGCCAGTGACCGCGGCGAAGCGGGCCGCGATCGCCAAGGAGACGGCTGCACGGCTGAAGAAGAAGGGCCTCTCGTCGAGCCGGGCGCGCGTCACCGCCAGTGTCACGATTCCGGTCTACGTGCACGTGATCCGTGACGCCAACGGCAACGGCAACGTCAGCGACACCACGATCGCCAAGCAGATCGCCGTCCTCAACAACACCTACGCCGGCGGTGAGTCCTCGCAGGCGGCGAACACGGGCTTCACCTTCCAGCTCGCCGGCACCGACCGCTTCAACAACACCACCTGGCACAACGACCCGGGTGAGGAGGAGTCGGGCATCGGCTACCGCCAGCAGACCCGCAAGGGCGGGCGCAACGCGCTGAACATCTGGTTCATCGACATGGACGGCTACGGGATCGCGACCTTCCCCTTCGAGTACGACTCGCGCGACTCCAAGGGCAACCTGATCGGCAGCTACGACGGCATCCGCGTCGACTACGCCACGGTGCCCGGCGGCGCCGAGACCAACTTCAACCTCGGCGAGACCGCGACGCACGAGGCCGGTCACTGGCTCGGCCTCTTCCACACCTTCGAGGGCGGCTGCTCCGGCGGCGACGAGGTCTCCGACACCCCGGCCCAGCGCAGCTCGAGCAGCGGCTGCCCGACCGGCCGCGACTCGTGCAGCGCGCCCGGCCTCGACCCGATCCACAACTACATGGACTACAGCTACGACTCCTGCTACAACCAGTTCACCCCGGGCCAGAGCGCCCGGATGGCGCAGTACTGGCAGGCCTGGCGGGCCTGACGTCCCGTTGGCCTGACGGCGGCCCGGCCGGCACCTGCGTGCTGTCCGGGCCGTCTGCGCGTCCGGACGGCGGGTACCTCCTGAGAACCCCACACCGAGGTGGGCCAGTGAAAGGAACCGTCATGGGCACTCTGTTGTGGATCGCCGCCGTGGTCCTCGTCATCGCCGGGATCGTCACCCTGATCCAGGGGAGCATCCTGCTGGGCATCGTGCTGATCGTCGTCGGGCTCCTGGTCGGACCCGGAGGCGTCTCGATCTTCAACGGGCGCGGCGGCAGGACCGTCTAGCCCGCGGCGGCGAGGCGGTGGGTCAGGCGGACGCCGCCCGGTCCACCGCCTCGTCGACGGGTACGTCGCCGCCGACCAGGTTCCACTGCCGGCCGACCGTGTCGGGCCGGTCCAGCACCGCGGCCAGCACGGCCGCGACGTCCGCCCGGGTGACGTCGCCGCGCGCCACCTCGGGGCCGAGCGCCACCAGGCCGGTGGCGGGGTCGTCGGTGAGCCGGCCGGGCCGGATGATCGTCCAGGCCAGCGGGCTGTCACGGAGCGCGACGTCGGCGTCGCGCTTCGCCTCGACGTACGCCGTCCACACCTCGCCGGCGTCGGCGGCGACCGGCTCGTCGACGTTGATCGCGGAGACCTGCACGAACCGGCGGATCCCGGCCCGGGTGGCGGCGTCGATGGACTTCAGCGCACCACCGAGGTCCACGGTGCGCTTGCGCTCGATGTTGCCGTCGGGACCCCCGCCGGCCGCGAAGACGACGGCCGAGCAGTCGGCGAAGGCCGCCTCGAACTCCTCGACCGAGGCGCTCTCGATGTCGAGCAGGCGCACCTCCGCCCCGAGCTGCTCCAGCGCGGCGCGCTGCTCCTCCTTGCGGACGAGGGCGACGGGGGTGTGCCCCTGGGCGACGACGAGCGGGTGCAGCAGCCGGGCGATCTGGCCGTTGCCTCCGACGATGGCGACGAGCATGACCCCAATCTACGGGCGCACGGTGAGCGTCTGCGCCGACGTCCCCAGCAGGCCGTCCTCGTCGTGCAGCACCGAGCTGGTCACGCCGACCCCGCCCGGCCCGAAGGACACCGTGGTGTCCAGCCCGAGCCAGCCCGCGGCGGGCGGGCGCAGCAGGTGCGCGGTCAGGTCGAGGTTGGGGAAGGAGACCCGCGCCGGGTCGACGCGCACCGCGATGCCGTTGGTGATGTCGAGCAGCCCGGCGACGGCGGCCAGGCGGGTGACCGGCTCGTCGGCGACGAGCGGGTGCGAGGTGCGGACCCAGCAGGTCGAGCGGCCGGGGCCGAAGTCCTTGCGGCGCACCTCCACCGAGGCGATGAAGCCGCCGGGCCACAGCTCGCTCATGTCCCAGGGCTGCACCTCGTCCGGGGCCGGGACCGGGGGCAGGTCGCTGCCGGCGAGAGCCGCGGTCTCGTAGGCCTCGACCAGCCAGGCGCGCAGGATCACCACCGCCCGGCCGCCGTACGACGCCGTGGCCTGCACCAGCTCGATGGTGCGTCCTGGGCGGAGCACCTCGACGGTGACGTCGACCGGCTCGATCGGGACCGTGCCGAGGATGTCGTAGGAGAGGCGGCTGACGACCAGGCCGGCGCCCCGGCGCGCGGCGAGGTCGCGCTCGACCTCGTGGGCGAGCAACCCGAGCGCGGGCGCGATGTGCTGGGTCGCGCGGTCCCACGCGCCGCCGACGTGCTCGGTGGGGGAGAAGGTGTGCGGGGAGGTCCGGTGCCAGTACGCCACGGGTCCCATTGTCGCGGGGACCGGGTGCGCGCCGTACCTCCGAAGGAGGGGCTGCGTTCACCTCGGCCTCCCCGGCGCGCCACCTGCGGCTGGTCGGCTTCCGGGCATGACTCGGAAGACGACCCTCCTCACGCGCTCGCTCGTCGCCGCCACGACCACCGCCGTCGTCGCGCTCGGCGCCGCGACCGTCCCGGCCACCGCCGCGCCGGGCCACGGCGGCCCGCAGGCCGGCCACCACCGCACCAGCACCCCGCTGGTCTTCGCCCACCGCGGCGCCTCTGGCTACCGCCCGGAGCACACCCTGGCGGCGTACAAGCTCGCCATCGCGATGGGCGCCGACTACGTCGAGCCCGACCTCGTCTCCACCAAGGACGGCGTCCTCGTCGCCCGCCACGAGAACGAGATCAGCGGCACCACCGACGTCGCCACGCACCCGGAGTTCGCGGGCCGCAGGACCACCAAGGTCATCGACGGCACCGCGATCACCGGCTGGTTCACCGAGGACTTCACGCTGCGCGAGCTGAAGACCCTGCGCGCGAAGGAGCGGCTGCCGCAGGTGCGGCCGGGCAACACCGTCTACGACGGCAAGCTCGAGATCCCGACCTTCCAGGAGGTCATCGACCTGGTGCGGACCGAGTCGCGCCGCAACCACCGCGCCATCGGGATCGCGCCGGAGACCAAGCACCCCACCTACTTCGACTCGATCGGGCTCTCGCTGGAGGAGCCGCTGGTGCGCACCCTGCGCCGCAACGGCCTCGACCGCCGCAACGCCAAGGTCGTCATCCAGTCCTTCGAGACCACCAACCTGCGCCAGCTCGACCGGCTGACCCGGGTGCCGCTGGCCCAGCTCGTCGACGCCTCGGGTGCGCCCTACGACCTGAAGGCGGCGGGCAGGGCGACGACCTACGCCGACCTGGTGACGAAGGCGGGCCTGGCCGGCATCGCGTCGTACGCCGACTGGGTGGCGCCGGCCAAGAACCTCGTCCTGCCGCGCGACGCCGCCGGTGCCATCGGTACGCCGAGCAGCCTGGTCCGCGACGCGCACCGGGTCGGCCTGAAGGTGGTCACCTGGACGCTGCGGGCGGAGAACCAGTTCCTGCCGGCGAACTTCCGCACCGGCACCGACCCGAACGCGCACGGCGACCTGGTCGGGGAGACCCAGGCCTTCCTGGACGCCGGCGTGGACGCCGTCTTCTCCGACCAGGCCGACATCGCGGTCACCGCGCGCGACGCGTGGCTCGCGCGACGCGCCGCGGCCTGACCCGGATCAACCGGCCGGCAGGGGGCACCATGGCGCCATGCGCCTGGGCCCCCTGCTGGCATCCCTCTCGGTCGTGCTCGCCGGGACCCTGCTCTCCGCCCCGCCCGTCGCGGCCGAGCCGAGCGCGCCGGTGCTCAGCGCCGCGGCGTCCTACGCCGACCGCGCGACCGCGCTGAGCATCACCGCCGCGCCGGAGACGCTGGTGAGCGTCGAGCGCACCCTCGACGGCGCCTGGGTGCCCGCCGGCGCGGTCACCACCGACGCCGAGGGCCACGCCACGCTCGCCGTCGCGGTCAGCCGGCTGCCCGAGCGCAACGCGGTCCGGGCCACCGCGGCGGGCCTGACGACGCCGTACCAGCTCCCGCTGCGCGCCATCGCCACCTGGACCCGGGTGATCGGCCCGGCCACGGTGGTCGACGAGCGGACCATCCCGCTGGCCGTCGTACGACGGACGAGCGAGGGGGTCGGCGTGCCCGGGCCGGTCGTGCTGCAGCGGCTCGTGAGCGGCGCCTGGCGCAGCGTGCAGACCCTGCGCGTGGACACCACCGGCGTCGCCCGCACCCGCACCCAGCCCCGCGACGACAGCCGGTGGCGGGCCGTCAGCCCGGCGCAGGCCTGGGCCGCCTCCTCGGTGAGCCCGCAGGTGGCCATCGACAACCTGCCGCCGGGACGGGCCGTCATGCTGCCGCGCAGCGCACCGGCGCCGCGGCGCACGCTGCCCGCGCAGGCCCGGGCGACCGGCGCCGGCGCGCGGCCGGTGATCACGAAGATCCCCGACGGCGTCTGGCGCAGCATGGTCGGCCGCAGCTGGCACCGGGGCTGCCCGGTCGGGCGGTCCGGGCTGCGCCTGCTGCGCATCAACTACTGGGACTACTCCGGCTACCGCCGCCGCGGCGAGCTGGTCGCCGCGGCCTCGGTCGTGCGGCAGATGTCCGGCGCCTTGAAGGACATGTACGACGCGCGGCTGCCGATCCGCTCGATGTACCGGGTCGACCGCTTCGGCTGGTCCGGGCGGGTCCAGGGCGCCGACGACTACGCCTCGATGGCCGCCGGCAACACCTCGGCGTTCAACTGCCGCTGGGTCGTCGGCCGGCCCGGCGTGCGCAGCCCGCACGCCTACGGCCGCGCGCTCGACGTGAACACCTGGGAGAACCCCTACCGGTCCAGCCAGGGCTGGGTGCCCAACGCCTGGTGGCCCGCGCACTCCGACCCGCGGGTCGCCTGGCGCACCAGCAGCCACCCGGTGGTGCGGATCATGAACCGCCACGGGCTGCGCTGGACCTACCGGGTCTCCGACTCGCAGCACTTCGACGCCGTGCCGCGCGGCGGCCGTCCGATCGTCGTACCGGGCTGCGAGGTCGTGGTCTGCCACTAGCCCCGGTCTAGCCTGAGCCCGTGGCCGACTGCATCTTCTGCACGATCGTCGCCGGTGACGCACCGGCCGACGTGGTCCTCGACGAGCCCGACTTCCTGGCGTTCCTGGACCGGCGCCCGGTGTTCAAGGGGCACGTGCTGCTCGTGCCGCGCACGCACGTGGTGACCCTGCCGGAGCTGCCGGCCGAGCTGCGTGACGGCTTCTTGGGCGCCGCTCAGCGGTTGGCGACCGCGGTCGTGGACGGCCTGGGTGCGCAAGGCAGCTTCGTGGCGATGAACAACGTCGTCAGCCAGTCCGTGCCGCACCTGCACCTGCACGTCGTGCCGCGCACCAAGGGCGACGGGCTGCGCGGCTTCTTCTGGCCCCGGCACAAGTACGCCGAGGGGGAGTCCGCGGAGCATGCCGCCCGGCTCCGCGCGGCGCTGGCGGCATAGGCTGCGCCTGATCGTCACCACCGACTTGAAGAGGTAGAGGCACATGGGTCGTTTCGACGGGCGGGTCGCCGTCATCACCGGAGCAGCGCGCGGGATCGGGTTCGGCACCGCCACCCGCTTCGCCGAGGAGGGTGCGTCGGTCGCGATCGTCGACCTCGACGAGTCCGCCGCCGCGGAGGCCGCCGCCAAGCTGCCCCTCGCCGAGGGCGCGAAGGCCGTCGGCGTGGGCGCCAACGTCTCCGACGGCGCGTCGGTCGACGCAGCCATCGAGCGGGTCGTCGCCGAGCTCGGCGGCATCCACGTGCTGGTCAACAACGCCGGCATCACCCGCGACAACCTCCTGTTCAAGATGACCGAGGAGGACTGGGACCTGGTCATGGGCGTGCATCTCAAGGGCGCCTTCTTGATGACCAAGGCCGCGCAGAAGCACTTCGTGGAGCAGAAGTACGGCAAGGTCGTGAACATCTCCTCGATCTCGGCGCTGGGCAACCGCGGCCAGGCCAACTACTCCGCCGCCAAGATGGGCGTGCAGGGCTTCACCCGCACCCTCGGCATCGAGCTCGGCCCGTTCGGCATCAACGTCAACGCGGTCGCCCCGGGCTTCATCGCCACCGAGATGACCGACGCCACCGCCGCCCGGCTGAAGATGGACGTCGACGAGTTCCGCCGGCTCAACGCCGAGGCCAACCCGGTACGACGGGTGGGCTTCCCCGAGGACATCGCGGCCGCGGTGACCTTCCTCGCCGCCGACGAGTCGTCGTACATCACCGGCCAGACCCTCTACGTCGACGGCGGCATCTCCCTCGGCACCTGACGCGCCAGGAACCTGACAACCCCGCAAGGCAAAGCCTCGGAGCCGTCCCCGCGACACGCGGGGGCGGCTCCGTCGTCGCCGGGGGCGCTGCGCCACACTGGAGCCGTGCGTCTGAACCCCCTCCGCTCCGTCCTGCCCGCCTCGCTCGTCGTGCTGAGCCTCGTCCTCGCCGGCTGTGGCGACGACAAGGCCGACAAGCCGGAGAGCAAGGACTCGCCGAGCCAGTCGAGTGCGCCGGACGTGCCGCAGACCTGGCCGTTGACGGGCATCGAGGCCAAGGCGGGGGAGTCGGTCGCCCAGGACCACCCGGTCATCGTCACCAAGATCGACAACTCCCCGGCCAGCTCGCCGCAGATCGGGCTGAGCAAGGCCGACCTGGTCGTCGAGGAGCTCGTCGAGGGCGGGATCACCCGGCTCGCGGCGTTCTACTACTCCCAGCTGCCCGGCGACATCGGCCCGGTCCGGTCGATGCGGGCCAGCGACATCGGCATCGTCTCGCCGGTCAAGGGCGTGATCACCACCAGCGGCGCCGCGGGCGTCACCATCGGCCGGATCAACGGCGCGAAGATCAAGTTCTTCGCCGAGGGCGGCCCGGGCTTCTACCGCAACAGCAGCCGCCACGCGCCGTACAACCTCTTCACCAACCTCAAGAAGGTCGCCAAGGCGACCGAGGACGGCAAGGACCAGCGCCCGGCCGACTACCTGCCCTGGGGCACGGCGACCGACCTGCCCGCGGGCAAGCCGGCGTCGACGGTCTCCGCCCACTTCGGCAGCCACACCACGAACTGGAAGTTCGCGGGCGGCAAGTACGTCAACAGCAACTCCAACGCCGCCAAGGGCGACCGCTTCCAGCCCGACACCGTGCTGGTGCTGCGGGTCGACGTGGTCGACGCGGGCTACCGCGACCCGGCCGGCAACTTCGTGCCGGAGAGCAAGTTCAAGGGCGGCGGCGTCGCGCAGGTCTTCCACAACGGCCAGGTCGTGACGGGGCAGTGGAAGAAGGCCAAGTCGAACTCCGCGCTCTCCCTGAGCACCGCCGCGGGCGCGCTGAAGATCCCCGCCGGCAAGGTGTGGATCGAGCTGGTGCCGGTCGACGGCGCCGGTGGCTCGGTGGCCTTCGGGAAGTAGGCCCTCAGGCCTCGACGTCGGGGAGAGCGATCTCCCCGGTGTCGGTGAAGGCATTGGGGTTGCCGTGGCCCTGCTCGACCAGGCTCTGCACGCCGGCGAGCAGGAACCCGATCGCGCCCTCGACGCGCAGCGCCGCGGCCTCGGGGTCGTCGGAGGTGGCGACGGACTCCCCGGCCGAGGACATCGCGCCGAAGAAGATCCGCGAGAACGTCTGCAGCATCGGCTCGTCGAGCTCCCACGAGCCGGCGGCGAGGGTGGCGCGGACGATCTCGACGATGTTGGCGTACGTCGAGCGCTCCTCCTGCTCGCGGAAGCGCTCGTAGCCGAGCACGGCCGGCCCGTCCTGGATCACGATCCGGCGGTAGCGCGACTCCTGGACCACCTCGAGGAAGGAGCGCAGGCCCTGCAGCGCCTTGCGCCACGGGTCCTTCTCGTTGCGCAGCGCCTTCTGGATCCGCTTCGACGACTCCTGCTCGACCCGCTCGAAGACGGCCTCGAAGAGGGCCTGCTTGCCGGAGTAGTGGTGGTAGAGCGCGCCCTTGGTGACCCGGGCGCCGGCGACGACGGCGTCGAGCGAGGTGGCGGCGTACCCCTTCTCGGCGAAGAGCTTCTCCGCGACGTCGACCAGGGCCCGCTTGGTGGAGGCGGAGTAGGCGGCACGACGGGACGCGCCGGGGACCCCGGGGACCTTGGGGACCAGCTTGGAGACCGACGCCTTCGCCACCGGCTCAGCATAGGCAGAGCCGGCGCTCGAGCGTGACACCGGTCACCCCCCAAGGTGGGCGGGATCACGGTGCCGTTCCGTTTGGCATACCCCTGGTCTGCGCCATACTCGTAGTACGTACCAGCGGTATGTCAGGTACCCACAGTTCTGCTCCCCGAGAGCCTGACAACCGCCGAGCACCAAGGAGCTGACCATGACCTGGAAGGCCTACCACAACCGGGGCGAGACCCTGCGTGCCGTCATCGCGACCTCATCCGTACGGCGCGACGGCCGGCTGCCCATGGACGTCCCCGGCGTCTCCGCGACCTTCCGCGACGAGCTCGACCTGCTGGCCGCGCTCACCCTGAAGTGGCACACCCGCCTGTCCGGCAACATCGAGCAGATGCTGGCCCACCAGCCCACCGACCTCGACGAGGCCGTCACCGTCGCGTGGAGCAACACCGCCCACGAGCTGCCGGGCGTCCGGATGATCATCGACCACTACCTCGCGCACCCGCTCGACGCGGCGATGGGCGAGGCCATGACGACCGCCGCCGAGAAGGAGCACTACCTGCTCGCCGTGCTCGCCGGCCGCTCCAGCCTGCTCAGCGAGGAGGCCGCGCGTCGCGTCGGCGCCGGCATCGAGGAGCGGGCCCGCCTGCTGCACCGGGGCATCCCGGTGATCACGCCCGACACCGCCTACGAGGAGCCGGTCGTGCGCGGCTCGCTCCTCGAGCGGCTGCGGGCCGTGCTCGCCGCCTGACCGACCTCCCTCCGGGCCCCGGGCCCGACGCGACCTCCCTCCCTCATTCGCGTCGGACCCGGGGCCCATCTTTGGGGTGGGGGATGATGGCGCCATGGCACGTGCAACCGGATCCGGCCCGGGCGAGATCGCGGCCGGTAGCCTGCTGCTGGCCTCGGCCGGGCTGCTCGACCCGAACTTCGCCGACACCGTCGTGCTGCTGCTCGACGTCAACGACGAGGGCGCGCTCGGCGTCGTGCTGAACCGGCCCTCCGCGCTGCCCGTCTCGGAGGTGCTGGGGGAGTGGGGCGACGTCGTCGACGAGCCCGAGGTGCTCTTCCAGGGCGGCCCGGTCGCGACCGACGGCGCGCTGGCGGTGGCGCTCGCCTCGCCCGGCGGCGAGGACGGTGCCGGCTTCCGGCCGGTCTGGGGCCGGCTCGGCCTGCTCGACCTGGACACCCCGCGCGAGCTCGTCGAGGGCACCGTCGACCGGCTGCGGATCTTCGCCGGCTACGCCGGCTGGGGGGTCGGGCAGCTGGAGGCGGAGGTCGCCGAGGGGAGCTGGTACGTCGTACCGGGGGAGGTCGACGACGTCTTCGGCGACGAGGCGCCCGAGCTGCGCCGTCAGGTGCTGCGCCGCCAGCCCGGCGACCTGGCGCTGCACGCCACCCGGCCGATGGATCCGGAGCTCAACTGATTTGAGACATCGGTGTCTCGTGTGAGACAGTGAAGTCTCATTCAAGGAGGCTCCATGTCCACCCGGGACACCGTGCTCGCTGCCGCGCAGCGCCTGCTCACCACCGACCCCACCGCGTCCATGGCCCAGATCGCCGCCGCCGCGGGCGTGGGCCGGGCCACCGTGCACCGTCATTTCGCCACCCGCGAGGAACTGCTGCACGAGATCGGCCGTCGCTCGCTCGACACCTGGGCCGCCAGCCTGGCCTCGGTCGCCGACGCGACCGGGTCGGGTGACCCCGCCCGGATCCGCGCGGCCATCGAGGACCTGCTCGGCCAGTTCGTCGCCGACGCCGAGGAGGCCGGCATCGCGCTGACCGACCCGACGGTGCTCAACGAGCCGAGCCTGCGGGCGCGCGCGGACGTGCTCTTCGCCGAGGAGGTGGCGCTCTACGCCGCCGCCCAGGACGCGGGCGTGCTGCGCTCCGACGTACCGGCGCGGTGGCTGGGGCACGCGGTCTACGGGCTGCTCGTCTCGGTGCGCGACGCGCTGGTGGCCGGCGACGTCGCCCGCCGCGACGCCGCGGACCTGGTCCGCTCGACGTTCTTCGAGGGAGGTGCCGCGCGATGACCGCCCTGCTCCCGGAGCAGACCGCGACCGACCGCCGCCGCTGGGCCGGCCTCGCGGTGCTCGCGGCCAGCCTGCTCGTCGTGGTCATGGACATGACCGTGCTCAACGTCGCGCTGCCCGACCTCACCGAGGACCTGCACGCCGGCGCCCTCGCCCAGCTGTGGATCGTCGACGTCTACGCCCTGGTCCTCGCGGGCCTGCTCGTCCCCGTCGCCGCCCTGGCCGACCGCTGGGGCCGGCGCCGGATGCTGCTCACCGGCTTCACCATCTTCGCCCTCGCCTCGCTCGCGGCGCTGGTCGCCCGCTCGGCGGGCGAGGTGATCGCGATCCGCGCCCTGCTCGGCATCGGGGGCGCGATGATCATGCCGGCCACCCTGTCGCTGATCCGCGCACTCTTCCCCGACGCCCGCGAGCGTGCCTTCGCGCTCGGCCTGTGGGCCGCGACGGCCGCGGTCGGCGGCGCCGTCGGACCGATCGTGGGTGGCGCGCTGCTCAGCGCGTTCAGCTGGCACGCGGCCTTCCTCGTCAACGTCCCGCTGATGGTCGTCGCCTTCCTGGCCGGCCGCGCGCTGCTGCCCGAGAGCCGCTCGGAGCGGCCCGGCCGGGTCGACGCTGCGGGCGTGCTGCTCTCGGTGACCGGCATGGTCGCCGCGGTCTACGCCGTCAAGCACGTCGGCAAGGAGGGTCTCGACCTGCCCACGCTCGCCGTGCTGGTCGCCGGCGTCGCGCTGCTGGCCACCTTCGTCCAGCGCTGCCGGCGCCAGGACGACCCGATGCTCGCGGTCGGCCTCTTCGCGAACCCGGTGTTCCGGGCCGGCGTGCTGACCGCCCTGGTCAGCAGCATGGTGATGATCGCGCTGCTCTTCGTCGGCTCGCAGTGGCTGCAGCTGGTCCAGGGCTGGAGCCCGCTCGTCGCGGGCGTCGCGCTGCTCCCGATGGCCCTCGGCGGCCTGGTCGGCCCGCCGCTCGCGCCGGCCGTCGCCGCCCGGGTGGGCGCGCGCACCGTGATCGTCGCCGGGCTGGTCGTGCTGGCCCTCGGCCTGCTCACGCTGTGGCTGCTGCCCCGCCCGCTGCCGTACGCCGGCGTCGCCCTCGCGCTGCTGCTCGTCGGCTTCGGCACGGCCGCCCTCGGCCTGGCGTCCGCGCTGATCATGGGCGCCGCGCCCGCGCACCAGGCCGGCTCGGCCGCCGCGGTCGAGGAGATGTCCTACGAGGTCGGCGGCGTGCTCGGCGTCGCGGTGCTCGGCAGCCTCGCCGGCGTGGTCTACCGCGGCGGGCTGCCGGCGGGTGCCGGCGCGGAGGCCGTGGAGTCGGTCTCCGGCGCGCTCGGTACGCCGGTCGAGGCCGCCGCCCTCGCGTCGTACGCCGACGCCTTCGCGGCCGTCGGGCTCGCCGGGGCGCTGATCACGCTGGTCGTCGCGGTGATCGTGTGGCGCGGCCTGCCGGGGGACGTGGATGTCTCCGGCGGCCACTAGACTGCACCCGTGACCACGATCGGCTTCTCGACAGACACGGACGTCCGCGAGGACCGCCGTACCGTCCCGACCGACGAGGGCGACCACGAGCGGTTCTCGCACTTCGTGGACAAGGACAAGCTCACCGAGGCGATGGTCATGGGCACGCCCGTGGTGGCGCTGTGCGGCAAGGTCTGGGTGCCGAGCCGCGCTCCGGAGAAGTTCCCGGTCTGCCCGGACTGCAAGGAAGTCTGGGAGTCGATGTCCGACGACAACGACGGGGCCGGTCCCGACGCATGACCTCGCTCGGTCCGGCGTGGCCGGAGCGGGCAGCCTGGGGCACGGCGCCGTCGCTGCGTGCCTGGCAGAGCGCCGCGCTCCAGGACTACCTTGCCCGCAACCCTCGCGACTTCCTCGCCGTGGCGACCCCCGGCGCCGGCAAGACGACCTTCGCGCTGACGGTCGCCGCCGAGCTGATCGGCCGCCGGGTCGTGGACCGGCTGGTCATCGTCGCGCCCACCGAGCACCTCAAGCTGCAGTGGGCCGAGGCGGCGGCGCGGGCCGGGATCCCGGTCGACCCGACGTACTCCGCGGGGGCCGGCAAGATCTCCAGCGACTACGTCGGCGTCGCGGTGACCTACGCCGGTGTGGGCGTCAACCCGCTGGCCATGCGGATCCGCACCGAGCGCTTCCGCACCCTGGTCATCCTCGACGAGGTGCACCACGCCGGTGACTCGCTGAGCTGGGGCGAGGGCGTGCGCGAGGCGTTCGAGCCCGCCGCCCGCCGGCTGGCGCTGACCGGCACGCCGTTCCGCTCCGACGTCAACCCGATCCCGTTCGTCACCTACGCGCCCGGCGAGGACGGCGTGCCGACCTCGGTGGCCGACTACACCTACGGCTACGCCGAGGCGCTCGCCGACCACGTCGTGCGGCCTGTGCTCTTCCTCGCCTACTCGGGCCAGATGAGCTGGCGCACCCGGGCCGGCGACGAGGTGGCCGCCTCGCTCGGCGAGCCGCTGACCAAGGACATGACCTCCCAGGCGCTGCGCACCGCGCTCGACCCGCAGGGCTCCTGGATCCCCTCGGTGCTGCAGGCCGCCGACAAGCGCCTCTCCGAGGTGCGCCGCCACGTCCCGGACGCGGGCGGCCTGGTGATCGCGACCGACCAGGACTCCGCGCGGGCCTACGCCAAGACGCTCAAGCAGATCACCGGCGAGTCCGCGACCGTCGTGCTGTCGGACGAGAAGGCCGCCTCGAAGAAGATCTCCGCCTTCAGCGCCGACGACAGCCGTTGGATGGTCGCGGTCCGGATGGTGTCCGAGGGGGTCGACGTCCCGCGGCTGGCGGTCGGGGTGTGGGCGACCACCACCTCGACCCCGCTGTTCTTCGCCCAGGCCGTGGGCCGCTTCGTGCGGGCCCGGACCCGCGGCGAGATCGCCTCGGTCTTCCTGCCCTCGGTGCCCGGCCTGCTGACCTACGCCGCCGAGCTGGAGGTCCAGCGCGACCACGTGCTCGGCCGCAAGGTCACCGACGAGGGCGACATCTTCGCGGCCGAGCAGGACCTGATGAACCAGGCCAACGCCGGGGAGGCGGCCTCCGACGAGCTGGACGCGCTGCCCTTCGAGGCGCTCGGCTCCGAGGCCCGCTTCGACCACGCGCTCTACGACGGCGCGCAGTTCGGCCACGAGGGCGAGGTGCACGTGGGCTCGGAGGAGGAGATGGACTTCCTCGGCATCCCCGGCCTGCTGGAGCCCGACCAGATGCGCTCGCTGCTGCGCCAGCGGCAGGAGGACCGCCGTCGTACCAAGCCCCGGGCGGAGGTCGAGGAGCGCCCCGCCGACAGCCTCGCCGACGTCACCACCCACGAGCACCTCGCCGTGCTGCGCCGTGAGCTCAACGGCCTGGTCGCGTCGTGGAACCACCGCACCGGCCAGGCGCACGGGATCACCCATGCGGCGCTGCGCAAGGAGTGCGGGGGACCGGCCGCCGCGGTCGCGAACGCCGAGCAGCTGCGCAAGCGGATCGACCGGATCCGCGAGTGGTCGGTGCGGAAGTCGTCCTAGCCCGCGAAGGGGCGCACGCCCGGGCCCGGCCGGGTCGCGACCTCGCGCGGGTCGGTGACCCGGTGCCCGCCGGCACAGTGCACCTCGACGTGCACCTCCTCCTCGCAGCCGTCGCGGTGCACGAAGGTGGTCGGCGGACCGCCCGGGTCGGCGAGGTGGCGGTCGCCCCAGGCGGCGATCGCCAGCAGGACGGGCTGCAGCTCGAGGCCCTTGGCGGTGAGCCGGTACTCGTGGCGGGTCCGGGCGCCGTCGTCGCGGTAGGGCACCTTGGCGAGGATGTCGTGCTCCACGAGCGTGGCGAGCCGTGAGGAGAGCACCTGGCGCGGGATGCCGGCGTGGCGGCGGATGTCGTCGAAGCGTCGTACGCCGAGGAAGACCTCGCGCAGCACGATCACGGTCCAGCGCTCGCCGAGGATCGCCATGGTGCGGCCGAGGGTGCAGTTCTCGACGGACCAGGCGAGGGCCGGCGGCGTGGACATGGGACCAGCATAGGCGATCTAGGTCTCATTGACAGACCCAGCCTGGCGCTGGTCTGATGAGCCCATGACTGAGTCCGCGATCCAGACCCAGATCGACCCGAGCGCGATGGACGGCTTCGAGCAGCTCCACGCCATGCTCGACGGCCGGCTGCCGGCGGCGCCCATCGCCGAGACCCTCGGCTTCGTGGGCTTCGACGTCCCCGAGCGCGGGACGGCGATCTTCGAGCTCGACCCCCAGCTGCGCCACTACAACCCGATCGGCAGCATGCACGGCGGCGTCTTCGCGACCCTGCTCGACTCCGCCTGCGGCTGTGCGGTGCACTCCACGCTCGCCGTGGGGGAGGGCTACACCTCGCTCGACCTGACCGTGAAGTTCCTCAAGGCGGTCACCGTGGACTCCGGCCGGCTGCGCGCGGTCGGGACCGTGATGCAGCGCGGCCGCCGTACCGCTCTCGCCGAGGCGAAGCTGTACGACGGCCGCGACAAGCTGGTGGCCTACGCCTCCAGCAGCTGCCTGATCCTCAGCTGAGGTCGCCCAGGGCCTCGGCCTGGGCCTCCGCCGGGGAGTGCGGGGCCGGTGCGCCGTGCAGGGCCGTGGTGATCGTCCGGGCGCCCAGCGCCAGCACGACGACGCCGACCGCCACGGCGATCCCGCCGAACCAGAACGGCGCCGCGGCGCCCTGGTGCTCGGCGAGCTTGAGCGCGACGTACGGGCCGACGGCGCCACCGGTGAAGCGGACGAAGGAGTACGCCGCGGACGCCACCGGTCGCTCGACCGGCGCCGCGCCCATCACGGCCTCGGTGACCAGGGTGTTGATGACGCCGAGGAAGGCGCCGGCGACGACGATGCCGACGATGACCACGGTGCTGGTGTCCGCGCCCAGGGCCATCAGCAGCAGGTCGAGGGCGAACAGCGCGAGCGCGCCGATCAGCGCGGGCACGGTGCCCAGGTGGCGCTGCACCCACGGCGCCGCGACGACCGAGGTGAAGGCCAGCAGCAGGCCCCAGCCGAAGAAGATCCAGCCGATCTGCATGATCGTGGAGCCCGGGAGCGCGAACGGCCCGGCGGCGAGCAGGGAGAAGAAGCCGAGGTTGTAGCAGACCGCGACCGCGGCGATCACGGCCAGCGCGGGGTGCCGCAGGGCGCGGAAGGGGTCCGCCAGCGTCGTACGACGGGCGGCGGGCGGGGTCGCCGGCAGGAAGATCGCGGTCGCGACCAGCGCGATCGTCATCAGCACCGAGACGCCGAAGAAGGGCCCGCGCCAGGAGCGCTCGCCGAGCAGGCCGCCCACGAGCGGGCCGGAGGCGATGCCGAGGCCCAGTGCGGCCTCGAACAGGATGATCGCCTGCGCGAGCGAGCCCTTGGAGGCGCTCACGATCGTCGACAGCGCGGTCGCGATGAACAGCGCGTTGCCCAGGCCCCAGCCGGCGCGGAAGCCGATCACGGCGCCGACCGAGCCGGACATCCCGGCCAGGCCGGCGAAGACGATGATGAGGAAGAGCCCGAGCAGCAGGGTCTTCTTGGCTCCGATGCGGCTGGAGACGACACCGGTGACCAGCATCGCGACGCCCATGACGGCCATGTAGCTGGTGAACAGCAGCGACACCTGGCTGGGCGTGGCCTCGAGCTTGGCCGCGATCTCCTTGAGGATCGGGTCGACGAGCCCGATGCCCATGAAGGCGATCACGCAGGCGAAGGCGACGGCCCACACGGCGCGGGGCTGCTTGAGGAACGAGCCGGAGTCGCTGGGGGCTTCGGTGGACAGGGTGGCGGTCACGCAATTCCTTCCGGGGTTTCGACGACGGCCTGGAGCACGGCCACGGCGGTCGCGAGGTCGTCGGGGGTGAGGTCGGTACGACGGGCGAGGCGCTCCGACACGAGCGCCGCGCTGAGCCGGCGGATCCGGCGCAGCTCGGCGCGCCCGGCGTCGGTGAGGACGACCAGGCTGCCGCGCGCGTCTGTGGGGTTCGGCTCCTTGGTGACCCAGCCCTGGTCCACGAGCTGGTGGACCAGGCCGGTCATCGTCGGCTGCGAGCAGCGGTCGACCTGGGCCAGCGCGGAGACGCCGAGCGGGCCGAGCTCGTCGAGGATCGAGAGCACCCGGGTGCCGGCGGACGGTGCGTGCTCGCGTCGTACCAACCGGACGAGGCGGGCGGCCTGGACGGTCAGGTCGCCGCTCAGGTGCTCGGTGTCGGGGGTGCTCACGTCGTCCCACTTTACATCGGAAACCTATGTAATGTCACGTGTCCGTGGTGCAGGCCACAATGGGCCCATGCCGACCTACGTGGCCTTCCTCCGCGCCATCAACCTCGGGCCCACCCGCAAGTTCCCCAAGGCCGACATCGTGGCCGCGACCGAGGCCGCGGGCGGCACGGACGTGCTCACCCACATCAACACCGGCAACGTCCGGCTGACCAGCACGATGCGCTCGCCCGCGAAGGTGACCGCGGCGCTGGAGCGGGCCTACGCCGAGCGGGCCGGCTTCGAGGTCCCGACCATCGTCTACACCCCGGCCGAGCTGGTCGCGATCGCCGCCGACGCCCGGGAGCTGACCGAGGAGCGCCCGGACCTGGAGCGGCACTACGTCTACCTGCTCAAGGACGAGCCGGACCCGGCCCTCGTCGCGGAGGTGGAGGCGCGCAGCGACGAGGTGAACGCGATCGTGGTGCGCGGCCGCGCCGCGCACGTGCTGCTCGGGCCGGGCTACGAGGCCGGCGGGGTGGACCCCTACAAGACCGAGAAGGCGCTGCGGGTCGTCGCGACCAACCGCAACTTCAAGGTGGTGACCACGCTCGCCGAGAAGTGGTGCTCGTGAGCGCGCGCGAGCGCTGTGCCACCATGGAGCCGTGACGACCGCGAGCCCGGAGACGACCGATCCGGGGGTCCAGCAGGACCTCATCCCGGAGGGCATCACGCTCGCCGACACCCCCTGGGTGACGGTGGTGTGGAACGACCCGGTCAACCTGATGTCGTACGTCTCGTTCGTCTTCCAGAAGCACTTCGGCTACGACAAGCGCAAGGCCGAGAAGCTGATGATGGAGGTCCACGAGGACGGGAGGTCGGCCGTCAGCACCGGCAGTCGCGAGGAGATGGAGCGCGACGTGCAGGCGATGCACGAGTACGGCCTGTGGGCGACCCTGTCGAAGACCGAGTGAGCCGATGACCTCTCCGACGACCGGCTTCGTCCGGCACCGGCGCAGCAAGCGCGCCATCGCGACCTTCTCGGTCTTCGAGGCCGACCTGCTGCGCTCGCTGGCCGCCCAGCTGGTCGAGCTGCTGCACAACGAGTCCGCGGTGGTCGCCACCGACCGGGACCCGCTGGAGGCGCTGCTCGACTTCTCCGGGCCGACCACCGAGCCCGAGGACCCGGTGCTGCGCCGGCTCTTCCCCAACGCCTACCGCGACGACGACGAGTCGGCCGCGGAGTTCCGCCGGTTCACCGAGGGCGGCCTGCGCGACGGCAAGGCCCGTGCCGCCGGCACCGTCATCGACGTCCTCGAGGAGGCCGGGCTGCCGCCCGAGCCGCCCGAGGAGGACCTCACCATCGACGTCGAGCTGGACGCTGCCACCGCCCTGGTCTGGCTGCGCGCGCTCACCGACCTGCGGCTCGCGCTCGGCACCCGGCTCGGCGTCGAGGAGGGCGACGAGGACTACTGGTACGCCCTGCCCGACGAGGACCCGCGCGCCCAGGCCCACCACATCTTCGAGTGGCTCGCCTTCATCCAGGAGACCCTGGTCAGGACGCAGGCTTGACCGCCAGCACCGGGCAGTGCGCCTCGAGGATGATCCGCTGAGCGACGCTGCCGAGCAACAGCTTGCCGACCGGCGTGCGGTGCCGGATGCCGACCACCACGAGGGTGGCCCGCTCCTCGTCGGCCACCGCGACCACGGCGTCGGCGACGTCGTCCACCATCTCGTGGCGTACGACGACGTCGAGCCCCTCCGCGGCCAGCCGGTCGTGCAGGGCCACGATCTCCGCGTCCTGCGCGAACCGGCTGTCGACCAGCTTGCCGCCGAGGGTGGCGTTGACGACGACCAGGCGGGTGCCGTCCTTGCGGGCCAGGTCGGCGGCGTGCTCCAGTGCCGCCGCGCCGTAGCGGTCGGCGCTGTAGGCGACCACGATGCTCATCGGTTCACCAGCTCCTTCTCGTCGTCGGTCGTGGTGGGAGCGGCCGGCGAGGTCCGTCGGCGTACGGCGCCGACCACCATGGCGACCAGCATCAGCGCGATCACCGCGTAGACGGCCTTCGCCACCGGCTCGCTCCACAGCGTGCTCACCTCGCCCTGGGAGATCTGCAACGCCTGGGTGAGCTGGAGCTCCATCGCCGGGCCCAGGATGACACCGACGATCAGCGGCAGCACCGGCAGCCCGAAGCGCCGCATCGCCAGGCCCAGCAGGCCGAGCAGCACGAGCAGGCCGAGGTCGAAGGCGGAGAAGTTCGCGGTGTAGGCGCCGAGCGTGGCGAAGAACAGGATGCCGGCGTACAGCTGCGGCCGGGGGATCTGCAGCAGCTTGGCCCACAGCGGCGCCATCGGCAGGTTGATCACCAGCAGCAGCGCGTTGGCGATGACCAGGCTGGCGAGCAGGCCCCAGACCAGGCCGGGCTCGTTGTCGAGCAGCTGCGGCCCGGGCTGGATGCCGTAGGACTGCAGCGCCACCAGCATGATCGTCGCGGTCGCGGTCGTGGGCAGGCCGAGGGTCAGCAGCGGGAGCAGGGTGCCGGCGGCCGAGGCGTTGTTGGCGGCCTCCGGGCCGGCGACGCCCTCGATGGCGCCCTTGCCGAACTCCCCGGGGTGCTTGGAGAGCTTCTGCTCCGCGGCGTAGGACAGGAAGGTCGGCACCTCCGCGCCCCCGGCCGGCACGGCGCCGAAGGGGAACCCCAGCGCCGTGCCGCGCAGCCACGGCTTCCACGACCGCCCCCAGTCGGCGCGGCTCATCCAGGGCTGGCCCACGGGGATGATCTCGAGCGGCTTGCGACGCAGGTGCGCGGCGACCCACAGCGCCTCGCCGATCGCGAAGATGCCGACCGCGACGACGACCACGTCGATGCCGTCGGCGAGCTGGGCGTTGCCGAAGGTGATCCGCGCCTGCCCGGTGGCCGTGCCGACGAGGGCGATGGTCAGGCCGAGGAAGAGCGAGATGAAGCCGCGCAGCTTCGAGGAGCCGAGCACCATGGTGACGGCGAAGAAGGCCAGCACCATCACCGCGAAGTACGACGGTGCGCCCAGCTGGACCACGACGTCGGCGACGCGGGGGACGAGCACCCACAGCAGCACCGTGCCGATCGTGCCGGCCACGAAGGAGCCGATCGCGGCGGTGGCGAGGGCCTGGGCGGCCCGCCCGGACTTGGCCATCTTGTTGCCCTCGATGGCCGTGATGACCGAGGAGGACTCGCCGGGTGTGTTGAGCAGGATCGAGGTCGTCGACCCGCCGTACATCCCGCCGTAGTAGATGCCGGCGAACATGATGATCGCGCTGTCCACCCCGACGCTGTAGGTCACCGGCAGCAGCAGGGCCAGCGCCATGGCCGGACCGATGCCGGGCAGCACGCCGACGGCGGTGCCGAGCAGCACGCCGATCAGCGCGAACAGCAGGTTCTCGGGGGTGAGGGCGGTCTGGAAGCCGTCGAGCAGCAGGTCCATCAGAGCACTCCGTCCAGGATGCCGGCGGGGATCGGCAGGCCCAGGGCGACGTAGAAGCCGTACCAGGTCCCGACCGAGAGGGCGGCGCCGATCGCGAGGTTGCGCACCCACGTCCGGCTGCCGAGGACGTACGTCGTGCCGGCGAACAGCAGGGCACCGGTGATCGCCCAGCCGAGGAAGTCGATGAGCAGCATGTTGGCGACCAGCACGGCCACCAGCAGGCCGATCGTGCGCAGGTCGGTGCCCTGGGTGAGGTCGACGTCCTCGCCCTCCTCGGCCTCGGGCCGGTCACCGCGGGCGGTGGCGATCGCGAGCAGCACGCCGAGCAGCAGCAGCGCGCCACCGACCGTGTAGGGCAGCGCCCAGGGCTGCACGTGCTGGTCGTTGAAGCCGTTCTCGAGGGTCGAGCCGTCGTAGACGACGTACCCGCCGACGAGGACCAGGAAGGCGGCGAGGCCGTACTGCGCCTTGTCGACCAGCCGGGGCTCGGTGGTGGGGGCGGTGGTGCTCATGCGAATCCCAGCTCCTTCAGGGTGTCGGCGACGCGGGTGTCCTGCTCGACGAGGAAGTCCTCGAACTCCTTGCCCGTCGCGAAGTTGTCGGTCCAGCCGTTGTCGGCGAGCGCTTCCTTCCACTCCTTCGTGCCGTGCATCTCGGTGAGCACGCCGGTCAGGTAGTCGCGCTGCTCGTCGCTGATGTCGGGTGGGGCGAGCACGCCGCGCCAGTTGGTGAAGACCAGGTCGACACCGGCCTCGGTGAGGGTCGGCGCGTCGATGTCCTCGAGCCGCTTCTCCCCGGAGACGGCGAGGACGCGCAGCTTGCCCTCCGCGATCTGCGCCTCGAACTCACCGAGGCCCGACATGCCGACGTCGATCTTCGAGCCCAGGAGCGCGGTGGTGAGCGGCCCGCCGCCGTCGTAGGAGATGTAGTTGACCTTCTTCGGGTCGATGCCGAGCGTGTCCGCGAGCTGCATCGGGAAGAGGTGGTCGGGTCCGCCGGGGCTGGAGCCGCCACCGACGACGACGCCGCCGGGGTCCTTCCGCCACGCCGCGGCCAGGTCGTCGACGGTCTTGAAGGGGGAGTCGGCCGGCACCAGGATGCCCTCCTGCTCCTCGACCAGGCGGGCGATCGGGGTCATCTTCAGCGGCGTCGCCTCGGACTTGTTGGTGTAGACCGCGCCGACGACGCCGAGGCCCATCAGCATCATCAGGTCGTCGTTGCCCTTCTCGTTGAGCAGCCGCTGCATCGCCACGGTGCCGCTCGCGCCGAGCACGTTGCGGATCTCGAAGCGGCCGGTCAGGTGGTTCTCCTGCATCGCGCGGGCCGCGGCCCGGCCGGTGAGGTCGTAGCCACCACCGGGGCTGTTGGGGATGAACATCCGCAGCCGCCGCTTGTCGGGGTCGTCGGAGCCGCGGGTGACCCCGCAGCCGGCGGCCAGCACGGTGAGTGCCAGCACGGTGATGAGCGCCAGTAGGCGTTTCATGGAGGAACCTCCGGATCAGGTCGTGACCGCCGTCACGTGCGAACCGTGCCAGCATTGCGGCAGGCTGTGGCGCCCGTCACGCTTGCGGACGCAAAGGAGGTTGTGGTCGTTGTGGTCGCCGTTCCGCCGCGGTGAGCTGACGCTCGCGGCCAAGGTGCTGCTCCTGCAGCTCGTCGTGATCGCGACGCTCCTGGTCGCGGTCGGCGTGCTGAGCATCCGCCAGTCCACCGAGGACTTCGCGGACGAGAGCGGCGCGCAGATGCGCAACTCCGCGGAGTACGTCGCCGCCCTCCCGCAGGTGAGGGACCCGCTCCAGTCGGCGCGCGACGGGACGATCTCGGCGAGCAGCCTGCCGCGCGCGCTGGAGATCTACGTCGTCTACGGCGTGGACTTCTACGAGGCGTCCGAGGTCACCATCGTCTCGGCGGAGGGCCGGGTGCTGGCGGCGACCGACCCGAGCCGCGTCGGCGAGCGGGCCGTGCTCGGCGCCAGCGACGCGCTGCGGGGCCGCGGCTGGAGCGGCGACATCGCCCGCGACGGGCACCGCGTCGTCGCCGCGCACGCGCCGGTCATCTCGGCCGAGGACGGCACGCTGCTGGCGATCGTGACGTCCGAGGTGGAGTACCCCACGCTGGCCGACCAGCTCGCCCAGGCCGCACCCGACCTCGGGCTGTTCCTGGGGCTGGGCGCGCTGCTCGGTCTCGCCGGCACGTGGGTCGTGGCCCGCGTCGTACGACGCTCGACGCGGGGGCTCGGCACCACCGAGCTCGCCAGCCTCGCCGACCACCGCGAGGCGCTGCTGCACGCCATCCGCGAGGGCGTGGTCGGGGTCGGGACGGACGGCCGGGTCACCGCCATGAACGACGCCGCCCGCACCACGCTCGGCCTCGACAGCGGCCCGGAACCGGTCGGCCGGCGGGTCGACGCGCTGGGCCTGGACCCGCACGTCGTCGCGCTCCTCACCGACCAGGGCGCCGACGCCCGCGACGCGCTCGCGCTCGTCGGCTCGCGGGTCGTGGTCTTCAACCGCGGCCGGGCCTCCGCGGGCGGGCGTGGCATCGGCACGGTCACCACGCTCCGCGACCGCACCGAGCTGGTGTCCCTGCAGAGCCAGCTCAGCTCGAACCTCTCCATCACCGACACCCTGCGTGCCCAGACCCACGAGTTCGACAACCGGCTGCACACGATCTCCGGCCTGGTCCAGCTCGGGGAGTACGACGAGGTCGCCGCCCTCGTCGGCACGCTGACCCGGCGCCGTGCCGAGGTCGAGGAGTACGTCGCCAAGCGGGTCGCCGACCCCGCCGTGGCCGCGCTCGTCATCGCCAAGCACGCCGTCGCCGAGGAGCGCGGCGTCACCCTGGAGGTCGACCCCGGCTCCCGCCTCCCGGCGCTGCCGGCCGACCTCGGCGCCGACCTGACCGCCGTGCTCGGCAACCTCGTCGACAACGGCATCGACGCCTGTGCCGGCCGGCCCGCCGCGACGGTCGAGCTGTGGCTGCACGCCGACACCGAGGCGGTGCACCTGCGGGTCCGCGACACCGGGCCCGGCATCGCGCCCGACCAGCGCGAGGCGGTGTTCGTGCGTGGGTTCTCCACCAAGGAGGCGGTGCCCGGCGGCCGGGGCATCGGGCTCCCGCTCGTCCGGCTCATCTGCACCCAGCGCGGTGGCGAGGTGGTCGTCGACGACGCCGAGCCCGGCGGCGGCGGGGGAGCGGAGTTCCGGGTGGTGCTGCCGCTCGGGGCCGGGCTCGGGAAGGATGGTGCCTCGTGACGGTGCGGGTGCTCGTCGTCGACGACGACTTCATGGTGGCCCGGATCCATGCCCGCTTCGTCGAGCAGACCGAGGGCTTCGAGGTCGTCGGCACCGCGCGCAGCGGTGCCGAGGCGCTCGACCTGGCCGCCACGCTGCGCCCCGACCTCCTGCTCCTCGACGTGCACCTGCCCGACTTCTCCGGGCTGGAGGTGCTCGAACGGCTCCGCGGCACCGGCCAGGACGTCGCCGTGGTGATGGTGACCGCCGAGCGCGGCTCCGCCTCGGTGCGGGCCGCGCTGCACGGCGGCGCCCTGCAGTACCTCGTCAAGCCCTTCGAGTACGACGACCTCGCCGACCGCCTGCGTCGGGTGGCCGCCACCCTCGCCAGCCTCAGCGACGAGGTGGACCAGGCGACGATCGACCAGGCCTTCGGGACCGGCCGGCCGGCCGACGTACCGACCGGGTTGCCGAAGGGCCTCAGCCCGGAGACCGCGGACCTGGTGCTGGAGGCCGCGCGCCGGGCCGGCGACATCTCCGCCTCCGAGGCCGGCGAGGAGGTCGGGCTGTCCCGGGTGACGGCCCGCCGCTACCTCGAGCACTTCGTCGACACCGGCGCGGCCGAGGTCCGCCTGCGCTACGGCGGGACGGGGCGTCCCGAACGGCGGTACCGGGTGGTGGGGTGAGCCCCAGGCGGCCTTAGGCTTGCCTCAGAACGTCTCCGACGACCGCCGCCGCTGGGAGCTCCGCATGACCGCGATCGACGACCGCCCCGAGCCTGTCGCCGTGCGCGCCACGATGAGTGGCGACCACCAGTCCTGGCCCGAGCGCTTCGCGCTCGCGCTGTTCATCGCCGTGCCGTTCATCGCCTTCCTCGCCGCCATCCCCGTCGCCTGGGGAGGGTGGCTCGGCTGGAGCGACATCGTCATCACCTTCGTGATGTACGGCCTGACCCTGCACGGCATCACCGTGGGCTACCACCGGCTCTTCACGCACAAGTCGTTCAAGCCCAACCGCGCGGTCAAGATCACCTTCGCCGTGCTCGGCTCGATGGCCGTCGAGGGCCCGGTGATCCGCTGGGTCGCCGACCACCGCAAGCACCACAAGTTCTCCGACAAGGACGGCGACCCGCACTCGCCGTGGCGCTACGGCAACAGCCTGCGCGGGCTCACCAAGGGCTTCGTGTGGGCGCACGTCGGCTGGCTCTTCGACCCCGAGCAGACCCCGATCGAGAAGTACGCCCCCGACCTCGCCAAGGACCGCGACCTGGTCCGGATCTCCCGGCTGTTCTGGCTGTGGGTGCTCACCTCGATCTTCCTGCCGCCGCTGCTCGGCGCGCTGCTGACGTGGTCGTGGCAGGGCGCGCTCACCGCGTTCTTCTGGGGCACCGTGGTCCGGATCGGCCTCATCCACCACGTCACGTGGTCCATCAACTCCATCTGCCACACCCTCGGCGAGCGTCCCTTCGCCTCCCGCGACTTCTCCGGCAACGTGTGGTGGCTCGCCATCCCGTCGGGCGGGGAGTCCTGGCACAACCTCCACCACGCCGACCCCACCTCGGCCCGCCACGGCGTGAAGCGCTTCCAGCTCGACACCTCCGCCCGGATCATCTGGCTGCTGGAGAAGGTCGGCTGGGTCCGCGACGTGCGGTGGCCGACGGCGGAGCGGATCCGGGCGAAGTCGGTCAGCCCCACCGCCTGACACCGGACGCAGGTCCGGAGGGCCGTTCGGGCTGCCGGAGGTGTCACTCGCCGTCGGCGAGCCTGTCCATCGCGTCGCGGTGGTCGAGACGGTCGTCCAGCGGCACCGGGGCCGGTCCCAACCGCCACCGCCGAGGCAGACGTCCGGCTCGTGCCGCGGCCGCCTCCATCCGCTCCACCACGAGAGCGGGGTGGCGGAGGTCGTCGCCGACGACCTCGACGTACTCCAGACCGGCGCGGCGGAAGAGGTCCTCGCGTCGTACGTCGTGGCGGTGGCGGGCCCGGTCACGGTGCACTGCTCCGGCGTACTCACCGACGATGCCGCGGTCGGCGTCGAGCAGGTCGGGGCGACCGAGGAACCGACCGTCCTCGGCCAGCACGTCGCGGTTGACCAGAGGCCGGGCCCACCCCGCGTCGAGCTGCCACACCAGCCGCAGACGCGTCTCCTGGGGCGAGGCACTGTGCTCGTCGGCCAGGTCCAGGGCGGTCTCCCACCGCCGGGGGAGGACTCCGCGGAGCCGGCGCCGCGAGGTGATTCCGGCCGCGACCGCCATGTCGATCGCGACCACCGCCTCCCGCAGGCCGGTCCCGGCGAGGTGGTCGCGCAGCGCCCGCTCCGGCACGGTGCACCGGACTCCGCGCCTGGTCAGCACCTGGTCGTCGGGGAGCAGCGCGCGCAGCACCCGCACCTGGGGCGTCGAACGCAGCCGACGCCGGCCCTCGACGAGCGGGACCGGTGCCCCGGCGCCGTCGAAGTACGCCGCCCCGTGGAGCCAGAGCGCCGCCCAACCGGTCACGGCACCGGCGCCGTCCGTGCGGGCGTAGGCCTCGACGACGCGTTGCTCCGGTCGGGTGCCGTCGACCGTGGCCGGTACGTAGCGGCCACGGCTGGTCCGCCGCCACCGTGGCCCGGCGGCCTCGCCCCGGGTGGGACCCGCGACGCCGGAGGGGTCGACGGGACAGGGCCACGTCATGGGTGCGGGTCGCGCCAGGCAGGGGCTCCACTCGCCGGTCATGCTTCCCGAGATGCCCTGGGCGGACCGCGCCCCAAACGGAGGCGGCTCCCGCCTGTGGACGACCGCGAGCGACACCTGCCGCAGCTCTGGAGCACACGTCGACCTGCCATCGGTGTCACGTCCGTGGCGTGAGCCCGATTCCGGGCCGGGCGGCCCGACGCCATACCCTGGACGGCGTGCTGACGATCGACCAGGCGACGTACGACGCCCTCGTGGCGCACGCCAAGCGGGACCACCCCGTGGAGGCGTGCGGGATGGTGGCGGGCCCGGCCGGCAGCGACCGCCCGACCCGGCACATCGAGATGGTGAACGCCGCGGGCAGCCCGACCTTCTACGAGTACGACTCGACGGACCTCTTCCAGCTCTACCGGGAGCTCGACGACAACGACGAGGAGCCGGTGGTGATCTACCACTCGCACTCGGCGACGGAGGCCTACCCGAGCGTCACCGACATCGACCTGGCGAGCGAGCCGGGAGCCCACTACGTGCTCGTCAGCACCCGCGAGCACGGGAATAACCCGGGCCCGGTGGAGTTCAGGTCGTACAGAATCATCGACGGCGTCGTGACCGAGGAAGAGGTCCGCGTCATCCCTTCAGAGGAGAGCAGCTGACATGGCCATCGAGGTCCGGATCCCGACCATCCTGCGCACCTACACCGGTGGCGAGAAGGCCGTCGACGCCGACGGCTCGTCGCTGAGCGCGCTCATCGACTCCCTCGAGGCCAACCACCCCGGCATCAAGGAGCGGCTCGTCGAGGACAAGGGCAACGGCACCGAGCTGCGCCGCTTCGTCAACGTCTACATCAACGACGAGGACGTCCGCTTCATCGGCAGCCTGGACGCCGAGCTCTCCGACGGCGACCAGGTCGTGATCCTCCCGGCCGTCGCCGGCGGCCAGTGACCCGCTTCGACTCTCTCCTCACCTCCGTCGGCGGTACGCCGCTGGTGGGGCTGCCGCGGCTCTCCGCGCCGTTCAACACCGACGGCACCCCGCAGGTCCGGATCTGGGCCAAGCTGGAGGACCGCAACCCGACCGGCTCGATCAAGGACCGCCCGGCGCTGAAGATGATCGAGGAGGCGGAGAAGGACGGCACCCTCCGCCCGGGCTGCACGATCCTGGAGCCCACCTCGGGCAACACTGGCATCTCGATCGCGATGGCGGCCAAGCTCAAGGGCTACCGCACCGTCTTCGTGATGCCGGAGAACACCTCCGAGGAGCGCCGTCAGCTGCTGCGGATGTGGGGCGCGGAGATCGTCTCCTCGCCCGCCGCGGGCGGCTCCAACGAGGCGGTGCGCGTCGCCAAGCAGATCGCCGTCGAGCACCCCGACTGGGTGATGCTCTACCAGTACGGCAACGCGGCCAACGCCCTCGCGCACGAGGAGGGCACCGGGCCCGAGATCCTCGCCGACCTGCCCTCGATCACGCACTTCGTCGCGGGCCTGGGCACGACCGGCACGCTGATGGGCGTCTCCCGCTTCTTCCGCCGTGCCAAGCCGGAGGTGCGCATCGTCGCCGCCGAGCCCCGCTACGGCGAGCTCGTCTACGGCCTGCGCAACCTCGACGAGGGCTTCGTCCCCGAGCTCTACGACGCCGAGCTGATCGACAGCCGCTTCTCGGTCGGCCCTCGTGACGCCGTACGACGCGTGCGGGAGCTGCTGGAGCTCGAAGGCATCTTCGCCGGCATCTCCACCGGCGCGATCCTGCATGCCGCGCTCGGCCAGGCGGCGAAGGCCGCCAAGGCGGGGGAGGCCGCGGACATCGCCTTCGTGGTGGCCGACGGCGGCTGGAAGTACCTCTCGACCGGCGCCTACGAGGGCACCATCGACCAGGCGGAGGACCGCCTGGAGGGCCAGCTCTGGGCTTGATCTTTCTGGGCCTGAGCCACGTAGGCTCGGAAGGCATGACCCGGATCCTCGGAACCGTCCTCGCGCTGTGCTGCCTGGTGGCGGTCGGCCCGACCCCGTCGGTGGCCGCCGCGGAGCCCGGCGACCTCCCGGCCTTCACCCAGGTCCAGGCGCCGAGCGTGAGCGGGGTGCGCCGCTACGGCCACCGCCTCGTCGTCTCGCCGGGCCGGTGGAGCCCGACGCCGGCGACCACGCGCTACCAGTGGTACCGCGACGGGCAGCCGCTCGCCGGGGACACCACCCGGGTCCGCGACATCCGGCCCGGCGACGTCGGGCACCGGTTGGCGGTCCGGGTGAGCGTCACCCACCCGACCCGGACGCCGGCCAGCAGCGTCGTCCAGCTCGGCGTCGTCAAGCACCGCGTCGACACCCGCCGGGTGGTCCGCTACTCGGTGCGCACCAAGGGCCGGGTGCCGGCGAGCCTGGCGACGTTCAAGACCCTCGCCCAGCAGACCTACGACGACCCGCGCGGCTGGCGCGGGCGCGGCGTGAGGTTCGTCCGGGTCGCCTCCGGCGGCGCGTTCACCTTGTGGCTCTCCGAGGCCGGCCGGGTGCCGGGCTTCTCCTCGGTGTGCAGCGCTCAGTGGTCGTGCCGGGTGGGCCGCAACGTGGTCATCAACGTGCAGCGCTGGCAGCACGCCTCGCCGGCGTGGAACCGGGCCGGCCGCTCGCTGCGCGACTACCGGCACATGGTCGTCAACCACGAGACCGGACACTGGCTCGGCAAGGGCCACGCGTCCTGCTCGCGCCGGGGCGCGCTCGCGCCGGTGATGCAGCAGCAGTCGAAGGGCACCCAGGGCTGCCGGTTCAACCCGTGGCCGACGCTCGCGGAGCTGCGCCGCCCCTGATCCGGTCGCCGGCTCACCGGTGCCAGGTGAGCCGCTGGGAGCGGTTCCACAGGCTGCCCGGCACCGGGCCGAGGCCGAGCACCCGGGTGGCGAGGTTGGCGAGGTCGCCGTTGCGGACCGGCTGCGCGCCGGTGAAGCCCGGGCGCGTCGTACCGGGGTCCTTGACGTAGCGCGGGTCGTTGAGCCGGTAGAGGTTGCCCGGCGTGACGCCGCGGCCCCACACCACGAACGGGATCCGGTAGTTGTCGTAGCGCGTCGCCACGTCGTGGCCCTTGGTGCCGGGCGTGCCGCCGTGGTCGGCGGTCAGGATGACCACCGTCGAGCGGCGCAGCCGGGCCGTGCCGCGGATCGTCGTCATGACGCCGCCGACGAGCCGGTCGAGCCGGACCACCGCGTTGAGGTACGACGGACTGAGCCACCCCTTCGCGTGCCCGGTCTGGTCGGCGAGCCCCAGGTGCAGGAAGGCGAAGGAGCGCTTGGCGGCGAGCAGGTCGCGCCGGAAGAGGGTGGTCAGCGTGGCGTCGTCCTCCTTGCGGATGACGGTGCGCGCGATGTCGCGGGGCCAGGACCGGGTGAACAGGGTGAACTTCGTCTTCGTCGAGAACAGCGAGGTCGAGCCGCCGGCCGCGTGCACCACGCGGAAGACCGAGGACACGTCGTGCCGGGCGGCCTTCTGCACCGTCGAGCCGGCGAGGTCGGTGTTCCAGGTGACGCCGTGGCCGCCGCGGGTGCGGTCGATGCGCCGTCCGGTCACCATGCTCGTGTGGTTGGGCAGGGTCACCGTCTGCTCGACCTGCGCACGGGCGTTGAGCGTGCCCGCGCCCTCGCGGAACAGCCGGTAGATGTTCGGCAGCCGGCTCGGGCCGAGCTGGGTGATCGCACGGGGGTTGAGCCCGTCGAGCGAGATCGCGACGACCCGGGTGTCGTTGAGCGTCGCCGCGGCCTGGCGGGCCTGGACCGGGGCGGCGGGCTCGGGCGCAGAGGACCCGCAGCCGGTGAGCACGCTGAGCAGGAGAGCGAGGACGAGGGAGAGGACGACGGCGCTGGCGCGCCCGAGTCGGCTCGCGGTGGTCACCCGTCGAGCATAGGCCTCCGACGTGATCTCGGTCCCGGAATGCCGACCGCGAGGGTGCCGACGCCGTAGTCTGGGCCGGGTGCGGCACCAGGACCACCACGACGTCGACGTCGACGCCCCGATCGGGATCTTCGACTCCGGGTTCGGTGGGCTGACCGTGGCGCGCTCCGTGATCGACCAGCTGCCGCACGAGTCGATCACCTACGTCGGCGACACCGCCCGCCAGCCCTACGGCCCCAAGCCGATCGGCGAGGTGCGAGAGTACGCCCTCGAGTGCCTCGACCACCTCGTCGACCAGGGCGTCAAGGCGCTGGTGATCGCGTGCAACTCCGCCTCGGCCGCGATGCTCCGCGACGCCCGGGAGCGCTACGACGTCCCGGTCGTCGAGGTCATCTATCCCGCCGCCCGTCGTGCCGTCGCCGCGTCGCGCAACCAGCGCATCGGCGTCATCTGCACCCGCGCCACCGCCGAGTCGATGGCCTACGAGGACGCCTTCGCCGCGGCCCCCCAGGTCGACCTGACCACCCGCGCCTGCCCGCGCTTCGTCGACTTCGTCGAGGCCGGGGTGACCGGTGGCGACGAGCTGATCGCGCTCGCCCACGAGTACCTCGACCCGCTGACCGAGCTCGGCGTCGACACCCTGGTCCTCGGCTGCACGCACTACCCGCTGCTGACCGGCGTCATCTCCTACGTCATGGGCGACGAGGTGACCCTGGTGAGCAGTGCCGAGGAGTGCGCCAAGGACGTCTTCCGGATGCTCGCCGACCGTGGCCTGATGCGTCCGGGAGGCGCCCCGGCGTACACCTTCGCGACGACGGGCTCCCCGGCGGAGTTCGCGACGATCGGGCGCCGGTTCCTCGGCCCCGAGCTGGTGGCGGCCGGACAGTTCGCAGGGGGGCTCGCATGAGCGACGACGTGGCGCCGGAGACGACGCTGCTCAAGACCGCGGCGGAGGCGGCCGAGCACACGGTCAAGGTGACCGTCGTGGGCTGCTCCGGGTCCTACCCCGGACCGGACTCGCCGGCCAGCTGCTACCTCGTCCAGGCCACCGACGCGCTGCGCACCTGGAGCCTGGTGCTCGACATGGGCAACGGCGCGCTCGGCACGCTGCAGCGCTACGTCGACCCGCTGAAGGTGGACGCGGTCCTGATCAGCCACCTCCACGCCGACCACTGCGTCGACATGACCAGCTACTACGTGCTGCGCAAGTACCACCCCTCCGGCACCCAGCCGCGGATCCCGGTCTGGGGCCCCAAGGGCACCGCCAAGCGGCTCGCCAAGGCCTACGACCTGCCGCGCAAGCCGGGCATGCGCGAGGAGTTCTCCTTCCGCGTCTACGCCAAGCCGATCGCGCTCGGCCCGTTCACGATCGAGCCCTACGAGGTCGACCACCCGGTGCCGGCGTACGGGCTGCGGGTGAGCGCGTTCGGCAAGGTGCTCGCCTACAGCGGCGACACCGGCCCGACCGACGCGCTGATGGACATCGCCGCCGACGCCGACCTGTTCCTGTGCGAGGCGTCCTTCCGCGAGTGCGACGACAACCCGCCGAGCCTGCACCTGACCGGCAAGGAGGCCGGCGACGTGGCCACCGCCGCGCGGGCCAAGCGGCTCGTCGTGACCCACGTGCCGCCCTGGCACGACGCGCAGGAGATCCTCGCCGAGGCCAAGGACGCCTACGACGGTCCGCTGCAGCTCGCCGCGCAGGGCGACGTCTACGAGCTCTGAGCGCTACTCCACCGGGTGCCCGGCGTCGCGGATGCACAGCGCGATCTGCACCCGGTTGGTCGTCTCCAGCTTCTCGAACAGCCGAGAGACGTGGCCCTTCACCGTCGGCACCGACAGGTGCAGCTCGCCGGCGATCTCGGCGTTCGACAGGCCGCGGCCGACGGCGGTCGCGACCTCCAGCTCGCGCTCGGTGAGCCGCTCCAGCCGCCGCTGCGCCTCCGCGGTGCGGCTGTCGCCGGAGTCGGTGCGGACCCGCTCGATGAGGGTGCGGGTGACCGAGGGGGAGAGCATCGGGTCGCCGTCGGCGACCTTGCGGATCGCGGCCACGATCTCCCCCGGCGGGGTGTCCTTGAGCAGGAAGCCGTCGGCCCCGGCGGCGAGCGCGCCCACGACGTAGTCGTCGGCGTCGAAGGTGGTCAGCACGATCACCCGCGGCGGGTCCGGCTCGCCGTGCAGGACCCGGGTCGCGGCGAGGCCGTCGAGCACGGGCATCCGGATGTCCATCAGCACCACGTCGGGCGTCAGCTCCCGGGCCATCCGTACGCCGGCCCGCCCGTCCGCGGCCTCGCCGACCACCACGACGTCCGGTTGCCCGCCGAGCATCAGCGCCAGCGCGGAGCGCACCAGCGGGTCGTCGTCGACGATCAGCACCTCGGTCATCTCACTCGCTCCCCGCCCGCGTGGTCTCCTCGGAGGACCACGGTAGCCACGCGCGGAGCACGAACGACGGCGGCTGACCGTCCGGCGAGGCGTCCTCGATCCCGTGCACCAGCGTCCCGCCGCGCAGCTCGGCGCGCTCGGTGAGCCCGACCAGGCCCAGCCCGGCGCCGGGGGTGCGGGTGGGGCCGAAGCCGATCGCGTTGCGCAGCACCACGTCGACGCCCTCGGCGGGGGAGCCGGCGACGAGCACGTGCAGCGCGGCGGCCGGCGCGTGCTTGGTGGCGTTGGTGATGCCCTCCTGCACGATCCGGTAGATCGTGCGGCCGACCGCGACCGGTGGAGGCTCGTGGCCGGCGAGGCGGTCGTCGTAGTCGATGGAGGCACCGGCGAGGCGGGCGTCGGCGACCAGGCCCGTCAGGTCGTCGTACGTCGGTTGGGGGCCGGTCAGCGCCGTCCCGTCCCCGGCCTCGCGGAGCACCCCGAGCACCTCGCGCAGGTCGGTCAGCGCCTCGTGCGCCTTGGCCTGGATGACCGCGACGCTGCTGCGCATCTCCTCGGCGCTGAGGTCCTCGCGGAAGGTCAGGGCCCCGGCGTGCAGGGAGATCTGGGAGATCCGGTGGGCGAGCACGTCGTGCATCTCGCGGGCGATCCGGGCCCGCTCGGTGGATCGGGCCTGCTGGGCGCGCAGGTCGCGCTCGGCCTCGGCGGTCTCGGCCCGCTGGCGCAGGGTCCACAGCAGCTCGCGGCGCGAGCCGATGTACATGCCCCACGCCATGGTCGCGGCGACCGCGGCGATCGTGATCGGGGTGAGCAGCCACCACGGGTCGGTGTCCTCGACCGGCTGCACCTGGTAGTAGCACCAGGTCATCGCCAGGTTGAGCGCAGCGACCGAGATGATCTGCCACCAGCGGCGGTGGGTGGCGAGCGAGACCACGGCGAGCGTGGAGGCGCCCGCGGACAGCGAGCTGATCGGGGTGGCGAGCAGGGTGATCACCGCGACGGTCATCGGCCAGCGGCGCCGCCAGAAGGCCAGCACGAAGCAGGCCACGCCGACCACGAGGTCGGTCCAGAACAGCACCGGGTGGCCGTCGGCCTGGTCGTCCATCACCGGGGCCCATACGACGAAGCCGACGACGAGGGCGAGCAGGTAGCGCCAGACGTGGCTCCACAGCCGCAGCGGCGGCTGGAAGTCGGCGGAGCTGTCCATGGCCCGAGACTAGGGGCCCGGGGGACGCCGGCGGCAGCATCCCCGGGACGGAGCACCCCCTACTTAAGTCCGGGCCGTTCGGGACGCAGGTCCGATGTGCGGGGCCGTCGGCTCGGGCAGGCTGGAGCCATGATCACAGTTGATCGACTCACGGTCTCGTACGGCGGGTTCACCGCCGTCGACGACGTCAGCTTCGTCGCCCAGCCGGGTCGCGTCACCGGCTTCCTGGGCCCGAACGGCGCCGGCAAGTCCACCACGATGCGCGTGATGGTCGGCCTGACGCCGCCGACCCACGGCCAGGTCACCATCGGCGGCCTGCGCTACCACGACATCCCCAACCCCGGGCGGCACGTCGGCGTCCTGCTGGACGCCTCCGCCCAGCACGCGGGCCGCACCGGCCGCGAGATCCTCACCGTCGGCGCCAAGACCATGGGCCTGCCGTCGAGCCGGGTCGACGAGATCCTCGCCCTGGTCGGTCTCACCGACTCCGAGGCCAAGCGCCGGCTGCGCAACTACTCGCTCGGCATGAAGCAGCGCCTCGGCATTGCGCACGCGCTGCTCGGCGACCCGTCGGTGCTGATCCTCGACGAGCCCGCCAACGGCCTCGACCCGGCCGGCATCCGGTGGATGCGCGGCCTGCTCAAGGGCTACGCCGACCGCGGCGGCACCGTGCTGCTCTCCAGCCACCTGCTGCACGAGGTCGAGCTGATCGCCGACGAGATGATCCTCATCGGCCACGGCCGGATCGTCGCGCAGGGCGACAAGAAGACGCTGCTCGCCGCGGCCGGCGACGGCACGGCCATCGCCTTGGTGACCTCCCTCGACAACGCCGCGCTCGGCGCCGCGCTGGAGCGGGGCGGGCACACGGTCGAGGCGGCCGGCGAGGGCCTCAAGGTGACCGCCACGACCGAGCAGGTCGGCCGGGCGGCGCTCGAGGCGGGTGTGGTGCTGACCGACCTCCGTTCCGGCGGCGCCGGGCTGGAGGACCTCTTCCTCGACCTCACCTCCGCCACCGCCCGCGAGGGCGTGACGGCTCCCACGACGAACCAGGAGGTGCCGCGATGAGCGCCACGCAGACCTTGGACATCAGCGCCACCCCGCGGACGCCGTTCCTGCGCCTGGTGGGCGTGGAGATCCGCAAGACCCGCGACACCCGGGCCGGCGTCTGGCTGCTCGGCACGATCGTGGCGATCACCGCGGTGGCCATGGTGATCTTCTTCGCCGTCGCCGACCCGGAGGACCGGATCTTCGGCAACTTCATCGGCTTCGCCGCGACCCCGCAGGGGTTCCTGCTCCCGGTGCTCGGCATCCTGCTGGTCACCACCGAGTGGACCCAGCGCACGGCGATGGTGACCTTCGCCCTGGAGCCGTCACGCACCCGCGTCATCGCCTCGAAGGTCGTGGCCGCCCTGATCTGGGGCGCCGGAGCCTTCGCGGCGGCGGTCGTGATCGCGACCCTGTTCACCCTGGTGGGCGGCGCGGAGGACAAGTTCGCCGACGTGACCCTGACGGTCTTCGTGCTGTTCTTCTTCCTCCAGCTGATGTCGATCATGCAGGGCCTCGCCTACGGCCTGATCCTGCTGAACACCCCCGCCGCCATCGTCCTCTTCTTCGTGCTGCCGATCGCCTCCTCGATCATCTTCGGCACGATCAGCGGCCTGCACGACGCGGCGCCCTGGCTGGACCTGGGCACCGCGCAGTCCTCGCTGATGGAGGGTGACTTCGACCTGAGCGGGCAGGAGTACGCCCAGCTCGGCACCTCGATGCTGATCTGGATCGTGCTGCCCTTCGTCGCCGGCTGGTTCCGGGTGATGCGGGCCGAGGTGAAGTAGCCCGGGCCACCCCCTGCGGATCCCGGGCCCGCAGGGAAGCGACCTGAAACGGTCACCGGTCGTTGTCGGACACGACACCGACCGGTGACCGTCTGCTTTCCCGGCCCCGCGACCTTTGCGGCCGTGGGCAACGGATACCTGCGCTTCGCCGCTCTCGGCGACAGCACCACGGTGGGCCTCGGCGACCCGGTCCCCGGGGGCCGGTGGCGGGGCTGGGCCCGGCTGCTGAGCGAGTCCCTCCAGGCGTCGTACGACGTGTCGTTCTGCAACGTCGCGATCTCCGGCGCCACCGCGACGGTCGTGCGCGAGGAGCAGCTCGCGGAGGCGGTCGCGCACCGCCCCGACCTGGCCTCGCTGCTGGTGGGCGTCAACGACACGCTGCGCTCGACCTGGGACCCGGACCGGCTGCACGACGACCTGCACCACGTCGCGGGGGAGCTGACCGCCGTCGGTGCGACGCTGATGACGGTGCGCTGGCACGACCACGGCACGATCCTCGGCCTGCCCCGGATGGTCGTGCGGCCGATCAGCGAGCGGATCGCCCTCCTCAACGACGTCTACGACGACGTGCACGCCACCTACGGCGGCCTGCGCCTCGACCTGGCGCTGATGCCGGAGGTGCTCGACCGGGCCAGCTGGTCGATCGACCGGTTCCACCCCTCCGAGGTCGGGCACCGGGCGCTGGCCCGGGCCTGGGCCGAGCGGCTGCGCGTGGCCGGCTTCGACGTACCGCTGCCGAGCCTGGTCCCGGAGGGCGGCTGCCCGCCGAGCTGGCGGCGCGACGTGGCGTGGATGGTGACCGAGGGGGCGCCGTGGGTGGGCCGCCGGGCCCGCGACCTGGGGCCGTGGGCCGTCCGGCGGGCGTGGGCGGTCGCTCGGTAGGTTGGCCCCCATGAGCACCCGCGAGGACGGCCGCGCCGACGACGAGCTGCGCCCCATCACGATCACCCGCAACTGGCTCGACCACCCGGCGGGCTCGGTGCTCGTCGAGTTCGGCAAGACCCGGGTGCTGTGCGCCGCGTCCGCCTCCGAGGGCGTGCCGCGCTGGCGCAAGGGGTCCGGGCTGGGCTGGGTGACGGCGGAGTACGCCATGCTCCCGGCCTCCACCAACACCCGCTCCGACCGCGAGTCCGTCAAGGGCCGGATCGGCGGGCGCACCCACGAGATCAGCCGGCTCATCGGCCGCTCGCTGCGTGCGGTCATCGACGACAAGGCGCTCGGCGAGAACACCATCCAGATCGACTGCGACGTGCTCCAGGCCGACGGCGGCACCCGCACCGCCGCGATCACCGGGGCCTACGTCGCCCTGGCCGACGCCTGCGCGACCCTCGGTGTCCCCGGCGCCCTCACCGGCTCGGTCGCCGCCGTGAGCGTCGGCATCATCGACGGCACGCCCCGCCTCGACCTGCCCTACGTCGAGGACGTGCGGGCCGAGACCGACATGAACGTCGTGATGACCGGCGACGGCAAGTTCGTCGAGGTGCAGGGCACCGCCGAGGGCGCCGCCTTCGACCGGGCCGAGCTCGACGCGCTGCTCGCGCTCGCCGAGAAGGGCTGTGCCGACCTGACCCTCCTGCAGCGCGAGGCGCTGTCGGAGTGAGGCTGTTCGTCGCCTCCCGCAACGCGGGCAAGATCGCGGAGATGCAGCGCATCCTCGCCGCGCACCTGCCCGGCGTCGAGGTGGCCGGGCTCGACGACGTCGCGCCCTACGACGAGCCGGTCGAGGACCAGCCCACCTTCGAGGGCAACGCCCTGCTCAAGGCGCGGGCGGGTGTCGCCGCCACCGGCCTGCCCTCGATCGCCGACGACTCCGGCCTCTGCGTCGACGCGCTCAACGGCATGCCGGGCGTGCTCTCCGCGCGCTGGTCGGGGCTGCCGAAGTCCGACGAGCGGAACAACCGGCTGCTGCTCGACCAGCTCGCCGACGTACCGGACGGGGCGCGGGGGGCGCACTTCACCTGCGTCATCGCCCTGGCCCACCCCGACGGCCGCGAGCTGGTCGTCGAGGGGCGGATGGACGGCACCGTGATCCGCGAGGTGCGGGGCAGCGGCGGCTTCGGGTACGACGTGCTGTTCGTCGCCGACGACCACCCGGGCGTGACCACCGCCGAGCTCAGCCGCGAGGACAAGGACGCGATCTCGCACCGCGGCAAGGCGCTGCGCGAGATCGCGCCGCTGGCCGCCGACCTGCTGCGCTGAGCGCCTCCGGTGCCGGAGGCGGGACTCGAACCCGCACACCCGAAGGCACGGGTACCTAAAACCCGCGTGTCTGCCAGTTCCACCACTCCGGCCGAAGCGGGACGAGTCTAGGCGGAGCAGCGCTGAGAGCCGTTGCCAGATCCGGGTCCACCCGCTCGAAAGCCCACCGGCACGGGGGCAGGATCGAGCCATGACGATCGACCTGGACGCCCTGACCGCGCTCTACGAGGACCTGCACCGCCACCCCGAGCTCGGCCGGCAGGAGCACCGGACGGCGGGGATCGTGGCCGAGCGGCTCACCGCGCTCGGGTACGACGTCACGACCGGCGTCGGTGGGACGGGCGTCGTCGGCGTGCTGGCGCGGGGCGAGGGCCCGAGCGTGATGCTGCGGGCCGACATGGACGGGCTGCCGGTGCGCGAGGAGACCGGGCTGGCGTACGCGAGCACGGCCACCGCGACCGCGGCGGACGGCACCGAGGTGCCCGTCATGCACGCGTGCGGGCACGACGTCCACGTGTCCTGCCTGCTCGGCGCGGCCGAGCAGCTCGCGGCGGAGCAGGACTGGGCCGGCCGGCTGGTGCTGGTGTTCCAGCCCGACGAGGAGGGCGGGACGGGCGCCCGCTCGATGCTCGCCGACGGGCTCCTGGAGCGGTTCGGCACGCCGGCCGTCGTGCTCGGGCAGCACGTGGCGCCGCTGCCGGTGGGCCTGCTCGGCGTGACGCCCGGGCCGGCGTTCGCGGCCACGGACATGATCCGGGTGGTGCTGCACGGCAAGGGCGGGCACGGCTCGCGGCCGGAGTCGGCGGTGGACCCGGTGGTGATGGGGGCCTCGCTGGTGCTGCGCCTGCAGACCGTGGTCTCGCGGGAGGTCTCGGGCAGCGACACGGTGGTGCTGACGGTCGGCACCTTCCACGCGGGCACCCGCGGCAACATCATCCCGGACCAGGCGGTGCTGGAGATCAGCCTGCGCAGCACCGACCCGGACGTCCGGGACCGGGCGGTGGCGGCGATCGAGCGGATGGCGAAGGCCGAGGCGGCGGCGGCCGGGGCCCCGCGGGAGCCGGAGGTCGAGGTGCTGTTCTCGCTGCCGGCGGTCGTCAACGACGAGGGCGCGTGCGCACAGGTCGCGGCGGCGTTCGCGGAGACCGGGCGGTTCCTGGTGGTCGACCCCGGCGCGGTGACCGGCAGCGAGGACGTCGGCATGCTCTCCGACGCCGCCGGGGTGCCGGGTGCCTACTGGCTGCTCGGCGGGGCCGATCCCGCGCTCTTCGCGGGCGCGACGAGCATCGAGGAGATGCGCACGGTGCTCGACGGGGTGCCGGCCAACCACTCGCCGCACTACGCCCCGGTGGGCCGCCCGACGCTGGAGGCGGGCGTGGCGGCGCTGGTCGGCGCCGCGCGGTCGTACCTGGAGCGCTCGGTCGCGCTGCCGTAGGCGTAGCCGGACAGCACCGCCACGAACGGCCACACCAGCCCGAGCACCACCGAGGGCACCGTGTTGAGCACGACGAACGGCAGCGGCACGACGACGAACAGCAGCGCGGCCACGACGGCCCCGACGGTGGTCAGCAGCAGCAGCGAGAGCGCGAGCACCGGCACCAGGGTGCCGACGGAGTGCCGGACCAGGCGCACGCTGCGCGGGAGCCCGGCGAAGCCGCCGCGCCCCTCCAGCACGAGCACCGGGACCAGCAGCACCGCGGCCAGCAGCACCACGAACACGAGCGGCACCAGCACGACGGAGCCGGTGAGGGTCAGCAGCAGGAGTGCGGCGACGGCCAGCGCCGGCAGTCCGCGGGCGAGGCGGCGCCCGCTCTCGGCGTACGCCGCCCGGAGGTCGACCCGCGCCGCGAGACCGTCCCGGTCGAGTGCTGCCAGGACCACGGTGAGGGCGCCGGCGGACACGGGCAGCGCGAGGGTGCCCACGGCCAGCGCCAGCCCGCCGGCCCAGCCGGGGAGCGCAGTGGCGACGGTGACGCCCTGGAGCACGGCGGCGCCGATGTTGAGCGCGGCCGAGGGGAGCACCGCGAGCCCGAAGAGCGCCGGTCGCGCGCGCAGCACCTGCCAGGCCGCGGAGATCACCTGCCCGGCGGAGCGGACCCGGTGCAGCGGCAGGGCCGCCGTCGCCCAGTCGGTGCGGCGCAGCAACCAGCCCACGACCGCGAGCGCGCCGAGCAGCACGACCAGGCCGCGGCCGGGGCTGTCGACGTACTGCCGGAAGAGGTCGCTGCCCTTGCCCACCAGGTCGCAGTAGGTCTGGGCGACGGCGCCGCCGTGCGCCCCGCCGGGCACCTCGATCGAGGAGTCGCGGGCCTTCGCGGAGAACGAGAAGGGCCGGTCCCACGCCGCCTTGCGGTTGGGGCCGGTCGGCCCGGCGTAGAAGCGCTTCGGGCCGACCTCGCCGTAGTGGCCGGCGTAGGTGATCCACGGGTACGCCGCCGCGGCGGCCTCGGGATCGGAGGGGATCGTCGCCACGGTGGCCCGGACCGCGTCGTGGTCACCGGCGGTGGTGTCGCAGCCGAAGCCGGTGGCGGCGGTGTTGCCCATGAAGACGCCGGCGGAGAACTGGTTGGCGTGGGACCCGGCGGAGACGTAGACGAGGGGATGGGTCTCGTCCTCGATCTCCAGCTTGTCGTCGTCCCAGGCGGCCTTCTCGGCGCCGTAGTGCTGGGAGTAGACGGCCAGGTCGGGAGCGACGCCCTCGGCCAGCGCGGTCGCCGGGTCGGCGGCCGGGAACTCGAGCTGGATCCGCTCCCAGTCGGTCTCGTGCTTGTTGTTGTAGTCGTTGAACGCGTAGAAGAAGAAGTACTGCAGCGCGAACCGGTCCTCGACGCCCTTCTGGAAGGCGACGTGCGCGTAGATCGTCGGCTCGGCGCCGCGCCACTGCTCGCGGGCCCACTTCTCGTAGGAGCAGCCGGGCTGGAGCGGGTTGCCGGGCAGGTCGAGCTCGTAGCCGGGCAGCCCCTCGGACACCTCGTCGGCGGAGGGGCCGACGGCGACCAGGTCGCGCGGGGTCCACGGACCCCGCAGCGCGACGGTCGGGTTGTCGAAGAGGACCCCGACGTCGCTGGGCAGGTAGGGCTCGCCCGGGCCGCAGGGCTCGTCCTGGTGGACGAGCATGAGCACCGGCGCGTACTGCTCGGCGAGCGCTGCCTCGGGATCGCCCGGGACGGGCTCGCCGGCGGCCGCCGGCGGGCCCAGCAGGGCGGTGCCGGCGAGGACGGAGGCGACGAGGAGCCCCCGCAGGAGGCGTCCGCGCCGCACGTGCCCGTCCTCGCCGGTCAGCGGACTACTCGCTCCACCGCCAGGTGGTCAGCATCTCGTCGAACTTGTCGAGCACGTCGTCGTCGCCGTCCTTGAGCGAGACGGTGAGCGAGTAGCCCTTGTCGCCGTTGATGACGAGGTAGGAGCGCTGCTGCACCTTGACGTCGCTGTCGTTGGTCCGCGCGATGTCGACCGAGAGCGCGGTCTGGCCGTCGATGGAGATGTTGGAGCCGTCGGTGATCTGGGCGCCGGTGTCGGAGGAGACCAGGGCCTTCTTCCAGTTCTCCTTGAGGTCGTTCGGGTCGGTGTAGCCGTACGACGACTGGGTCTCGACGATCACGTTGCCGCGCGCGGTGTTGAAGCTGTCGCCCCACAGGAAGACCTTGTCGAGGGTCGGCACGTTCTTGTTCTGCGCGAGGAACTCCTCGGTGCCGTCGGTCCAGCCCTTCGGCAGCTGCACGGCGTAGCCCTTGCCCTCGACCTTCGGGCCGCCGATGTCGGGGACCTCGGTGCTCGGGTCGTCGGTGGGCTCGTCGGTCGTCTTGCTGGTCGGGTCGTCGGCCTTCTTCGGGTCCTTCTCGTCGTCGCCGCCGCTGAGCGCGACCGCGGCGACGATGCCGCCGACGATGAGCACCAGCGCCGCCACGACGCCGGCGATGACCAGACCGGTCTTGCTCTTTTTGGCCGGCGGCTGCTGCGACCAGCCCCCGCCGGCGTACGCCGGGGCGGGCGGGGCGTAGCCGCCCGGGCCGTTGGGCTGGTGCGGCGGCGAGACGATCGGCTGCTGCGGGTGCGCGACCGGCGAGGTGACCGGCGGCAGCGGGGGCCGCACGGGCGAGGCCACCGGCGGGTACGACGAGGGCGGCGCCGGGGGAGCGGTGGTGCCGGCGTCCGGGTCGAGCCCGGTCACCAGGGTCTCGGGGACCTTGCCGAGCGCGAAGCCGAGCACGGCGACCGCCCACTGGCACCCGCGCACGTCCGCGCTGCCGCGGTCGCGGGCCAGCCGCTGGCCGGCGGACTCGACGGCGTCGGCGGCGTTCGCGCCGCTGTCGAGCATGGTGACCAGGCCGTCGAGGGCGCCGAGGCGGACCGCGTCGGTGAGCAGGTTGATGGTGCCGCTGGAGGCCTGGCCCTCGTCGAGGTAGTCGTCGAGGGAGCCCCGGAAGGCACCGGCGTCACGGAACAGGTCGTGCCCGTGGTCGCGGGCGAGGTCGGCGAGCGACTGGTGGAGCGAGGTCATCTGGGGTGTCCTTCGAGTGGTCGGGGCGTTCAGGCCGCGAGGCCGAGATCCCTGCGGAGCTTGGCGACGTGGCCGGTCGCCTTGACGTTGTACTGCGCGAGCTCGATCCGACCGTCGGTGCCGACGACGAAGGTGGAGCGGATGACGCCTTCGACCATCTTGCCGTAGAGCTTCTTCTCGCCGTAGGCGCTGTAGGCACGGTGGACGTCGAGCCCGGGGTCGGAGAGCAGGGTGATGCTCAGCCCGTCGCGCTCGCGGAACTTCGCGAGCTTGGCCGGGGTGTCCTTGGAGATCCCCACGACGGTGTAGCCCGCACCCTGGAGCGCGTCGAGGGAGTCGGTGAAGTCGCAGGCCTGCTTCGTGCAACCCGGCGTCATCGCGGCCGGGTAGAAGTAGACGATCACCTTCTTGCCCTCACCGACCAGCGACGCCAGGGAGACCTCCTCGCCGGTGTCGGTGGGGAGGGTGAACGCGGGGGCGGTGTCGCCGGCGGAGAGGCGGGCCTGGTCGCTCATGGGTGCGGGCTCCTGACGGGCTGATGCTGTTGCAAACGGCATGCAATAAGGTGGACTCTGCTCGGAACCATCTAACTACCCCGCTCAGCCGCGGCCGAACACCGGACGAACAAGGAGCAGTGCCATGCACGTCCCCGACGGATTCCTCGACGCGCCGACGTCGGTCGCGACGGGGGTGGTCGCGGCCGTCGGTGTCGGGGTGGCGCTGCGCAAGGCGCGTGCCGAGCTCGACGACCGGACCGCGCCGATGGCGGGCCTGGTGGCGGCCTTCGTCTTCGCCGGGCAGATGATCAACTTCCCGGTCGGTGCCGGCACCAGCGGCCACCTGCTGGGCGGGGCGCTGGCCGCGGTGCTGGTGGGGCCGTGGACGGCCACGCTGTGCATCAGCGTCGTCCTGCTCGTCCAGGGCCTGTTCATGGCCGACGGCGGGCTGACCGCGCTCGGCACCAACATCACCTTGATGGCGATCGTCGGCGTCGCCGTCGGCTACGCCGTCTTCCGGCTCGTGCTCGCGGTCCTGCCGCGCACCCTCGGCTCGGTGCCCGTGGCCGCGGCGCTGGGCGCGCTGGTGTCCGTGCCGGCCGCCGCCACCGTCTTCACCGTGCTCTTCGCGATCGGTGGCACCGCCGACGTCGCGACCGGCAAGGTGCTCACCGCGATGGTAGGCTGGCACCTGGTGATCGGCATCGGCGAGGCGGTGGTGACCGGCCTGGTGGTGAGCGCGGTGCTCGCCTCGCGCCCCGACCTCGTGCACGGCGCCCGGGGCCTCGCCGCCCGCAAGCCCCTCGTCACCTCGCAGGCCGCCGCATGAGCGCGCACCGCAAGTTCCTGCTCGCCGGCCTCCTCGTCGCGCTGCTCGTCGCCGGCGTCGGCAGCTACTACGCCAGCAGCCACCCCGACGGCCTGGAGTACGTCGCGGGCAAGACCGGCTTCATCGACTCCGAGAAGACCGACGGGCCGTCCACCGGCAGCCCCTTCGAGGACTACGGCACCAAGGGTGTCGACAACGACCGACTCAGTGGGGGTATCGCCGGTGTCGCGGGCGTGCTGCTGACCCTCCTGATCGGGGGAGGCCTCTTCTACGGCCTCCGGCGTCGCGGCGGCTCCGCGGAGGATGTGGCCTCCACGGAGCCGGCCGTGACGGCCGACGCGGACTGAGCGGAGGATGGGCGCGGGGCACGGCCACCGGCTGCACTTCCACGGGCACTCCGTCGTCCACCGCGCGCCGGCCTACCTGAAGGTGCTGGCGCTGCTGGCGTTCGTGCTGCTCGTCGTCGCCACCCCCCGGGAGTGGTATGCCGCCTTCGCCGTCCACCTCGCGATCATCCTGGGCGTGGTCGCCCTGGCCCGGGTCCCGTTCACCTACCTGCTGCCGCGGATGGTGATCGAGGTGCCCTTCCTGGTGTTCGCGGCGCTGATCCCGTTCGTCGCGGAGGGCCCGCGGGTCGCCGTACCGCTGCCGTGGGGGTGGGACGTCACCGTCTCCGAGTCCGGCCTGGTGGCCGCGTGGGGCCTGGCCGTCAAGGGCACCCTCGGCGTGCTCGCCTCGCTCACCCTGGCCGCGACCACCGAGCCGAACGACGTGCTGCGCGGTCTCCAGCGGCTGCGCTTCCCGGACCTGCTGGTGCAGATCATGTCCTTCATGGTCCGCTACCTCGACGTGGTCACCGCCGACCTCGGCCGGATGACCACCGCGATGCGCTCGCGTGGCGTGGACCCCCGGTCGCCGCGGCACTGGCCGGCGCTGGCCCGTACGCTCGGGGCGCTGTTCGTGCGGTCCTACGAGAGGGGGGAGCGGGTGCACCTCGCCATGTTGTCGCGCGGGTACGACGGCCGCCTCCCCGAGCCCGAGCGGGCCGCCCGGTGACCCCTGTCCTCGACCTGCGCGGCGTCGCCTTCGCCTACCCCGACGGCCACCAGGCCCTGTTCGGGGTCGACCTGCACGTCCACCACGGCGAGCGGGTCGCGCTGCTCGGCCCCAACGGCGCCGGCAAGACCACCCTGGTGCTGCACCTCAACGGCATCCTGTCCGCGGAGTCCGGCCACGGCGAGGGCAGCGTCGCGGTCAGCGGGCTGCCGGTGACGAAGAAGAACCTGCTGGAGATCCGGCGCCGGGTCGGCATCGTCTTCCAGGACCCCGACGACCAGCTCTTCATGGGCTCGGTGCGTGCCGACGTCGCGTTCGGCCCCGCCAACCTCGGGCTCAAGGGGACGGCGCTCGACCAGCGGGTGATGGACGCCCTGGAGCAGGTCGGGATGGCGGAGTTCGCCGACCGGCCGCCGCACCACCTCTCCTTCGGCCAGCGCCGCCGGGTCGCGGTGGCGACCGTGCTGGCGATGGAGCCGGAGATCCTGGTGCTCGACGAGCCCAGCTCCAACCTGGATCCCGCCTCGCGCCGCGAGCTCGCCGACATCCTGCGCGGGCTGGACGTGACCGTGCTGATGGTGACCCACGACCTGCCCTACGCCCTCGAGCTCTGCCCGCGCTCGGTGGTGCTCAGCGGGGGCCGCGTGGTGGCCGACGGACGCACCTACGACGTGCTGACCGACGAGGCCCTGATGCGTGCCCACCGGTTGGAACTGCCCTGGGGCTTCGACCCCCGCTCGATCAGCATTGATAGCCTGCCAGGGTGAGTGACACTCCCTCTGACATCGAGCGCGAGATCGAGGAGGCCCGTGAGCGTCTGGCGGGCACCATCGACCAGCTCCTGTACCGGTCGCACCCCAAGACGATCGTGAGCCGCGAGGTCGCCCAGGTGAAGGCGCACTACGTCGACGCCGGCACCGGCGAGCCGCGCACGGACAACATCTTGAAGACCGTGGGCGCCGTCGTCGGCGTGATCGCGCTCTTCGTGGTGGTCCGCAAGATCACCCGCTGACCCCGGGACCGTGTCCGACAAGACACCGATCAAGATGCTGCACGACCGCATCTTGTGCGAGACCGACACCGAGGCGGGCGAGCGCCGCTCCTCGGGCGGCATCGTCATCCCGGCCACCGCCGCCATGGGCGCGCGCCGGCTGGCCTGGTCGCGCGTGGTCGCGGTCGGCCCGCACTGCCGGGCGGTCGCGGTCGGCGACAAGGTGCTCTACGACCCCGAGGACAAGGCGGAGGTCGAGGTCTCCGGCGAGGTCTACGTCGTGATGCGCGAGCGCGACATCAACGCGGTGGCCGCCGAGCGGCTCGGCGACGAGTCCGCCGGCCTCTACCTGTAGAACCCTCCGCAGAAATCCCCTGGCTGTGACGTAACGCACACCGGGTGCCGCCGTTGCACCCGATGTGCGTTCCCCCCGACTGCTGACGCTGCTCGCCGCCGCCCTGGCGGTGCCCGCCCTCGCCGTGGCCGGGCCGGACGGGACCGCCCGGCCCGGGACCGGGGCGGCCGCGTCGCCGTACCAGGCCACGGTGAAGATCACCGAGCACGGCATCCCGCACGTCACGGCCGCCGACTGGGGCTCGCTGGGCTACGGCAGCGGCTGGGCGACCGCCGCCTCCTCGATCTGCAACCTCGCCGACACCGTGCTCACCGCCCGCGGGGAGCGTTCGCGCTACCTCGGCGGCACCGGCCGGTACGCCGACGGGGTGGCCGTGGACGCCACCAACCTCGAGGTCGACGCGTTCGTCACCGACCTGCACAACCGCAAGGTGGTCGAGGGCCTGCTCGCCTCGCCCGCCGGCCCGAGCGCCCGCGCCAAGGAGATGGTCAAGGGCTACACGGCCGGCATCAACCGCTGGCTGCGGGAGAACCAGGTCACCGACCCGGCCTGCGCGGGCCAGGCGTGGATCAAGCCGGACGCCACCGAGCTCGACCTCTGGTACGGCGTCTACCTCGCCAACCTGATCGCCTCCTCGGGCCACTTCATCAAGGAGATCGTCGAGGCCGGGCCGCCGACGCTCGACGACCTCGGCCTGCCGGACCTCGGCATCGACCTGCCGCTGCCGACGAAGACCTCCGAGGTGGCGGCGTACGCCGCGAAGGTCGACAAGGACGCCCTGCTGACGTCGCTGGGCCAGGACTCCGACTTCGGCTCCAACGCGACCGCGATCGGCGGCGACGCCAGCTCGACCGGGCGCGGGCTGCTGCTCGGCAACCCGCACTTCCCCTGGTCCGGGCGCTACAAGTTCACCCAGCAGCACCTCACCATCCCCGGGCAGTACGACGTCGCGGGTGCCTCGCTGATCGGCTCGCCCGTCGTCAACATCGGCTGGAACAAGGACGTCGCCTGGAGCCACACCGTCTCCACGGCCTACCGCTTCACGCCCTACGAGTACCTCACCCTCGGCCCCGGTCCGCTCTACCTCTCGGCCAACGGCCTGCTCCGCAAGGCTGAGCAGCGCTTCGTCGACGTCGCGGTGAAGCAGCCCGACGGCTCGGTGAGGAACGTGCGCGAGGACCTGTGGCGCACCCCGCAGGGCTACGTCATCGACAGCCCGTCGCAGTTCATGGGCTGGTCGCCGATCAGCTTCTGGGCGATCCGCGACGCCAACGCCGAGCAGCTGCGCACCATCGACACCTTCCTCGCCATGGGTGAGGCCACCAGCAGCCGCGACCTGCTCGCGAAGCAGGACGCCGGCGGCGGGATGCCCTGGGTCAACACCACGGCCGCCGACCGCACCGGCGAGGTGCTCTACGCCGACCACAGCGTGGTCCCGAACGTCCCGGACGCGCTGGTGGCGCGCTGCCTGACGCCGGTCGGGCTGCTGCTCAAGACCGTGGCCGGGCTGCCCGGCCTCAACGGACTGCTCGCCGACGGCCTGTGCAAGTGGGGCACGGACGCCGACGCGCAACGGCCGGGGATCCTGGGCCCGGCCAACCTGCCCGCCGTCTTCCGGCGGGACTGGGTGATGAACGCCAACGACTCGTACTGGACACCCAACGACAAGGTCCGTCTCGAGGGCTACGCCTCGATCATCGGCTGCGAGAAGTGCGCGCGGACGATGCGGACCCGGATGGTGCAGCAGTACGTCGTGGACCGGCTCGCCGTCGGCAAGGAGACGCCGGCGACGCTGCGGGGCCACGAGCACGAGAACCGGGTGCGTGCCGCCGAGGTGATGAGGGCCGGCGGAAAGCTCGACGAGGTCTGCGCGAAGACCGGGGAATCGCAGGCCTGCGCCGTGCTGAAGGCGTGGGACGGCCACTCGGACGTCACCTCGGTCGGCACGCACCTGTTCGAGGCGTTCGTGGAGCGGGCGCCCACGGGCTACAACCTGTGGACGGTCCCCTTCGACCCGAAGGACCCGCTCAACACCCCGCGTGGGCTGAAGACCGATGCCGGCGTCGTGAAGGCGATGCAGGCCGCGATCGACGCCGTGCGCGACGCCGGCGTCGCCTTCGACGCGCCCTGGGGCTCGCTCCAGGTCGCGGGGGACCGGGGCGCGCCGGCGTACCCCCTGGGGGGCGGCAACGGCGACCTCGCCGGCAACGCCAACGCGCTCGCCTCGCGCAACCCGCCGTCGAACACCGACCGCTACAAGCCGGTCAGCTACGGCTCCTCGCACATCCAGGCGATCAGCTATCTCGCCGACGGCAGCGTCGACGCCCGCACCATCCTCACCTACAGCCAGTACGAGGACCCGGCCTCACCGTGGTCCTCGGACCAGACCAAGCTGTTCTCGGAGGAGAAGTGGGTCGAGTTCCCGTGGACGCCGGCCCAGGTGGACGCCGCGCTGGTGCGGACCGTCGACCTCGCCGGCAGCTGACCCACTAGCCTCGGCCGCATGTCGGTCGAGGTGGAGAAGCACGGTCCGGTCACGCTCGTCACGCTGTCGCGCCCCGAGGTGCGCAACGCCGTCGACGCCGAGCACGCCCGGCTGCTGACCGAGGCGTTCACGGAGTTCGACGCGGATGCGTCGGCGTCGGTGGCGGTGCTGCACGGCGCGGGCGGCGTCTTCTGTGCGGGCGCCGACCTCAAGGCGGTCGCCGAGGGCCGGGTCGACGTGGGCGGGCCCGGCGAGGGTCCGGCAGGGATGGGCCCGACCCGGATGCTGCTGTCGAAGCCGGTCATCGCCGCGGTCGAGGGGTACGCCGTGGCCGGCGGCCTCGAGCTCGCGACCTGGTGCGACCTGCGGGTCGTCGACCCCGCGGCGGCCTTCGGCGTCTTCTGCCGGCGCTGGGGCGTGCCGCTCATCGACGGCGGCACGGTGCGCCTGCCGCGGCTGATCGGGCACTCCCACGCGCTCGACCTGATCCTCACCGGTCGCGAGGTCGGGGCCGAGGAGGCGCTGCGGATGGGCCTGGCCAACCGGGTCACCGCACCCGGCGCGGCGCGCGAGGAGGCGCTGGCCCTGGCCGCCCAGCTCGCGGCGTTCCCGCAGACCTGCCTGCGCGAGGACCGGCTCTCGTCGTACGAGCAGCACGGGCTGGACCTGGACGCGGCGATCGCCGCGGAGTGGCGGCACGGCCTGGCCTCGCTGGCCGCCGATACCCTCGACGGTGCGTCCCGCTTCGCCGGTGGCGCCGGGCGCCACGGGGCGTTCGAGTAGGCAGCGAGCAGCCAGCACGAGAGGGACGACGTGGTCAACGGGGTCGGTCGTGGTCAGCGTGCTCCGATGGAGCGCCTGGTGCGGATCGCCGCCCTGCTGCAGGCCCGGGCCGACGCCGGGGTCAGCGCGGAGACCCTGATCCGGGCGGCGGGGTTCGAAGGTCTCGCCGACCCCGGGACCCAGATCAGCCGCGAGATCCGGCACCTGGAGAACCAGGGCTGGCACATCGAGAACCTCGCCGGCACCGGCGAGCCCGCCCACTACCGGATGACCACCGTCGACAACCGGCTGCGGGTCCGGCTCACGCCCGGCCAGCAGGCCGCGCTGCGCCGCGCCGTCCAGCTCGCCGACCGCAGCGACCTGGCCCGCCGGCTCGGGCTGCCCGAGCCCGCTGCGGCGCCGACCCCCGCCGGCGCGGCCCTCAACGCCGTGCCGCCGGAGGCGCTGAGCCTGGTCGTGGACGCCGTGCGCGACCACCAGGTGCTCCGCTTCGGCTACAAGGGCACCCCGCGGGTGGTGCACCCGGAGTCGCTGCGCAACCAGGTCGGCACCTGGTACCTGCGCGGGGTCGAGGACGGCGACCCGGCCGAGCGGCTGAAGACCTTCGTCGTCTCGCGGATGCTCGACGCCCACGCCGACGAGGTCGGCAGCGCCCGCCGGCTGCCCGCCGCGCGGCACCACGGGCTGCACCCGATGGCATGGGAGGTCGACCCGCCCGTGGAGGTCACCCTGGCCGCGCCGGACCACTACGTCCCCGACGTACGACGCTGGCTGGGCGAGCCGCTGTCGGTCGCGCCCGGCGACGGCGACACGACGCTGCTGCGCTACCGGGTCACGAACCGCGAGGCCCTGCGCAGCCGGCTCGTCGAGCTCGGCCGGCGGGTCGTCATCGTCGGGCCGGACGAGGTGCGCGCCGAGCTGGTCGCCGCGCTGGAGGCGGTGCGGTGAGCACCCCGCCGCGCTACGTCGCCCGGATCGCCCGTCTGCCCCAGGTCTTCGAGCACCTGGCCCGTCACCCCGAGGGCGTCGCGCTGGAGACCCTCGCCGCCGACTTCGGCACCACCGTCGCCGAGCTGCGTGAGGACCTGCTCGCCTTCTACACCGCCGACCTCGCCGCGGAGTGGCTCTCGGCGCGGCCGGAGGTGCTGGAGTTCCTCGGCCCCGAGGGCACCGCGGAGGACCCCGGCACCGCGGGCATCGTCCGGATCGCGGCCGACGGTCCGGTCGACCTCGGCGTGGAGTACGTCGACGCCGGCGAGCTCGGCCACGTCTACACCGCCGCGCTGGCCCTGCTCGACATCGAGCCCGGCAACACCGAGCTGGCCGACGCCATCGACGTGCTGGCCGAGACGATGTTCGGCGCGCCGGAGACGGCCGAGCCCGCGGAGCCCGCGGTCGCGGACTGGAACCGGCTGCTGCCGCAGTTCCAGCGCGCCCGCGAGCAGCGCCGCGCCGTGCGCGTCGTCTACTCCCGGGCCTGGCGCCCGGGCGTCTCCGAGCGGGAGATCGAGCCCTACCACCTGGTCCAGACCCGCCGCGGCTGGGAGGTCGACGCCGGCCCGGTCGGGCCCGACGGGAGCCTGCGCACCTACCTGCTCTCCAACATCCGCTCCGTCGAGGTGCTCGAGCGCACCTTCGAGGTCCCCGCCGACGTCGAGGAGCTGCTCGCCGCGCAGCGCGCGACCACCCGGGTCAAGGTGGTGCTGCCGCAGAGCGCGCGCTGGGTGGCGGACTTCTATGCCGAGCGGGTCACCTTCGTCCGCGACGACCACGAGCACGCCGAGGTCGACCTCGAGCTGCTCCCACCGGTCGGGCCGCGGGTCGGGCGGCTGCTGCTCGTCGCCGGCCCGGACGCCCTCGTCGTGGACCCGCCGGAGCTCCAGGACGAGGCCGTCACGGCCGCCGAGGAGCTGGTCGCCCACCACACGGCCCGGCCGGGCCTCGTGTCGTAGCGCGCGGGCACCAGCGTGGGCTGTCGGCGCGGCCCGCTAGTCTTTCCTTGAGCGGTTCAGGACGCGGGCTGCCAGGTGGGTCGTGGCGACCCTCGATGCCCTGGGGAGCCCTGTGCAGCCCAACAGTCCTGTCCTGGTCGAGTTCGACGGCGAGTCCGTCCCCGGCCTCGTCCTGAAGGCCAACGCCGACGGCACCTCGCTGCTGGTGACCTTCGAGCGGGAGGGCCGGGTCTCGACGTCCTGGCTGCCCCTCGACGCCGTCCGGCCGGCACCCTGACCTCAGCCCGCGGTCGCGTCGCCCGCCTTGTCCAGCTCGGCGTTGGTGGTGTCGACGACCTCCTGCGCGACCTCGCGCAGCTTGACGTTGCTCGTCGAGGACGCCCGCACGAGGAACTGGAAGGCGCGCGACTCCGGGATCCGGTAGCGCTCCATGATGATCCCGACCGCCGTCCCGATCGCCTGCCGCGAGGCCACCGACTCCTTGAGCTGGTGCTGGTGGCGGGCGTGGCCCAGGGCGATCGCCGCGTGCGCCGCGAACAGCTCCGCCAGCTGGATCGCGTCCGGGTCGACGCCCGGCTGCAGGGCGTAGAAGTTCAGCCCGCCCAGCGCGCCGTCGGCGGTGTAGAGCTGCAGGCCCATCTGGGCCCGCAGCCCGAGCTGGGCCACCTCGACGACGTACTGCGGCCAGCGGTGCTCGCTCGCGATGTCGTCCATCACCGTGACGCCACCGTTGGTGATGGCGTCGTAGCACGGACCTTCATGCAGCTTGTACTGCAGCTCGTCGACGTCCCACACCAGCGGCCCGGTGCCGGCCCGGGTCTCGATCCGCCCACCGCCGCCGTTGCCGTGCACCACCGAGATGCCGACGTGGTCGAAGCCGGGCACGGTCTGCTGCGCGGCGCGCACGATGGCGTCGAGGGTGTGGTCGAGGGAGCGGTGGGCGTTGATCGACTGTGCCGCCTCGGTGAGAGCGGCGGCGATGTCGCTGCGGTCGTTCACGATCGCACCAGTACCCGCGCGCAGGCGGGGGATGCCTGTGGGACCGGTCTCAGCACCGCCTGGAAACGCCGAGAGGCCCGGTCTTCCGACCGGGCCTCTCGCTGCGGTACGCCATCAGGGACTCGAACCCCGAACCCGCTGATTAAGAGTCAGCTGCTCTGCCAATTGAGCTAATGGCGCATGCGGTGAACGCGAGGTGAAACATTACCAGCGCCCCGCGCGGCCGGCGAAATCGGGAGCCACTCAGCGCAGCTCCAGCACCGCCTGGGCCGCGTTGTGGCCGCCCAGCCCGCTGACGGCGCCGCCGCGCCGAGCGCCGGAGCCGCACAGCAGCACGTCGTCGTACGACGTCTGGACGCCCCAGCGCTCGGCCGGCGACTCCAGCCGGGCGCGGGCCGGTGCCCAGGGCCACTCCAGGTCGCCGTGGAAGATGTGGCCGCCGGGCATGGCCAGGTCCGCCTCGACGTCCTGGGGGATCTTGGCCTCGATGCAGGGCTCACCGGACGGGGTGCGCAGGACGACCGCGTCGATCGGCTCGTCCAGCACGGCGTCGAGGGCGGCGATCGCACGGCGCACGGCCTCCGCCTTCGTGGCCGCGGGGTCGTCGGCGAAGAGGCGGGCGGGGGTGTGCAGCCCGAAGTAGGTCAGCGTGTGCGTGCCCGGTGGGACGTCGCCGAGGATCGAGGCGTCGGTGAGCGAGTGGCAGTAGACCTCCCCGGGCAGCGGGTCGGGGAGGGCGCCGCCGGCCGCGGCGGCCCAGGCGGCCTCCAGCTCGGTGGCGGACTCGGCGAGGTGCAGGGTGCCGGCGAAGGCCCGCTCGGGGTCGATCCCGGAGCGCAGCCGCGGCAGCCGGGCCAGCAGGACGTTGATCTTGAGCTGGGCGCCCTCGGGCTTGGTGGCGGGGTCCTCGCCCTCGCCGAGCAGGATCCGCAGCACCCACGGCGCGACGTTCGGCAGCACGAACCGGGCGGAGGTGGTGTGCTCGCGGGCTCCGTCGTGCCACCGCACCTCGGCGCCGTCGCCGGAGCCGCCCGGGCGGATCGCGCTCACGCCCGCGCCGGTGACGATCGACGCGCCGGCCCCGGCGGCCGCCCGCCACAGGGCGTCGGTGACCGCGCCCATCCCGCCGACGGGCACCCGCCACTCGCCGGTGCCGTCGCCGATCAGGTGGTAGAGGAAGCACCGGTTCTGCACCAGGCTCGGGTCGTGCAGGGACGCGAAGGTCCCGATCAGCGCGTCGGTGGCCACCACGCCGCGGACCAGGTCGTCGTCGAAGCGGCGCTCGACCGCTTCGCCGAGCGGGCGCTCGACCACGTCGCGCCAGATCTCGGGGTCCACCTGCTCGCGCAGCGCGGCGTCGGTGCCGAGCGGCCGGGTCAGGGTGGGGGCGACGGCCGCCGCCAGCCCGGAGACACCGGCGTAGAAGGCCCGCCAGGCGTCGTACGCCGCGTCGGATCCGGTGACCTCGCGGAACGACGCCCGGGTGGCAGCGCCCTCGTCGCGCTCGACGTAGAGCCCGGTGGCACGGCCCTCGCGCACCACCGGTGAGTACGACGCCGTGGGGCGGCTCACCAGGTCGAGGTCCAGCCCGAGGTCGCTGACGACCTGCCGGGGGAGCAGCGAGACGAGGTAGGAGTAGCGCGAGAGCCGGGTCGGGAAGTCCGGGAAAGCCTGGGTCGAGACGGCCGCGCCGCCGACGTGGGGGAGGCGCTCGAGGACGAGCACGGAGAGCCCCGCGCGAGCGAGGTAGGCGGCAGCGGTCAGGCCGTTGTGGCCGCCGCCGACGACGACGACGTCGTAGCGGGTCATGCTCCCGACCCTATGCGGAATGGATCGGCAGGGGATATAGTTGACACGGCAACCAATACCGGTTGAAACCCCAGGAGGTGGGCGAGATGCCCGCGATCACCGTTGACGACCTGACCGTCCTGCCGCGCCTGAGCGCGCCGGGGCTCGGCGACCAGCCGCGCCCGGTCTGGCAGGTCACCACTGCTCCGCAGGGCTACGAGGGGGAGGGCTTCCCGGTCCGCCGCGCCTTCGCGGGCATCGACATCAAGCACCTCGACCCGTTCATCATGATGGACCAGATGGGCGAGGTGGAGTACGCGCCGGGCGAGCCCAAGGGCACGCCGTGGCACCCGCACCGCGGCTTCGAGACGGTGACCTACATGATCGACGGGGTCATGGACCACCAGGACAACCACGGCGGCGGCGGCACGATCACCGACGGCGACACGCAGTGGATGACCGCCGGCCGCGGCATCATGCACATCGAGGCGCCGCCGGAGTGGCTGGTGCAGCAGGGCGGCCTGTTCCACGGCATCCAGCTCTGGGTGAACCTGCCGCGCGACTCCAAGACCAACGACCCGCGCTACCAGGACATCCGCTCCGGCGAGGTCGCTCTGCTGACGACGCCGGACGCCGGCGCGCTGGTCCGGGTGATCGCCGGTCGCGTCGGCGGGCACGACGGCCCCGGGTCGACGTACACCCCGATGACCTTGGTGCACGCCACGCTCGAGCCCGGCGCCCGCCTGGAGCTGCCGTGGAACGTCGACCACAACGCGCTGGTCTACGTCCTCAACGGCTCCGGCACGGTCGGCGCGACCGACGCCACGGCGCTGCGCACCGGCCAGACCGCCGTCCTCGGCGCGGGCGACTTCGTCACCATCGCCGCCGACGAGCGGCAGGAGAGCCGCTCGCCGCGGCTCGACGTGGTGGTCGTGGGCGGCCAGCCGATCCGCGAGCCGATCGCGTGGGCCGGGCCGTTCGTGATGAACACCAAGGCCGAGGTGCTCGCGGCGTACGAGGACTTCCAGAAGGGGCGCTTCGGACTGCCGGTTGCCTGATTGACAGGCACCTGTCAAAGTGGCGGCATGAGCGTGCTGCACCGGGTGATCGTGTCCGTCGCCTCGACCGAGGCCGCCCTGCGCTTCTACGGCGACCTGCTCGGCCTCCCCGTCGAGCGGTCCGGCCCGATGACCCGTCTCGGCGACGGCCCGGTCGAGGTCCTGCTCCACGAACGACCCACGGCGCCGAGCGACCGGGCGGTCGCGCTGAGCCTCCGGGTCGCGGACGTCGACACGACGTCCGCGACCTGGGCGCGCGCCGGCGGGGTCGTGGTCGACCCGCCGGCCGACCAGCCCTGGGGCGAGCGCCAGGCCGTCGTCCGCGACCCGGACGGGCACCTCGTCTGCCTGGTGGGCGCGCGTGGCTGAGGCCGACGACCTGCTCACGGCACTCGTCGACCACGTCTTCGCGCTGGCCGGCCGGTTCACCGAGGCGGGCGATGCGATCACCGGCCCCGAGGACCTGAGCGCCGCGCGCTGGCTGGTGCTCGGCGCGCTGCAGGACGGTCCGCTCAGCCCGGCCGAGATCGCCCGCCGGCGCGGGGTGGCGCGCCAGTCGATCCGGGAGAGCGTCGCGCGACTGGAGCGCAGCGGCCACCTGTCCCGCACGGACGGGACCGACCAGCGCACCTTCCTCGTCGCGCTCACCTCCCGTGGCCGGGAGGCACTGGCGCGGATCGAGCCCCGGCGGCGGGCCTGGGCGGAGGAGACGGCCGCCGCCGTCGAGGTCGAGGCGCTGCGCGACGCCGTCGCGGTGCTGGCGCGGCTGCGCGCGTCGTAGCCTTGCGGTCCATGGCCCACCTCTTCCGCGACCCGTACGGCGTCCCGCACCTGCGTGCCGCGACGGTCACCGACCTCGCGCACGCCCAGGGCCGGGTCACCGTCGCGGACCGGGCCTGGCAGCTGGAGTGGCTGCGGCTGCGCGCGACGAGCGGGACCGCAGCGGTCCTCGGCGGCGAGCTCGCCGAGGCGTGGGATGACTTCGCCCGCCGGGTGGAGGTCGAGGAGACGGCCCGGCGCGCGTTCGCCGCGTGCGCCCCGGAGACGCGGGCCTTCACCGCGTCGTACGCCGACGGGGTGAACGCCGCCCTGGCCCGGTTCGACCCCGCCGAGGTCCCCGAGCTGGTCCACCTCGGTCACCGGCCCGGGGAGTGGGAGCCGTGGACGCCGATGGCCACCCACCTCGCCCAGCAGGTGCTCTTCGGCGGCATCGGCCAGGCGTTGTGGCTGCGGCTGGCCCACGAGGTCCTCGGCGAGGACGCCCGCCTGCTCACCCACGAGGGCCTGCAGGTCGCCGGCAGCAACGCCTGGATGGCCGGCGGGGAGCGCACGGCGTCGGGCTTCCCGCTGATCGGCGGCGACCCGCACCGCACGATCGAGCAGCCGGGGATCTACCAGCAGGTGCGGCTGGTGTGCGAGGACCCCGACGACACCTTCGACGTGCTCGGCTACACCTTCGTCGGCATGCCCGGCGTCCAGCACTTCGCGCACGCCGGCGAGGTGGCGTGGGCGATCACCAACGCCTGCGCCGACTACCAGGACCTCGTCGAGGACGGGCTGCCCCTCGCCGGCGGGCTCACCGTGCGCACGGCCTCCTGGGTGCTCGGCGAGCTCGGCTTCGACGCGCTGCTGCCGCTGCTGCGGGCGCGCACCGTCGACGACGTGGACGCCGCCTTCGAGCACTGGGTCGAGCCCGTCAACAACCTGGTGGTCGCCGATCGCGGCGGCGCGCTGCGCTACCGCATCGCCGGCCGGGTCCCGGTCCGTGACGCCGACGGCACGTGGACGGGCTGGCTCGGCTCGCCGAACCGGGCCGACGCCGGTCCCGACGAGGTGGTCGTCACCGCCAACGAGCGGCGCGGGCCGGAGAGCGACGCGATCGGTTCGTCGTTCTCGCCGCCGTACCGGGCGCGGCGGATCCGGGAGCTGCTCGGTGAGAGACGTGGCCTGGACCGCGCGGACTTCGAGGCGATCCACGACGACGCGCTGCTGCCGACGGTGGCGGTCCTGACCCGGCTGGTGCCGGGCGCCTTCGACGACTTCGACGGTGTGATGGCCGCCGACTCGGCCCCGGCCGCGCGGTTCGCGGCCTGGCGCTCGGCGCTCGTACGACGCCTGGCCGACGAACCCGCGCTGGCGCCGCTCGCGACGCCGGGCCCGGCGCACGACCACGGCCCGCTGTTCCGGGCCTCGCTCGACCCGGTCGCGCAGCTCGCGCTGGCGTTGCCGACGCTCGCCGAGGAGGCCCTCGCCGGCCGCCCGCCCTTCGGGATCGACCTGCTCGCGCTCGCTCGGGCAGCGCTGGACGACCTCGCCGACGTGCCGGACACCTGGGGGACGACCCACCGGGCCACTCCGGCGCACGCGCTCGCGTCGTACGGCTTCGAGGCCGGCATCCCCTTCCTGCCCGTCTCCGGCGACCAGGACGCCGTGCGCACGATGGGCTCGTGGCCTGCCATCAGCGACGCCGCGACCCGGGGCGCGGTGGCCCGCTACGTGTGGGACCTCGCCGACCGGGAGGCCGGGGGCTGGGTGGTGCCGACCGGGGCCTGCGGCGTGCCCGGAGAGCACTACGCCGACCAGCTCGACGCGTGGGTCGAGGGCCGGTTGCTGCCGATCGTCACCGCGTGGGATCAGCTGACGGAGGACAGCTCCTTCGCGAAGAACGCCTCCGCGTAGGGGTTGTCGTTGTAGCGCTCGACCCGCGTGTAGCCGGCCCGCTCGTACATCGCGATCGCCTCGGTCAGGGTGCCGTTCGTGTCGAGCACGACCCGCCCGTAGCCCTGCTCCCGCGCCAGGTCCTCCAGGTGCCGCAGCATCCGCGCACCGAGGCCGGCGCCGCGCCACGCGCCGTCGACCCACATCCGCTTGACCTCCGCGGTGCGCTCGTCGAGCACCGGCCGGATGCCGCCGTAGGCCACCGGTGCGCCGTCCGAGGTCGCCACGACGTACCTCGCCCCGGGCTCCGGCGCGTCCGGGCCGCCCGGGTCGAAGCCGCCGGGGAAGCGGCGGTCCAGCTCGGCGACGTAGCGCCGGGTCGCCTCCTGGGCCACCGGGTCGTCGGAGGCGACCTCGCGCAGCCGCACGGTCGCCGCCCGGACCAGGAGGTCCGCGGTGCCCAGCGCCGTGGCGAGCCGCTCCTGCTGGCGCGGGGTCAGCGGGGCCACCAGCGTGGCGGCCCGGTCCTCGGAGCGGCGCTCCAGGTCGTCGTACGCCTGCTGGCCGGAGGGGCTCAGCTCCACGACCCGGCGCCGCCGGTCACCGGGGTCGACGACGGTCGCGACCAGGCCCTCCTCCTCCAGGCGGCGCAGCATCCGCGACAGGTGCCCGGAGTCGAGGTCGAGCCGCTCGCGCAGGTCCCGCACGCTCGCCGGTCCGCCGCTGCCGATCTCGTGGAGCAGCCGGGAGACCGCCAGCGGGCGCCCGGTGCCGAGGAAGGAGTCGTCGAGCACGCCGATGCGCTGGGTGTAGGTCCGGTTGAAGCGGCGGAGGACGTCGGTGAGCATTCTCTGACTATAGTCAGAGATCGCGGCCGCAGTGGGGCGAGGGCGAAAAAGACGAACCGGCCGGACTCGATCGAGTCCGGCCGGCTCCTTGGGGTGAGTAACGGGACTTGAACCCGCGACATCCGCCACCACAAGGCGGCGCTCTACCAGCTGAGCTATACCCACCAGGGCCGTCCCGGGCGTGCCGGGCAGCGGGACGAGTGTAGACGCACTCGGTCCGGAACTAGGAATCGGTATCCGTCGCAGCCACGCCGAGCCCGGTGATCGAGCCGCCGTGGCGGGCGGCCGCGGCCTTGGCGGCGTCGGCGTCGGGGCCGGGGAGCGGGACGAAGACGGTGTCGCGGTAGTAGCGCAGCTCCTCGATGCTCTCCTGGATGTCGGCGAGCGCGCGGTGGTTGCCGCGCTTGGTGGGGGCGTTGAAGTACGCCCGCGGGAACCACCGCTTCGACAGCTCCTTGATCGAGGAGACGTCGACGATCCGGTAGTGCAGGAAGGCGTCCAGCTCGGACATGTCGCGCGCGACGAACCCGCGGTCGGTGGCGACCGAGTTGCCGGCCAGCGCCGGACGGCTGTCGGGCGCGCAGTGCTCGCGCAGGTAGGCCATCACCTGCTCCTCGGCCTCGCGCAGGCTCACCCCGCCGTCGAGCTCGGCGAGCAGGCCGGAGGTCTCGTGCATGTTCCGGACGAACTCGATCATCTGGTCCAGCGCCTCCGCGGGCGGCTTGACGATGAGGTCGACGCCCTCGCCGAGGACGTTGAGGTCGAAGTCGGTCACCAGCGCGGCGATCTCGATGAGGGCGTCGTTCTCGAGGTCGAGCCCGGTCATCTCGCAGTCGATCCAGACCAGTCGTTCGTTCACGAGGGAGCACCCTACGCCTGCCCGGGTACGACGGCGCCGGGCGCTTCTCAGGAGCCGCTCAGTGGCGGCCACTAGTCTCGGCGGCGTGAACGGAGGACTGGCCTGGGTGGGTCTGCTCGCCCGGCTGGTGACCGGTGGCGTGTGGATCGTCGCCGGCGCGCTGAAGATCACCCAGCCGGACGCCAGCATCGCCGCGGTCCGCGCCTACCAGCTGCTGCCGTCCTCGCTCGCCGAGACCGTCGGCGTCGCCCTGCCCGGCCTCGAGCTGGTCATCGGCCTGGCGCTGGTCCTCGGCGTGCTCACCCGCGGCGCGGCCGTGCTGTCGTCGCTGCTGTTCGTGGCCTTCATCGTCGGCATCGCCTCGGTGTGGGCGCGCGGCATCGAGATCGACTGCGGCTGCTTCGGCGGGGGCGGCTCCGACCCGGGGGCGGCGTCGTCGTACCCCTGGGAGATCGCGCGCGACGTCGCGCTGCTGGCCGCCTCGATCCTCGTCGTGTACGTCGGGCGGACCCGCCTGGCGCTGGACTCCGTGCTGTTCCGGCCGCGCACCGCGCGCACCACCCAAGGAGAGGGAGACTGATGTCGAAGGCCAACGAGCGGGCCCAGCGGGCTGCCGAGGAGCGGGCCGCGCAGGCGAGGCGGGAGTCCCGCCGCCGGATCCTGACGATCGGCGGCGTCGTCCTCGCGATGATCGTCATCGTCGGTGGTGCGGTGCTCGTCAGTGTCCTGAACAAGAAGGAGGTCACCGTCTCCGACGCGGGCTCCAGCGACTTCGGCGTCACGATCGGCAAGAAGGACGCACCGCACACGGTGGTCATCTACGAGGACTTCATCTGCCCCTTCTGCGGCGAGCTGGAGTCGCGCACCCGCGACGACCTGACCAAGCTGGCCGAGGACGGCAAGGTGCTCGTCGAGTACCGCCCCTTCGACCTGCTCAGCGGCCGGGTCGGCGACTACCCGATCCGCGCCGCCAGCGCGTTCTCCGTGGTGCTGGAGAAGTCCGGCCCCGAGGTCGCGAAGAAGTTCCACGACCTGCTCTACGAGAACCAGCCCGCCGAGGACTCCGGCGACTCGGTCACCAACGACGACCTGGTCGCCCTCGCCGTGGAGGCCGGCGCCACCGAGTCCGACGTCGCCGACGCGATCAAGAACGTCAGCAACAAGGACTGGGTCACCAAGGCGACCCAGGAGGCCACCGCCAACAACGTCCAGGGCACGCCGACGATCCTGCTCGACGGCAAGGTGTTCGACGACGGCCGCACCGTCGACGACCTTGCGAAGAACCTCGTCGACGCGCTTGAGTGACGACCGTGCTGAGCAACTTCATCGCGGGACTGCCGAAGGCCGAGCTGCACGTCCACCACGTCGGGTCGGCCTCCCCGCGGATCGTGTCCGAGCTGGCGGAGCGCCACCCGGGCACGGTGCCCTCGGACCCCGCGCTGCTCCGTGACTTCTTCGCCTTCCGCGACTTCGCCCACTTCATCGAGGTCTACCTCGCCGTCGTCGACCTGGTCCGCACGCCCGAGGACGTGCGCTACCTGACCTACGAGATCGGCCGGGAGCTCGCCGAGGGACAGGCGGTGCGCTACGCCGAGCTCACCTGCACGCCGTACACCTCGGTGCTGCCGGACGACCCCGAGCGGGGCATGCCGATCGAGGCCTACACGGAGGCGATCGAGGACGCCCGGCTCGCCGCCGAGCGGGACTTCGGGCTCGTGCTGCGGTGGATCTACGACGTGCCGGGCGAGTCCGGCGTGCCGGCCGCCGACGCGACGCTGGGCTACGCGCTCGACCACGCGCCCGACGGCCTGGTCGCCTTCGGGCTGGGCGGCCCGGAGATCGGCGTGCCGCGGGACTGGTTCGTGCCGCACTTCGCCGCGGCCAGGGCCGCCGGGCTGCACTCGGTCCCGCACGCGGGGGAGACCACCGGGCCGGAGACGATCTGGACCTCGCTGCGCGACCTCGGTGCCGAGCGGATCGGGCACGGCACGTCGGCCGCCCAGGACCCCGCGCTGCTGGCCCACCTCGCCGAGCACGGCATCCCGCTGGAGGTCTGCTCGTCGTCGAACGTCGCGACCCGCGCGGTGGCCTCGCTGGCCGAGCACCCGCTGCCCACCTTCGTCGAGGCGGGGGTCGTGGTGACGATCAACTCCGACGACCCGCCGATGTTCGGGACCACGCTCAACCGGGAGTACGAGATCGCGGCCGACCTGCTCGGAGTCGAGGAGGCCGGGCTGGCGGACCTGTCGCGGGCGGCGGTGCGCGCGTCCTTCGCGCCCGACGAGGTGAAGGCGCGGCTGCTCGGCGAGATCGACGCCTACGCGGGCTGAGCATGAGCCGCACGCCCTTCGAGCTGTTCGACATCGACGGACTCCTCTCCGAGGAGGAGCGGGCGATTCGCGAGACCGTGCGCGCCTTCGTGGCCGCGAAGGTCCGCCCGCACCTGGCGCAGTGGTACGAGGAGGCCGCGATCCCGGCCCGGGAGCTGGCCCGCGAGCTCGGCGGCCTGGGTGTGCTGGGCATGCACCTGGAGGGCTACGGCTGCGCGGGGACCAGCGCCACGGCGTACGGCCTGGCCTGCCTGGAGCTGGAGGCCGGCGACTCCGGCCTGCGCTCGCTGGTCTCGGTGCAGGGCTCGCTGGCGATGTTCGCGATCCACCGGTGGGGCTCGGCGGAGCACAAGGACACCTGGCTGCCGCGGATGGCCACCGGCGAGGCGATCGGCTGCTTCGGGCTCACCGAGCCGGACTTCGGCTCCAACCCCGCCGGCATGCGCACCCGGGCGGTGCGCGACGGCGACGGCTGGGTGCTGAGCGGCACCAAGATGTGGATCACCAACGGCTCGGTCGCCGACGTCGCGGTGGTGTGGGCGCAGACCTCGGAGGGCGTTCGCGGGTTCGTCGTGCCCACCGACAGCGAGGGCTTCTCGGCCCCGGAGATCAAGCGGAAGATGTCGCTGCGCGCCTCGGTGACCTCCGAGCTGGTGCTCGACGGGGTGCGCCTGCCCGGTGACGCGGTGTTCCCGGACGTGCGCGGCCTGCGCGGGCCGCTGTCGTGCCTCGACGAGGCCCGGTTCGGGATCGTCTTCGGCGCGCTCGGGGCGGCGCGCGACTGCCTGGAGACCGCGATCGCCTACGCCGGGGAGCGGGAGATCTTCGACAGGCCGCTGGCGTCGTACCAGCTGACCCAGGCGAAGCTCGCCGACATGACCCTCGAGCTCGGCAAGGGGATGCTGCTCGCGCTGCACCTCGGCCGGCTCAAGGACGCCGGCCGGCTCGCGGCGGACCAGGTCAGCCTCGGCAAGCTCAACAACGTGCGTGAGGCGATCGCGATCGCGCGGGAGTGCCGGACGATCCTCGGCGCGGCCGGGATCACCCTGGAGCACCCGGTGATGAGGCACGCCAACAACCTGGAGTCGGTGCTGACCTACGAGGGCACCTCCGAGGTGCACCAGCTCGTCATCGGCCGCGCGCTGACCGGCGAGTCCGCCTTCCGCTGAGCCTCCCCCGGGATGGCCTCGGCCCCACGAGGCTCATACCTCCCGCGGGGCCGTTCCCTCTTTCTACGACGTCCGGTGGGCCCGGCGGGGGAGGCGCGCCGCGTACCGGATCCGGTGCCGGAGCATCCTATGGCTGGTGCTATGTCACATGCCGCGTGGTGGGGTGGGTCCGCTCCGACCGCCTACCTCTCGGGAAAGACACCTCTGTGAACCACGCCCCTCTGGCGCCCGCGCTCCGCACGATCCGCGCGGCGGCGTACGCCGTCACCGTCCTGCTCGGCCTGCTCCTGGTGCCCGCCACCGCCCGGACCGCCCTCGCCGACACCCCGCCCGCGCCGGTCGCCGCCTTCAACGCGCGCTGCGCCGGCACGACGATCGACGACCCGGCCGCCGCCCCCGGTCCCTACGGCGACCTGACCCGGGTGAAGGGCAAGCGGCTGGAGGACTACAACGCCGGCCACGCGGTGATCCTCTACGACTACTACGGCGAGAGCGACGCCGAGTCGGCGCCACCGGTCTGCGCGGTGCACCACGACGCCCGCACCGGCGGCCCGGTCGCGGAGTGGATGTACTGCACGGACCTGAAGCTCCACGTGTGCGGGACCACCGCCGAGGACGGCGCCTTGGTCGACAAGGACGGCAGCCCGGTCGGCCCGCTGCTGCCGCAGCCGGGCAACGAGAAGCTGAGCGCCGACCAGGAGAAGCTGATCACCTACCTGATCCAGCACGGGCACTCCTTCGACCGTGCGCAGGACACCACCCTCGACGCCACCCAGGCGCGCTCCGACGGCACCACCTGGGAGCGCCGCGCGCTGCAGCTGCTCGTGTGGTGCGTCTCCGACGCGCCGTACGACGACAAGGGGGTCTGCGCCGCCAACCTGCCGCAGAGCGAGCAGGACGACATCCTGGCCCGGATCCCGAGCGACCCGACCCTCACGCTCGCCTCGCCGAGCGGCACCCGCGAGGTCGGCCAGGTCGCGCGCTTCACGCTGACGACCAACCTCTACGGGCAGGACCTGACGGTCCGCAGGACCGGTGCCGGCCGGCTCGCCGTGTGCGGCGGCCCGGCCACGCTCGACGGTGACACCCTCGTCGTCCGCGGAGACGACCCGACGCGGACGAGCACGGTCCAGCTCTGCGTCACCGGCACCGCGCCGGGCGCCGTCACCCTGGAGGTGACCGGCACCCCGGCCGCGACGGAGAAGGTGCGCTGGAACCAGAGTGCGCACAGCGTCGCGGGGGAGCAGTGCCAGCACTACGCCTCCTTCTCCGAGGAGACCTCGCTGGACGTCACCACCGACGGCCGCACCCGGTTCATCGCGGCCCAGGACGACCCGACCGAGCCCACGGACCAGCCCACCACCGGCCCGGGTGGCCCGGGCGGAGCGGGCGACACCGGGACCGGTGGCACGGACGGAGGTGCCGGCACGGGCGCCGGTGGCTCGGGCTCCGGCGTCGGCGGCGCCTCGGCCGGGGACGGCACCCTGCCGGACACCGGCTCGCCGATGTCGGGTGGCCTGCTCGGCCTCGCAGGCGGTCTGCTGGTGCTCGGTGCCCTGATGACCCTGCGGTCACGGCAGCGGACCGGTCGCCACCGCGCCTGAGGCCCCTCGGTCCGGACGGCCCCACGCGACCCTCCCCGCGGGGGCCGTCCGCTCTCAGGTCACCTCGTCAGGCCGTCTCGTCAGGCCGCCTCGTCGGGCCGCAGCGCCCGCGCGGCCCAACGGCCGCCGTCCCGGCTGACCTCGATCGGGTGCTCGAAGGCGCGGGTGATCGTGCTGGTGGTGACGGCGCTCGCGACGTCGCCGGCCGCGACCGTGCGGCCGTGGCTGATCAGCAGCGCGTGGCTGGTGGAGACCGGCAGCTCCTCCAGGTGGTGGGTGACCAGCACCGAGGCGACCTCGGGCGCGGTCCGGGCCAGCCGGTCGAGCACCTCCAGCAGCTGTTCGCGGGCTGCGACGTCGAGCCCGGTCGTCGGCTCGTCGAGGAGCAGCAGCCGCGGCTCGGCCACCAGCGCACGGGCGATCAGCGCCCGCCCGCGCTCGCCCTGGGACAGGCCCGGCCACTGCGCGTCGGCCCGGTGGGTGAGCCCGACCTCGGCGACGAGGTCGTCGGCGCGGCGTACCTCCTCGGGCGTGGGCTCCCAGCGCATCTTGGTCTCGATGGTGCCGGTCAACCCGGTGAGCACGACCTCACGGACCGTGAGCCGCGACTGCAGGGGATGGCGCGGGTTGACGTGCCCGATCACCCGGCGCAGCTCCTGGAGCTCGACCCGGCCCAGGCGCTTGCCGAGCACGTCGACGGTGCCGCTCGTCGGGTGCACGTGCGCGCCGCAGAAGCCCAGCAGCGTGGACTTCCCGGCGCCGTTCGGCCCGAGCAGCGCCCAGTGCTCGCCGGCTCGGACCCGCAGGTCGATGCCGTGCAGGATCTGGGTGCCGCCGCGGCGGAAGGTCACCTCGGCGAGGTCGAGGACGACGGGGGCGTTCACGCGATGCTCTCCTTCAGGGACGTCAGGTGGTGGCGGCTCAGGTCGGCGGCCGCGGCCGTGTCGCGCGCGCCGATCGCCTCGTGCAGCAGTCGGTGGAAGCGATGGTCGGCGTCCTCGTCGAAGTCGGCGCGGAGCCGCAGCATCTCCACCATCGTCTGGCGCACCCGCGGCACGAAGCCGTCGAACAGGCCCACCAGCAGAGGGTTGTGGGCGGCGACGACGACCGCGCGGTGGAACGCCATGTCGGCGTCCACGTGCTCCTCCAGGCTCTCCGCGCCCCGCGCGCGCCCGGCCAGGGCACGGGAGATCGCCCGCAGCTCGGTGGGCGTACGACGCTCGGCCGCCAGCGCTGCGGCCTCCGCCTCGATCGCGATCCGCGCCTCCAGCACGGAGGCGATGTCGGCGCGGCGCAGCACCAGGTCCCAGTCCTCGCGGGCGTCCAGCGCCGTCACGAACACGCCCGCGCCCTGCCGGCTCGCCAGCACCCCGCGGCCCGCCAGCTGGCGGATCGCCTCGCGCACCGTGGACCGGCCCACACCGAGCTGCGGCGCCAGCGTGGTCTCCCCGGGCAGGCGTTGGCCGAGCTGCCACTCGCCGGCGCGGATCCGGTCGAGGAGGAGCCCGGCGGCCTGCTCGGCGAGCGGCTCACGTCGTACCTGGGGCATGGGACCTGTCTACTTGTCTGAGGAGTCCGCCCCAGTGTACGTGCCCTCAGCCGCCGCGCAGGCGCCGGGCGGTCGCGTAGGAGCGCTCGCGCAGGTGGCTCACCCACGCGTACTGCTCCAGCCCCGGCAGCGGGTTCGTCACCGGGTCGTACGACGCCTCCGCGTCGTCGGGCAGCGGGAGCTCGGTGGTCAGCACGCCCAGGTGCTGCCACGCCCCGCCCACCCGCGCCCAGGACAGCTCGTAGCCGCGCACGTCCACCGGACGCGCGCCGATCACGACCGGCCCGACCGGGCTGCGGTAGGGGAGCAGGCAGGTCAGCGGCTGGTCCGCACGCCACGCCGGCACGAGCAGGTGCCGGCTCACCGGGTCCCACCCGGTGCTCGCGAGCAGCAGGTCGCCGTACCGGTCGCGATCGGTGCGGACCCGCAGCGCCAGCCCCGCGACGTCCGGCAGTGGCCCCGGCAGGCCGATCGCGCGGGACGTGCGCACCAGCACCTCGTCCTCGCCGGGCTCGTCGAGCCACGCCACCCCGGTGCGCTCCTCGCTCCCGGCGCGGGTCAGCCGGCCCGCCCAGGTCTGTCCCTCCGGGTGCAGCGGCTTGTCAGCCGGGCGCAGCGCGGCGATGCCGGTGGTCGCGGCCGCGAGCGCGCGGCCGGCGAGGTCGGCAGCGGTGGTCAGCACGGAGTTCGCCATCCCCGGGCGGTACCCGGGGTGGCCGCGGCAAACGGTGGCGCCCCCGGCAGGAGTCGAACCCGCAACCAGTCGGGTAGAAACCGACGGCTCTATCCAATTGAGCTACGGAGGCCTGCGCGAAGGCTATCGCTCCCTTCAGCCGAGGACGGCGTCGGCGAGCCTCTCCACCTGGTCGAGATCGGGCACCGCGGCGTGGAAGTTCACGCTGTCGAAGCCCAGGTCGCCGAAGCGCCGGACGGTGTCGCGAGCCTCGCGGGCCGTCGTCACGAGGTCGTCGACGACGCGGTCGACGAAACCGGGGTGGGCGGCGTAGTAAGAACCCACGTGATCGCGTCCTCGCTCGCGCTCGCGGAGAGCGACGTTGCAGCAGGCGATCAGCAGGGGGGTGCCGGCTCGTCCGGCCTCGGTCCACCGACGCCGCAGGTCCTCCGCGATGCGGCCGGCGGCGTCGTAGTCGCGGTAGGACCCGGCGGTCCAGCCGTCGGCGTACGCGACCACGCGCCGCCATGTCGCGGCGACGGTGCCGCCCAGGACTACCGGGATCGGGTGCGACTGTCCGGTGATGGCGGTGCCGCCTCGGGTGCTGGTGCCACCGGTGGTGACGTCGGCGAACTCCTGGAGGGTCGCGTCGAGCCGGGCGCCGCGCCCCTCCATCGCCGCGCCGGTCTCGACGAAGTCGTCCGGCCGCCCGCCGACGCCGATGCCGGCGACGAACCGTCCGCCGCTGAGACTGGCGAGGTCGGCCGCGAGCTTCTGCAGGACGCCGGTGGGGTACAGCGGACCGAGGATGATGTTGGACATCAGCTCAGGGCGGGTCGTCACCGCCGCCGCGGCGGCGAGCTGGGTGAAGCAGCCATGGCTCGGATAGGCGAACCGGTCGGTCGCCGCGAGCGCGTCGAAGCCTCGCTGCTCGCCGGCCCGGGCCCACTCGACGATGTCGTTCCCGGTGCTTCCCGCGATGTTGCCCGGGAGTCCCAGTCCGATCTTCATGCCGCCATCCCCTCCCCGAGGACGACGCTACATCGGACCGTGGAATAAACCCCTGGGGGGTATGTTGGGTCGACATGAACCCCCGCAACCGGCTCGCCGCCAGCGCCACCCTCCACTGCCTCACCGGCTGTGCCATCGGTGAGGTCCTCGGCCTGGTGATCGGTACGACGGCCGGCCTGTCCAACGTCCAGACCATCGTGCTGGCGACCGGCCTGGCGTTCGTCTTCGGCTACGGCCTCTCCTCGGTCCCGCTGGTCCGCTCTGGGATGCCGCTGGCCGGCGCGCTCAAGCTGGTGCTCGCCGCGGACACGGTCTCGATCCTGGTGATGGAGGTCGTCGACAACGCGGTGATGGCCGTGGTCCCGGGCGCGATGGACGCCGGGCTGGGGGACGCGATCTTCTGGGGCGGCATGGTGGTGGCGCTCACGGCGGCCTTCGTGGCGGCGTTCCCGGTCAACCGGTGGCTCATCGACCGCGGCAAGGGACACGCCCTCCACCACGCCCACCACGGGCCCGACGCTCACCGCTGACCAGGCGTCACTCCGGCTGGTGGGCGATGGCGGTGGCGACCGCCTGGTGCACCTCGGGGTGGAAGACCGAGGGCATGATGAAGCTCGCGTTGAGCTCCTCGTCGCCGACCACGTGCGCGATCGCGTCCGCGGCGCGCAGGCACATCTCCACCGTGACCTCGTGCGCGCGAGCGTCCAGGAGGCCGCGGAAGACGCCGGGGAAGGCCAGCACGTTGTTGATCTGGTTGGGGAAGTCGGAGCGGCCGGACGCGACGACGGCGGCGTGCTTGGCGGCCTGGGCGGGGTCGACCTCGGGGTCGGGGTTGGCGAGTGCGAAGACGACCGGGTCGGTGGCCATGTCGGCGATCCACTCCGGCTCCAGGATGCCGGGGGCACTCACGCCGATGAACACGTCGGCGCCGACGAGCACGTCCTTCAGCCCACCGCTGCGACCGTCGCGGTTGGTCAGCGAGGCCAGCTCCTGGTGGGTCAGGGAGAGCGAGGAGTCGCCGCGCACCAGCGCGCCGGCACGGTCGACGACCACGACGTCCTCGACGCCGGCCGCGAGGAGCAGCTTGACGATCGCGGTGCCGGCGGCGCCCGCGCCGGAGACCACGACCCGGGCCTGGCCGATCTCCTTCTTGACCACGCGCAGCGCGTTGGTGAGCGCCGCCAGGACGACGATCGCGGTGCCGTGCTGGTCGTCGTGGAAGACCGGGATGTCGAGCCGCTCGCGCAGCCGGGCCTCGATCTCGAAGCAGCGCGGCGCGGCGATGTCCTCGAGGTTGATGCCGCCGAAGCCGGGCGCGATCAGCTCGACCGCGCGCACGATCTCGTCGGTGTCCTGGGTGTCCAGGCAGATCGGCCAGGCGTCGATCTCGCCGAACCGCTTGAACAGCGCGGCCTTGCCCTCCATCACCGGCAGCGCGGCGCCGGGGCCGATGTTGCCCAGGCCCAGCACGGCCGAGCCGTCGGTGACCACGGCGACGGTGTTGCCCTTGATCGTCAGGCGTCGTACGTCGTCGGGGTTCTCCGCGATCGCCATCGACACCCGTCCCACGCCGGGGGTGTAGGCCAGCGACATGTCGTCGCGGGTGCGCAGCGGGACCTTGGAGGCGACCTCGATCTTGCCGCCGAGGTGGATCAGGAAGGTCCGGTCGGAGACCTTGTGCACCTCGACGCCCTCGACCGCGGCGACCGCGGTCTGCAGCTCGGCGGCGTGCTCGGCGTCCGCCGCCGAGCAGGTCACGTCCACGGTGAGCCGGGTCGGGCTGGACTCGGCGACGTCGATCGCCGTCACCATCCCGCCGGCTCCGGCGATGGCCGTGGCGACCTCGCCGACCACGCCGTGGTCGATCGAGGTGTGCAGACGCATGGTGATGGAGTACGACGAGGCGGTGGCGGTCTTGGCAGGCACGGTCGCCAGTCAACTCCCGTGCGGGGGTTACTCGGAAGTCGCAAGCTGCCGAACTCAACGAACACAAGTGCTGGACACGTGTCCAGTCGAGTGTCATGCTGCGCCGGTGATGCCTGAGATCGGCTGCTACGGACTGGCCGGCCACACCTCCTCGCCCCGCGACCTGCTCGCCGAGGCGCGCCTGGCGGAAGACCTCGGGATCGGCGCGGTCTTCCTCTCCGAGCGGTTCAACGTCAAGGACGCCGGTGTGCTCGCCGGCGCCGCCGCGGCGGCCACCGAGCGGATCGGGATCGCCACCGCGGCCACCAACCACAACACCCGCCACCCGCTGGTGACCGCGACCATGGCGAGCACGCTGCACCGGCTCAGCGAAGGGCGTTACGCCTTCGGCCTGGGCCGCGGCTTCGACCTGCTCTTCGACGTGATGGGCCTGCCCCGGGTGACCGGTGCCCAGATGCGCGACGCGATCGGGATCTACCGGCGGCTGTGGCACGGCGAGGCGTTCGGCCACAGCGGGCCCGCCGGCGACTTCCCCTACCTCTCCCAGGGCGCCGACCTCGACGAGGACGTCCCGGTGCTGATGATGGCCATCGGGGAACGCTCGCTGCGCCTGGCCGGCCAGGTCGCCGACGGCGTCGTGCTGCACACCTTCCTCACCGACGACACCCTCGCCCGCTCGGTCGCCACCGTCCGCGCCGCCGCCGAGCAGGCCGGGCGCGACCCCGGCTCGGTGCGGGTCTGGTCGGTGCTGGCCACCGTCGACGACGAGATCGCGGAGGAGGCCCGGCTGCGCAAGCTGGTCGGCCGGCTCGCGACCTACCTCCAGGGGTACGGCGAGGTGCTGGTCCGCGCCAACGGCTGGTCCCTCGACGACCTGGCCCGCTTCCGCGCGCACCCGCTCGTGCAGGGCTACCCGGGTGCCTTCGACGCGATCGGCACGGTCGAGGAGCTGACCCGCCTGCGCGACGAGGCGCTGCCGGCGCACTGGCTCGCCGCGTCCGCGACCGGGACCGCCGAGCAGTGCGCGGCGCGGGTCCGCGACCAGCTCGACGCGGGCGCCGACTCGGTCGTGCTGCACGGGGCGACGCCGGCGGAGCTCGCGGGCGTCGTACGGGCGTGGGCGGAGGTCCGCGACCCGGGGCTGGACGCGCTGCCCGCCAACCCCGGGTGGGGACGGCGATGAGCGTCGTCTCCTCCGTCGAGGAGCTCACCCCGGCCTGGCTCTCCGCGGCGCTGGGCCGGCAGGTCGACGAGGTCACCGCGAGCCCCGTCGGGACCGGCCAGATCGGCACCTGCTTCCGGCTCGCGCTCACCGGCGACCCGGCGCTCCCGGCCACCGTGCTCGCCAAGCTGCCGGCGGCCGACCCCGCAGCGCGGGCGCTGCTCGCCAACCCCTACCGCACCGAGGTCCGGTTCTACCGCGAGGTCCTGCCGACGGTCGCGGTCCGCACGCCCCGGCTGCACCACGCGGAGATCGCCGACGAGGGCGGCGACTTCGTGCTGCTCCTGGAGGACCTCGCGCCGGCGACCCAGGGCGACCAGGTCGCCGGCTGCACCGTCGCACAGGCCGAGGACGCGGTGGTCAACCTGGCCGGCCTGCACGGCCCGCGCTGGTGCGACCCCACGCTCCTCGACGTCGAGGGCCTCGCGCTCAACGGGCCTGACGACGCCGCGCTGATGGCCGAGCTGTTCGGCCCGGCCGTCGAGATGTTCGTCGCCAACCTCGCCGGGCTCCTGGGCGAGGCGGACGTCGCGACCGTCCGCGCCGTGCCGGCCGTCGTCGAGGCGTGGGCGCTCGCGCGCACCGAGCGGTTCGGGCTGGTCCACGGCGACTACCGCCTCGACAACCTGCTCTTCCCTCCCGAGGGACGGGGCGTCTCGGCCGTCGACTGGCAGACGCTCAGCCTCGGGCTGCCCGCCCGCGACCTCGCCTACGCGATCGCGACCAGCCTGGACCCCGCCGAGCGCCGCACCGCCGAGCGCGACCTCGTCGCGGCCTACCACCGGGCGCTCCGGGCGCACGGCGTCGCGTCGTACTCCCTGGAGCAGTGCTGGGACGACTACCGCTTCGCGCAGCTCCAGGTGCCGCTCGTCGCGGTCTTCGGCCAGGCCTACGGCGCGCGCACCGAGCGCGGCGACCGCATGTTCGCGGCGATGACCGCCCGCTCCTGCGCGGCGATCCGCGACCTCGCGACGTTCGACCTCCTCGATGCAAGGAGTTTGTAAACTCAGCGCCCCGAGCGGCCCGCTGTGACCGCCGCCACTCCTACGGTCGTCCGGTCGCGAGTCCTCTCTGGGACTCGCACCGAGATCAGAGGAGCTGCTGCCGATGGCCACCATCGTCGCCACCACCCAGCGCCCGCCGTCCACACGGCGAGCCGTCCTGAACACCGTCCGGGGCTCGCTGGGCAACCTCGTCGAGTGGTACGACGTGTACGTCTACACCGTCTTCGCGTCGTACTTCGAGACCCACTTCTTCGGCGGCGACGAGCCCAACGCGGGCGTCTACACGATGGCGATCTTCGCGGTCACCTTCCTCATGCGGCCGATCGGCTCGTGGTACTTCGGCCGCTTCGCCGACCGCCACGGCCGTCGGCCGGCGCTGGTGTTCAGCGTGAGCCTGATGGCGGCGGCGTCCTTGATCATCGCGGTCGCACCGACGGCAGCGACGGTCGGCAGCGGTGCCGTCGTGATCCTCGTGCTCTGCCGGCTGCTCCAGGGGTTCGCGACCGGCGGGGAGTACGGCACCTCCGCGACGTACATGTCCGAGGCGGCGACGCCCGAGCGCCGCGGCTTCTTCTCCTCCTTCCAGTACGTCACGCTCGTCGGCGGCCACGTGCTCGCCCAGCTGATGCTGCTCCTCCAGCAGGCCTTCCTGAGCGACGAGCAGATCAGCGACTTCGGCTGGCGGATCGCGTTCGCCTTCGGCGCCGTCGCCGCGGTCGTCGTGCTCTGGCTGCGCTCGTCGATGGACGAGTCGCTCCAGGTCCAGGAGGGGGAGGGCGCCCGGCGCTCCGGCTCGATGCGCGAGCTGCTGACCCGCTACCCGCGCCAGCTCCTGCTCTGCTTCCTGGTCACCCTCGGCGGCACCGTCGCGTTCTACACCTACAGCGTCAACGGCCCGAGCACCGTCAAGAGCGTGTACGCCGAGCAGGGAATGACCGCGACCTGGGTCAACCTCGCTGCGCTGGTGGTCCTCATGCTGCTGCAGCCGGTCGGTGGTCTGGTCAGCGACCGGGTGGGCCGCAAGCCGCTGCTGGTCTTCTTCGGGATCGGCGGGGTGCTCTTCACCTACCTGTTCATCACCACGCTGCCGGAGGTCACCACGCCGCTGGGCAGCTTCGCGCTCCTCGTCGCGAGCTATGTCCTGCTGACCGGCTACACCTCGATCAACGCGGTGGTGAAGGCCGAGATGTTCCCGGCGCACGTCCGTGCGCTGGGCGTCGGCCTGGGCTACGCGCTGGCGAACTCCGCCTTCGGCGGCACCGCCCCGCTGATCTACGAGGCGGCCAAGAAGCACGACCACGTCGGGCTGTTCGCGGTCTACGTCACGATCGCGGTCGGGGTGTCGCTCGTGGTCTACGTGTTCGGGCTGCGCAACCGCCGCGACACCTACCTCGACCGGGAGCAGGCCCGCACCTGAGCGCACGCCCTACGATGGCAGCGCGATGCGGATCCTGCTGGTGGAGGACGACCCCGGTGTCGCCGAGGCGCTCACCCAGGCCCTGCGGCGCAACGGCTACCAGGTCTGCCGCGCCGCGACCGCGGCGGCGGCCCTGGACGCCCACGCGGACGCCGAGCTGCTGCTGCTCGACATGGGCTTGCCGGACCGTGACGGGCTGTGGGTCTGTCAGGAGGTCCGCAAGGTCTCAGCCGTCCCGATCGTGGCGCTGACCGCCCGCCGCGCCGAGCGGGCGGTCGTCGCCGCGCTGCGAGCGGGCGTCGACGACTACGTCACCAAGCCCTACAGCCTCGACGTCCTGCTCGCCCGGGTGGAGGCGGTGCTGCGCCGGGCGACCCCCGCCGCGACACCGCCCGCCGCGGACCTCGGCGTCGAGCTGCTCGCCGAGTCCCGCGAGGTCCGTACGGCGGACGGCGTCGTCGCACTGACCGCCAAGGAGTTCGAGCTGCTGCGCGCCCTGGTCCGCACGCCCGGCCGGCCGGTCAGCCGCGCGGCGCTGATGGAGGAGGTCTGGGACACCACCTGGGTCGGCGCCTCGCGCACCCTCGACGTCCACGTCGCCGGCCTGCGCGGCAAGCTCGGCGCCGCGCTGGTGATCGAGACCGTGCGGGGGATCGGCTACCGGGTGGTGCCCGAGCGGTGAGGCGCCGGCTGCTGGTGCTCACCATCGCCGTCATCGGCGTGCTGCTCGCGGCGCTGCTGGTGCCCAGCGTCGTCAGCGACGCCGCCGCGCGCACCGACGACCTGCACGAGCGCCGGCTCGCCGCCGCGACCCGGCTCGCCGCGCTCGCGGGCGATGCCTCCACCGAGCAGCAGGTGCGCGCCCTGGAGCCGGACCTGCGCCGCTTCCACGACGTGTACGACGCGGACGTGCTCGTGCTCGACGCCGACGGCACCGTCCTCGCCCGCTCCGGCACCGGCAGCGGCACCGGCAGCGACGCCGGCGTGGACGCCGCGGTCGCCGCCGCCCTCGACGGCAACCCGACGACCGCGCCCGACCCGGTGTGGCCCTGGGACACCGACCCGATGGTGATCGCGACCCCGATCGGGCGGGACGCCCAGGTGCTCGGCGCCGTGGTCGTGGTGCAGCCCACGGACGACGTACGACGGGCGGTGGCGTGGCGGCTCGGCGTCGTCGTCGCGCTCGGCCTGGCCGCGCTCGCGGTCGTCGCGCTCCTGGTCGCCCTGCCGCTCGTGGGCTGGATCCTGCGCCCGGTGCGGGACCTGGAGAGCAGTGCGCGCCAGCTCGGCGAGGGCGACACGTCCGCGCGCGTGCCCGGCGCCGGACCGCCCGAGCTGCGCCGGCTCGCGGCGACCTTCAACACCATGGCAGAGAGCGTCGAGGTGTCCCAGCGCCAGCAACGCGACCTCGTCGCTGACGTCTCCCACCAGCTTGCCAACCCGGTGACCGCGCTGCGGCTGCGACTGGAGGCGCTCGCAGAGGAGCGGGCCGGTGACGACCTCGGCGCGGCGATCGAGGAGACCGACCGGATCGCCCGCGCGCTGGAGGGGCTGATCGAGGTCAGCAGCGCCGGCTCCCGCGACCGGGAGCGCGGCGAGGTCGACCTGGTCGCGCAGGTCCGGGAGCGGATCGGGTTGTGGGAGCCGCTCTTCGGCGACCTGCTCGCGGTGGACCTCGCGCCGGCACCGGCGAGCGTCGTCGTCGAGCCGGACCTCGCCCCGGTGGTCGTCGACGCGCTGCTCGACAACGCGTTGAAGTACGCCCCCGGCGTGCCGGTCGAGCTCGGCCTGCGCGCCGACGGTGATGACTGGCTGCTCGTCGTCCGCGACCACGGGCCCGAGCTGAGCGACGCGGAGGCCGACGACCTGGGCCGCCGCTTCCACCGCCTGCCGCGTCACGCCGCCATCGAGGGGACCGGTCTCGGCCTGGCCATCGCGGCCGGCCGGCTGCGCGACGCGGGCGGCTCGCTGCGGCTCACCGCCGCCGGGCCGGGCCTGCGCGCGGAGGTCAGGATCCCGCGCGGTCCCGGCGCCTGAAGTAGGACAGCGCACCCGGGTGCAGCGGCAGCGGCTCGGTGAAGATGCCGGCCGCCGCGGTCGGCTGGCGCACGCTCGGCACCAGCCGGGCGATCCGGGCCTGCTCGTCGAAGATCACCGACGTGACGCCGGCAGCGACGTCGTCGGAGAGCCCGGGGCTCGCGACCAGGTGCGTCTTCACGCTCACGGTCTGCACCGCCGCCGGGAGCCGGTACGACGAAGCCGGCAGCGGCCCGGCGACGTACTGCGCCCCGTGCGCGGCCACCAGGGCCGGGACCAGCGCGCCGAGGTCGAGCACCCGCACCGGCGTCCGGGCGGTGAACTCGACGATCGGCTGGATCGGGAAGCCGCTCACGAAGCAGACCGCGTCGACCTGCCGCGCGGCCAGGGCGGAGAGCGCGTCGGCGAGGACCGCGTGGGAGACGGTGACCTCGTCGAGCCCGACGCCGGCCGCGGCGAGCGTGCGGGACACGGTGAGCAGGGTGCCGGAACGACGCTCGCCGACCGCCACCCGTCGTCCCCGCAGGTCGCCGGCGGCGCGGACGGGGGAGTCCGCGCGAACGACGACCTGGAGGAAGCTGTCGTAGAGCCGGGCCAGCGCCACCAGCCCGGTCGCGTCCGCGAACGGCTCCGTCCCGGCCACCGCCTGGGCTGCTGTGTCGCCGAGGCAGAACCCGATCTCGGCCCGCCCGGCCACGATCTGCAGCACGTTGTCGACCGAGCCGCCGGTGTTGACGGTGCTCGCCGAGGTGGCGGGCATCAGCTCGCCGATGACCCGGGCCAGCGCTGCGCCGTACTGGTCGAAGACGGCGCCCGCCGTGCCGGTCGCCAACCGGACCCGGCCGGACGCGCCGGACCACGGACGCCCCTCCGCGCACCCGGACAGGCTCAGCGCCGCGGTGGTGGCGAGCAGCGCGCGCCGCGTCAGCACGACCTCAGCCGCGCAGGTCGCCCATCCACTCCTCGATCGCCTCGGGCGTGCGGGGCAGCGCCGACGACAGGTTGCGCACGCCGTCGGCGGTGACGACGACGTCGTCCTCGATCCGGATCCCGATGCCGCGCAGCTCATCGGGGACGAGCAGGTCGTCGGCCTGGAAGTAGAGGCCCGGCTCGACGGTGAGCACCATGCCCTCGACGAGGTCGGCGTCGCGGTAGGTCTCCGGCGCCGCGTGACCGCAGTCGTGCACGTCCATGCCGAGCATGTGGCTGGTGCCGTGCAGCGTCCAGCGGGCATAGACCCGGGAGTCGGGGGAGAGCGCCTCCTCGACCGGCACCGGCAGCAGGCCGAGGTCGTCGAGGCCGTGCGCGAGCACGACCATCGCGGCGTCGTGCCCGGCGAGGAACTTCGCACCCGGCCGCAGCGCGGCGAGTGCGGCGTCCTGGGCCTGCAGGACCAGGGTGTAGAGGTCGCGCTGGAGGGTCGTGAACCTGCCGTTCACCGGCAGCGTGCGGGTGATGTCGGCGGTGTAGAGGTTGGCGTTCTCGACGCCCATGTCGAGCAGGATCAGCTCACCCGGCACGACGGCGCCGGAGTTCTCGATCCAGTGCAGGGTCGTGGCGTGCGAGCCGTTGGCGACGATCGAGTCGTAGCCGAGGTCGTTGCCCATCGTCCGCGCCCGGCGGAAGAAGGTGCCCTCCAGCCAGCGCTCGCCGTGCTCGATGACCCGGTCCCACTCGCGGACGCAGTCCTCGAAGCCGAGCGTGGTCGCGTCGACGGCGCTCTGCAGCTCGCCGACCTCCCAGTCGTCCTTGACCAGGCGCATCTCCGAGAGCACCCGGGCCAGCTCGGTGTCGCGCGCCTCGTCGGCGGCGACCAGTCCGTCGACCGCGGCCGAGACCTGGCGGTGCACCCGGGTCTTGGTGCCGTTGCCGAGGGCGGAGGCGAGGTCGTCGACGTGGCGGACCTCGACGCCGAGGGCGGTGGCCAGCTCCTCGGCCGAGGGACGCTTGCCGGCCCACAGGGCGCCGTACTGGCGGTCGCGGAAGAACTCGTCGCTGTCGCGACCCGAGCGCGGCCGGGCGTAGAGCACGGCGGAGCCGTCGGGCTCGACCACCAGCGTGGCGTCGGAGGTGTGGTTGCCGGAGAAGTAGGCGTGCGCGGTGTCGGCACGGAAGCGGTAGTCGGTGTCGAAGGCGCGTACCTGGTAACCACCGCCGGGCAGCACGAGCCGCTCGCCCGGGAAGGCGTCCGCGAGCCGCTGCCGGCGGGCCGCCGCGAGGTCGGCGACCGGGTGCCGCGACACGTCGCTCGGGCCGTCGTCCCAGCCGGTCCGCATGAACGCCGCGTAGGCCTCGGGGACGGCGGGGTCGTGCTGCTCGGTCTTCGGCGCGGTGGGGGTGTCCTCGGTCACCTTTCCCACTGTACGCCGCGGCGTAGAGTTGGCGATCAGGGCTTGACCGGAGCCTGCCGATAGGCTTCCGTCCATGTCAGGAAGCCCGCGCAACAGTGTTGCCTTCACGGTCGTGGTGACCGTGGCGGTGACCGTCGGCGCACTCCTGACCCTGGCCCTGCTCGCGCTGTCCGGCGCGCCCGGCACGACGGTGCTCGCCGCCGGGCTGGCCGCGGTGCCGGTCGGGCCCGTGCTGGCGGCGTACCTGTGGCTGGACCGCTACGAGCCCGAGCCGCGCGTCCTGCTGGTCGCCGGGCTGGCCTGGGGCGCCTTCGTGGCGACGATGGCGGCGCTGGTCATCCAGGGCATCGGCGGCCTCGTCGTGCCGATCACCGACAACGCCTCGCTCGCGATCGTCGCGCCGGTCGTGGAGGAGGCCAGCAAGGGCCTCTTCCTCGTGCTGCTGCTGTGGTGGCGCCGGGCCGAGGTCGACGGCATCCTCGACGGCATCGTCTACGCCGGCATGGTCGGCGTCGGCTTCGCGTTCACCGAGAACGTCCTCTACCTCGTCGCCGCCTACAACGGCACCGACGGCGTGGGCCCCGGTGGCCTGGAGGCCGTCACCGGCACCTTCGTGATGCGCTGCCTCTTCAGCCCGTTCGCGCACCCGCTCTTCACCGCCTTCACCGGCATCGGTGTCGGCCTGGCGGTCAGCTCGCGCAGCAGGTCCGTGCGCTGGCTCGCCCCCCTGGGCGGCTACCTCCTCGCCGTGCTCGCGCACGGGCTCTGGAACGGCTCGACGGTGTTCGGCTTCGGCAGCTTCGTGCTCGTCTACGTCGTGATCATGGCGCCGGCGTTCATCGGCATGGTCGCGCTGGCCTGGTGGGCCCGCGAGACCGAGGCGCACGTGCTGCGGATGGCGCTCACCGACGCCGCCGACCGCGGCCTGCTCCCGGCGACCGACATCGGCTGGGTGGTCGACCTCCGCGCTCGTCGTACGGCCCGCAGGCACGCCCGCCAGCAGGGCGGCCCGGCCGCGGAGCGCGCCATGCGCGACTACCAGCAGGCAGCCATCGAGCTCGGCTACCTGCACCACCGACTGCTGCGCGGCACCGCTCCGCGTGACTGGCAGGCGCGTGGACAGGACTTCCTGGGTCGCATCCAGGCGGCCCGCCCTCGGATCGCGTTCCCCGGACAGGTGGTACCTCAGCGATGACCCCCGGACACCCAGCGCCGCTCGGCGACGACCTCACCAGCAGCCGCATGCTGACCGAGGTCGTCCGGCTGCACGGCTCGCTCAAGGCGGCGCCGCTGCCCCTCGACCTGCCCGGCGTCTCCGCCCTGCGGGTCGGCCGCGACCACGTCATCGAGCAGCTCGAGGACTACGTCATCCCGCGGCTCACCGAGATCGAGGCGCCGATGCTCGTCGTCGTCGGCGGCTCCACCGGCGCCGGCAAGTCGACGCTCGTCAACACCCTCGTCGGGCACAAGGTCACCACGCCCGGCATCCTGCGCCCGACCACCAAGTCGCCGGTGCTGGTCCACCACCCCGACGACGCCCGGTGGTTCGGCCCCGACCGGCTGCTCCCCGAGCTCTCCCGGGTCCAGCAGGCCACCGACGACCAGTCCGCCATCCAGCTCGTCGCGCACCCGCACGTGCCGCGCGGCCTGGCGATCCTCGACGCGCCCGACGTCGACTCCGTCGACGAGCGCAACCGTGAGCTGGCCGGCCAGCTGCTCGCCGCCGCCGACCTGTGGCTCTTCGTCACCTCGGCCGCGCGTTACTCCGACCAGGTCCCGTGGGACCACCTCAAGCTCGCCGTCGACCGCAACACCGCCGTCGCGCTGGTGCTGAGCCGCACGCCGGCCGACGACGTCGCGACCGTCTCGGTCCACCTGGCCCGGATGATGGCGGCCCGAGGGCTCAAGGACAGCCCGCTGTTCGCCGTCCCGCAGGGCACGGTCAGCGACGAGGGGCTGCTGCCCGCGTCGTACGCCGCGGAGGTGCGGAGCTGGCTCGAGGCGCTGGCCGCCGACGCCGCAGCCCGCCGCGAGGTCGTCAACCAGACCGTCGCCGGCGCCGTGCGGACGGTGACCCGCAAGGCGTTCCCGATCGCGGACGCCGCCGCGCAGCAGGTGGCCGCCGTGTCGGCCCTGCTCGCCGCCGCCGACCAGGTCTACGACGACGCGGAGTCCTCGCTCGTCGCGGCCGGGGGCGACGGCACGCTCCTGCGCGGCGACCTGCTGGCGCGCTGGCAGGAGTTCGTGGGCAGCGGTGAGCTGGTGCGCTCCCTGGAGGCCAAGGTCGGCTTCGTGCGCGAGCGCCTCGTCAACGCGATCAAGGGCAAGCCGCAGCAGGCGGAGCGGGTCGCGGTCGCCATCGAGACGGCGCTGGAGTCGCTCGTCGCCGACCACGCCGAGCGGGCCAGCGAGCGCGCGTCCGCCGCGTGGCGCGCGGAGGGCTACGGCGAGGCGCTGCTGGCGGCCACCCCCGACGACCTGTCCCGGGCCGGGCGTGGGCTGCGCTCGCGCACCGAGCAGGACGTCCGCGCCTGGCTGGAGGAGCTGCAGGAGCTGGTGCGCACCGAGGCGGGCGACGCCCGGCACAGCGCGCGCTTCCTCGCCCTCGGCGTACGAGGACTGTCGGTGACGCTCGCCGTCGTCGCCCTCGCCGGCGACGACAACCGCGGCCAGGCCGCGGAGTCGGTGCGGCTGGGCCGCTCGCTGCTGGAGACCGTGCTGAGCGAGACCGCGACCCGCCGTGTCGTCGAGCAGGCGCGCGGCAGCCTCACCCGGCGACTGACGACCCTGATGGGGGCCGAGCGGGCCCGCTACCTCGCGCCGGCCGCGCAGTGGGAGCTCAAGCCCGATGCGGCCGACCAGCTGCGCCAGGCGGCGCGGCGAGTGGACGACCTGCGGTTCGCCGCGGCGAAGAAGGGAACGGGTGGACACCTGTGACGCAAGGCAGCGACACCGCAACGACCGGCTCCGGCGACCTGGGCGACCTCGCGACCCGCGGCACCCCCGTCGGTGACCGGGTCTCCGGGCTCACCGACGCGGTCACCGCGGCCCGCGGCCGGGTCCCCGACCCGCTGCTCGACGAGGTGACCACCGCCGCCGAGCGGGCCACCGGCCGGCTGCGGCTCTCCGCGCGGCACACGGTGGTGGCGATCGCCGGGGCGACCGGCTCGGGCAAGTCCTCGACGTACAACGCGCTGACCGGGCTGGAGCTCTCCTCCGTCGGCATCCGCCGGCCCACCACCTCCTGGGCGACGGCCGTCGTGTGGGGGAGCGAGGGCGCCGGTGAGCTGCTCGACTGGATCGGCATCCCGCCGCGGCACCAGACGATGCGCGACTCGATGCTCGACACCCGCCGCGAGGACAACGCGCTCGACGGGGTCGTGCTGCTCGACCTGCCCGACCACGACTCGACCGAGGTCTCCCACCACCTCGAGGTCGACCGGCTCGTCGCCGTCGCCGACCTGATGGTGTGGATCCTCGACCCGCAGAAGTACGCCGACGCCGCCGTGCACGACCGCTACTTCAAGCCGATGGCGACCCACCAGGACGTCATCCTGGTCGCGCTCAACCACATCGACACCGTGCCCGTCGAGCGGCGCCAGGCGATGGTCGACGACGTACGCCGCCTGCTGGCCGAGGACGGCCTGCCGAACGTCCAGGTCCTCGCGATCTCCGCCAAGGAGGGCATCGGGATGGACGAGCTGCGCGGCGAGATCCAGCGCCGGGTGCGCGACAAGGCGAGCACCACCGCTCGCGTCGAGGCCGACCTGGCCGCCGCGGCCGGACGCCTGGAGGCCGCGGGTGGCGACGTCGCGGCCCGCGAGCTGCCGGCCCAGCGCTTCGGTGACCTGGAGGAGTCGGTCGCCGACGCCGCCGGCGTCTCGGCCGTCGTCGACACCATCGAGCGCAGCGTGGGCTCCCGCGCGCGCAGCGCCGTGACCTGGCCGCCGCTCCTGCTCGCCGGCCGCGGCGACCCCGAGGTCGAGGCGCTCGACCGCGAGCCCCGGGTCGCGCCCGTGGACCGCCCGCGGGTCGACACCGCCGTGCGCGGGCTGGCCGACGAGGCCGGCGACGGGGTCGGCAAGGGCTGGGCGCCGCACGTGCGCACGGCTGCGACCGGCCGGCTCGGCGAGGTCGGCGACACGCTCGACCGCGAGCTCGGCAAGGTCGACCTCGGCGGCCGGCTGCCGTTCTGGCTGCCGCTGGTCCGGGTCCTGCACTGGCTGCTCCTGCTCGCCCTGGTCGGCGGGCTGGCCTGGTGGGGCTACGCCGCGGTCGCCGGCAAGAGCGACGACCTGACCAAGGTCGCCGGCCTGCCGCTCCCGCTGGTCCTCGCGATCGCCGGGCTGGTGCTCGGGCTGGTGCTGCACGTGGTCGGCCGGACGCTCGTGAGCGGGCTGGCCCGCACCCGGGCCGAGGCGGCCGAGGAGGACCTGCGCGCCGTCGTGCACCGGGTCGTCGACGCCGAGGTGGCCCAGCCGGTCACCCGGGAGCTGTCCGCCTACGCCGCCTTCCGCCGGGGGATCACGGCCGCCAAGCCGTAGTCCCGTCCCTGTTGTCGCTCCCGTCACGACGGGCGCCACTTCCTCTCCACAACCCGGTCCGGGCCGGTGGTCCGTCCACAGGCGCCGGCCGTCGCGGGCCGCCTGGTCACGCGGGCGCGGTGAACTGTCCCCGACCGGTCGCACGGGCGGCCGGCGCAGACAGGAGGAGCGGGTGATGGCGAACGAGACGATCGTGACGGTGCAGGGCTGGGTGGCCGGCGTACCGGTGCTGCGGGAGGTGGGCGGCACGGCGGTGCTCAACTTCCGCATCGGGTGCACCCCACGCCACTTCAACCGGGCGAGCGGGCAGTGGGTCGACAGCGAGACCCAGTGGTACGGCGTGAGTGCTTGGCGCCGGCTCGCCGGCCACGCGAGCGCCTCGCTGTGCCAGGGGGACGCCGTGATCGTGCACGGCCGGCTCAACCACCGGCCCTACGTCAACAAGAGCGGTCTCGAGGTGGTCGCGATGGAGATCGACGCCTTCAGCATCGGCCACGACCTCAACCGCGGGACGGCGAGCTTCGTCAAGGCGCCACCGCCCGCCGAGGGCCCGGCGTCGGAGGGTGCCGCGGCAGGCGACCCCGAGCAAGGAGGTGCGACAGCCGCTGCGTAGCCTTGGCCCCATGGCGGAATACGTCCTCTCCCTGCGCAACGTCCGCAAGGCCCACGGCGACAAGGTCGTCCTCGACAACGTGACGCTGTCGTTCCTGCACGGCGCCAAGATCGGCGTCGTGGGGCCGAACGGCATGGGCAAGTCGTCGCTGCTCAAGCTGATGGCCGGGCTCGACGTCCCCAACAACGGCGACATCGTCCGTGACCCCGACGCCACGGTCGGCATGCTCCAGCAGGAGCCGCCGCTGACCGAGGGCAAGACGGTGCTGGAGAACGTCGAGGAGGCGGTCGCCGACACCAAGGCGAAGATGAAGCGCCTCGAGGACGCCTACATGGAGATGGGCGACCCCGACGCCGACCAGGACGCCCTGATGGCCGAGACGGGGGAGCTGCAGACCGAGCTCGACAACATCAACGCCTGGGACCTCGACAGCCGCCTGGAGCAGGCGATGGACGCGCTGCGCTGCCCGCCCTCGGACGCGCTGGTCGACAACCTCTCCGGTGGTGAGCGCCGCCGGGTCGCGCTGTGCAAGCTGCTGCTCCAGCAGCCCGACCTGCTGCTCCTCGACGAGCCCACCAACCACCTCGACGCCGAGTCGGTGCAGTGGCTGGAGGGGCACCTCAAGTCCTACCCCGGCGCCGTCCTGGCGGTCACCCACGACCGCTACTTCCTCGACAACGTCGCCCAGTGGATCGCCGAGGTCGACCGCGGCTCCATCCACGGCTACGAGGGCAACTACTCGACCTACCTGGAGACCAAGAAGGAGCGGCTCAAGGTCGAGGGCGCCAAGGACGCCAAGCGCGCCAAGATGCTGGAGAAGGAGCTGGAGTGGGTCCGCTCCAACGCCAAGGCCCGCCAGACCAAGTCCAAGTCGCGCCTCGCCCGCTACGAGGAGATGGCCGCCGAGGCCGACAAGGCCCGCAAGATCGACGCCGCCGACATCAACATCCCGCCGGGTCCGCGGCTGGGTGACGTCGTCCTCGAGGCCGAGCACCTCACCAAGGGCTTCGAGGGCCGCACGCTGTGGAACGACATCTCCTTCACGCTGCCGCGCGCCGGCATCGTGGGCGTCGTCGGCCCCAACGGCGTCGGCAAGACCACCCTCTTCCGGATGATCACCGGCGGCGAGGAGCCCGACTCCGGCAAGCTCAACGTCGGCCAGACCGTGAAGATCTCCTACGTCGACCAGAGCCGTGGCGGCATCGACCCCAACAAGAACGTCTGGGAGGTCGTCTCCGACGGCCTGGACTTCATCAAGGTCGCCAACTTCGAGATGAACAGCCGCGCCTACGTCGCCTCGTTCGGCTTCAAGGGCCCCGACCAGCAGAAGAAGGCCGGCGTCCTCTCCGGCGGTGAGCGCAACCGCCTGAACCTCGCGCTCACCCTCAAGCAGGGCGGCAACATGCTCCTGCTCGACGAGCCCACCAACGACCTGGACGTCGAGACCCTGTCCTCCCTGGAGGACGCCCTGCTCGACTTCCCGGGCTGTGCCGTGGTCACCTCCCACGACCGGTGGTTCCTCGACCGGGTCGCCACCCACATCCTCGCCTGGGAGGGCACCGAGGACAACGAGGGCGAGTGGTTCTGGTTCGAGGGCAACTTCGCCTCCTACGAGGAGAACAAGATCGAGCGCCTCGGCGTCGAGGCCGCCCGCCCCCACCGGGTCACCCACCGCCGCCTCACCCGCGATTGAGTCGGATGGCGCGAGCGCGTCGCTCGTGCCGACGGCGCCGAGCCAGCCCGCGTGGCGCCGCTGGGCTGCGGCCCCCTGCGCGGCCGGTCACCAACCACGGCGCATTTATCGTCCTGTAACACCGAACTGGGCGGCACCGGACTCTGGACCTTGATTGCGGCGGGCAGCTGCTTGACGATTCAGCCTGTCTGTCCGCAGACCGCCCTTACTGTGCTAGCCGCCCGCTATAGGCCGCGGTTCCTTAGGCTGAGGGCCGGCTACCTGACCGAAGTTTGGGAGGGATGTCCCGACGTGTCAGAAGAGTGCAAGAATGGTCTATACGCCATCGCCTCAGACTGTCAGGAGCAAGTGTGAATGCGCACCAGCCGTCCATCAGGGCATTTCTCAGTTACTCACACGCCGACGACGGCGAGTTCGGCGTCGTAGCGCCGTTGGTGCAGAAGCTGAGGGCATTCGTCCGCGCAAAAAGTGGTCGGGAGTTGGAAGTATTTATCGACCGAGAGGCGATTGGCTGGGGCTCGGAGTGGCGAAAGAGGATTTCCAGCAGCGTTGAGGGGGCGACGGTCTTCATACCGCTTCTAAGCGCCAACTATCTGGATAGTCAATCCTGTCGTGAAGAGTTTCTGGCCTTTCATTCAAAAGCCGAGACGCTGGGCGTCACCGAGCTTCTCTTGCCGATCTTGCTGTTTGGCTCGCCTCTTTTTGACGAGGGCACTACCGACGAGGTTGCGCAGATTGCCGAGTCGCTTCAATATAAGCTGATCGAGGAGCCACTCCTAAATGGCTTCAGTTCTCCTGAATGGCTCCAATGCACCCGAAATCTCGCCGAATCTCTGTTGGAGGCAATCGGGCGCGCCGAGGCGTCGCTGCTGGCGGCTTCAGAAGTGCCGGCCATAGATGATCCAACATCGAGCGACGACTCCGCAGATCCAGTCTCGGCTGATGAGGAAGCTGGTTTGGCGGAGGTCATGGAGCGCATCGAGTACGCAACGGACCGAATGACGGCGGCGGCCGAAAAACTGACAGCGGCGATCGAGGCGCTTGGTGCTGTCCCAGAGAGGGTGGGTGAACTTAGAGACGGGCCAACCCCAAAAGAAATCAACGCCTGGACCCTCCGATTGGCGACTGAATTCAAAGTCCCTGCAGAGGCCCTGGAGACGGGTGGCCACGAACTCTTCGATGCCACGAAGAACCTTGACGAGACGCTCACGACACTGCGACAACTCGGCGACTCCGTAACGCAGCCTGAAATCAGCAATCAGCTGAACGAGGGGCGGCGCACTGTCGTCACGGCCTTCGGAGACTTGCGTGAGGTAGCGGCGACCATGGAGGAAATGCTCGCGAGCATGAGGCCGGCGGAGGTGCTGTCGGTGCCTTTGAGAAAGTCACTGCAGCCTGCTCGGCGCGGCATCACGGCCGTTCGCGACAGCCTCCAACTGATCGAGTCGTGGCAGGAGGAGTTCGCCGAGGAAATGCGTCTTACCGACTAGGACAGTGCGGCAGAATCAGGGATTAGCGCGTTGCGTTTTAGCGCAGCTCGCGCTCGGGGTGCGCGGCGATCAGCTGGTCGCACACGGCGTCCATGACGCGCCCCAAGGCCATCAGGTCGTCGTTCGGCACCACGTCGACCAGCGCCTGGCGCACGGTCTCCACGTGGCTCGGCGCGGCGGTCCGCAGCATCTCCAGACCCTCGTCGGTGAGCCGGCAGATCACGCCGCGGCCGTCCTCGGTGGACCCGGCGCGCTGGACCAGGCCGGCGCCCTCCATCCGCTTCACCGTGTGCGTCACGCGGCTGCGGCTGTGGGCGAGCGAGGCGGCGAGCTGGGCCATCCGGAGCTGGCCGTCGGCCTCGGAGAGGCGGACCAGGATCTCGTACTCCACCGCGGACAGCCCGTGGTCGCGGCGCAGGTCCTCGTCGATCCGGTCCATCAGCAGGGTGGTCCCGAGCAGGAACGAGCGCCACGCGCGTTGCTGCTCCTGGTCGAGCCACCGCGGGTCGGTCACCGGGGCAGTCTAGGAGATCGAGCGGCGCGCTCAGCGCAGGTCGTGCCGCAGCACGACGCGGGGGTGGCCGGCCAGCACGGACGTCGTGTCGGCGGCCCAGCGGAAGCCGGCGGCCTCGAAGCTGGCGCGGATGCCGGCGTAGGCCATCGTCAGGTCCACTCGGGCGCCGTGGTTGTCGAGGGGGTACGCCTCCAGCGCGGGTGCGCCCTGCTCCCGGGCCCAGTCGACGGCGCCGGTGATGAGGGCGTGGGAGATGCCCTGGCCGCGGTGCCCGGGACGGACCCGGATGCACCACAGCGACCACACGGGCAGGTCGTCGACGTGCGGGATCTTGCGGTTGCGGGCGAACGTGGTGGCCGCACGCGGGGCGACGGCGGCCCAGCCGACGGGCTCCTCGCCGTCGTAGGCGATCACCCCGAGCGGCCCCTCGGCGAGGAGCTCCTCGACGCGCGCACCGCGCGCCGGCCCGCGCAACGCGTTGTTCTCCTTCGACGGGATCCGGTAGCTCAGGCACCAGCACACGGAGGACTCCGGCCGCTTCGGGCCCACGAGCGCGCGGACGTGGTCGAAGACGGTCGCGGGCCGCACCTCGATGCTCATGGAGCGAAGGTACGGCCCGCGACCGACAACCCGGGAAGGGTCCCGGCAGGAGATCAGCTCAGGAGAGGCGCTCCAGGATGAGCGCCATGCCCTGGCCGCCGCCGACGCACATCGTGATGAGGCCGGTGGTCTTGTCGTGCCAGTCCAGCGAGTTCAGCAGGGTGTTCTGCAGGCGGGCGCCGGTCATGCCGAAGGGGTGGCCGACGGCGATGGCGCCACCGTTGACGTTGAGCTTCTCCAGCGGGATGCCGAGGTCCTCGGCCGAGGGCAGCACCTGGGCGGCGAAGGCCTCGTTGATCTCGGCGAGGTCGATGTCGTCGATGGTCATCCCGGCGTGCTTGAGGGCGTTGCGGGTGGCCTCGACCGGGCCGAGGCCCATGATCTCGGGGGAGAGGCCGGAGACGCCGGTGGAGACGATCCGGGCGAGCGGGGTCAGGCCCAGCTCGGCGGCCTTGGTGTCGGACATGATGACGACCGCGGCGGCGCCGTCGTTGAGCGGGCAGCAGTTGCCGGCGGTGACCACGCCGTCGGGCCGGAAGACCGGCTGCAGCTGGGAGATCGCGTCGTAGGTCACGCCGGCTCGCGGGCCGTCGTCGGCGGAGACGACCGTACCGTCGGCCAGGGTGACCGGGGTGATCTCGCGGGCCCAGAAGCCGTCGGCGATGGCCTTCTCGGCGAGGTTCTGCGAGCGGACGGCGAAGTGGTCGAGGTCCTCGCGCTTGAGGCCGCGGATCGAGGCGACGTTCTCAGCCGTCTGGCCCATCGCGATGTAGACGTCGGGGAGCAGGTCGTCCTCGCGCGGGTCGTGCCACACCTTCCCGCCCTGGGCGTACTCCTCGGTGCGCACCTGGGCGTCGGCGAAGAGCGGGTTCTTGGTGTTGGGGATGTGGTCCGAGGTGCCGAACTGGAAGCGCGAGACCGCCTCGACGCCGGCGGAGATGAAGACGTCGCCCTCGCCGGCCTTGATCGCGTGGAAGGCCATCCGCGTGGTCTGTACCGAGGAGGAGCAGTAGCGGGTGATGGTGGCGCCGGGGATCTCGTAGCCCATCAGCGAGGTGACGATGCGGGCCATGTTGTTGCCGGCCTCGCCGCCGGGCAGGCCGCAGCCGAGCAGGAAGTCGTCGACGTCGTTCGGGTCGAGCGCGGGGATCTTGTCGAGCGCGGCCTTCGCGATGAGCGCGGTCAGGTCGTCGGGGCGGAAGTCCTTGAGCGAGCCCTTGTTCGCGCGGCCGATCGGCGTACGGGCAGCGGAAACGATGACGGCCTCGGGCATGGGCACTCCTCGGGAGACGGTGAGCCGGTGAACGGCAGAACCCGCCCAGCGTAGTAGGCCCGGACTGGAACAGGTTGCAGTGGTGGCGGACGCCACATCCGGTGGGCCATCCCTCGATCCACCGCCCGGTACGCCGCGCCCGCGTGACAGCATGCGCGTCGTGCGGCACCGCTACGACTGCCCCCTGCGCTGGGCTGACCTCGACCTGCTCGGCCACGTCAACAACGTCCGGTACGTCGACTACCTCCAGGAGGCGCGCGGCGCCCTGCTCCGCGCCTGCCTGGAGGCGGCCGGCGTCGAGCGGCACGAGGGCGACGGCTACGTCGTGGTGCGCCACGAGGTCTCCTTCGTCGCACCGCTGCTCTTCCGCACGACCTCGGTCGCCATCGACTCCTGGGTCACCGAGGTCCGCGGCGCGAGCTTCACCCTCGGCCACGAGATCTACCTGGAGGCCGAGGACGGCAGCCGGGTCGTCTACCTGCGGGCCCGGACCGTGCTCGCGCCCTTCGTGCACGCCACCGGCCAGCCGCGCCGGATGAGCGCGGAGGAGCGCGCCGCGCTCGCGCCGTACGCCGAGGAGACGGGGGAGCGCTCGCGCCCGGTGCTCGTCGACGTGCCCCGCGCGGACGCCGCGCACTACCCGGTGACGGTGCGCTTCTCCGACCTCGACATCTACCGCCACGTCAACAACGTGACCTACTTCGAGTACTTCCAGGAGGCGCGGATCGCGATCTTCGGCAAGCTCAAGAAGGCGCTCAAGGAGTTCCCGCGGATCAACGTCGTGGTGGCCCAGACCGACCTGGAGTACGTCGCCCCGATCACCCTGCGCGCCGAGCCCTACGACTGCTGGTCGGTGGTCACCCGGATGGGCACCAAGTCGATGACGATCGAGTCGGAGATCGTGGACACCTCGGGCGCGAGCCCGCGCGACGGCGTGCTGGCCCGCTCGCGCACGGTGCTGGTGTTCTTCGACGCGACGACGCAGACCTCGGTGGCACCGCCCCCGGGCTACCGGGAGGCGGTCGTCGCCGCGCTCGGCGGCCCGCTCGCGCGGGCCTGAGCCTCGGGGCCCGGGGGCCTCACAGCCCGGTGAAGTCGGCCGCCCGCCCCTCGGCGAAGGCGGTCAGCGCCTCGCGGTTGGCCGGCCCGCCCATCAGCTCGGCGAAGGCGGCGTTCTCCCGGTCGCGGGCCGCGCGGACCGCCGCGCGGTGCGGCTCGGTCATGGTCCGCTTCACCGCCACGAGTGAGGAGATCGGCCGCCGCGCGAGCAGGGTGGCGTGCTCGCGGGCGGTGGGCAGCAGCTCCTCGCTCGGGCACACCCGCCAGACCAGGCCCATCTCCAGCGCCTCCTCGGCGGAGATCCACTCCGCCGACAGCAGCGCCCAGGCGGCGTTCTGGCGGCCCACCAGCGCCGGGAAGAGGTACGACGACGCCGCTTCCGGCGCGACCCCGAGCGAGGTGAACGGGCACTTCAGCCGGGCGTCGGCCGCCATGAACGCCAGGTCCGCGAAGCCGAGGATCGTGGCGCCGATGCCGAGCCCCAGCCCGTTGACCGCCACCACCAGCGGCTTGGGGAAGTCGACGAGCGCGTCGACGAGCCCGGGGAAGCCGTGGCGGCCGTGCTCGAACGCCGGGTCGGTGGTCATCCGGTGCATCTCCAGCAGGTCGGTGCCGGCGCTGAACGCACGGCCTGCGCCGGTCAGCAGCACGACGGCGACGCCCGGGTCCTCGGCGGCGGCGAGGAGGGCGTCGGTGGTGGCGTCGTACAGCGCCTCGTCGAAGGCGTTGAGGGCGTCGGGGCGGTCCAGCACCAGGGTGCGCACCCGGTCCGCGTCGGAGACGATCAGGCTCATGCGCCCAGAATAGAACGTGTTCTAGAGATCCAGCTCGCGCAACCGGCGCAGCGCCCGGTGACGGGCGACCCGGACGGCGACCGCGCTCATGCCCAGGGTCGTCGCGGTGGTGGCCGCGTCCATGTCGAGCACCTCCATGCACGCGATCACGTCGCGCTCGCGCGGAGGCAGCGCGGCCAGCGCCCGGCGGACCCACTCGTCGGCGATCAGGCTGCCCTCCGGCCCCGGTACGTCGGGCGCGGGGTCGGCCTCCAGCAGCTCCTGCCCGCGGGCCCGGCTGCCGGAGCGGCGCCAGGCGTTGGCGCCGTGGTTGCGGGCGATGCCGAAAAGCCAGCCGCCGAAGTCCGAGGAGCTGCCGTTGAAGTCGGCGATCCGCTCCGCGGCGACCATCCACGCGGCGGCGGCGAGGTCCTCGGGGGACTCGCCGCCCGGGGCTGTGCGCGCCTCGAGCCACAGCTGCAGCCGGCCGGCGTGGGCGCGGTAGAGGTCGCCCCACGCCAGCGCCTCACCGCGCTTGGCAGCGGCGACGCAATCGTCGTCGGCGCGCACTGCTCGTCCCCACCCCTACACACTCGCCAACGGGCCGACCGTGCTGCGCACGGCCCGGCTCCATTGTCCCCTCGGACCGCCCCCCTCCGGGCGGGAATCAGCGGGTTTTCTTTACCTTTCCGGGCCCGTGACCGCGACCCGGCCGGTCCGGGCCCACGGTGTCCTCGGCCCGGTCGTCGGCCCGGTCCTCGCCGCGGCGCAGGTCACTGCTCGCCGGGTCGTCCCCGGGGCCGGGCCGGCGCTCGTCGGAGACGTCGCCGGGGCCACCGGTGCCGCCGGGGCCACCGGGGTCACCGGAGCGGCGGCCGTGGTCCTCGTCGTACTTGCCGTTGTCCTCGCCCTGCGTCGAGCGCGGGGCGTCGCCGGAGCGGCCGGGTGCCGTGCCGCTGGGGGTCTCGAACCCGCGACCGCGCTCGCGGCCGCGGTCGGAGGCGTGCTCGGAGCCGGACGTCGACGCGCCCGGCAGCCCCGGGGACAGGGGGCTGCCGGGCGAGACGGTGGCGACGCCGGGCTGTGGGGTGCCGGCGTCTCCATGACTCGGCGGACCGGAGGGCTCCTGCTGGGTGGGGCCGTCGGCGGGGGACAGTGGGATGTCCGTGCCGTGCGGTGCGCCCGCGGCCCAGGTCGCCGTCGCGATGGCAGCCACGGTGGCCGTCGCGACGACGAGGCGGAGTCCAGCCGTCCGAGTCGTCCGAGGGGTGGCCGGCTGCGAGCTCGCTCCGAGCTCGGCCAGCGCACCCAGGAACACCGGGTCGGGCTCGAGCGTCGGCGCGGCGACGCGGAGCCGTTCGGTCCGGTGGTTCGTCATGACTCGTCTCTCTGGTGAGCAGTCAGTCCTCCCCCCAGAGGGGGACTGCCTTCACCGGGTACATGTAGCCACCGGTCCGGATCGTTACGTCGCCGCGGACTTTCTTCTCACTCGGTCAGGGCGAGGTCGCGGCGCAGCCGCTTCAGGGCCCGGTGGTGCGCCACCCGGACGGCGACCGCGCTGATGTCCAGCGCCGCCGCGGTCGCCGGCACGTCCATGTCGAGCACCTCACGGCACACGACGACGTCCCGTTCCCGCTCGGGGAGGGTGGCCAGCAGCCGGCGGGCCCAGTCGCCGCCGCTGGTGCCGGCCTCGGGGCCGGGGTCGCTGCGGGTGGCGTCGCCGTCGAGCGGGATCCGCTCGCGTCGTACGGCGCGGCGCTGGGCGTTGAGCGAGAGCTTGCGGGCGATGCCGAACAGCCAGCCGGCGAAGTCCTCGGAGCTGCCGGAGAAGCCGGCGACCTTCTCCGCGGCGACCAGCCAGGCGCTCGACGCGATGTCCTCCGCGCTCTCCTCGCCCGAGGGACGGCCGCGGAGCCAGACGACAAGCCGAGAGGCGTGGGCTCGGTAGAGCTCACGCCAGGCATCGGGGTCGCCCCGCTTCGCAGCGGCGACGACGTCGTCGTCCGTCGTCACCGCGCCTGGTCCACCAGCACTTCCTGCGGCCGGGGGGAGCGGCGGGTGGTGCCGCTGTCGCTGTCGAGGCCAGGGAGACCCGCCGTGGGGATCGGCAGGTCCGGAACGCGATCGAGTCCCGGCGGTGAGGGAACCGCCGGGACACCGGGAATCGTGGGGAGCGAGGGGAGCGGCAGCTCCACCCCGCCGGGTGGGTCGCCCGTGGGCGGCGCCGAGGACGGCGCACCGGAAGGGCGCCCGGACGAGGGCCCGGTGGTGGGCGCCTCCGGGCTCGTCGTGCTCGACTCGCCACCCGCGGGAGCCGTCGGCGTGCGGCTCCCGGCGGGTGACGTCGGCGTCTCGGAGGATGGGGCCCCCTCGTCGCCGGGTGTCGGGTCGGTCGGCTGCTGCGTCACGCGCTCCTCGGGACTGAACGGAGACTCCGTCCCGGGCAGGGCACCCGCTGCCCACGAGGTCGCACCGACGGCGATCGCACCCCCCAGCACAATCGCAAGCCGTGCACCAGCCGACCGACCCGGTCGCGCCGCGGGCGTCGTCGAGCCGGAGCTCAACTGCGTCAGCTGCGCGAGCAGTACCGGATCCGGATCGACGGGGCGCACCTCGGCGCGCAGCGTCTCGATCCAGTCCGGACGGGTCATGGTTCACTCTCTCGAGATGTCCGCGGTGACCGGGCCCGGTCACGACGGGAGGGTGTCCCCTCGTGCAGTACCTGTCACGAGGTCGGCGGTGCGTTACATCCTCGCCGGAAAGTTTTTCCGGCGCACCCGTTCGGCGTGATCGCGGCGGATCAGCCGGCGGTGTTCACCATGAAGTTGGCGGCATGGGTGACGTACTCCCAGAAGCGCGCGTCCTGCTCCGGGGTCAGCTCGACGCTGTCGAGCCCGGCCCGGAAGTGGGTGAGCCAGCGGTCGCGGGCGTCCAGGTCGACCGCGAACGGCGCGTGCCGCATCCGCAGCCGGGGGTGCCCGCGCTGGGCGGAGTACGTCGTCGGGCCGCCCCAGTACTGCACCAGGAAGTGCAGGAAGCGCTCCTCTGCCGGGCCCAGGTCCGCCTCGGGGTACATCGGCCGCAGCACCTCGTCGGCGGCGACCCCCTCGTAGAAGCGGGCCACGATGCGCCGGAAGGTCTCGAACCCGCCGATCTCCTCGTAGAAGGTGGTCTCCTCGCTCACCCGGCCATCATCCCTCGGTGTCGGTGGCGGCCGACGGGGGCCCGGCCGTCGGCTGCCCGGGCGGGCCGGACTCCTCCTGCCGGCGGTCCTCGCGGTGCCACACCACCCGCTGGGCGAACGGGATCTCGATGCCCTCGTGGTCGAAGCGGGCCTTGATCCGCTGCCGCAGCGCGCGGGCGACCGCCCACTGCTCCAACGGCGCGGTCTTCACCAGCACCCGGATGGTGATGGCGTCGGGGGTCAGCATCTCCACGCCGGTGACCTCCGGCTCCTCGATGATGACGTTCTTGAAGTCCTCGTCGTCCCACAGGTCGTGCGCCACGTCGCGCAGCACCCGCTGCACCCGGGCCAGGTCCTCGCCGTAGCCGACACCGACGTCGACGACGGCCCGCGACCAGTTCTGGCTCTTGTTGCCGACCCGCTGGATGGCGCCGTTGGGGACGTACCAGACCGTGCCGTCGAGGTCGCGCAGCCGCGTCATCCGCAGCGTGACGGCCTCGACCGTGCCGTTGGCCTCGCCGACGTCGACGACGTCGCCCACGCCGTACTGGTCCTCGATGAAGACGAAGATGCCGGCCAGGAAGTCCTTGACGAGGGACTGGGCGCCGAAGCCGAGCGCGATGCCGATGATGCCGGCGCTGGCGATGATCGGGGCGATGTCGACGCCGAGCTCGCTGAGGACCATCGTGCCGATGATCGCGACGATCACGAAGGTGACGATGCTCTTGAGCAGCCCGGCCATCGTGGCCGCGCGCTGCTTGCGGCGGGCCGCGACCGCGGACTCGACCCGCTCGGGCAGCACCCCGCGCTCGGCGCGGGCGGCGACCCGGTCGATGAGCCGGTGCAGCAGCCAGCGGGCGACCAGGCCGAGCAGGACCAGGCCGATGATCGCCAGCGGCTTGCCGATCAGCACGTCCGACCACTCGGCGAGGCGGCGGTTCCCGGTGATGTCCCAGGTCACCTGGCACACGCGCTCGCCGTCGGCGCAGGGGTTGGTGTCTTCTGTTGCCGTCAGGAGTTGGGCAAGCATCCGGACAGTGTCCCAAAGTGCCGGTGAGACGTTCACCGGCCACCACCTGCCCCCGCGGGCGCGTGAGCCGATATCCTCCTGTCCGTGACCACCGCTGTACGACGCGTCCTCGCTCTGTGCTCCCTCCTCGCCGCGAGCGGGGTGCTCCTCGTGGCCGGCGCCGGCTCGGCGTCCGCGGACACCCCGGAGCCCCGCCCGGGCAGCTGGGAGCCCAAGCCGGACATCGACGTGCTGCACGCCTGGCTGGTGCTCGGCGGCATCCCGCTGCTGGTGTTCGTGGTCATCATCCTGCTCTACGTCGCGCCGGCCCTGGCCCGCGGCGAGAACCTCAGCGTCAACGCGCTGGAGCCCGAGAGCCAGTGGCTCGGCGGCCCGCGCAAGGCGGCCGGTGAGCTGGCCGCGCCGGACTCCGAGGACTCCAAGGCCGGCGGCGCCGGCGGCAGCTGGTAGCCCGCGATGAGCAGCACGGCTCTCACCGCCACCGAGCGCGCGGCCCTCGACGTCACGATCCGCACCGCCGAGCAGCGCTGCCGCGCCGAGATCTCGGTGTTCGTCGGTCCCGTCGCCGGCGACCCGCGCGACTTCGCGACCAGCCTGCACAACACCCTGGTGCTGCCCTCGCGCAGCATCCTGGTCATGGTCGACCCGGCCCGCCGGGTCGTCGAGATCGTCACGGGCGGTCACACCCGCCAGCTGCTCACCGACGACGAGTCGGCGCAGGCGGTCGCCGCGATGACCGAGCGCTTCGCCGGTGGTGACCTGGCCGGTGGCCTGACCCGCGGCATCGAGCTGCTCGGCGAGTTCGCCAAGGACTGAGCACCCCCCGCACGCACGACGGCCCGGCACCCCGAGGGGTGCCGGGCCGTGCTGCGTCCGGGGTGCGGCTCAGCGCTGGGCGTCGCGAGCCTGGGCGGCCAGCGCCCGGGCCACGTCGGCCCGGCCCTCGCGCACGTAGCGCACCGCGCCCGGGTTGACCGTGTCCGCGTTCGCGGCGAGCCAGGCGTCGACCGTGTCCAGGGTCTCCGGGGTGGAGACCAGGCGCGGGAAGATGAACTCCAGCGCGACCGAGGCCTTGTGGGCGCCGAGGCGCTCCCAGGTGCCGGCGACCTCGGCGAGGTAGCGCTCGACGTACGGCGCGAGGACCTCGGCCTGGCCGGACTGCCAGAACGCCAGGACCACGCTGCGCTGGGTCTCGTTGGGGATCGACGGGTCGAGCAGGGCCTGGCTCCAGGCGCGCTCCTTGGCCTCCGGCGTGCCCATCGCGGCGCGCGCGGCGGCGGACTTCTCCTGCCCGGAGATGGTGTTGTCCCCGGCCAGCTCGGCGTCGATCCGGGCGTCGTCGGCCTTGCCGGCACGGGCCAGCGCGGTGAGCAGCGCCCAGCGCAGGTCCTGGTCGACGGCGAGGCCGTCGAGGACGAGCGAGCCGTCGAGGAGGCCCTCGAGGTCGGCCACCGCGGCGTCGCTGTGCGCGGCCGCGGCGAAGGACCGGGCGAAGGTGAGCTGGTGGTCGGTGCCCGGCTCGGCGGCCTCGAGCAGTGCCCGCAGGCCCTGCTCCCAGCGTGCGGCGAGGTCGGCGCGGGTGGCGGGGTCGCTGTAGAGCGCGACCGCCTGGGCGGCGTAGACCGGGATCCGGCTGACGCCCCAGGCGTCGGTCTCGCTCCCGATGTTGCCGAGCACCAGCTCGACGTAGTCGGTCGCGGAGAGCTCGGCGTCGCGGGTCATGTCCCAGGCCGCGCTCCACACCAGCGCCCGGGCCAGCGAGTCGTCGAGGTCCGAGAGCCGCGCGGTCGCGGTCGCCCGCGAGTGCTCGTCGAGACGGATCTTGGCGAACGCCAGGTCCTGGTCGTTGAGCAGCAGCAGCTCCGGCTGCGCCTTGCCGACGAGCTCGGGCAGCTCGGTGCGGGCCCCCTCGACGTCGACCTCGACGGAGTCGGTGCGGACCAGGCGGCCCTCGACGGTGTTGTAGAAGCCGATGCCGACCCGGTGGCGGCGCAGCGTCGGGTGCTCCTCCGGCGCCGCCTGCTCGATGGCGAAGGAGGCGTAGGTGCCCTGCTCGGTCAGCTCGAAGGCGGGGGAGAGGGTGTTGGTGCCGGCGGTCTGGAGCCACTCCTGCGCCCAGCCGCTGAGCTCACGCCCGGACGCCTTCTCCAGGGCGGTGAGCAGGTCGGTGAACTCGGTGTTGCCGAACTCGTGGTCGTGGAAGTACTGCTTGAGCCCGGCCAGGAAGGGCTCCAGCCCGACCCAGGCGACCAGCTGCTTAAGCACCGCCGCGCCCTTGGCGTAGGTGATCATGTCGAAGTTGACCTCGACCGCGTGCAGGTCGAAGTTGTCCGCGGCGATCGGGTGCGTCGAGGGCAGCGAGTCGGCGCGGTAGCCGGTCTGCTTGCGGGCGTTGGTGAAGCCGGTCCACGCGTCGTCGTACGACGTGGCGAGGGCCTCGGCGTGGTAGCAGGCCCACTCGGCGAACGACTCGTTGAGCCACAGGTCGTCCCACCACTTCATGGTGACGAGGTCGCCGAACCACATGTGCGCCATCTCGTGCAGGATCACCGAGGCGCGGAACTCGTAGAACGAGCGCGGCTGGCGCGAGCGGGGGAGGTACTCGTCGCGCAGGGTCACGCAGCCGGCGTTCTCCATCGCGCCCATGTTGTACTCCGGCACGTAGAGCTGGTCGTACTTGCCGAACGGGTAGGGGTAGCCGAAGGCGTCCTCGAAGAAGGCGAAGCCCTGCTTGGTCAGGGTGACGATCTCCTCGCGGTCGCGCTCGAGGTACTCCTTGAGCGACTGGCGCGAGTAGTGGCCGAGCGGGATCGTGCCGTGCGCGCCCTCGTAGACGTCCTGCACCTCGTAGTAGTCACCGGCGACGATCGCGGTGATGTACGTCGACATCGGCTTGGTCGGCGGGAAGCTCCACACCGCCACCTCGGTCTCCCCGCTGGTCGAGCCTGTCGAGACCCCCACCGGCGTCGGCTCGGGCGTCGGGGCGTTCGAGACGACCTTCCAGTGCGCGGGCGCGGTCACGGTGAAGGTGAAGGGCGCCTTGAGGTCGGGCTGCTCGAAGGTGGTGAACACCCGGCGCGCGTCGGGGACCTCGAACTGGGAGTAGAGGTAGACCCGGCCGTCGGCGGGGTCGACGAAGTGGTGCAGCCCCTCGCCGGTGTGGGAGTAGGTGCAGTCGGCCCGCACCACCAGGACGTTGTCGGCCTGCAGGTCGGGCAGCGCGATCCGGCTGTCGGCGTACGCCGTCGCGGGGTCGAGGGCCACGCCGTTGAGGGTGATCTCGTGCACCGTCGCGTCGACCAGGTCGGCGAAGGTGCTGCTGCCGGGCTGGCGGCAGGTGAAGCGCAGGGTGGTGGTGGAGCCGAAGGTCTCGACACCGGCGCGGGTCGCGTCGCTGAGGTCGAGGTCGACGGCGTACGAGGTCACGTCGACGAGGGCGGCGCGGGTGGCCGCCTCGTCGCGGGTGAGGTTGGTGCCGGGCATGTCCGCCATCCTTGCATCCGCGCCGCATTGTCAGACAACCCGGGATCGGTGGGCGCGAATCACAACGGTGTAACTTTGAAAAGTCAACCCGACACGCCAGTGATTCATGAGTTTTTCGGGGTTTTTGTTGCGTCGTGGGGTCGATGTGGCCGATGGTGTTCGACATGCGCAACCGGGCTGGAGTCATGCGCTGGGGGACGTCCGTCGTCGCCAGCGCCCTGTTCGCGACCCTCTTGGTCCTCACCGGGATCGCGGGACGGGTCGAGGTCCCTGTCCACCGATCGGCAGGGGTGACCGATCTCTGCAGTGGTTGGAGCGGATGCAACAGCGCGGGCTACTCCGACGCCGGCTACGGCGCCGTGAGCGGCCGGATGTACTGGAACATGTACGCCGGTCACAACTGCACCAACTACGTGGCCTACCGGATGATCAAGGCCGGCATGTCCACCACCCGGCCCTGGGTCGGCGGCGGCAACGCGAGCGAGTGGGGCTTGCAGATGAAGTCGATCACCGACCAGGTGCCCAGCGTCGGGTCGGTCGCCTGGTGGGGCCGCTACAGCAACGGCAGCGGCTCGGCCGGCCACGTCGGCTACGTCGAGCGGGTCGTGTCGTCCAACGAGATCATCATCTCGATGGACAGCTGGGGCGGCACCTTCCACTGGCGCCGGATCACCAAGGACAGCGGCCGCTGGCCCACCGGCTTCATCCACTTCACCGACAAGAAGCAGCTGACCACGACCGTCGCGCCCGCCGTGAGCGGCACCGCGCAGGTCGGCACCGTCCTCCAGGCCAACCCCGGCACGTGGAGCCCGACCGCGGCGCGCAGCGTCCAGTGGGTCGCCAACGGGGTCGCGCTGCCCGGTCGCACCGGCCTGCGCCTCGCCGTGACGCCGGACCTGCTCGGCAAGACGATCGCGGCGAAGGTCACCGGCAACCGGGTCGGCTACAAGGCGGTCACCGTCACCTCCAAGGCCACCAAGGCCGTCGCCCCCGGGGTGATCACGCCCAGCGAGCCGCCGGTGCTCTCGGGCGAGCCGTTCGTCGACGGCACCCTCACCGCGACCGCCGGCCGCTGGAACGTCGCCGGCACCGCCATCGAGTGGCGCTGGTACGCCGACGACGTCCGCATCCGCGCCAACGGCGGCCCGACGCTCGCCCTCACCCCGACCTACGACGGCAAGACGATCAAGGTCGTCGCCGTGGCCCGCAAGGCCGGCTACAACGACGCGACGGCACCCGCCACCGCGAAGGCCGGGCCGGTGCTCGCCGGCAAGATCACCGTGGCCAAGCCGGTGACCGTCACCGGCACCCGCCGGGTCGGCTACCAGGTGCTCGCCGTGCCGGGCACCTACGACCCGGTGACCGTCGCCGCGTCGTACCAGTGGCTGCGCAACGGCGTGCCGATCCCGGGCGCGACCGGCATCCGCTACGTCCAGACCGCCGCCGACGTGGGCCGCGTGCTGACCGTGCGCACCACGCTCAGCAAGTCGCGCTACATCCCGGCCACCCAGGTGGCGGGCGCCGCCCTGCGGACCCAGGCAGTCCCGACCGTCGCCGTCACCCCGATCGGCCTCAAGCGCTCCGCACTGGTCTCGCTCCGGGTCACCGCGCCGGGTGCCAACCCGGTCGTCGGCTGGGTCGACGTCACCGTCGGCCGGCACACGAAGAGCGTCCAGCTCGTCAACGGCAACGCCCGGGTGACCATCGCCGACCTCGCCGCCGGCAGCCGCGACGTGCGGGTCTACTTCCGCGGCAGCACCGTGGCGCTGGCCAAGCGCTGGAACGGCACGGTCGTCGTCAAGTGACTTCTCGGGCGGCGGCGGGAACAACCCGCCGCCGCCCGGGAGTTGTCCGGTCATGACCAAGAACCGCGCGGACCTCTGGTTCGACCCGCTCTGCCCGTTCGCCTGGATCACGTCCCGCTGGATCCTCGAGGTCGAGCAGGTGCGCGACGTCGAGGTGCACTGGCACGTGATGAGCCTGGCCTACCTCAACAAGGACCGGGACATCCCGGAGGGCTACCGCGAGATCCTGGCGCCCGCCTGGGGCCCGGTCCGGGTGCTCCTCGCCGCCCAGGACAAGTACGGCGAGCAGGTCCTCCGCCCGATGTACGACGCCTTCGGCCAGCGGATCCACCTCGACGGCCGCAAGCTGCACGAGCAGCCCGACGGCGGCCTCGCGCTGATCGCGGAGGTGCTGGAGGAGACCGGCCTGGACGCCTCCCTCGTCGAGGCGGCCACCGACCCGTCGTACGACGAGGCGGTGGCGCGCTCGCACCACGAGGGCATGGACGCGGTCGGCGACGACGTCGGCACGCCCACCATCCACGTCAACGGCTCGGCCTTCTTCGGCCCGGTGCTCTCGAAGATCCCGCGTGGCGAGGACGCCGGCCGGCTCTGGGACGGCACCGTCGCGGTCGCGGCGTTCCCGTACTTCTACGAGCTCAAGCGCACCCGCACCGGGGACCTCGATTTCTCCTGAGTCGATGGGCCGAGCGCGTCGCTCGTCCCTCGCTCCCTCCGCTCCGGCGGGCGGGATTCCCACGCTGGCCGCCTGGTCAGCGCTGGTGCCTCCTGACCCGCCGGGGTGCGAAGGTCAATAGGATTCGCTCCATGACGCATGTCCTCTCCGCTGTCGCCTGGCCGTACGCCAACGGCCCGCGCCACATCGGCCACGTGGCCGGTTTCGGCGTGCCCTCCGACGTGTTCAGCCGCTACCAGCGGATGGCGGGCAACGACGTCCTGATGGTCTCCGGCTCCGACGAGCACGGCACCCCGATCCTGATCGCCGCCGACGAGGCCGGGCTGACCCCGCAGGAGCTCGCCGACCAGAACCACCGGCTGATCGCGCAGGACCTGGTCGGGCTGGGCATCAGCTACGACCTCTACACCCGCACCACGACCCGCAACCACCACGCGGTCGTGCAGGAGCTCTTCCTCGGTGTCTACGAGAACGGCTACTTCGTCGAGCAGACGACCTACGGCGCGATCTCGCCCTCGACCGGGCGGACGCTCCCGGACCGCTACATCGAGGGCACCTGCCCGATCTGCGGCTACGACGGCGCGCGCGGCGACCAGTGCGACAACTGCGGCAACCAGCTCGACCCGCACGACCTGATCGACCCCCGCTCGAAGATCAACGGCGAGACGCCGGAGTTCATCGAGACCCAGCACTTCTTCCTCGACCTGCCGGCGCTCGCCGACGCGCTGCAGGTGTGGCTCGACGAGCGCGAGGCGACCGGCCTGTGGCGGCCGAACGTGATCCGCTTCTCCAAGAACATCCTGGAGGAGATCCGGCCGCGGGCGATGACCCGCGACATCGACTGGGGCATCGCCGTGCCGCTCGACGGGTGGCGGGAGAACCCCACGAAGAAGCTCTACGTCTGGTTCGACGCCGTCATCGGCTACCTCTCGGCGTCGATCGAGTGGGCGCGCCGCTCCGGGGACCCGGACGCCTGGCGCGACTGGTGGAACCCTTCGACAGGCTCAGGGACCGGGACCGCCGAGTCCTACTACTTCATGGGCAAGGACAACATCACCTTCCACTCCCAGATCTGGCCGGCCGAGCTGCTCGCCTACGCCGGCAAGGGCGACAAGGGCGGCTCGCCGCGGGAGTACGGCGAGCTGAACCTGCCGACCGAGGTGGTCTCCAGCGAGTTCCTGACGATGGAGGGCAAGAAGTTCTCCTCGTCGAAGAAGATCGTGATCTACGTCCGCGACCTGCTCGCGCGCTACCAGCCGGACGCGTTCCGCTACTTCGTCGCGGCCGCGGGTCCGGAGAACCAGGACTCCGACTTCACCTGGGCCGAGTTCGTGCGTCGTACCAACGACGAGCTGGTGGCCGGCTGGGGCAACCTGGTCAACCGCACCGCCAACCTGATCGCGAAGAACTTCGGCGAGATCCCGGCGGCCGCGGCGCTGACCGCCGACGACCAGGCCGTGCTCGATGCCACCGAGGCGGCCTTCGGCACGGTCGGCGACCTGATCGGCCGGCACCGGCAGAAGCAGGCGATCGGCGAGGCGATGCGCGCGGTGGCCGAGGTCAACAAGTACGTCTCCGACACCGAGCCGTGGAAGATCAAGGATGACCCCGAGCGCCTCGGCACGGTCCTGCACGTGATGGCCCAGTGCGTGGCGGACCTCAACCTGGTGCTCAGCCCGTTCCTGCCGTTCTCGGCGAACGAGGTCGACAGGGCCTTCGGTGGCGCCGGCGCGATCGCCCCGATGCCGCGCATCGAGGAGGTCACCGACCTCGACGACGCCAGCCGCTCGTACCCGATCATCACCGGCGACTACGCCGGCTTCCCGTCCTGGCAGCGGCACCCGGTCGCCGTCGGCACGCCCGTCGCCAAGCCCACGCCCGTCTTCACCAAGCTGGACACGGCGATCGTGGAGGAGGAGCTCGCGAGGCTGGAGGGGTGAGCTCGCCGCCCTGCTGCACGCGAGCGGGGTGGCCTTCGCGGTCCTCAAGTACGCCGGCGTGGCCTACCTGCTCCTCATGGCCTGGTCGACCTGGCGCGGGCGGCTGGCGCTGGAGTCGCGCTGATATCCGGTTGAGCCGGGCCGCCGGGTCGACCACCATCTCCGCATGGGTGATGCGTACGACGTCTGGTTCACCGACGACCCGGAGGCCTTCCTGGCGCGGGCCGGTGCCGCGCTGGCCGCCGACCCGGTCACCGGCACGGTGCTCGCGACGAACGCCCACCGGGTGGCCGAGCACGGGTTCCCGCCCGGGCTGCCGGACCAGTGGTTCGCGCTGGTGACCGGCCCGGACGGCGAGAACGCCGGGATGGCGATGCGGACGATGCCCTTCGCGCCGTGGGCGCCGTACCTGATGGCGATGACGGACGAGGCGGCCGTCGCGCTCGCCGAGGCGGCGCTGGCCCGTGGTGCGGAGATCGGTGGGGTCAACGGGCTGCGCCCGGCATCCGACGTCTTCGCCGAGGCGGTGGCCGCCGCGCGCGGCGCGGAGCTCGACGTGCGCCTGCACTTCCGGCTCTTCGAGCTGCGGACCCTCGTCGAGCCGCGGACCGTGCCCGGCGGCCTGCGCGAGACGCGTGCGGACGAGGACGAGCTGGCGCTGGCTTGGATCCGCCGGTTCTTCGCCGACGCCGACGAGCAGGCGGGGCGCGCGAGCGGGCACAGCGGCGAGGCGGACTCCTTCGGCATCGACGACGTGCGACGCAAGCGTGACGAGGGCACCCTGTGGCTGTGGGCCGACGAGGACGACCGGCCGGTCCACCTGGTCGCGGCCAACCCGCCGTCGTACGGCGTGGTGCGGATCGGTCCCGTCTACACCCCTGCCGCCGAGCGCGGCCGGGGCTGGGCGGGGGCGGCGGTCGCGGAGGTCTCGCGCCGGGTGCTGGCGCGCGGGGAGCGTCCGGTGCTCTTCACCGACCAGGCCAACCCGACCTCGAACCGGCTCTACCAGGCGCTCGGCTACGAAGCGGTCGTCGACACGGTGCAGATCGACATCGGGTGACCTCCTAGCCTGCTCGCATGGCTCTGCCCCCCCAGGCCCGCCGCGCGGTCGAGAACGCCGCCGGCGCGCTGCCCGTCACCGACCCCACCTTCGACGTCGTCGCGGCCCGCGCCGCCGACCGGGAGGCCGCGGCCGGCCAGGAGAAGGTGCCGGTCGCGCAGGTGCGCGACGTGGACGCGGGCGGGGCGCCGGCCCGGCTCTACCTCCCCGAGGGCTACGACGCGGTGGTCGTCCACGCCCACGGCGGCGGCTTCGTCCTCAACGACGTGGAGGTCCACGACGCCGCGGTGCGCCGGTTCGCCACCATCGCCCGGACCGCTGTGCTGAGCGTGGACTACCGCCGCCCACCGGAGCACCCGTTCCCGGCCGCGCCCGACGACGTCGGCGCCGCGGTCGCCTGGCTGGACACGCAGCCGGAGCTCGCCGGCCTCCCGACGTTCGCGCACGGGGACAGCGCCGGCGGCAACCTCGCCCTGGTCACCGCGCTGCGCCACCCCGGCCGGTTCGCCGGGGTCGCGCTGGTCTACCCGTTCCTGGACCCGACGGCGTCCTTCGACTCCTACACCAGCGCGGCGGCGGGCTTCGACCCGAGCGAGGCGGCCTGGTACTGGCAGCAGTATGCCGCCTCGCCCGCCGACCTCACCGACCCCGACCTGGCGCCGTTGCTCTCCGACCGGCTCGCGACGCTCCCGCCGACCCTGGTCACCACCGCCGAGCACGACCCGCTGCGCGACGAGGGCGAGCACCTGGTGCTGCTGCTCGCCGAGGCGGGCGTCGAGGTCGTCGGCACCCGCTACCTGGGACAGCTGCACGGCTACTGGCGGCACGCCTCGGTGTTCGACGCCGCCGAGCCGACGATGCGGCAGGTCGCGGGCTGGCTGCGGATGCACGTCGAGCGCGTCACGGGTGCAGCGCCGCGCCCTTGAGCACCTTGTCGACGGCGTTGCGCGGACCGTGCAGCGCGACCCCGACCAGGTCCAGGTCGGCGGCGGCGACGGCGGCGACCGCGGCGCGGTTGGCCTCGTCGTAGCCGGTCCGGAACATGTCGGCGGTGTAGAGCGCCAACGGCAGCCCGCGGCGGGCGGCCCGCTCCCGCGCGGCCGCCAGCACCGCGGCCGAGGCCTCGAAGACGAGCACCGGCATCCCCAGCAGCGGCAGGTACGACGAGCCGTCGGCGTCGGCGTAGGGCGCGCCGACCAGCTGCGGATGGGCAGCCGCGATCCCGCTGGTGAGGAAGGCGGTGACGTTCAGCCGCTGCCAGGTGAGCAGGTCGTCGCGCACGGCGACGGCGATCTTGGTGTCGAACGGTGGCGTGAGGATCTCGGTCACCCGCCCATCGTGGGCGGGCACGGCGGGTGCGGTCTTGTACGTTCCTGACATGGCGAGCCGACCGCGGATCCGGGCCTGGCGGCCCGAGGTGCCCGGGCTGGCCGAGGTCCTGCACGGGTCCTTCCCGGAGCACGCCTACCCCGCGCACACCCACGACACCTGGACCGTGCTGCTCGTCGACGAGGGCACCGTGCGCTACGACCTGGGCCGGCACGAGCGGGCGACCACCCGCGCCCGGGTGACCGTGCTGCCGCCGCACGTCGCGCACGACGGACGCAGCGTCGAGGCCGGTGGCTTCCGCAAGCGGGTGCTCTACCTGGACGCGGACCGGATCGACGCCGAGCGGGTGGGGCCGTGGGTGGACGACCCGGACGTCGGTGACCCGGTGCTGTGGCGGGCGGTGGACCGGGTGCACCGGGTGCTCGCCCACCCCGGCGACGAGCTGGCGGCCGAGTCCGGTGTCGCGCTGCTCGGCGAGCGGCTCGGCCGGCGCGCGGCGCGGCTCGCGCCGGCCGCCGCCGACCGCGCGCCGGGGCTGGCCCGGCGGCTGCGGGAGCTGCTCGACGCACGGGTCGTGGAGGGGGTCACCCTCGCCGAGGCGGCCCGCGTGCTGGGAGCCGACCCGGCGTACCTGGTCCGGGTGTTCCGGGCCGAGGTCGGCGTCCCGCCGCACCGCTACCTCGTCGGCCGCCGGATCGACGCCGCCCGGCGTGCCCTGCTGGGCGGCGAGCGGCCCGCGGACGTCGCTGCCCGGGTCGGCTTCCACGACCAGGCCCACCTCCACCGGCACTTCCGGCGGATGCTCGGGGTGACACCGGGGGAGTACGCCCGCTCGGCCTGACCGGGCCGGCTCAGCCCGGGTCGACGACCTCGAGCGTGCCGTCCGGACGCTGCCACAGCCCGGCGACGTGCAGCCGGCGCATCCCGCCCGGCAGCCGGTCCCAGGCGTGGTAGACCAACCGCAGCGACTTCCCGTCCACGAACGCGCTCGCGCCGCCCGGGCCCAGGTTGCCGGTGGAGGCGGTGGAGAGCAGCGGGGCGCCGTGGTTCTGCCGCACGCACGGCCCCTCCGGCCCGGCGCAGATGGCGTAGCCGGTGGCGTAGCGGGCGTCGCGGTAGTCGTTGCCGGAGTAGAAGAGATAGGTCACCCCGCGGAACTGGACCATGCTGGGGTTCTCGATCGTGATGCCCTCCCAGCCGCGGACCAGGGTGAGCAGCTCGACGGTGCGCGAGCCCTCCTGGAAGCCGGTGCCCTGGCGGTTGAGCTGGCGGATGAAGAGCCCGGCGGGCCGGCCGCGGACGATCCCGGAGAACTTCCATAGCAACCACGGCACGCCGGCGCTGTCGACGAAGACGTCCGGGTCGATGACGCCGAGCTGGGCCTGGCCGTAGCAGAGCGGCTCACCCACCGGGCGGAACGGACCGGCGGGGGAGGAGGCACGGGACAGGCCGATGCAGTTGTGCCGCTCGCCGCCGGTCGTGCCCGCGGGCGCGGCGTACGCCGCCGTCCAGCCGTTGCCGATCTTGTCGACCCCCGGCGCCCACAGGCTCTGCCCGCCGTTGCGCGCGCTCACCCAGGACGCCGGCTGCAGCGGGTCGACCCGGGCGCCGCGGGCGTCGGTCAGCGGGGTCCAGGTCCGCAGGTCGCGGGAGACCAGGGTGGGCAGGCGCAGGTGGGAGGTGTTGGTGGCGTAGGCGAACCACTGGTTGCCGTGGCGCACGATGTCGGGGTCGGCGAAATAGCCCCAGTACGCCGCGCCGATCCGCCAGTCGGTGCTCCCGGGCGCCATCCGGACCGGGGCCGGGCGGGCCTGGGCGGGCAGCTTCTGGGCGAGCCGCTCGGCGAGCTGGGCCAGGTCCTGCATCTCCCCGGCCGCGAGGTCGCTCGGCAACGTGGTCGGTACGGCGGTCGGCTCCGGGATCAGCGGTGCCTCGGTGCTCGAGGAGGCCGAAGGCGCGGCGGCAGGCGCGCTGTCGCCGTCGCTGCACGCCGACAGCGTCAGCGCGACCACGACGAGCGCGGCCGCGAGTCCGCGGGCTCCCATGCTTTCACTCCCTCCCCCGAGCACAGCCTAGACTCAGCGACGCCATGAGTGAGCCTGTTGCGCGACCTGCCCAGACCTTCGCCGAGGCCGAGGACGCCCTGCTGTCCCGCTGGCCCGAGACCCGGCTGGAGCCCTCGCTCGACCGGATCCGAGCGTTCACCGAGCTGCTCGGCGACCCGCAGCGCTCCTACCGCTCGATCCACCTCACCGGCACCAACGGCAAGACGTCCACGTCACGGATGATCGACGCCCTGCTGCGCGCGCTCGACCTGCGCACCGGGCGCTTCACCAGCCCGCACGTGGAGAAGATGAGCGAGCGGATCAGCATCGACGGCGAGCCGCTCGACGACGAGGCGTTCGTGCGGGCGTTCAACGACGTGGCGCCGTACACCCATCTCGTGGACCAGGCCGAGGCCCACCCGCTGAGCTTCTTCGAGACGGTCGTGGGGATGGCCTACGCCGCCTTCGCCGACGCCCCGGTCGACGTCGCCGTGGTCGAGGTCGGGATGGGCGGGTCGTGGGACGCCACCAACGTCATCGACGCCGACGTCGCCGTGGTCACCCCGATCGCGGTCGACCACGCCAGCTACCTGGGCGGCACGCCCGTCGAGATCGCCCGCGAGAAGGCCGGCATCATCAAGGCGGGCTCGGTCGCGATCCTCGCCCAGCAGTCCGCCGACGTCGCCGCGGTGCTCCTGGAGCGCGCGGCCGAGGTCGGCGCGACCGTCGCCCGCGAGGGCCTGGAGTTCGGTGTGGTCGCCCGGGTGCCCGCGGTCGGCGGCCAGGCGGTCACCCTCCAGGGTCTCCGGGGCCGGTACGACGACGTCTTCCTCCCGCTCTACGGTGCCCACCAGGCGCAGAACGCCGTCGCCGCGCTCGCCGCCGTCGAGGCCTTCGTCGGAGGCGAGGAGCCGCTGGGGGACGACATCGTCCGCGGGGCCTTCGCCGAGATCACCTCGCCGGGCCGCCTGGAGATCGTGCGCCGCAGCCCCACGATCGTCCTCGACGCCGCCCACAACCCGCACGGCGCGGAGGCGGTCGCCACCGCGCTCGACGACTCCTTCCAGTTCGACCCGCTGATCGGCGTCATCGGCGTGATGGGCGACAAGGACGCCGAAGGCCTGCTCGCCGCCTTCGAGCCGCACCTCGCGCACGTCGTCGTCACCCAGAACGCCACCGCCCGCGCCCTGCCCGCCGACCAGCTCGCGGTCGTCGCGCGGGAGGTCTTCGGGGAGGACCGCGTGTCCGTCGTACCGGTGCTGGCGGACGCGATCGACGAGGCGGCCGCCCGCGCGGAGTCGGCCGGCAGCGACGCCCTCAGCTCGGGGGCGGTGCTGGTCACCGGCTCGGTCGTCACGGTGGGCGAGGCCCGGCTGCTGCTCGGCGGCCGCAAGTGAGCGCCGCGGACCCGGCCGACGCCCCGGCCCCGGTCGACCCGGAGCGGGAGAAGTCGCCGCGCCGGGGCATGTGCGCGGCGGTGCTCACCCTGGAGGCGATCGCGATCGCGCTGTCCACCCCGGTCATGATCACCATCTCCGAGGTGGACGCGGCGCTGGCGCTCTCCCTGGGCCTCGGCCTGGCCGTCGTCAGCGTGCTGGCGGCCGGGATGCTGCGCCGCGAGTCGGGCTACTACGTCGGTCACGCGGTCCAGGTCGCGGCCATCGCGCTGGGCTTCCTGGCCCCCATGATGTTCGTCGTCGGGGGCCTGTTCGCCCTGCTCTGGGGCTCGGCGTACGGCCTCGGGCGCAAGATCGAGCGGGAGCGGGCGGAGGCCTTCGCGGAGTACGACCGGCGCCACGGCTCGGATGACTAGATACTGCTGGGTAGAGTGACCGCGTGCCTGTGATCATCGACAAGCTCCTCCGCATCGGCGAGGGCAAGATCCTTCGCCAGCTCGAGGGCATCGCGAAGGCCGTCAACGCCATCGAGGACGACTTCAAGGCGATGTCGGACGACGAGCTGCGGGGGATGACGGACGAGTTCCGCAAGCGTCTCGCCGAGGGCGAGGACCTCGACGACATCATGCCCGAGGCGTTCGCCACCGTCCGTGAGGCCGCCCGCCGCGTGCTCGGCCAGCGTCACTTCGACGTCCAGGTCATGGGCGGCGCCGCGCTCCACCTCGGCAACATCGCGGAGATGAAGACCGGTGAGGGCAAGACGCTGGTCTCGACCCTCCCGGCCTACCTCAACGCCCTCGAGGGCAAGGGCGTGCACGTCGTCACGGTCAACGACTACCTGGCGAAGTTCCAGTCCGAGATGATGGGCCGGGTCCACCACTTCCTCGGCCTGAGCGTCGGCGTGATCCTGCCGTCGATGCGTCCCGCCGAGCGCCGCGAGGCCTACGCCTGCGACATCACCTACGGCACCAACAACGAGCTCGGCTTCGACTACCTGCGCGACAACATGGCCTCCTCGCTGGAGGAGTGCGTGCAGCGCGGCCACAACTTCGCCGTCGTCGACGAGGTCGACTCGATCCTCATCGACGAGGCCCGGACCCCGCTGATCATCAGTGGTCCGACCCAGGACGAGGTGAAGTGGTACGACGAGTTCGCCAAGATCGCGCAGAAGCTCACCAAGGACGTCGACTACGAGGTCGACGAGAAGAAGCGCACGATCTCCGTCCTCGAGGCCGGCATCACCCGGGTCGAGGACCACCTCGGCATCGAGAACCTCTACGAGTCGGCCAACACCCCGCTCATCTCCTTCCTGCACAACTCCATCAAGGCCAAGGAGCTGTTCCGCAACGACAAGGAGTACGTCGTCATGGAGGGCGAGGTGCTCATCGTCGACGAGCACACCGGCCGCATGCTCGCGGGGCGCCGCTACAACGACGGCCTCCACCAGGCCATCGAGGCCAAGGAGGGGGTGAAGGTCCGCGAGGAGTACCAGACGCTCGCCACCGTCACCCTGCAGAACTACTTCCGCCTCTACGACAAGCTCTCCGGGATGACCGGCACGGCGCTGACCGAGGCCTCGGAGTTCGACAAGATCTACAGCCTCGGCGTGGTCCCGATCCCGACCAACAAGCCGATGCTGCGCAAGGACCAGCCCGACCTCGTCTACCGCACCGAGGAGGCCAAGTACGACGCCGTGGTCGACGACATCGTCGAGCGCCACGAGAAGGGCCAGCCGGTCCTCGTCGGCACCGTGTCGGTGGAGAAGTCGGAGTACCTCCACCAGGCGCTGACCAAGCGCGGCGTCGCGCACTCGGTCCTCAACGCCAAGGTGCACGCCGAGGAGGCCAAGATCGTGGCCCTCGCCGGCCACAAGGGCGCCGTCACGGTCGCCACCAACATGGCCGGTCGCGGCACCGACATCATGCTCGGCGGCTCGGTGGAGTTCCTCGCCGACCAGGAGCTGCGCAAGAAGGGCCTGGAGCCCACCGGCGAGACCGCCGACGAGTACGAGGCCGCGTGGCCCGCGACCGTCGAGAGGTTCAAGGCCGAGGTCGCCAAGGAGCACGACGAGGTCCGCGAGCTCGGCGGTCTCTACGTCATCGGCACCGAGCGTCACGAGTCGCGCCGCATCGACAACCAGCTCCGCGGTCGTTCCGGCCGTCAGGGCGACCCGGGCGAGAGCCGGTTCTACCTCTCGCTGCAGGACGAGCTGATGCGCCTGTTCAAGTCCGACTGGGTCGACCGCGTGCTGGTCATGCTGAAGATCCCCGACGACGTCCCGATCGAGAACAAGCGGGTCACCAACGCCATCGCCAACGCGCAGGGCCAGGTCGAGTCGCAGAACTTCGAGTCCCGCAAGAACGTCCTCAAGTACGACGACGTCATGGACCGCCAGCGCAAGGTGATCTACGGCGAGCGCCGCGAGGTGCTCGAGGGCGTCGACCTCGAGGAGCAGGTCCGCACCTTCATCGACGACGTCGTCACCGGCTTCGTCGGCGGCTCGCTCGACGAGTTCTCCGAGGAGTGGGACCTCGAGCAGCTGTGGACCGACCTCAAGCAGTTCTGGCCGGTCTCGATCTCCTGGAAGGACCTCGTCGAGGACGCCGGCTCGCAGGCCGCGCTGGAGAAGTCCGAGTTGATCGAGAAGCTCAAGGAGGACGCCCACGCGGCGTACGACCGCCGCGAGGAGGAGGTCGGCGAGGAGGTCGCCCGCGAGCTCGAGCGCCGCGTGCTGCTCTCCGTGCTCGACCGCAAGTGGCGCGAGCACCTCTACGAGATGGACTACCTCCGCGAGGGCATCTACCTGCGGGCCTACTCCCAGCGTGACCCGCTGGTCGAGTACCAGCGCGAGGGCTTCGACATGTTCGCCGCCATGATGGACGGCATCAAGGAGGAGACCGTCGGGTTCCTCTTCAACCTGGAGGTCCAGGTCGAGGAGGAGCAGGAGGTCCACTACCACGCCGACGGCACCGCGCACGCGGGCCCGATGCACGAGGGTGCCTTCGCCGAGCCGCCGGTGCAGCTCGGTGCCGGTGGTGGCGTCGACCTGTCCACGATCTCCAACGAGCTCAAGGGCGCGCCGAAGGTCACCGCGAAGGGGCTCGACACCCCGAAGCAGCCGCAGAACCTCTCCTACTCGGCTCCGGACGAGACCGGGCACGAGGAGGTCCGCGGCAGCACCGCGTCCAACGCCGACGACGAGTTCGGCGACGTGGGCCGCAACGCGCTGTGCCCCTGCGGCTCGGGCAAGAAGTACAAGCGCTGCCACGGCGCCCCCGGCGGCCCGACGGGCGTCGCCCTCCGCGGCTAGTCGAGTGGGGGTTTTCGCCCCGTTGAAATGTCAGAAACGCTGGGCGACGCCCGGCGTTTCTGACATTTCAACGGGGCGAAAACCCCCACTCGACCTACTGGAGGCCCATCCTGGGCTCACCGCCCAGCAGGCCGGTGCCGGTGCGCACGCAGGTCCCGCCCTTCGGCGCGCCGGCGTTGTAGGCCTGGCGCACGCAGGAGCGGACGGCGAGCTGGCCCCAGTAGTTCGGGTGCAGCGACTCCTGGATGTAGTACGGGCTCGAGCCCGCCGTGCTCACCGTGCGGATCTGGTTGACCCACTCGGTGCGGTCGACCGCACCCGGTGACGTCCAGCTCGCCAGGCCGACCTCCTCGTAGAGACCGACCCCGCTCTCGCAGAGCCGTCGCCCGGCGAAGGCGTTCGCGAGGTTGAGGGTCTTGGCGTTGGTGATGCCGGCCGAGCTGATCGCACCGGTGACGGTGTTGTTGATGGTCGGCAGGGCGCTGTTGTTGGCCCAGGTCGCGTCGCTGTCCCAGAACCCGCAGCCGCCGGTGCTCTGCCGGCTGTAGCCGCTCTGGCTGTAGCGCAGGCTGTTGGGCAGCGGCGAGGGATAGGTCTGCACGAGCATCGTCCACTGGGTGTCGGCGTAGCCGGCGTTGCGCATCGCGGTGCGGACGTTGGTCAGCGCGCCGGCGATCCGTGCCTTCACCGTCGCGATGTTGGCGCTGGTGAAGTTCGCGGTGACCGAGGAGTCGTCGGAGCAGTAGTCCTTCCACCAGGTCGGGGAGAGCAGGAAGTCTTGGACGCACTGCTGGACGATGCTGGCGAAGTTGAAGTCGTTGCCGCCGATGGAGACCACGACCATCCTCACGTTGTGGGTGCCGGCGAAGGTCTGCAGCGCCCGGGCCTGGCCGACGCCCTCGGCCCCGCTGTAGAAGTCCAGACCGGGCTTGAACGTGTCGCCGGTCGCGGTGGCGCTCTTGGCCCCGGAGCAGGCGAGGTTGAGGCTGCTCACCCCGCCGCCGATGTGGATCTCGGCGCTCTTGGAGCGGTGGCAGCGGTCGATCGCCTCGCCGGTGCCGCCGGCGTTGTCGTAGTAGGCCGTCGGGCCGAGCGCGTCGGCGCGTGCGCTGCTGTCGTTGGAGGAGCCGGCCCAGCGGCCGGCCTCGCCGGAGATGTAGGAGTCGCCCACCGAGACGACCCAGGGGGAGCCGGCCCCGGGGCCGTCGGCCTGCGCGGGGGAGGCGGTGAGCGGGGCGACCAGGGTCGCGCTGACGGCGGCGAGGGTGGCCGCGAGCGAACGGATCATGGAAGGCAACGTAGTGACCTGGGTCACAGGTGAACAAGTGTCAGATTCTTCAGGCGAAGTCGAGCGCGGTGCAGATCCAGTGCTGTCCGTTGCGCTCGAAGCGGGCGGCCAGCGCCCGGGAGCGCTCGCCGTGGCGCACGTGCACCCCGCACTCGACGACCTCCGTGCTGACGAAGCACGCATGCACGCTGTGCACCCGCGGGCGGACCGTCTGGACCCGGGCCAGGCCGGGCTGGTGCCCGCCGGCACGGGCCACCAGGTGCGCGCGGCGGCGGAGGTCGGCGTACACCTCCGGGTCGGTCCAGCGCACCAGCTGGGAGGCGGGGCGGTCGCCCCCGACGATCTCCACCGCCGCCTGGACGTAGCGCAGCGTCCACTCCTCGATGCTGCGCCGCAGCCTCTGGTCGATTGGTACGACGGCCGCCCCCGGCCGCCCGGGACCGGGCTCCGGAGTGGGCGGGCCCTGCCGGGGGAGCAGGGTCAGCGCGAGCGTGCCCTGGCCCGGGGCGACCGGCACGGCCAGCCGCACCCCGACGGAGGGGGCCGGTGCCAGGCTCACCGGGCGTCCTCGGTGGGTGGCAGCCGGAGGCGCTGACCGGGCCGGACGAGGTCGGGGTCGGGGCCGATGACCCGGGCGTTGAGCACGTGCACCTGGCGCCCGTACGACGCCACCTCGTCCGCCCGCGCAGCCGGCCCCAGGGTGCGGGCGGAGATCGCCCAGAGGCTGTCGCCGGGCCGGACGACCACGGTCCGGGCGGACTCGGCGGCCCCGGTCGGCCGGTCCGGGTAGGGCAGCCCGGCCAGGGAGGTGGGCAGGGAGGTGGGCCGGGAGGGGGCCGGTGCCGGGTCGGCGCCGGCGGTGGCCGGGGCGGCGAGGACCACCACGCCGCAGGCCGCGAGCAGCAGCGCCCGGACCGGCCCGACCGGGCGCCGGGGCACGCCGGGGCGGCGGAGCTGGCCGGTGACGGTCGCGCAGGTGGTGGCCCACAGCAGCGCGGTCGCGACCAGGGCCGCGAGCGCGCAGAGCTGGACGAGCAGGCCGGCGAAGTCGACGGCCGGGGCGCGGACCAGGCCGGTCGCGGGGCCGGCGGCGACCCGCGCGAGCGCGGCGGCGCCGACGGTGACGGCGACCCCGAGCAGTGCGGCGCGGCGGCGTACGGACGAAGGATGCATCCCGAGAACCCTTGCGTTTGCTTGTGTTTGCCTCAGAATGCGTCGATTGGACAAGGTTCGTCAAGTGGGCGGCCGGAGGCCGTTGCCGGGACCGGGGCAGCGGCGTGCGAGGGTGTCGACCATGGGTTGGGAGGACGAGCTGTTCGCGGTCTTCGACGACCTCGAGGGGCAGGCGAGCGCGCTCTACGCCGCCGACCGGACGGCCGAGGTCGCCGACCGGAGCCGGGCGGAGTACCAGCAGGTCAGCCTCGCCAGCCGGCTCATGGCCAGCGCCGGCAGCACCCTCACGCTGGTCGTGCGCGGCATCGGGCCGGTCGCGGGCACGGTCGAGCGGGTGGCCGACGGCTGGCTGCTGCTTGCCTCCGGTGAGCACGACTGGGTCGTCCACCTCGGGGCCGTCTCCACGGTCGAGGGCGCCTCGGTGCGCTCGGTGCCCGAGGTCGCCTGGTCGCCGTTGACCCGGCTCGGCCTGGCCTCCGCGCTGCGCCGGATCGCCGAGGCCGGCGAGCGCTGCGTGCTGCACCTCGTCGACGGCACCCGGCACGACGGTGCGCTACGCCGGGTGGGGGCGGACTTCTGCGAGCTGGTCGAGGGGGACCGGCGCACCGTGCTGGTCGCCTTCAGCGCGCTGGCCGCGGCCCAGTCACGCCCCGCCTAGCGAGCTCGCTCCTCGCTCGCGCTCGGCGCTTCGAGCTCGTTCCTCGCTCGGCGCCGGCGCTCGCTACGTCGCGTCGACGTCGTACGGCGGACGCTCGCCGGGCGCGAGCGGCTCCTGCCGGATCGCCGGCTCCTCGTCGCGCACCGCGTCCTCGAGCTCGTCGAGCTCGGCCATCGCCTCGGCGATGTGCTTGCGGACGATCGCGCGCGGGTCGAGGTCGCGCAGCTCGAGGTCGGCGTACTCGGGGCCGAGCTCGGAGCGCAGCTCGTCGCGGGCGTTGGTGGCGAACTTGCGCAGCTGGCGCACGAACCGGCCGGCCTGCTGGGCGAGCTCGGGGAGCCGGTCCGGGCCGAAGACGAGGACGGCCAGGACCGCGATGACGACGAGCTCGCCGAAGCCGATTCCGAACACGTCGTCCCGCCGGCGACTAGAACTTGTTGGTCGGCGTCAGGCCGAGCTGCAGGCCGGCGAGCCCGCGGCCCCGTCCGTCCAGCCGCTCGCCGATCGAGGACAGGGCGGTCGCAGCCGGCGCGGTCGGGTCGGACTCGACGATCGGCTTGCCGACGTCCCCGCCCTCGCGCAGCGAGACGTCGAGCGGGATCCGCCCGAGCAGCGGCACGTCGTAGCCGAAGCGCTGGGAGAGGGTCGCCGCGACCCGCTCGCCGCCGCCGGAGCCGAAGATCTCCAGCTGGTGCTCCTTGCCCTCCTCCGCGCAGTGCGGGCAGGGCAGGTAGCTCATGTTCTCCACGACGCCGACGACGCGCTGGTGCATCATCGAGGCCATCGTGCCGGCCCGCTCGGCGACCTCCGCGGCCGCCTCCTGCGGGGTGGTGACCACGACGACCTCGGCCCCGGGCAGGTGCTGGCCGAGGGAGATCGCGACGTCACCGGTGCCCGGCGGCAGGTCGAGCAGGAGCACGTCGAGGTCGCCCCAGTAGACGTCGGCGAGCATCTGCACCAGCGCCCGGTCGAGCATCGGGCCGCGCCAGGCGACGACCTGGTCGCGGCGCGGCTTGAGCATGCCGATCGAGATCACCGAGACGCCGGAGGCGGTCGGCACCGGCATGATCAGGTCGTCGACCTGGGTCGGCCGGGAGTCGGCGACGCCGAGCATGGCGGGCACCGAGTGGCCGTAGATGTCGGCGTCCACGACGCCCACCTTGCGCCCGGCCTTGGCCAGCGCGAGGGCGAGGTTGACGGTGACCGAGGACTTGCCGACGCCGCCCTTGCCGGAGGCGATGGCGTAGACCTTGGTGAGCGAGCCGGGCTGGGCGAACGGGATCTCGCGCTGGGCCTGGCCGCCGCGCAGCGTCTCGTGCAGGCCGGAGCGCTGCTCCGCGCTCATCACGCCGAGCTCGACCTCGACGCCGGTGACGCCGTCGAGCGCGGTGACGGCGGCGGTCACGTCGCGGGTGATGGTGTCCTTCAGCGGGCAGCCGGCGACCGTCAGCAGCGCCTTGACCGTGACGACGGAGCCGCCGTCACCGGGGGCGATGTCGACGGCGTCGACCATGCCGAGCTCGGTGATGGGCCGCTTGATCTCCGGGTCGTTGACCCGGCTCAGGGCCGTCATGACCTGCTCGACGGAAGGGGACTGCTGCGTGCTGCTCACAACGCCCGAGTCTAGGTCCTGGGCGGCTGCGGCCGGTCGTCGGCGCCGTCGTGAGACGTCGCACGGTCGTCCTCGTCGCGCTCATCGCGCTCGTCGAGCTGGGCGAGCAGGGTGCGCAGCTCCGAGCGGACGTAGTCACGGGTGGCGACCTCGCCGATGGCCATCCGCAGCGCGGCCATCTCCCGCGCCAGGAACTCCATGTCCGCGTGCGCCCGCGCATCGGCCTGCCGGTCCTGCTCGGCGACCACGCGGTCGCGCGCCTCCTGCCGGTTCTGCGCGAGCAGGATCAACGGGGCGGCGTACGACGCCTGGAGGCTGAGCATCAGGGTCAGGAAGATGAACGGGTAGTCGTCGAAGCGCACGTCGTCGGGGGCGACGAGGTTCCAGCCGACCCAGACCAGCACGAACAGGGTCATGTAGATCAAGAAGGTCGCGGTGCCCATGAACCGCGCGAACTCCTCGGCGAAGACCCCGAACGCGTCCCGGTTGAAGGTGGGCCGCTTGACGATCTGCCGGCGCTCCTCGCGCGGGGTGTCCAGCCGCTCGGTACGGCGTGCGGTGCTCATCGCGTCCCGCCGCCCAGGTGACGGGCACGGTCGCGCCAGTTGGCCGGGAGCATGTGGTCGAGCAGGTCGTCGACGGTGACCGCGCCGATCAGCCGCTTGTCCTCGTCGACGACGGGCGCGGCGACGAGGTTGTAGGTGGCCAGGTGGGCGGCGACCTCGGCGGTCGAGGCCTCCGGCCGCAGCGGCTCCAGGGAGTCGTCGAGCGCGCCGGCGACCAGCGTCGAGGGCGGCTCCCGCAGCAGGCGCTGGATGTGGGCGACGCCGAGCAGCTTGCCGGTCGGGGTCTCCAGCGGGGGCCGGCAGACGTAGACCAGTGCGGCGAGGGCCGGTGTCAGCTCGGGGTTGCGCACGTGCGCGAGGGCGTCGGCGATGGTGGCGTCGGGGCCCAGGATCACCGGCTCGGAGGTCATCATGGCGCCGGCGGTGTCCTCGACGTAGGACATCAGGCGCCGGACGTCCTCGGCCTCCTCCGGCTCCATCAGCTCCAGCAGGATCTCGGCGGTCTCCGGCGGCAGGTCGCGGATCAGGTCGGCCGCGTCGTCGGGGGACATCTCCTCCAGGACGTCGGCGGCGCGCTCGGTGTCGAGCCCGTTGAGGATCTCGACCTGGTCGACCTCGGGCAGCTCCTCCAGGACGTCGGCGAGGCGCTCGTCGTCGAGCGCCAGTGCCACCGCCGTACGACGGTCCGGGGGCAGGTCGTGCAGGATGCTCGCCGCGTCGGCGGGGCGCATCTCGTTGAGGGCGGCGATCAGGTGGGTGGCGCCCTGGTCGCCGGTCTGGCGGTGCAGGCCGACGACGTCGCGCCACTCCACGACATGGGTCTGCCCGCGGCGGCGGAAACCCTTGGACGCCTCGCGCACGGCGACCCGGCTGAGCACCCAGTCCCGGTTGCGGGCGGGCTCCATCGCGACGTCGTAGACCGTGCCGGTGACGTCGGCGCCCTTGATGGTGACCGTGCGGTCGAGCATCTGCCCGATGACCAGGGTCTCGGTCGAGCGCTGCTCGAAGCGGCGCATGTTGAGCAGGCCGGTGGTGTAGACGTGCCCGCTGTCGATGTTGGTGACCCGGGTCATCGGCACGAAGATCCGGCGCCGGCCGAAGACCTCGGCGACCATCCCGAGCACCCGTGGCTGGGTGCCCTCGGTGCGCATGGCGACGACGAGGTCGCGGACCTTCCCGACCTGGTCCCCCTGGGGGTCGAAGATCGGGAGCCCGACGAGCCTGGCCGCGAACACGCGGGAAGGGGTGGTGCTCACGTGGGTCAACGCTAGGCCATCGGCACGCCGATCACCCGCCGGACCGGTCTGGCGGGTCTACCCTGGCCGCATGGGTGCACGACGGATGGCAGGAGCAGGAGCGGTCGCCGCGGCGGTCCTCCTGCTCGCGGGTTGTGGCTCCGGCGGGGACGGCGAGACGGAGGCCGAGGACACCTCCTCGCCCACGGCGAGCGCCTCGGACAGCACCTCCGCGAGCGCCACCTCGGCGCCCGCGCCGACCACGACGCCGGCCCCGCCCGGCACCCCCGCCTGCACCGAGGTGTGGCAGGCCGGCCGCACCCTGCCGAAGGGCTACGCCGGCTGCGCCGACGCCGCCGGGCTGCTCGCGGCGCCCGACGTCCTCGGCTGCTCCTCGGGCCAGGGGCTGGTTCGTTACGACGAGCGCTTCTGGGCCGTCGCGGGCGGCCCGGTCCAGGGTGGCAAGGGCGAGCTGGCGAGCTCCCGGGATTATCAGAAGGTGGTCTCGACCTGTCGCGGATGACGGTTTCGCCTCTCACCCTGGGTTAGGGTGGCCGCACGCGAGAAGGGACCGGTCCGGCCCTTCGGGGCAGCAACGGTGTTGCCGATCCACCCACGACTCGACCGGACCCTCGGAGGTTTGCTCATCGTGCGTCGTCTGTTCCTGGTGCTCGTCACCACCCTGCTCTGCCTGCCCCTCGGCCAGGCACTCCCCAGCGCCACCGCGGCGCCGGCGGAGCCCGTCGCGGCCGTGCAGCCGCAGTCCGCCGCCACGGTCGTGGCCAAGCGCGGGCCCTACACGTGCTGGCGCGCCGCCACCGCGACCTGCCGCATCAGTGGCGGTGTCACGTTCAGCTCGGCCAACGGCAGCGACGCCCAGAAGTGGGCGATCATCAACCGGATCGTGTCGACCATCCGTCGTACGCCGTCCAACGCCTCGATCCAGATCATGAGCTGGAACATCATGTCCCGGGGCGGGGTCAGCGCGCTGATCGACGCCGCCCGCCGCGGCGTGCGGGTGCGGGTGCTGATGGACGGCGCCAACCGCAGCAAGGACGTCCCCAACCCGGGCTTCACCCGCCTGGTCAAGGGCCTGCGTGCCGCCAACCGCGCCAAGAGCGCGGCCTTCCCGACGGCCCGCTACAGCTACGCGAAGACCTGCAAGGGCTCGTGCCGTCGCGGCAACGCGGCCTCGGCGCACGCGAAGTACTACATGTTCTCCAAGGTCGGTGCCTCGCGGAACGTCGTGATGCAGGGCTCGGCCAACCTCACCGCGGCCGCGGCGTCGAACCAGTGGAACGACCTGGTGACCTACACCGAGAACGCGCCGCTCTACAGCTTCTTCAACACCACCTTCGTGCAGATGTGGCAGGACCGCTACGTCTCGCCGAGCTGGCGCCAGTTCAAGGGCTCGACGTTCGAGATGTACTTCTCCCCGCGCCTGGACGGCAACGTCGACCCGCTGACCTACCAGCTCCAGCGCGTGCGCTGCACCGGCACCACCGCCGGCCGCAACGGGCGCACCGTGATCCGGGCCGCTCCGGACGTCTTCCGCGGCACCTGGGGCATGACCGTGGCCAAGCTCCTGCGCAAGCTGTGGAACGAGGGCTGCGACATCAAGATCGGCTACACCGTCATCGGCGTGGACGTGAAGAGGTACATCAGCGCCCCCGGTGGCCGGGGCCCCGTGCCGCACCGCCAGCTCGCCCAGGACGTCGACGGCGACAAGGTGCTCGACAAGTACTTCCACCTCAAGGCCTGGACCATCAACGGCCGGTCGATCGCGGGCGGCACCGACGACAAGTCCTACTATTGGATGATGCAGGGCTCGTCGAACATCTCCGACCTGTCGAAGATCTCGGACGAGAACATCGGTGTCTTCAAGTACGCCTCGGTCACCTTGAAGTACCAGAACTACATCGATCGCTGGTTCACCAACCCGCCGCGCAGCCGGCCGGTGATCCCCTCGCGGGTCCCGAAGAACGTGGACCCGTACGCCAAGATGGAGATGGACTGAGCCGTGACCGACTTGACCGGGCGGGCCGTCGCGACGGCCCGCCGGGTCGTCGGGACGCTGGGACGCACGCGGGTCACCCGCGTGGACGAGAACGGCATCGACCTCGTCGTCCACGGCGAGGACCGCGTCGTGGACGTGCTCTTCGACGGACGCCGGATCTGGTCGTTCTGGCTGTGGCGTGACACCGAGCGGCCGCAGCGCAGCCTCAACCGCCGTACCGTCGCCTGGCCGGAGCGGATGAAGCCCTACCTCAAGGGCGAGACCGAGCTGGTGTTCCGCGACCACGTGCTCGGCGCCGACATCGGCCGCTTCGAGCAGCGCTTCGGCGAGGGCACCGGCCGGGTCGCCTTCGTCAACAGCCAGGGCCTGGAGATCAGCCTCGACAAGTCGGGCCGGTTCAGCCCCACCTTCGGCGGTCGTACGCCGGAGCAGCTCGCGCCGCTGCTCGACGCGATGGACAGCGTCATCGCGATGCTCGCCGAGCTCGACGTACAGGCCTTCCCGGCGTACGGCACCCTGCTCGGGGCGGTCCGCGAGGGCGACTTCCTCGGCCACGACTCCGACGCCGACCTCGGCTACGTCTCGCGCCACCACACGCCCGCCGACGTGATCACCGAGTCCTACCGCCTGCAGCGCGCGGTGAGCGAGCGCGGCTTCGCGACCTACCGCTACAGCGGCGCGGCCTTCCGGATCGACGTCCAGGAGGCCGACGGCTCGGTGCGCGGGCTCGACCTCTTCGGCGGCTTCCACGACGCCGGCCGGCTCTACCTGATGGGCGAGGTCGGCACCGACTTCGAGGAGAGCTGGCTCTACCCGTTCACCACGACCACGCTGGCCGGGCGCTCCTACCCCGCGCCGGCCCGCCCGGAGAAGCTCCTCGAGGCGATGTACGGCGCCGCGTGGAAGGTCCCGGACCCGGCATTCAAGTTCGAGACGCCCCGGTCGACGACCCAGCGGCTCAACGACTGGTTCCGCGGGATGACCTACTTCCGCCGCGAGTGGGAGCGCAAGATGATCCGCGCCGGTGCGCGGGTCCCGCAGGGCAAGCCCTCCGGCCTGGCCCGCTACGTCGCCGAGCAGGCTCCGGCCGAGGCCACGATCTTCGACGTGGGCGCCGGCCTGGGCACCGACGCGCTGTGGCTGGCCGGCGAGGGCCGCACCGTGCGCGCCTACGACTACGTGCCCCGGGCCAGCCGGGGGGCGCTGCGCGGGGCGACCCAGCGTGGCCACGACCTCACCGTGCGCCCGCTCAACCTCACCGACTTCCGCTCGGTGCTCAGCGAGGGCGCCCGGGTGGTGCGCGAGCCGGGGGAGCGGGTGATCCTCGCGCGGCACGTGCTGGACGCGACCAACGGCCCGGGCCGCGACGGCCTGCTCCGCTTCGCCTCCCTGGCGCTGCGCGGCGGCGGGACGCTCTATGCTGACGTCTGGACCGGGGGCGGCGAGCGTCCGTTCGGGCTCCGCCCGCTCGACATCGACCAGCTGGTCGAGCTCACCGCGCGGCACGGCGGCACGGTGGTGTCCGTCAGCCCGGTGAAGGTCAAGGACGCGGACAAGCAGATCGAGCGATTGGTGGCGCAGTGGGACTGAGGGGCGGCCGAGCGGCACGGGAGGAGCTCCAGGAGCTGCGCTCCCGGGTCGAGAGCATCGAGGGATCGATCGCCGAGCTGCGCCGGCACCACCTGCGCCTGGCCGAGCTGACCGACCTGGTCCAGGAGCTGCTGGTCCCGCTCGCGAGCCGGGACGAGGAGAAGGTCACCGCCGCGATCGACAAGTTCCAGCAGGGACTCTGACCTCGTGGCGCGCCGCGTCTTCCTCCACATCGGCCTGCCCAAGACGGCGACGAGCTATCTGCAGACCATCCTGTGGTCCTCGCGGGACCAGCTGCGGGCCGAGGGCCTGTTGCTGCCCGGCACCGAGCGCCGCGACCACCTGTGGGCCTCCCGCGTCGTGCGCGAGGGGGAGAAGATCCGCAAGCGCCCCGAGCGCGAGCAGACCTCCTGGGACCGGCTGCGCGCCGAGCTCGCCGCGTGGGACGGAGACGGCCTGGTCAGCCACGAGTTCTTCGCCGCCGCCAGCGCGGAGCAGGCCGTCGCGATGGTCGAGGCGCTCGCCCCGGCCCAGGTCGAGGTGGTCGTCACCGCGCGCGAGCCGCTCGGGCTGTTCACGGCCAGCTGGCAGGAGAGCCTGAAGAACAAGAGCACCACCCCGATGGCCGACTACTCCCGCGCCGTGTCGCCGCACCCGACCGCGATCTGGAACTGGCGCACCCTCGACCTGCGGCTGGTCCTGGAGCGGTGGTCGCAGGCGGTGCCGCACGAGCGGATCCACGTGCTGCCGCTGGACCGCACCGCCGCGCGCGAGGAGATCTGGCACCGCTTCGGGGGCCTGCTCGGCCTGGACACCGCGGCCTACGACCTCTCGCAGTCCTTCCCCAACGAGTCGATGGGCGTGGTCGAGGCGGAGCTGCTGCGCCGCGTCAACGGCCACCTCGACGGCTTCGACAAGGCCTTCGACCGTGGCGTCTACATCCGCACCTTCCTCGCCGACGAGCGGCTGGTGCCGCGCAAGGGCGAGCCGTTCTGGCCCTACCCGGAGCAGGTCGAGGACTGCCGGGCCCGGTCGGTGGCCGCGATCGACTACCTGCGCGAGCACGCCGTGGACGTGGTCGGCGACGTCGAGCACCTCCGGGTGCCCGAGGACCTGCCCGAGCGCCGTACGCCGGACAGCGTCACCGACGCCGAGGTGGCCGACGCCGCCACACAGCTGGTCGCCACCCTGCTCGGTGACGTGCGCGCGCTGCGCACCGCCGCGCCGGCGGCGAGCGTCAGCCCGCGCTCCGCACGGTTGCCGTGGCGTAGACGTAGTGGTGGTCGCTGACCTTCCGCGACACGGGGGAGCGGTCCTCGACGTAGCCGCTGAAGGCGACGTCGGAGGTGGCCGTCACCCAGTCGACCGCCAGCGCTCGCGCGGGGCGGCAGCCGCCGGCGGTGGAGCCGCCGATCGCGGCGACCATGCCGGTGGGCGGCATTACCCGGCAGAAGAACTCCTCGCGGCCGTTCATGTCGCCGGTGAGGAAGATCGGGATGCCGTCGGCCTTGAGCCGGTTGATCACCGAGACCGCGGTGTCGAGACCGGCGGCGCGGCTGCCGGCGTACTTCCCACCTCCGGCCGAGGTGTGCATGTTGAGGAAGTAGAACTCCAGCTTGGTCTGCTTGTGGCGCAGCCGGACGATGGTCTGCGGCCGCACGCTGTGCATGAAGGTGATCGCGAAGGAGTCGGTCGAGACGAGGTCGAAGACCTTCGGGTCCCAGATGATGGAGTTGTCCGGGTCCGAGCCGCCGGGCCAGGCCTGGAAGCCGAGACCGTTGGTGATGCCGGCGAGCTGGCTGGACTTGACCTCCTGCAGCCCGGCGACCGCGACGCCGGAGCGGCGCAGGTAGTCGATGGTCTGCGGGGTGCGCCAGCTCGCGCTCGGCCACGAGGCGTGCTGGCCGCCGGGGTCGGTGTGCTGGGTGGCCAGCACGTTGAAGGTGCCGATCTTGAAGGACACGTCACGGATGCGGGTGCGCTGGGACTCCGCGGCGACGCGCAGCTTCTCCAGGTCCGGGTCGACCGGGGTGCCCGCCGAGGGCGTCGACCGCGGCGCCGCCGGGGCGGTCGCGGTCAGCGGCTCGATCAGCTCGCCGTCGACCTCGCGCTCCTCGGCGTCGTGCCGCGGGCGGGACGGGTCGGCGGCCTGCGCGACGTCGGCCCGCGCCGCGACCGGGTCGGTCGCCGCGTCCGGCACGCCACCGTCCCACAGCGTGGCGACGCCGAGCAGGATCGCTCCCAGCAGCACCACCGCCGCCACCGGGAGGAGCTCCGAACGCGCGGCCGAGCGGCGTGGTCCGGAGTGGTCGGGCATGGCGGGTACCCTACCCGAGGCCCCGTGCATCCGCGGGGTTGTCGGACAACGCCCGGAGGAGGATCGCGGTGAGTGGCACGCGCTCCTTCCGCTCCGACATCCAGGGCCTGCGGGCCCTCGCCGTCGGGCTGGTGATCCTCGCCCACGCCGGCTTCCGGACCGCCTCCGGCGGCTTCGTCGGGGTCGACGTCTTCTTCGTGATCTCCGGCTTCCTCATCATCGGCCTGCTGCTGCGCGAGGCGGGCGACTCGGGCCGGATCTCGATCCTCGACTTCTACGCCCGCCGGGCCCGGCGGGTCATCCCCGCCGCCACGATCGTGCTGGTCGCGACGGCCGCGGCCTCGGCCTACCTGCTGCCGCTGACGCGCGGCCAGGAGGTCGTCAAGGACTCGGTGTGGGCGGCCTTCTTCGCCGCCAACATCCGGTTCCGCCTCGTCGAGACCGACTACTTCTCCCAGGGCGAGCCACCCTCGCCGGTGCAGCACTACTGGTCGCTGTCGGTGGAGGAGCAGTTCTACATCGTCATCCCGCTGCTCCTGCTCCTCGTCGCCGTGCTCGTACGACGCGCGCTGCTGCGCCGGGCGACCTTCGCCGTGCTCGGCCTGGTCACCCTGGCCTCGGTGGCGTGGTCGGTGCACGTCACCTCGACCGACCCGACCGGCGCCTACTTCTCGACCGCCGCCCGGGCCTGGGAGCTGGGCATCGGCGGGCTGGCGGCCGTGCTCGTCTGGGGCCGCTCGCCGCGGCTGGGGCGGTGGGCCAGCGAGGCCCTCTTCGCGCTCGGCCTGGCGCTGGTCGCCTACGCGACGCTGACCTTCGACGCACGAACCGCGATGCCGGGCAGCGCCGCGCTGGTGCCGGTGCTGGGGGCCGCGCTGATGCTGGCCGCGGGCAGCACGACGGGCGCCCCGTCGACGTACCTGTTCCGGCTGTTCTCGATCCGCCCCGCCCGGGTGGTGGGGGACTGGTCCTACTCGCTCTACCTGTGGCACTTCCCGGTGCTGCGCCTGGCCGAGGAGCACTGGGGCGAGCAGCGGCTCTCCAAGCCGCACCTGCTCGTCGCGCTGGTGCTGATCTTCGCGCTCAGCGCCGCGAGCTACCACCTCGTCGAGCAGCCGTTCCGCCAAGGCGTGCGCTGGCGGCCGCGGCTGCGCGCGATCGCGCTCTACCCGGCCAGCCTGGCCCTGGTCGTGGTGACCGCGGTCGGCGCGCACGCCTGGGTGGACAGCCAGCTCGCCGCCCTCGACGACAACCCCGAGATCGCGGTCTCCGACTACGCCAAGGACGGCCTGGACGACGACCCGACGGTGGCTCTCGTCGAGGCCTCGGTGCTGGCCGCGAAGGCGGACCGGCCGATCCCCGGTGGGCTGCGGCCCGAGCTGGGCGCGGTGCGGGAGTCGGTCGCGCCGCTCGGCGAGTGCGACTACCGCACCGGGACCCGCGAGCTGTGCGCCTTCGGCGACCCCGACGCGGACCGCTCGATCGTGGTCACCGGCGACTCGCACGCGCGGCACTGGGGTCCGGCACTGACCGCGATCGGGGAGAAGTACGGCTACCGGGTCTACCAGCTGGTCTACAGCGGCTGCCCGGCGATGACCTACACCCGTCGTACCGACGCCGGGCGGCCGTGGACGGCGTGCGCGGACTTCAAGGCGTGGGCGCGGGAGCAGGTCCGCACCCTGCATCCGGACCTCGTCGTGATCGCCAACAACGCCTACGAGTCGCGGGTGATGAAGGCCAACCAGGTGCGTGGGCTGCGCGAGGAGCTCGAGCAGCTGCGCCCGCTCGCCGGCAAGGTCGCGATGATCGGCAACAGCCCGAAGCTGCCGAAGTCGCCGGGCAACTGCCTCTCGGTGCGCGGCGCCGACCTCGGCGACTGCCTGCAGGAGCCGGAGCCGGAGAGCACCCGGATCCAGGGACAGTTCCGTGCGACCGTCACCGGCCTGGGGATGACCTTCGTCGACGCCGAGCGCTGGTTCTGCTTCGAGCAGCGCTGCCCGGCGGTGATCGGCGACCTCGTGCCGCTGCGTGACCGGGAGCACGTGACCCTGGAGTACTCCACCCGGCTGGCCGAGCCGCTCGCGGCCGCGCTGGGCATCTCCCGCTGAGCCTCAGGTCAGCACGCCTCCTGCCGATCGGCCGGAGGCCGAAAGTCGTGCGCATTCTCGGCATTCCGAATTACATGGTTGTTATTCGAAGAATTACGCCGTTGTAGTTAATCAGAATGTCTTGCGGGGGTGCCGAGTGACTGATGAGATTCGTGTGACTTTTGTGATTTCAGCGGTTTTTCGCTGACGAGGGGAATTCAAATGCGCCACCGCTTCGCCGGAGTACGACGACTGCTCGCGGCCGTGGCCGCCGGAGGCCTGGCGCTCACGCTGGCCCCGGGGCTCACGCACGCCAGCGACCCGATCCAGCTCGCGGCCAAGACCTGCACGACCCTGCGCGGGATGCAGATGGTCGAGGCCAACATCAAGTCCGGCATGACCGCGGCGCAGACCCGCTCGGACCTGCTCAAGGTCTACGCCGACCGGCCCGACTTCGTCGCGCTCAACGAGATCGCCGGGCGCTCCGACGCGGTGCTCGCCCCGGCCGGCTACCAGCTCTTCCGCACGCCCGGTCGCTACACCGGCTCCAACGCGGTGGTCTGGCGCACCGACCGCTGGACCGCGATCGCGCAGGGCACGATCTACGTCAGCGCCGTGCCCGGCAAGACGGCCAGCCAGACCACCGAGCTCGGCCTGCGCTACGCCAACTGGGCGACGCTGCGCTCGGTGGACGGCTGCCAGACGATCTCGATCGTGGCCTACCACGTGGCGCCGCGCACCGCCCCGATCGGCGACCTGCTGCTGCCCTCGGTCTACAAGATCGGCGGCCTGGCCAACCAGCTCGCCGCCGACGGCCCGGTCCTGCTGGCCGGCGACCTCAACCGCCACGTCGGCGACCGCACCTACCCGCGGGCCGCGCTGTCGGCGTTCCAGCTGAAGTCGACGTGGGACCTGGCGGGCAAGGTGCTGCCGACCCACGACCCGCGCAACGCGACCATCGACTACATCTTCGTGCGCAACGCCGCGCAGTTCGCGGTCACCCGCCAGCTCACCCGGGAGCTGTTCTCCGACCACGACGCGGTGGTGACCAACCTCGCCATCAACCCGAAGGTCGTGGTCGCGCGCACGGCGCCGACCTTCGTCCGCGGGCACGTCGTGAACCTGCCCTACTCCACCAACGGCGTCTCCCGCCGGGCGGTGCTGAGCCGGATCATCCGCGCGATCGGGCTGGCCCCCAAGGGTGCCATCGTCCAGGTCGCGACCGACCGTCTCGGCGACCCCATCGTGCTCAACGCGCTGCGCAACGCCTACCGGCGTGGGGTGACCGTGCAGCTGGTCACCACCAACACCAAGCTGTCGGCGCAGGAGAACGCCCTGCGCTCGCTCCTCGGCACCGTGCGCCGAGGCGGCTCGTGGGCCATCCAGCGCCCGAAGCGCAGCGCCGCCGGCCTGCCGCCCACGGCGATCATGATCAACCACACGGCCAACGTGTCGATGCTCGGCATCCAGGTCGACCGGACCCTGGACTACCGGATGGCGTCGAGCCCGGCGCGCGGCCAGTTCACGCTGGAGAAGCCGGACTTCCTGGCGCTGCGGACCAAGTTCGCCCGCCAGATCGGCTAGCGGTCAGGGGCGCTGGGTCAGGCCCTTGCCGGCCGCGACCCCGCGCTTGACCGCGGCGCTGGCGACCATCTGGGCCACGCCGGCCACCTGACCGGCTGCCTGGCCGGCCGCCTTGAGCTGGTCGCCCACCTGCTGGGTGGCGGCCAGCGGAGCGAGCAGGGCCTGGAGCCCGACCACGCTCTGGTTGAGCTCGCGGACGGCGGCGGTCAGGTCCACCAGCAGCACGTCGAGGGCGGGCGTGGCGTCGTACGGCGTGGGGTGCTCGGTCGTCATGGGCGGGATCGTGGCACAGGGGGTGCGCGTGACGTCCCTCACGTCCCGGTCTCGCCCCTCCTTCGAGGGCGGGTGCGGAGGCTACTCACGGGTAGAGTTCGGCCGGTACACCACCTGAAAGGGAACCGATGTCGCGCCTTTGCCAGACCGAAGGACTCAACGAGGACCAGGTCGAGATCCTCAAGGCCGTCCGCCAGTTCGTGGACGAGCAGATCATCCCGGTCGCCCAGGAGCTCGAGCACGCCGACGAGTACCCCCAGGAGATCGTCGACGGTCTCAAGGAGCTCGGCGTCTTCGGCCTGACCATCCCCGAGGAGTTCGGCGGCCTCGGTGAGTCGCTGCTGACCTACGCCCTGGTGGTCGAGGAGATCGCCCGGGGCTGGATGAGCGTCTCCGGCGTCATCAACACCCACTTCATCGTGGCCTACCTGCTCATGCAGCACGGCACCGAGGAGCAGAAGCAGAAGTACCTGCCGCGGATGGCGACCGGCGAGGTGCGTGGTGCCTTCTCGATGTCCGAGCCGGGTCTCGGCTCCGACGTCTCCGCGGTCGCCACCAAGGCCACCAAGAAGGACGACGGCTCCTACTCCATCACCGGCCAGAAGATGTGGCTGACCAACGGCGCGTCCTCGACGCTGGTGGCGGTGCTCACCAAGACCGACGAGGGTGCGGAGTCGGTCTACAAGAACATGACCACCTTCCTCGTCGAGAAGGAGGCCGGGTTCGGCGAGACCGCCCAGGGCGTCACCATCCCCGGCAAGATCGACAAGATGGGCTACAAGGGCGTCGAGACCACCGAGCTCATCCTCGACGGCCACGAGATCGCCGCCGACCAGATCCTCGGCGGCGAGCCGGGCAGGGGCTTCTTCCAGATGATGGACGGCGTCGAGGTCGGCCGCGTCAACGTCGCCGCCCGCGCCTGCGGCCTGGCGTGGCGCGGCTTCGAGCTGGGTGTGGCCTACGCCCAGCAGCGCAAGACCTTCGGCAAGGCGATCGCCGAGCACCAGGCGATCCTCTTCCGCATCGCCGACATGGCGACCAAGGTCGAGACCGCGCACACGATGATGGTCCGCGCCGCGCGCCTCAAGGACACCGGCCAGCGGATGGACGTCGAGGCCGGCATGGCCAAGATGGTCGCCTCGGAGTACGCCAACGAGGTCGTCGAGGACTCCTTCCGGATCCACGGCGGCTACGGCTACTCCAAGGAGTACGAGATCGAGCGGCTCATGCGCGAGGTCAAGTTCATGCTGATCGGCGAGGGCACCTCCGACATCCAGAAGATGATCATCGGCCGGGCGCTCCTGAAGGACTACAAGCTCAAGTGAGCTGATCGCACGACGGGCCGCCCCACCGGGGCGGCCCGTCGTCGTTTCCCGGCTCCCGCGATGGCCTAGGGTCGTCGCGTGATCGCGACCGTCAGCACCGTCAAGGACACGCTCGCCAACGTCCAGCGCTTCGTCCGCGGCAACCTGGCCGGGGGGGTCGACCACATGGTCGTCTTCCTCGACGGCCCCGACCCCGAGGTCGAGGCGTGGCTGGCGAGCCAGGAGCACGTGACCTGCCTGGTGGCCGACGACGCCTGGTGGGGCGGCCAGCGGCCCGCGGACCTCAACGACCGGCAGCGGCTGCACGCCAACATCACCAAGGCGGTGCTCACCGTCGTACCGGGGGTGGACTGGCTGTTCCACGTCGACGCCGACGAGATCTGCCAGATCGACCGGGCGGCCATCGCCGCCGTCCCCGCGTCGTACGACGCCGTGCGGCTCGCGCCGCTGGAGGCGGTCAGCCGCCCGCACTGGGACGCGAGCCCGACCTGGTTCAAGCGACTGCTCGGCGAGGCGGACCTCAAGCTGCTGGAGGTCCTCGGGGTGATCGACAAGCCGGCCAACGGGCAGTACTTCCACGGCCACGTGGAGGGCAAGACGGCCACCCGGCCGCGCCTGGACCGCTGGCTGACGATCCACCGCACGGTGGACGAGAAGCGGGACGAGGTGCCGCACTTCAAGGCGCCGGGGCTGAGCGTCCTGCACTACGAGTCGTACTCCGGTGAGGATTTCGTGCGGAAGTGGAGCGCGATGCTGGCGGCCGGCCCGGAGATCAGCCTGCGGCCGGTGCGGGAGCGGACCAAGGCCGCCGTGCAGGCGCTGATCGGCAAGCCGCTGAGCCCCGAGGTGCGCGAGCGCTACCTGTCCCGGATCTTCGCCGCGACCACCGAGGACGACTTCGACACCCTGCGCGAGCTGGGCCTGCTCGTCGAGGTGGACCCCGACCGGGGCACGCACACGCCGAAGCCCTTCGCCGGCCGGGACGACCTCGCCGCGGCGCTGGCCGCGCTCGCCGGCCAGCCCAAGGACGTCTTCGGGGTGTGCAAGCCGGCCGGTCCCGCGCAGGAGGTCCTCTCACGTCTTGGAGCCGGTGACGGCAAGAAGTCGTGGTGGCGGAAGAATGGCCGCCCGTGAGCGCGACTTCCAAGACGAACCCCGGCAACTTCTTCGAGGACTTCACGATCGGGCAGCGCATCGTCCACGCGACGCCGCGCACGGTGACCGAGGGCGACCGGGCCGTCTACGGCTCGCTCTACCCGACCCGCTTCGCGATCCCGTCCTCGGCGTCCTTCGCCGCGTCGGTCGGCCTCGACCCGCACCCGGTGGAGGAGCTGATCGCCTTCCACATCGCCTTCGGCAAGACGGTGCCGGACGTCTCGCTCAACGCCGTCGCCAACCTGGGCTACGCCGAGTGCCGCTTCCACCAGCCGGTCGTCCCCGGCGACACGCTCGCCACCACGTCGGAGGTGATCGGCCTCAAGCAGAACTCCAACGGCAGGAGCGGCGTCGTCTACGTCCGCTCCACCGCGACCAACCAGCGCGGCGAGGTGGCCCTGGAGTGGGCTCGCTGGGTGATGGTCCACAAGCGCGACACCGACGCGGCGGCGCCCGCGACCGTCGTACCGGAGCTGGCGCCGGTGGTCGCCCCGGCCGACCTGGTGCTGCCGGCCGGCCTGGACTTCTCCGGCTACGACTTCGCCGCCGCCGGTGAGCCGCACCGCTACGACGACTACGAGGTCGGCGAGAAGATCGACCACGTCGACGGGGTGACCCTCACCGCGTCCGAGCACCAGCAGGCCACCCGGCTGTGGCAGAACACCGCCAAGGTGCACTTCAACACCGAGGCCCGCCCCGACGGCCGCAACCTGGTCTACGGCGGCCACGTCATCTCGCTGGCCCGGGCGCTGTCCTTCAACGGCCTGGCCAACGCCCAGCTGGTCGCCGCGATCAACGCCGGCGCGCACACCTCGCCGGCCTTCGCCGGCGACACCATCTACGCCTGGTCCGAGGTGCTCGACAAGGCCGAGACGTCCGTGCCGAGCGTGGGGGCGCTCCGGCTCCGGCTGGTGGCGACCAAGGGCCGCGACGAGTCGATGACGCTGCGCGGCGACGAGGGCAAGTACGCCGAGGGCGTGCTCCTCGACCTGGACTACTGGGCGCTCATCCCGCGCTGACCTTCACGTCCTTGATCAGGTAGGTCACCTCGTCGTCGGTGGCCCGCTCGACCTGGTCGAGCCGGACCTGGGTCGGGTGGTCCTGGCCGTCGGGCCAGGTCACCTCGGCGTCGGCGATCCCCGGCGCGTTGGCCTTGGCGATGATGTCGTTGATGCTGAGCCGGGCGAAGGCGGCGGCCGGCTTGCCCTGGCCGGGCTTCTCCAGCCGGGTCGCGGAGGTGACCTTCCCGTCGGCGACGGTGACCTCGACCGGCCCGGTCATCGGGCAGAAGCAGATCACCTCGAGCTGGTAGGTGTAGTCGGCCGGCGCGAACTCCGGGTAGGTCTCCCGGGTCGGCGAGGCGCTGGGACTGCTCGACGTCGTGGTGTCCGAGGCGGCCGGGTCGGCGGCCTTGTCGTCGTTCTCGCGCCCGCACCCGGACAGGCCGAGGGCGAGGACGGCGGTGAGCGCGGGCAGGACGACGCGGCACGGGTGCATGGGGCTCATGATGCCTGGGACGGGTGCGGGGGAGCGAAGGTTCCCCGCCCGCGGGCGCGGCGCACTGAAACGTGTTCCATTTTTTCCAAGCTCAACACGTGACCCCGATCACACTGCGCCGTTACTCTGATAGAGGTCTCATCGAGACTTCGGATCCCGGCGTTGCTCCCGGAAGGGTTTCGGTCTTGTCTCTGGTACGCCTCGCGCGCCTGCTCTGCGCGGCACTGCTCGTCCTGCTCCTCGCCGCCTGCGGCTCCCGGCTCGACCCCGACACGGTGGCCGACGCCAGCGGCGGGTCCAACGGCGGAGGCGGGACCGGCGACGGCTCGCTCGCCGGCGCAGACACCGGCGGCACCGGTGACACCGGCGCGGTCGACGGCGCCGCGGCGGGCGGCGGCACCGGTGGCGGCTCGACCGGCTCCTCCGGCGGCGGTACGACGTCCGGCGGCTCCACCGGCGGAGGCGGCTCCACCGGCGGTGGATCCACGGGAGGCGGCACGAAGGGCTCGGCGACCGGCGGCGTGAAGGCCGGCTCCTGCGCCGGCTTCAAGAACCAGAAGGGGATCACCGACAAGACGATCACCCTGGCCAACATCTCCGACATCTCCGGCCCCGTGCCCGGCATCTTCGAGTCGGCCCAGCAGGCCACCCAGGCCTACATCAAGTACTTCAACTCCACGGGCAGCATCTGCGGGCGCAAGCTCGACGTCGTCCTGCTCGACAGCCGCGCCGACGCGGGCGCCGACCAGCAGGCCTACGTCAAGGCGTGCGACAACGCCTTCGCGGCGGTCGGCTCGATGTCGGCCTTCGACAGCGGCGGCGCCGGCACGGCCAACAGCTGCGGCCTCCCGGACCTGCGCTCGGTGATCGTCAACCCGGAGCGCCAGGCCTGCAAGTCGTGCTTCGCGGCGTACTCCATCCGGACCAACCTGATCCCCGACTCCGCGTCCAAGTGGTTCGCGCAGAAGTTCCCGAGCGCGGTCAAGAACGCCGCGGTCCTCTACGTCAACGCGGGCGCCGCGCCGGTCAACGCCAAGAGCATGGCGGCGGGCTACGAGAAGGGCGCCGGCTGGAAGGTCAACTACCTGCAGGGCATCGACGTCGCGGAGTTCAACTACGCGCCGTACGTGCAGCAGATGAAGGACAAGGGCATCAAGGCGGTCGCCTACCAGGGGCCCTACCAGTACGCCGTGAAGCTCAAGCAGGCCATGCAGCAGCAGGGCTTCAAGCCGGACTTCTACCTGCAGGACCCGACGATCTACGACAAGCGCTACCTCGACCAGGCGGGCGGGCTCGCCGAGGGCGACTACATCTACGCCGCCAACGACCTGTTCGAGAACAAGGGCAACGCCGAGGTGCAGCTCTACCTGTCCTACCTGCAGCAGGTGAAGCCCGGCGCGATCCCCAACTACTACGGCCTCTACGCCTGGTCGGCCACCCGGCTGTTCGTGGAGAAGGCCATCGCGCTCGGCGGCAAGCTCGACCGGGCCGCGCTGATCCAGGCGGTGCGCGCGACGACGGCATGGACCGGCAACGGCGCGCACACCGCGATGAACCTCGGCACGGCGAACACCCCGCCCTGCCTCAAGGTCGCCCAGTACAAGGGCGGTCGCTGGCAGCAGGTCTCGCCCGGCTCCTACATGTGCGGCCGGGTCGTGAACTCCGGCATCGGCGGCTGAGGAGGCAGGCGTGGGCTCCCTGTTCGCCTTCACGCTGCTGGGCCTGTTCACCGGCGCGGCGTACGCGATCATGGCCTCGGGGCTGGTGCTGACCTACACGACGACCCGGGTCTTCAACATCGCGCACGGCGCCTTCGGCATGGTGCTGGCCTTCACCTTCTGGGACTTCACCCAGCGCCAGGGCCTGCCGACGCTGCTCTCGCTCTTCCTGGTGCTCGGCGTGGTGGCCCCGGCGATCGGCTGGTTCATCCAGCGCTTCGTCACCCGCGGGCTGGGCGAGGGGCCGGTCTCGGTGGCGCTGGTCGTCACCGTCGGCCTGCTCGTCGGCCTGATCGGCCTGGCCCAGCAGATCTGGAAGCCCGAGGCACGGGTGCTGCTGCCGTTCTACCCCGACACCGGCTGGCAGCTCGGTGACACCTACATCACCGCGCACCAGGTGGTCACCATCGTCTGCTCGATCGTCGTCGCGGTCGGCCTGTTCCTGCTGCTCAACCGGACCCGGATCGGCGTCGCCATGCGCGCCTCGGTCGACAACCCCGACCTGCTCAGGCTCTTCGGCGGCAAGCCGGACACGGTCGCCGCGCTGGCCTGGGCGATCGGGATGTCCCTGGCCGCGCTGGGCGGGATCCTGCTCACCCCGGTCGTCGGCCTCGACTACTACGCGCTGACGCTGCTGGTCATCAACGCCTACGCCGCCGCGATGCTCGGCCGGCTCAAGAGCCTGCCGCTGACCTTCGCCGGCGCGATGGGCCTGGGCATCCTGGAGTCCTGGGCGGTGGCCTACCTGCCGACCGACGGCTTCTGGTCCACCGTCCGCCCGGTCATCCCGGCGCTCTTCCTGTTCGCGATCGTCGTGGCGATGCCCCAGGCCCAGTTGCGGATCGGCCAGGTCAAGGGCATCATCGCCGCACCGGTCCCCACCGTGCGCAAGGCGGTGGGCTCCGGTGGCGCGCTGCTCGCCGTGGCCTTCGTGCTGGTCGGCCTGGTCTCGCGGGCCGACGTGCTGCTGATCGGCGTCGCCGCGACGTACGCGATGGTGATGCTGTCCCTCGTCCTGCTGACCGGCTACGGCGGCCACGTCTCCCTCGCGCAGTTCACCTTCGCCGGGGTCGGCGCGCTGGCCTACGCCAAGCTCGACGAGCCCAACCTGCTGGGGCTGCTGCTGGCGGCGCTGATCGCGGCGGGGGTCGGCGCGCTGGTGGCGTTGCCCGTGCTGCGGCTGACCGGGCTCTACCTCGCGCTGTCGACGCTGGCGTTCGCCGTGCTGATGGACAAGATGATCTTCCAGGCCGAGTTCGCCTTCAAGTTCAACGGGACGCTCGCGACGGAGCGGGTCTCGGTGCTGGGCGTGCGGATCGGCAGCGACACCTCCTACGTGTGGTTCATGGTGCTGTGCTTCGTGCTGATGGGCCTGTTCCTGCTCTGGCTGCGCCGCGGTGCGCTCGGCCGGCTCCTGATCGCGATGCGCGACAGCCCGTCGGGCTGCGGCACCCTCGGCCTGGACCTGCGCTGGTTCCGGGTCGGGCTGTTCTCGCTGTCGGCTGGGATGGCAGGTCTCGCCGGTGGTCTCTTCGCCGGCCTGCGCGGCACCGTCGGCGCCGCGGACTTCCTCTACTTCCAGTCCCTGCTGGTGCTCCTGCTCGCGGTCGTCTTCGGGGTCACCTCGGTGACCGGGGCGCTGCTCGGCGGCACCGCGCTGATGCTGCTGCCGGTCTGGCAGTCCTCGCAGCCCGAGCTCGCAGGCCTGCTCTTCGCGGTCCTGGGCTTCGGCGCCGTGCTGCTGGGCCGCGACCCCAACGGCATCGCCAACCACCTGTTCCGGGTGGGGCGCTGGACGAGCGGGCGCGTCGTACCGCAGCTGCAGGAGCGCTTCCGCGAGCGGATGGACGGGCTGCTGGAGGCACGCCGGCCCGAGCCGCCGCGCTCGGTCGACGAGCCGGTCGCCGAGCCGGTCAACCAGGGGGTGAGCTGAGATGGGTGCACTGCTCGAGGTCGAGGACGTCGTGGTCCGCTTCGGCGGCGTCACGGCCGTCAACAGCGCGCGGTTCAGCGCCGAACGGGGCGGGATCACCGGCCTGATCGGCCCCAACGGGGCGGGCAAGACGACCTGCTTCAACGTGATCACCGGGCTGCAGAAGCCCACGTCCGGGCGGGTGCGCTACCGCGACCGCGACGTCACCCGGTGGCCGGTCCACCGCCGCGCGAAGCACGGCATCGGGCGCACCTTCCAGCGGCTGGAGGCGTTCGGCTCGCTCTCGGTGCGCGACAACGTCCGGGTCGCGCGCGACATCGCCGGTGGCCCGCTCGCCTGGGTCCGCCCGTCCGGACGCGGCTCGGTCGAGATCGACGCGCTGCTGGACCGGGTCGGCATCGCGGACCACGCCGAGGAGCGGGCCGATGCCGTGCCGACCGGCACGGCTCGTCTGCTGGAGCTCGCCCGGGCGCTGGCCTGCGACCCTCAGCTGCTCCTGCTCGACGAGCCGTCCTCGGGCCTCGACGAGACCGAGACCGAGGCCTTCGGCGCCCTGCTGAAGGAGCTGGCCGGCGAAGGCGCCGCGATCCTCATGGTCGAGCACGACATGGACCTGGTGATGGCGGTCTGCGACGACATCCACGTCCTCGACTTCGGCCAGATCATCGCCTCCGGCACGCCCGCCGCGATCCGGGTGGACCCGGCCGTGCAGCGCGCCTACCTGGGCTACGCCGAGACCGACCACACGACCGAGATCCAGGCCGTCCCGGACCTCGACCTGGAGGTGGCACCGTGAGCGTCCCGATCCTCGACGTCGTCGACCTGCACGCCGCCTACGGGCGGATCGAGGTGCTCCGCGGCGTCGATCTGTCCGTGCCCAAGGGCGCGGTGATGGCGCTGCTCGGCCCCAACGGCGCCGGCAAGTCCACGCTGGTCAAGGTGATCAGCGGCCAGAAGGCCGCCACCTCCGGCGACCTGCACCTGGCCGGCGTCCACGTGAAGGGCGCCAAGTCCGAGGACCTCGCCCGCGTCGGTCTGTGCACCGTCCCCGAGGGCCGCTCGGTCTTCCCGAACCTGACGGTGGAGGAGAACCTGCGGCTGATGTCGTACGCCGGCGTACCGGCCGGGGCGGTGCTGGACACCGCGTTCTCCTACTTCCCGCGCCTGCACGAGCGGCGCCACCAGCTCGCCGGCACCATGTCCGGCGGTGAGCAGCAGATGCTCGCCATGTCCCGGGCGCTGGCCTCGGACCCGGCGCTGCTGCTGCTCGACGAGCTCTCCATGGGCCTGGCCCCACTGATCGTGGAGGAGCTCTACGAGACGGTCGCCCGGATCGCCGAGTCCGGCGTCTCCATCCTCTGCATCGAGCAGTTCGCCCGCACCGCGCTGCGGGTCTCCGACTACGCCGCCGTCATGACCGGTGGCCGGGTCGTCGCCACCGGCGAGCCCGGCGAGATCCTCGCGACCATGGCCGACGTCATCCTGGGAGGGGCAGCATGACCCGCGCACCGCACCGCACCCGTCTTCTCGTCGTGGGCGGCATCGTCGCCTCGGCGCTGCCGCTGGCCGGCCCGCCCGGTCAGTCGGCGCAGGCGGCCGACGGCACCCCGGCGTACGGCGGCTTCACGGCCGCCGCGTCCTCGACCCCGGTCCGGATCGAGGTCTTCGAGCCGAGCCTGCCGATCCCGGTCGACGCCGGGAAGGCGCAGCTCGAGTTCGACCTCGGCTACAGCCGGGTCAAGTCCGACTCGGGCCAGTCGACGGGCCGGGCCAGCCTGTTCTGGCCCGGCGACCCGGTCGGGGAGGGCCTGAAGACCTTCGCCGAGCAGCTCGGCCTGCCGTCGACGCCGCTCACCGAGAACGGCTACCCGGTCCAGGTGAACTCACAATTCCCCGGCGACCCGAACAGCCAGAAGGACAACAAGATCCCGGGGTCGATCCAGCAGACCACCTCCGGCGACCGGACGGCGATCGCCGAGACCGGCTTCTCGCCCGACGGGGCGGTGCTCGGCCCCGACGCCGACGAGGGCTCCGGAGGCTCCACGCCGGCCAACCCGCTGACCGGCCTCACCGACCAGCTCAAGGGCCTGCTCTCCGGCGGCCTCGGCGCGAAGGCGAGTGGCGACCCGACCAACCCGCTCGGCCTGCTCGTCGACGTCGACGGCTACGTCTCGGTGTCGAAGATGGACGCGAGCAAGGGCCCGGTCACGGCGGTGTCCCGCTCCCTGCTCGGCGAGGTCCGCCTGCTCGGCGGCCTGGTGACCCTCGGCGGCGTCGAGACGATCGCCCGGACCAGCACGGACGGCAAGACCGGCAAGGCCTCCGGCAAGGCGGTCTACGGGAAGATGGCGATCGCCGGGCAGGAGTTCGGCTTCGGCCCGGACGGCGCCATCGTGAGCGGCAAGACGATGCCGATCCCCGGCCTCAGCGACCTGCCGGGCGACGCGCTCAAGCAGCTCGGCATCACCTTCACCGTCCCCAAGCCGGTGCGCAAGGTCGACGGCGACCTCGCCACCAGCGAGTCCGCGGGCCTCCAGGTCACCATCGACACCAAGATCCTCGCGCCGCTGCTCAAGGCACTGCCGGTCAGCGCCCTCGGCCAGCTGATCCCGGCCGAGGCCGGCCCGCTCAAGAGCGTGGTCCTCGGGCTCGGCGCGCTCTCGCCCCGGATCGTGCTGACGATCGGCGCCGCGCAGGCCACCGTCGACACCGTGCCGCCGATCGACGCCCTCCCGGTCCCGCCCGCCACGTCGGCCGGCACCCCGCCCGCCACCGCGACCGGCTCGACCCCGAAGCCGGCGGCCGGCTCGGTCGGCGTGCCCCCGGCCGCGGGCGCGCCCGCGCCCGCCGGTGCCGCACCGGCCCCCGCGGCCGGTGCCCCGGTCGGCGACCTCGTCGACGCGGCTCCGGCCAGCGCCGGCCTGCCCGACCTGTTCTCGATCCCGGGAATGCTCCTGATCGGCGCCTTCGCGCTGGCCGCCGTCGCCGGCAGCTGGTTCCGCCGGCTCGGCGTGGCCGCGCTCGGCGGCGGCGCTCCCTGTCCGCACGGCCTCGAAAGCGGCCTCCCCGACCTCCGAAAGGCCTGAGCCATGACCGCTGTGCCCTCCTCGTCCCGCACCTCCAGTGGCCTCCCGCGCGCGGGGGAGGCCCGCTCCGGGATCGCCCCGATCAAGGGCGTCGACGCGGCCCTGCTGCAGGTCGTCCTGTTCTGGGTGGGCGCGATCCTGCTGCCGCTCGGCCTCGTGGTGATCGTCCTGGGCTGGTACGGCGCCGCCAACACGCCGTACCAGTACGACCAGCTGTCCTACCTGGTCTCCGGCGGTCTGCTCGGCCTCGGGCTCACCTTCTGCGGCGGCTTCCTCTACTTCGGCGCCTGGCTGGCGCGGATCGCCGCCGACGGCCGGGAGTCCTCGAAGCGGCTCGCCGACACCCTGCTGCTGCTCGCCGAGACCAGCGGCACCAGCACGGCCGAGGCGGTCGACCTCGGCGCGATCCCGGTCGTCGCCGGGGACGGTACGACGATGCACCGCCGCGACTGCGCGCTGATCGCGCACCGCGACGACCTGCGCCCCGTCGGCGAGGCGAATGCCCACCTCACCGCGTGTCGCGTGTGCCGTCCCGGCAACCGGGGATGACACGATGCCGGGCGTGGACCTCTCGGCGGAGTCCGTTCCCGGGACCGTACTGAGCGCGAAGGGCACCCGGCTCAACCGGCGTGGCCGCGAGACGCGACGGCTGCTGCTGCGCGAGGCCGTGCACTGCCTCGCCGAGGGCGGGCCGGAGGCGGTGAGCGCCAACGCGGTGGCCCGGCGCGCGGGTGCGACCTGGGGGACCATCCAGCACCAGTTCGGCGACGCGGACGGGCTGTGGGCCGCGGTGCTCGACTACATCGGCTCCCAGGCGGGCTTCGCCGCGCTGCCGGCGCCCACCCAGCCCGACATCGCCGACCGGGTCCGGGCGGTCATCGACCTGATGTGGCACGCGGTCCAGCTGCCCAGCGCGATCGCGTTCTACCAGCTCCGCGCTGGGCTGCCGCACCGGCGCGACCAGCTGGAGCAGGCCTTCCCGCACACGGCCCGGGCGATCGCCCGATGGGACGAGGAGTGGGCGGCGCTGTGCGAGCGCTCGTTCGCCGGGCTCGGCATCGAGGCCGGCAAGCTGATGCGCGTGCGGCACCTGCTGCCCGGCGCGCTGCGCGGGCTCTTCGCCGAGGGCGACCTGGGTGGGTACGTCGACGTCGAGGAGGCCCGGCACGGCCTCACGGACGCACTGACGTCGTACCTTCGCTGATCCCGGCGGTGGCGAACCAGCGCGCCAGCGGCAGCAGCGCGAGCACCAGCACGGCCGGGATCACGAAGCCGAGGCGCAGCTCGTCCTGGCCGACCACGCCGGTGAGCACCGCGCCGAGCAGGCCGCCGGCGTAGTTGAACTGGTTGAACCGCGCGATCACCGCGTCCACCCGCTCGACCGAGCCGCCGGCGATCCGCGCCGCGGCGGAGAAGCTCAGCGGCGCGACCACCGAGATCCCGGTGCCGACGATGGTGAAGCCGAGCACCGCGACCGGCCAGGTCGGCGCCGTGGTGACCACGACGAGCCCCGCCGAGGCGACGACCGCGCCGACCCGCAGGACCGGGACGGCGCCGTACCGCTGGACGAGGGCGTCGCCCGCGAGCCGGAGCACGAGGCTGGCCGCGAGGTAGGGGAGCGTGGCGAGCGCGACCCAGCGCGAGGGCGCGTCGAGCACCTCGTCGAGGTAGACCGCGCCCCAGGTCTGGGCCGCGGTGTCGACCATGTAGAACACCACCATCCCGAGGCCGACCAGCAGGATCGGCCGCCACGGCACGCCGGGCAGGTCGGCCGGGACGGCCTGGTCGAAGGCGTGGCTCTCGGCGCGCGGCAGGAAGGCCGCGGCCGCCATCGCGACGGGGACCACGGCGAGCAGCGCCGACCAGGCCAGGTCCAGGTCGGCCGTCGCGAGGGTGAGCCCGGCGCCGAGCAGGCCGCCGAAGGTCCAGCCGCCGTGGAAGCTCGGCAGGATCGGGCGGCCGTACTGCCGCTCGATCGCCACCGCCTGCATGTTGGTCGCGGCGTCCACCACGCCGAGCGCGACGCCGTAGACCCCCACCCCGAGCAGGTACGCCGACCAGGCCGGCGCCGCGAGCATGAGCGCCGCGCCCGCGCCGATCGCCACCAGGCCGACCCGGAGCAGCTGGGCGCTGGAGGTGCGCGCCGCGAACCGCTCGGCCAGCACGGAGCCCAGGCCCGCGAGCAGCACGATCGCCAGCAGCACCAGCGAGACCCCGAGCTCGCCGAGGTCCCAGCGGTCCTTGATGTCGGGCAGGCGGGTGGTGAGGCCGATGAAGACGAAGCCCTGGGTGGCGAAGGCGGCCGCGACCGCCAGGCGGCGGCGGGCGAGCGGGGCCGGCGGGCTCATGGCCGGATCCTAGGCTGGCAGGATGGGTCCATGGCCGATTCCGTGACCCTGGTCCGCCACGGTGCCACCGAGTGGAGCGTCTCGGGACAGCACACCTCCACGACCGACCTGCCGCTGCTGCCCGAGGGCGAGGCGGCGGCGCGGACCGTCGCCGGGCGGCTCGCGGGCACCACCTTCGCGGAGGTGCTCACCAGCCCGCTGCGCCGTGCGCGGCACACCGCCGAGCTCGCCGGCTATCCCGGCGCCGAGGTCTGCCCCGACCTCGTCGAGTGGTCCTACGGCGACTACGAGGGCCGCACCACCCCGCAGATCCGCGAGCAGGACCCCGGCTGGACGGTGTGGACCCATCCCTCGCCCGGAGGGGAGAGCGCCGCCCAGGTCGCGGCCCGTTGCGACCGCGTCGTCGAGCGCGTCCGCGCCGCCTCCGGCCCGGTCCTGGTCTTCGCCCACGGCCACGTGCTGCGAGTGCTCACCGCGCGCTGGCTCGGCCTCGCGCCCACCGAGGGCCGGCTGTTCCGGCTCGACACCGCGACCGTCTCCGTGCTCGGTCACGAGCGCGAGACACCGGCGCTCCTGCGCTGGAACGCTTGACGAGAAGGCCGCGGCGCAGCACGGTGGCGGACATGCCGAGCGAGGAGCAGGGCCCCGGGACCGGGGCCGTCCGGGTCGAGTGCCCGCGCTGCCCCGCGCCCGTGGCCGAGACCGGCGACGGGCGCTGGTCGTGCCCGGAGCACGGGGTCGTCGTGCCGCTGTGGCGGGCGGTGGGCGCGTCGTACGACGCCTTCGCGAGCCACCTGCAGCGGGTGGAGGCCTTCCCGACGTACCTGCCCTGGCCGCTCGGTCCCGGCTGGAGCGTCAGCGACTTCGCGGCGGTCGCGCCCACCGAGGGCGCCGCGCACGCCACGATGACCTGCGTCTCCGGCACCAGCCAGCTCGACGGACCGGTCGACGTGATGGTGGTCAGCGAGGAGCCGGGCACGGGCTTCGGCGCGCGGATCGCCGGCCTGGCCGGCGCCGACGGCGGTGAGCTGCTCGACCCGGGCCACGAGATCGACGGGCCGGCGCCGGTGCGGGTGCGGGTCGACCAGTACCCCGTCGGGTTGTGGCCGGTCTCCGTCAGCAGCTCGCCGGGGGAGTGGGACCGCTCGGTCCTCGCCGGTGAGGCCGCCGGCCGCTGGCTGTGGCTGGTGCTGCGCCCGGCCTCGGCGATCTTGCTGCTGCGCGACGACTGGATCCTGCGCGACGTCTCGGCGACCGGTCCCCAGCTCGTCGCCCTGCCGTTCGGGGGTGCCGCGCCCTCCTGGTGAGTCCGCTGGGCGGACTTTGCCGGGCAATTGCGGCGTTCCGCCGCGCGGCCCCGTCCCGATGGTCCAGCCTTCGGGGGACACCAGGAGGCAGCGATGGGACGCACAGGGCAGACCCTGCGCCGCAAGACCGCCCAGACGATCGGGCAGCGCTCGTCGGGCACGGGCCAGGCGCACGGCAGCGGCACCGGCTGGGGCGCCCGCCTGCGCTACGGCTTCGACAACACCATGTCCCGCGGTACGCCGGCGCTGGTGGGCTGGCTCTTCGTCGTCACCATCGCGCTGGTGCTCTTCTTCGCGGTCGTCGACGTGGTGTTCCGGCTGCGCGAGGGCGGGATCGGCTTCGCCGACGCCTCCTTCCAGGCACTCATGCACGCGCTCGACCCGGGCACGGTCGCCGGCGACACCGGCTCGTGGCGCTTCAAGATCACCATGCTGGTGCTCACCATCGCCGGCCTGTTCATCGTCAGCGCCCTGATCGGTGTCATCGCCGCCGGCATCGACGCCCGGATCGCGGACCTGCGCCGCGGCCGCTCGGTCGTGCTGGAGAAGGAGCACACCGTCATCCTCGGCTGGTCCGACTCGGTCTTCACCGTGATCAGCGAGCTCACCATCGCCAACGAGAGCCGCCGCAAGCCGGTGATCGCCGTCCTCGCCCCGCTCGACAAGGTGGACATGGAGGACGAGATCCGGGCCAAGGTGCCGGACCTCAAGGGGACCCGGGTCGTCGTCCGCTCCGGCTCGCCGACCGACATCGACGACCTCGCCCTCGTCAGCCCGTCCACCGCGCGCTCGGTCGTCGTGCTCTCGCCCGCCGGTGTCACCAGCGAGGAGACCTTCGAGCCCGACCGCGAGGTGATCAAGACCCTGCTCGCGCTGCGCTCCTCCGACGGTGACGGCGAGGGCCCGCGGGTGGTCGCCCAGCTCCGCGACCCCGCCAACCTGGAGGTCGCCCGGCTGATCGGGCGCGACCGCCCCGGCCGGACGGCGCTGCTCGACATCCGCGAGACCGTCGCCAAGCTCGTCGTGCAGACCTCGCGCCAGTCCGGCGCCGCCGCCGTCTACCGCGAGCTCTTCGACTACGACGGCGACGAGATCTACTTCCTCGCCGAGCACGGCCTCGCCGCCTCGACGTACGCCGACGCACTGCTGCACTACGAGGACGTCTCCGTCATCGGCCTCGCCGAGGGCACCGGTGCCCTGCTCAACCCGCCGGCGGACACGGTGATCGGCGACCGCGCCTTGATCGTCGTCGCCGAGGACGACTCGGTGCTCGCCACCGCGCCCCGCTCGACCACCCCGGTCGACACCGGCGCCTTCGCCGACGCCCACGTCGAGGAGCCGCGACCCTCGCACGCCGTCCTGATCGGCTGGAACGAGCGCGCGGCGGTGGTCGTCAGCGAGCTCGACCGCTACGCGGCGCCGGGCTCGACGCTGACCGTGCTGTCGTCGTACGGCGAGCCGGAGGCGCCGCCCGTCACCAACCTGAGCGTCACGGTGGTGGCCGCCAGCACGACCCAGCGCTCGGTGCTCGACGAGCACGTGCCCGCGGACGCCGACCAGGTGCTGGTGCTGTGCTACTCCGACCACCTCGACGCCGAGGCCGCCGACGCCACGACGCTGATCACCCTGCTGCACGTGCGCGACATCCTCGCCCGCTCCGACAGCAGCACGCCGGTGGTCAGCGAGATGATCGACGACCGCAACCGCGCGCTCGCCCAGGTGGCCGACATCGACGACGTCGTGGTGAGCGGCGAGATCGTCAGCCTGATCGTCGCCCAGCTCTCCGAGGACGCCCGGATCGAGCCGGTGCTCGCGGACCTGCTCGACTCCGACGGCAGCGAGATCTACCTGCGCCCCGCCGAGTGGTACGTCGCTCCCGGCCGCGAGACCACCTGGGCCACCGTGGTCGCCTCGGCCGCCCGCCGCGGCGAGACGGCGATCGGCTTCTCCTCGCCGGGTCTCGCCGAGCCGGGCTCGCGGGTCGGGGTCGTGGTCAACCCCGCGAAGAGCGAGCCGCTGAACGTCGAGGCGGGGGACCGTGTGGTCGTCCTCGCCGAGCTCTGAGCCCTCGGCCGGCGCGGGGTGACGGGGATGACACCGTCCTCGGCTCGTTGTCTGACAATCCGCGGCACTAACCTTCTTCGGTGACGATCGACCTCCACACCCACTCGCGCGTCAGCGACGGCACCGCGGCCCCACGCGACCTGGTGCACGCCGCAGCGACCGCCGGGCTGGACGTCGTCGCGCTCACCGACCACGACACCACGCTCGGCTGGGACGAGGCGGCGGCCGCCGCCGTCGAGGCGGGCATCGCGCTGGTGCGGGGCATCGAGATCAGCACCCGGTTCCGCGGTGCCGGCGTGCACCTGCTGGCCTACCTGCCCGACGCCACCGACGTGCCGCTCCAGGAGGAGCTGGCCCGGATCGTCGCCGGCCGCGAGGACCGGGTGCCCACCATGCTGGCCCGCCTGCGCGAGCTCGGCATCCCCGCGACCGCGGAGGCGCTCGCCGAGGCCACCGGTGGCAGCGAGGTCACCGGGCGGCCGCACATCGCGGACCTGCTGGTGCACCTGGGCGTCGTACGGGACCGGGACCAGGCGTTCGCGCAGTACCTCGCCGAGGGCGGTCCCGCCTTCGTCGACCGCTACGCCGCTGAACTGGTCACCATGATCGGCCTGGTCCGCGGCGCCGGTGGGGTGCCGGTGATCGCGCACCCGTGGGGTCGCGGCTCGGCGCACGTGCTCGACGAGCCGGCGATCGTCGGGCTCAAGGAGGCGGGCCTGGCGGGCCTGGAGGTCGACCACCTCGACCACGCCCCGCACACCCGGGCCCAGCTGCGCGCGATCGCCGGCCGGCTGGACCTGGTGGCCACCGGCTCCAGCGACCACCATGGGACCGGGAAGACCGGCCACGACCTCGGCTGCGAGACCACCGCGCCGGACCAGCTGGCGCGGATCCTCGACCAGGCCGCCGGCTCACCCACCACGATCGTCGGAAAGGCGGGCTGACATGGTCGAGCACGTGCTGTTCGTCGAGGTCTTCGTGACCCTCTTCGTCATCATGGACCCGGTCGGCACCGTCCCGATCTTCCTGTCGCTGACCGCCGGCCGCTCGCCGGCCACGGCGAAGCGAGCCGCCTGGCAGGCGGTCGCGGTGTCCTTCCTGGTGATCACGCTCTTCGCCTTCTTCGGCCAGCAGATCTTCAACTACCTGCACATCTCGCTGCCCGCGCTCCAGGCCGCCGGTGGTCTCCTGCTGCTGCTGGTCGCGCTCGAGCTGCTGACCGGCAACGAGCAGGAGCACTCCGCCAACGGCGACGCGAACATCGCGCTGGTCCCGCTCGGGACCCCGCTGCTCGCCGGGCCCGGTGCGATCGTCGCGACGATGCTGTTCGTCCAGGACATCGACAGCTGGCCCAGCGGCATCTCGGTCGCGCTCGGCATCATCGCGGTGCACATCGCGCTGTGGGCGGCGATGCGCTACTCGCTGCCGATCCTGCGCGTCATCCGCGAGAGCGGGGTCCTGCTGGTCACCCGGATCGCCGGCCTGCTGCTCTCCGCGATCGCGGTGCAGCTGGTCGCCGACGCCGTCCGCGCCTTCATCGCCGGCGAAGGCTGACCCGTCGAGTGGGGGTTTCCGGCCCCGCGAGTGGGGGTTTTCCACCGTCGAGTGGGGATTCCCGCCGGCGGGGTGCGGTGGAAGTGCCGACTCGAGGGTCCGGAAGTGCCGACTCGACTACTTGCGGCCGAGCGACTGCAGGCGCTGCAGGGCCGGGCGGGGGACCAGGCGGCTGACGGTCACGATCGTCTTGTAGCGCTTCGACGGGATCGAGACGGCCTTGCCCCGGTCGAAGTCGGCGAGCGCGTCGCGCACCAGCCGGTCCGCCTCCAGCCACAGCGGCTTCGGGGCGGAGGAGTCGCGGTCGATGCCGAGCCGCTCGTGGAACTCGGTCCTCACGAAGCCCGGGCACAGCGCCATCACGGTGACCCCCTGGCCGGCGTACTCGTCGTGGGCCCAGTGGCTGAACGAGTTCACCCACGCCTTGGCCGCGCTGTAGGTGCCGCGCGGGAAGAAGGCCGCCACGCTCGACACGTTGATCACGCCGCCGTGCCCGCGCTCGACCATGCCGCCGAGCGCGGCGTGGGTGAGCCGGAGCACCGCCCGCACGAGCACGTCCTGCTGGGCCTGCTCCACGTCGAGCGGGTTGTCCAGGAAGCGCTCCTTGAGCCCGAACCCGGCGTTGTTGACCAGCAGGTCGATGCCGTGGTCGCGGTCGGCCAGCCGGGCCTCGACCCGGGCCAGCTGGTCGCTGTCGGTGAGGTCGGCGGGCAGCACCTCCACCGTGCCGTCGTACGACGCCCGGAGGTCGGCGGCGACCGCCTCCAGCCGCGCGACGTCCCGCGCCACGAGGACCAGGTCGTCGCCGCGGGCGGCGAGCTGGCGGGCGAACTCCAGGCCGATCCCGGCCGTCGCGCCGGTCACGAGTGCGGTGCTGCGTGCGGAGGACATGGCGTCAGTCAAGCATTCGGGCCCACGCCACGTGTGCCCACTCCGCCCGCAGCGTGGCCGGGTCCGGCATGATGGCCCTGATGAACAGCGCGAAGGCTCCCGGCACCACGATCCTGGCTGTCGCCAACCAGAAGGGCGGCGTGGCCAAGACGACGTCCGTGGCGTCGATCGGTGCGGCTCTCGCGGAGCGTGGCCAGTCGGTGCTCCTGGTCGACCTCGACCCGCAGGCCTGCCTGACCTTCTCGCTCGGCATCGATCCCGAGGACCTGGAGCTCTCAGTCCACCACGTGCTCACCAAGGGCACCGCGGTCGACGAGGTCATCATCACGACCGAGGACGGCGTCGACCTGCTGCCGGCCACGATCGAGCTGGCGCGCGCCGAGGCCGACCTGCTCACCCGCACCGGTCGTGAGCACGTGCTCCGCGGCGTCATGGAGGACCTCGCCGCGTCCGGCACCCACTACGACTGGGTGCTCCTCGACTGCCCGCCCTCGCTCGGCGTGCTCACCGTCGCCGCGCTGACCGCCGCCAGCGGCGTGCTCATCCCGCTGCAGTGCGAGACGCTCTCGCACCGGGGGGTCGGTCAGCTGCTCGACACCGTGCACGACGTACGCCGCTTCACCAACCGCGACCTCTCCGTCTGGGGCGTCCTCCCGACGTTGTACGACGGCCGGACCAACCACGCGCGGGCGGTGCTCGACACCATCTCCGAGACCTACGACCTCGAGGTCGTCGAGCCGCCGATCCCGAAGACGATCAAGTTCGCCGAGGCGCCCGCCGCCGGCCGCTCGATCCTCGCCACCAGCCGCACCAGCAAGGGCGCCCAGGCCTACCGCGAGGTGGCCGGCTCCCTCCTGACCCGGGCGGCGCGCTGAGTCGTGGGCGCACACCGAGCAACCCCGCAGGGCCGGCACCGGGCACCGGTCGCCGGCAAGCGCCGCGCCGTCGTCCGTCCGCGCTACGGCCGGATCGCCGCCTTCGGCGCCTCCGTCGCGGTGACCGCGATCGCCGTCGCCGGCGGCTTCGGCCTGCTGCCCCCTGGTGGTGACCGCACCGACGCCGCCAGCGCGCTGACCAGCGTCCCGAAGCAGTCGCCGAGCCCGTCCCCGCGCCCCGACGCGCGCTCGGCCGCGACCAGCCCCGCGCTCGACGCCGACGCCGCCCGGATGGCCGCCGTCAGCGAGTCGACCGCGTTGCCGGCCGGCTCCGGCAAGGGCCGCCGGATCGTCTTCAGCCAGGGCCGCCAGCGGGTCTGGCTGATCGACGGCACCGGCGACGTCGAGCGCACCTACCTGGTCTCCGGCAGCGTCACCGACAACCTCGCCCGCGGCACCTTCGCGGTCTACTCCCGCAGCCGCAACGCCGTCGGCATCGACGACTCCGGCACGATGGAGTACTTCGTCCGCTTCACCCACGGCACCGGCGGCTCGGCGATCGGCTTCCACACGATCCCGGTCGACGACGGCAAGCCGGTGCAGACGCTGAAGCAGCTCGGCACCCCGCTCTCGCACGGCTGCATCCGCCAGGAGCGCAGCAACGCGATCGCGCTGTGGGAGTTCGCGCCGATCGGCACCAAGGTCGTCGTCACCGCCTAGCGGATGCACTTTCTGACCTGTTCTGTCAGCGTCTGCTGACAGAACGCCCTCCTGTGTGATCAGGTGGTCCCTGCAACCGGTCGTCGGGCGGGAAACTGGGGGGCATCGGCATGGTCGTTCGCATTCGATGGTGGCTCGGCTGCGGGTGACCGTAGCGGTCGCCGCGGCGGCCGCGCTGCTCTACGTCCCCGTGGACGCACGCGCCGACGACGGCGTGGTGAGGACCTCGTCGGCCGGCGTCTCGGCCGACGGCAAGATCGATCTCGCCAACAGCAGGGCGAGCGTCGATCCCGCCGACGACGTGCCGCCGGAGCCAGCGGTGCAGATGTCGCCCTGCAACGGCGGATGCTCGTCGTGGGTGACCGAGACCACGACCCCGACCTTCACCGCCTCGGCGCCGGTCGAGGGTAGGGCCGTGGGCTACCGGTTCGAGGTCCAGGACAGCCAGGGCACTGCCGTCACCGACGCGCCGTGGCGCCGACACAGGAGCCGTCGGCTTCGTGGATGGTCCCCGTGGGCTCGATCAGGAGCAGCGGCGCCTACCGCGTGAGAGTGATCGCCTCGAACGGGACCGTGACACGCACAGGGGTATGGCGAGACTTCGAGGTCGCGCTGGTCGCGACCACGCCCACCGTCATCACCAGCGCGACGAGCTCGACCGACGGGGCCGACGAATCGGGACCTACGATGTCGACATTGACTCGTCCGGAAACCTGAATGGGCTGAAATGGATGACGGATTGACGACCACGCCGTGGTTCATGATCGCTCAGCGCGGACTTGCGCGTCCCACTCCCGAGATCCTCGAGGCGCTGTTCCCCTCCCTCGTCGAAGAGCGGTTCGTCATCCGGCGCCCGATTCTCGATGATCCTGTGCCGGAGCTACTGGACGGAAGCTTCAGGGACGGCACCCCGGTCTCGTGGCAGGAGGCCAAGCGGCTCATCGTCCTTCAGTTGCGCGACCCGTACCGCGTGAACTGCGAGCTGCGCTCGCCGCGGTCGGTCCGTCTTCACGTCGGCGAGGAGTGCTTCTATGTTCAGGGGCTCCCTGAGCCGCCCGGTCCCTGGGCCTCCGACGTCGACGTGCGCCTGGTGCGCGCCTCGCCGTGGCAGCTGGAGGACGATGAGTGGACCGTGGCTGACTTTCCAGTGGCCGACGGCGCGTTCATCGAGCGGGCCGCCGCGTCGCTCGGCTCTTCAGGCGCCTGGGTCCTCGTCAGTTGGGCGGCCGGTCTCTTCGGGGAGACCTGGCACTGGATCGCGGACGGGAACTCGCTCGCACGACTGCACCGAACGCTCCGACCGCGCGACGTCGTTGTCGTGTTCGGCCCCGACCTCACCGCACGTCTCCCGTGTGCCCCGTCCTCGTTACCGGGAGCCTTTCCGGCCGAGCTCGACGGAAGCCTGTCTCTTGTTGCTCCGCGACCGGACGGTGCGCGCGGGGACGGTGTCTGGATCCCACTCGACGTGGAGACCTACGAGGAACTCATCGCCTGGGCAGCACCCGGGACGTTCTTGGTGGCCCGGCCTCCCCGCCGCGCCGAGCATGCGCCGCCGGTCGCCGCCTACCCCGACCCGGACGGCGTCATGCGACGGATCGGCCGGTGGGTGTAGCGACCAGCGCCCCGCTCGATACTGGAGCGCCTCGCCAGCGACCTCCTCGCTGGGCTTCCAACGGCGAACGGCGCTGAGATGCCGATCGGCAGGACCCCACGGGGCCCTGCCGATCGAAGTGACTCTCGGGTCAGGCGGTCTGCGTCTCCGCGCCACCCTGCGCACCCTGGCCGCCGCCCTGGCCGCGACCCGAGCCGCCGCGACGGCGACGACGGTTGCGACTGGCGCCGGCGGGGCGCTCGGCGCCCTCGGCAGCGGGGGTCGTGCCCTCGGCCGCCTTGGCCTCGCCCTCGACGGGCTTGCCGCCGCGAGTCCGGGTGCGGGTCCGGGTGCGGTCGCTCGACCGGCGCTCACCACTCGAACGACGCTCGCCACGCTCACCACGGTCGGCCTTGGGGGCCGGGGGAGCGGGCGGGACGATCCGGCCCTTGGTGCCGGGGGCGATGCCCTGGTCGTGGAAGAGGTGCTCGGAGGTGGAGTAGGTCTCCAGCGGCTCGTCGAAGGGCAGGTCCAGCGTCTTGTTGATCATCTTCCAGCGGTGCACGTCGGTCGCGTCGACCAGCGTGATCGCGATGCCGGAAGCACCCGCGCGGCCGGTGCGGCCGATCCGGTGGACGTAGGTCTTGTCGTCCTCGGGGCAGGTGTAGTTGACGACGTGGCTGACGCCGGAGACGTCGATGCCGCGGGCGGCGACGTCGGTCGCGACGAGGACCTTGATCTTGTCCTCGCGGAACTTCGTCAGCGCCTTCTCGCGCGCCACCTGAGCCATGTCGCCGTGCAGCGGGCTGGCCTTGAAGCCGCGCTCGACCAGGTCGTCGGCGACCCGCTGCGCCTGGCGCTTGGTGCGGGTGAAGACGATCATCTTGTCGGCGTCCTCGGCCTGCAGCAGGCGGCCGAGGATCTCCGGCTTGTCGAGGTCGTGGGCGAGGTAGATGAACTGCGCGGTGGCGGGCACCGTGGCGTTCTCGTACGACGACTCGGCGCGGATGTTCATCGGGTGCCGCATGTGCATGCGGGCCAGCGAGACGATCGCCGACGGCATGGTGGCCGAGAACAGCATCGTCTGGCGGGTCTCCGGGGTGAGCCGGAGCAGCTTCTCCACGTCGGGGAGGAAGCCAAGGTCGAGCATCTCGTCGGCCTCGTCGAGCACCAGGGCGTGCACGTGGGAGAGGTCGAGGACGCGGCGGTTGGCGAGGTCGATCAGGCGGCCGGGCGTGCCGACGACGATGTCGACGCCGGTCTCGAGGGCCTCGATCTGAGGCTCGTAGCCGACGCCGCCGTAGATGGTCAGCACGCGGAGACCGCGGTCCTTGCCGGCGAGCTCGAGGTCGCTGGAGACCTGGATCGCGAGCTCGCGGGTGGGGGCCACGATGAGCGCCTGCGGCTTGCCCTGCGGGAGCTCGGCGTAGTCGGGGTCGCTCGGCGCGACGCTGCGCTGCAGCACCGGGATGCCGAACGCCAGGGTCTTGCCGGTGCCCGTGCGGGCCTGGCCGATCAGGTCGGTGCCCATCAGCGCCACGGAGAGGGTCATCTCCTGGATGGCGAAGGGGTGGACGATGCCGGCGCGCTCCAGCGCGTCGCAGATCAGCGGCATGACGCCGAGGTCGCGGAAGGTGGGCGCGGCAGTGGTCTCGTTGGAAGTCAGTGTTCTGTTCGCTTTCGTGAGTGTCGTCGGCCGGTCGGCAGGCGCCAGAATCAAAGCGGCCGATTCACACTCAGCCGCGCACATACGTGGGCGGGTGCCCGGGCGGGCCGTCCGCGCTCCTGGAGGGGAGCGGACAGGCTCTCGCTGTGGTCCATGGTACTTGTACGCTGCCGGCATGGCTGAATCCGCCGACGCGACCGCCCTCGCCGCCGATTCCGACCCGGCGTACCGCGAGGCCGTCGTCGACCTCCTCGCCGCCATCGCGTACGGCGAGATCTCCGCCTTCGAGCGGCTGGCCGAGGACGCGAAGCTCGCGCCCAGCCTGGCCGACAAGGTCGACCTCGCCACCATGGCGAGCGGCGAGCTGACCAAGGTGCACGCGCTGTCCGACCGGCTCCGCTCGCTCGGGGCCGACCCGTTCGCGGCGATGGCGCCCTTCCGCGAGCCGCTCGACGAGTTCCACCGCCACACCGCCCCTGCGGACTGGTACGAGGGCCTCGTCAAGGCCTACGTCGGCGACGGGCTCGCCAACGACTTCTACCGCGAGATCGCGGCCTACCTCGACCCCGAGACCCGCGACCTGGTCGTCTCCTCGATGGAGGAGGGCACCCACGCCGCCTTCGTCGTCGACCGGGTGCGCGCGGCGATCTCCGCCGACCCGCGGCTCGGTGGCCGGCTCGCGCTGTGGGGCCGTCGCCTGATGGGTGAGGCGCTCACCCAGGCACAGCGCGTCGCCGCCGACCGGGACGCGCTGACCGCGCTGCTCGCCGGCGGCGTGGACCGCCCGGGTCTCGACCTGGCCGCGCTGGGCCGGATGTTCACCCGGCTCACCGAGCGTCACATGGCGCGGATGGGTGAGCTCGGGCTCGACGCCTGATCCTCCGGGCGCGGCGCCCAGCCGGGCGGGCCGAACAGGTAGCCCATCCGGTCGCGCCAGCGCGTGGCGTCGCGGACGTCGCGGGCGATCTGCGCGTAGTCGCCGTACTGCAGCTTGATGAGGTTGTGCGTCTCCACCGGCTTCGTCAGCCCGTACGTCGGCCGGTGCAGCTCGGCCTGGAAGGTCCCGAACATCCGGTCCCAGACGATCAGCATCCCGGCGTAGTTCTTGTCGAGGTACTCCGGGTCCGAGCCGTGGTGCACCCGGTGGTGGGACGGGGTGTTGAAGACGAGCTCGATCGGGCGCGGGAGCTTGCCGATCGTCTCGGTGTGCACGAAGAACTGGAAGACCAGGTTGACCCCGAAGGCGACGTAGATCGTCCACGGCGAGAAGCCGAGGAACGGCAGCGGCAGCCAGAAGAAGAACTCGAACCAGGGGTTCCACTTCTGCCGCAGGGCGGTCCCGAAGTTCATGTACTCCGAGGAGTGGTGGGCCTGGTGCGCCGCCCAGCCCACGTTGACCCGGTGCACGAAGCGGTGCGAGCCGTAGAAACCGAGGTCGACGGCGACCAGGACGAGCGGCCAGTACCACCACGCGTCGGTCGGCAGGTGGAAGGGCGCGAGGTGCACGAAGACCAGCATGTAGACGAGGAACGAGCCGACCTTGAACGCCAGCGTGAAGACCAGCGAGATCAGCCCCATGCTCAGGCTGGTGCGGGTGTCCTTGCCGAGGTAGCCCGTCGGCGGCCGGCCGGTGACCGGGTCGTCGTCGTGGTCCAGCCACTTCAGCGCGGCGAGCTCGACGAGGATCGTGAGGACGAAGAAGGGGATGGCGTAGGTCACCGGGTTCTTCATCGGGTCGAGCAGGTCGTGCACGGCGTCTCCTTGAATTGACTCGCGGGTAAGTTACCACGGAGTCAATTGGTTCGCTAGGGTTCTCCGCATGACCTCGGTACGACGCTCGGGCACCAAGGGCGTCGCACGCGCCGACCGGGAGCAGCAGATCCTCGACGTGGCCGGCCCGATCTTCGGCGAGCACGGCTTCGCCGCGACCTCGATGGCCGACGTGGCACAGCAGGCGGGCATCTCCAAGCCGCTGATCTACAACTACTTCGGCTCCAAGGAGGGGCTCCACGAGCGTTGCCTGCGGCTCGCCCTGGACCTGGTCCTCGGCGAGATCGAGCGCTCGGCCGACCTGGGTGCCGTCGGCCTGCAGCGCGCCCTGGTCACCCTCGACGGGATGTTCCGGGTGCTGGACGGGCGAGCGTGGGTGTGGGCGATCGCCAACGACGCGACCGCCCCGGAGGGCACCGCGGCGCTGCGTGACACCTACCAGCAGCGCCTCGACGGGCTGGCTCGCGAGGGGGTGGGGGAGCTGCTCACGCTGGCCGGTGACGACGACGCCCTCGACCTGGATGCGATGACGGCGGTGTGGAGCGACGTGTTCGCCTCGCTCGTCACCTGGTGGTGCGCGCACCCCGGGGTGACTCCGGACGCGATGAGCGCGCGGTGCGAGCGGCTGTTCGGCGCGGTCTTCGGGTTCTCGCCCGACGCCTGAGCGGCTGCCCCGGGCGATGCCGGTCAGTGCCGGACCAGCGCCGACCCGAGGGCGACGGCCATCAGCACGCCGACCGCGGCGAGCACGACCATCCCGCCGGTGAACCCGGGCAGCGTGCCGCTGGTCCGCATCGCGATCTCGGTCCGCGTCCAGCGGTGCCAGCCGACGCCGAGCGCGACGGCGGCGACCAGCACCAGGCCGAGCGAGAGCACCAGGCGGGCGACGATGGAGAACTCCAGCGCCGGCGAGCTGACCGCGACGGCGCCGGCGACCAGGGCCAGGGAGGTCCGCACCCAGGCCAGGAAGGTCCGCTCGTTGGCGAGCGAGTCGCGGGGCTCGGGGTCCTGCCCGACGCCGTAGACCCGGTGCGGCCGGCGCCGGGGAGGCGCGCTCTCGGGGCTGGTCCCAGGGCTGGTCACGGGGCCAGCATGCCGGAACCGGCGAACGCGCGGTGGGCGCTGCCCGGATCCACCGCACCGGCGCACTAGGCTGGCCGGGACGTCCCCGTACCGGAAGGCAGCTCTAGACGTGGCAGCGATCGAAGCCGTCGGCGCCCGCGAGATCCTCGACTCGCGCGGCAACCCCACCGTCGAGGTGGAGGTCCTCCTCGACGACGGGTCCTTCGCCCGGGCCGCCGTGCCCAGTGGCGCGTCCACCGGCGCCTTCGAGGCGGTCGAGCTGCGCGACGGCGGCGACCGCTACCTCGGCAAGGGGGTCCACCAGGCCGTCACGGCGGTCATCCAGGTGCTCGGCCCGGCGATCGAGGGTCTCGACGCCGCCGACCAGCGCCTGATCGACCAGACCCTGCTGGAGGTCGACGGCACGCCCAACAAGGCCAAGGTCGGCGCCAACGCGATCCTCGGTGTCTCGCTGGCCGTGGCCCGCGCGGCCGCGGACTCCGCGGACCTCCCGCTCTACCGCTACGTCGGCGGTCCCAATGCCCACCTCCTGCCCGTCCCGATGATGAACATCCTCAACGGTGGGTCGCACGCCGACTCCAACGTCGACATCCAGGAGTTCATGATCGCGCCGATCGGCGCGCCGACCTTCCGCGAGGCGCTGCGCGTCGGCGCGGAGGTCTACCACGCGCTCAAGTCCGTGCTGAAGGACAAGGGCCTGGCCACCGGGCTTGGCGACGAGGGCGGCTTCGCGCCGAACCTCGAGTCCAACCGGGCCGCCCTCGACCTGATCGGCGAGGCTGTCGCCAAGGCCGGCTACGAGCTCGGCAAGGACGTCGTGCTCGCGCTCGACGTGGCGGCCAGCGAGTTCTACGCCGACGGCTCCTACACCTTCGAGGGCGCCCAGAAGTCCGCCGAGGAGATGACGGCCTACTACGCCGACCTCGTCGCCAGCTACCCGATCGTCAGCATCGAGGACCCGCTCAACGAGGACGACTGGGACGGCTGGAAGGCCATCACCGACGCCCTCGGCGACAAGACCCAGCTCGTCGGCGACGACCTCTTCGTCACCAACGTCGAGCGCCTCCAGCGTGGCATCGCCGAGGGCCAGGCCAACGCCCTGCTGGTGAAGGTCAACCAGATCGGCTCGCTGACCGAGACCCTCGACTCCGTCGAGCTCGCCCACCGCAACGGCTTCCGCTGCATGATGAGCCACCGCTCCGGCGAGACCGAGGACACCACGATCGCCGACCTCGCGGTGGCGACCAACTGCGGCCAGATCAAGACCGGTGCCCCGGCGCGCTCGGAGCGGGTGGCGAAGTACAACCAGCTGCTGCGCATCGAGGACGAGCTCGGCGACGCGGCCCGCTACGCCGGGGCCGCCGCCTTCCCGCGCTACCAGGGCTGATCCCGGAGGACTCCCATGGCTGACGAGCGCCGTACGTCCCGCAAGCCGGGCCGCCCCGCAGCGGGGCGGTCCGGGCCGCGGTACGCCGAGCGGCTCAAGGCCCAGCGCAAGCAGGCCGCGCGCGACCGCCAGGCCGCGCTGGTCCGCGCCCGCGCCGAGCACCAGCGCAAGTCCCGGCTGACCGGCCGGGCCGCGGTCCTGGTGCTCGTGCTGGCCGTGCTCGCGGTGTCCTACGCCTCCTCGCTGCGCGCCTACCTCCAGCAGCGTGAGCAGATCGACGCGCTGCAGGAGCAGATCGACCAGCGCAAGGCCGACATCAAGGACCTGCAGCGCGAGAAGGAGCGCTGGAGCGACGACGCGTACGTCGCCCAGCAGGCCCGGGAGCGCTTCGGCTACGTGCAGAAGGGCGAGACCCCCTTCGTCACGGTGCGCGACGGCAAGCCGCTCGATGCCTCCGCGGAGCTCGCCGACCCCTCGACGCTGTCCGACCCCGACCAGCGGGCCTGGTACGCCGACGCGTGGGACTCGGTGAAGATCGCCGGCAACCCGCCGACCCGGGTGCCCGCACCGAAGAACGAGATCGAGGCTCCCAAGGAGGACCTGGGCGAGTGACCGATCGCGCGAACGACGAAGCGGTCATGGCCGCGCAGCTCGGCCGGCCCGTCCGCGGGGTGCACGCCATCGGGCACCGTTGCCCGTGCGGCAACCCGGACGTGGTGACCACCGAGCCGCGGCTGCCCAACGGCACGCCCTTCCCCACGACCTACTACCTCACCTGCCCGCGCGCGGCCTCGCGGATCGGCACCCTCGAGGGCACCGGCGTGATGAAGGAGATGCAGGAGCGGCTGGGCACCGACGCCGAGCTCGCGGCGCGCTACCGCGCCGCGCACGAGGCCTACCTCGCCGACCGCGCCGTGGTGGCGGAGGCCGGCGGCTTCGACGTCCCCGAGATCGAGGGCATCTCCGCCGGCGGCATGCCCGACCGGGTCAAGTGCCTGCACGTGCTGGCCGGGCACGCGCTCGCCGCGGGGCCGGGCGTCAACCCGCTCGGCGACGAGGTCCTGGAGCTGCTCGGCGACTGGTGGGCCAAGGGCCCGTGCGTCACCGCCACCGATGAGTGAGGGCCCGATCGCCGCGATCGACTGCGGCACCAACACCATCAAGCTGCTCGTGGGCAACCCGGCCGCCGACCCCGACGGGGTGCGTCGCGAGAGCCGGATGATCCGGCTCGGCCAGGGGGTCGACGCCACCGGCGTGCTCGCCCCGGAGGCCCTGGCGCGGGCATGGGCGGCGCTGGACGAGTACGCCGCGATCATCGCCGACGCCGGGGCCGAGCGGATCCGCTTCTGCGCCACCTCCGCGACCCGGGACGCCGGCAACGCGGCGGAGTTCACCGCGGGCGTGCTCGAACGGCTCGGGGTCGCGCCGGAGGTGCTCTCGGGCGAGGAGGAGGCCCGGCTCGCCTTCGACGGCGCGGTGCGTGGCCTCGGCGAGGGACTGACCGGCCCGGTGCTGGTCGTCGACGTCGGCGGCGGCTCGACCGAGCTGATCCTCGGCGACCCGGCGAGCGGCCCGAGCGCCGCGCACTCGATGGACATCGGCTCGGTGCGCCTGCACGAGCGGCACGTGCGCCACGACCCGGTCGACGCGGTCGAGATCGCGGCGATCGTCGCGGACGTCGACGCCGCGCTCGACGCCTGCCCGGTCGACCCGGCCAGGGCGGCCACCGTGATCGGCGTCGCCGGCACGAACACCACCCTCGCCGCCGGCACGCTCGGCCTCGACGGCTACGACCGCGCGGCGATCCACGGGCAGGTGCTCGCGGTCGCCGACGTGCAGCGGCTCGTCGGCCGGCTGCTCGGCATGACGGTGGCCGAACGACGCGCGCTCGGCTGGATGCACCCGGGCCGGGCCGACGTGATCGACGCCGGCGCGCTGATCGTCTCGCGGGTGCTGGGGCGGGTCGTCGTACCGGACCTGGTGGTGGCGGAGACCGACATCCTCGACGGGATCGCCTGGTCCCTGCTGCGATGAGCGACCCGGCGGAGGCGATGGCGCGGCTGGACGCGCGCGTCGTCGAGTGCCGGGCCTGCCCGCGGCTGGTGGCGTGGCGGGAGCTGGCGGGGGAGGAGAAGCGGGCGGCGTACGCCGGGGAGGACTACTGGTCGCGCCCGGTGCCCGGCTTCGGCCCCGCCGACGCGCGGATCCTCGTGCTGGGGCTGGCTCCCGCGGCGCACGGCTCCAACCGGACCGGGCGGATGTTCACCGGCGATCGCTCGGGGGACTGGCTGTTCGCGTCGTTGCACCGCACCGGGTTCGCCAGCCAGGCGAGCAGCACCCGTCGCGGCGACGGCCTGGTGCTGCGCGACCTGCGGATGGCCGCGCCGGTGCGCTGCGCGCCGCCCGCCAACAAGCCCACGCCCGAGGAGCGGGGCACGTGCGCACCCTGGCTCGACGAGGAGCTCGCGATCCTGGCGCCCAGGTTGCGGGTGGTCGTCACCCTCGGCGCCATCGGCTGGGCCGCCGCGCTGGTCGCGCTGGAGCGCGCCGGGTGGGCCGTGCCGCGACCGCGGCCGCGCTTCGGCCACGGCGCGGAGGTGTCGCTGACGCGGGCCGACGGGCGGGGCATCGTGCTCCTCGGCTGCTTCCACCCCAGCCCCCACAACACCTTCACCGGGCGACTGACGGAGCCGATGACCGACGAGGTGTTCGGCCGGGCGCGGGAGCTGGCTGGGATAGTGGGCCCGTGAGCAACGACCTGTACGCCGTCACCGTCCTCGGCCACGACCGGCCCGGCATCATCGCCGAGACCACCGCGGGCCTGGCCGGCCTGGGCCTCAACATCGAGGACTCGACGATGACCCTGCTGCGCGGGCACTTCGCGATGATGCTGCTGTGCCGCGGCGAGGTCGAGGCGTCCGCCGTCGAGTCCGCGCTCGCCTCGCTCGCCGCCGGGGGAGACCTCGACGTGTCGGTGCGCCCGGTCTCCGACGAGGTCACGCCCGGCGCCGGCGGCACCGCGTGGGTGCTCACCGTCCACGGCGGCGACCGGCCCGGCATCGTGTCCGAGGTCGTCGCCCAGGTGGCCGCGGCCGGCGGCAACATCACCGACCTGACCACCCGGCTCGCCGGTGACCTCTACCTGCTCGTCGCCGAGATCGCGCTGCCCGACGCGGCCGACGTCGACGCGGTCGGTGGTGCCATCCGCGCCGCCGCCGAGCGGGTCGGCGTCACCGCGACCCTGCGCGCGGCCGAGACCGACGAGCTGTGAGCCCCGAGCAGGGCAGCGCCCGGGTCGCGGCCTGGACCGAGGCGGAGCTGGGTGCCGAGGGGCGGGTCCGCGACGTCGTACGCGCGCCGTCGGGGGTGCTCTCCGCGCGCGGTGCCGACGTCGACCCGACGGACCCGGAGGTCGTACGGCTGGCCGCCGACCTCGTCGCCACCATGCGGGTGAGCCCGGGCTGCGTGGGCCTGGCCGCCAACCAGGTCGGCGTCGGCGTCCGGGTGTTCTGCGTGGACGTCACCAAGCACCCCAAGGCCCGCACGAAGCACGGCACCTTCGTCCTCTGCAACGCCGAGGTCGTCGAGTCCAGTCGCAACGAGAAGGCGCGCGAGGGCTGCATGAGCGTCCCCGACCTCACCGGCGACGTGAAGCGCGCCTCGCGGTTGACGGTGCGCGGCTGGCTGCCCGGCACCGGTGAGGAGGTCGTGCTCGCCACCGACGCCTTCGAGGCCCGCGCCCTGCAGCACGAGATCGACCACACCGACGGGTTCCTGTTCCTCGACCGGGTGGCCGGGGCACACGCCATCTATCCTCGCCAGACCTACCTGTAGCCCGCCTGCAGGCCCCCGTATCCCAACCGGCAGAGGAAGCCGCCTTAAAAGCGGCGCAGTCTGGGTTCGAGTCCCAGCGGGGGCACCGCTAGAGGATGTTGCGCAGTGCCGCGCCGACCTCGTCGCTCGTGGTGGCCGTGGCGAGCCCGGCGCCGACCGCGACGTTCTTGCGGGCGTTCTCCTCCGCGGCCTCCTTGCCGGCGCTGCCGGCCTGGACGCCGAAGTAGGCGGCGACGATGGTGGCGATCGGGGAGACGACCGCGCCGAGCACCAGCCCGATGTCCGAGGCCTTCTCGAACTTCCACAGCGCGATGCCGAAGACGACGACGATCGCGAGCACGCCGGCGATCACCGCCGTGATGCCGTACTTCCAGCGGTCCGCTGAGTCGGGAGCAGTCATGGCAGGCCTCCTTCGCCGTCCCGTCGATTTGACTCCGTGTGATGAATGCAGTCAATAGTCCCTTCGGGTGGTTGCGGCTTCTGCCGAGAGCAGAACTCCGCGTCGACCCGCCGGACGCGTCGCCGGGGCGACCTACGATGAGGCATGGCCGAGGACCGGGACGACACCGAGCCGCTGTGGCGGGACCTGCTGGGGCGACAGCTGCGCCGAGCCCGTCGCGAGCGCGGCGCGACGCTGACCGAGATCTCCCGGCGGGCCGGGATCTCGCCGCAGTACCTGTCCGAGATCGAGCGCGGCGTGAAGGAGCCCAGCAGCGAGATGATCGCGGCGGTGGCGGGCGCGCTCGGCCTCACCCTCCTGGACCTGACGTCCGCCGTCACCGGCGACCTGTACGTCGCCGCGCCCGCCCGCGAGCTGCGCCCGGTCTCCATGGCGCTGGCCCTGGTCGCGTAGCCGGCGTCACGCCCCGCCGGGCAGCACGCGCTCCTCGAGCACCCGGTCGATCAACCCGTACTCCTGTGCGCCGCCGGCGGTGAACACCCGGTCGTGGTCGGTGTCGGCGCGCAGGGAGGCGACGTCCTGGCCGGTGTGGCGGGACAGGATCTGCTCGATCTCGGAGCGCACCCGCACGACCTCGTCGGCCTGCAGGATCAGGTCGGGGATCGGGCCGCGGCCCGACGCGGCCGGCTGGTGGAGGACCACGCGGGCGTGGGGGAGCGCGGCCCGCTTGCCCGGTGCGCCGGCGGCGAGCAGGACGGCGCCGACGGCGACGGCCTGGCCGATGCAGGTGGTGGCGACCTGCGGACGGATGTACTGCAGGGTGTCGTGGACGGCGAGCATCGCGCTCGGGTCGCCGCCCTCGCAGTTGATGTAGAGCTGGATGTCGCGCTCGGGGTTGTCGGCCTCCAGGAACAGCAGCTGCGCGACGAGCGCGTTGGCCACGCCCGCGTCGATCGCGGTGCCGAGGTAGACGATCCGCTCGGTCAGCAGGTGCGAGTAGACGTCCATGACCCGCTCGCCACGTGGGTGCTGGGCGATCACGTGGGGGATCGTGTAGGTGCTCATCGCACGCCTCCCGCGGTGAACGAGCCCAGCCCGGCCGTACGACGCAGCGGCGGCGCCACCTCGTCGTACGACGACACGACCGCGTCGACGAAGCCGTAGTCGAGCGCCTCCCGCGCGGTGTACCAGCGGTCCCGCAGCGAGTCCTCGAAGACCCGCTCGACCGACTGCCCGGTGTCCGCGGCGATGAGGCCGAGCACGGTGTCGCGCATGTGCCGCAGGTCCTCGGCCTGCAGCTCGACGTCGGCGGCGGTGCCACCGATGCCGGCGGAGCCCTGGTGCATCAGGATGCGCGAGTGCGGCAGCGCGCGGCGGCGTCCGGGCTCACCGGAGGAGAGCAGGAACTGCCCGGCGCTGCAGGCGATCCCGAGGGCGAGGGTGGAGACGGGGCACGGCACGAGCCGCATGACGTCGCGGATCGCGAGCATGGCGGGCACCGAGCCGCCGGGGGAGTGGATCCACAGCGCGACCTCCGCGGAGGTGTCCTCCCCGGCCAGGCTCATCAGCTGGGTGGCGAGCACGGTGCCGTTGTCGTCGTCGAGCACGCCGTCGAGGACGAGGACGCGCTGCTGGTAGAGCTCGCGCCGCCGCCGGTCGTCGAAGAGCCGTGGGGTGTTGTCGTCGGTCATGGCGCCACCTTGCGCCGGAGCCGGACCGGGAGCCAGGGCGCGCTGCTGAGGGCGGAGAAGCACTGCTGGGAGCAGCAGTTGACTTCAGGTCCACCTGAGCCGGCACAGTGGTCCCCATGCACCGTCACCACCGCGACCACGCCCACGACGACTCCCTCGAAGCGCTCCGCGAAGCGCTCACCGCCGGCTTCTGGGACGAGCGGTACGCCGGCAGCGACCGGGTCTGGAGTGGTCGCCCCAACCAGCGGCTGACCGAGCAGGTCGCCGACCTGTCGCCCGGCACGGCGCTCGACGTGGCGTGCGGCGAGGGTGGGGACGCGATCTGGCTGGCCAAGCAGGGCTGGAAGGTGACCGCTGTCGACGTCTCGCAGGTCGCGCTGGCACGGGTGGCGGACCACGCCGAGGACGAGGGCGTCGCGGACCGGCTCAGGCTCGGCTTCTACGACGCGCTCGACGACCCGCGTCCGGCCGGGCGGCACACCTTCGACCTGGTCACGGTGAGCTTCCTGCACGTGCCGGTCGAGGACTTCGACGAGATCTACCGGGGCATCGGCGCGGCCGTCGGGCCGGGCGGGCGGCTGCTCGTCACCGCCCACCACCCGCACGACGTGGCCACCGGCGCCCGCCACGACCACGGTCCCGGCCTGCTCTTCGAGCCGGACCGCGTGCTGGCGGCGCTGGGCGCCGACCGGCCCGGCTCGGCATGGGAGGTCGAGGTCGCGGACACCCCGGAGCGGGTCCAGCAGACCGCCGACGGGCCGCTGGAGGTGCGGGACACCGTGGTGCGGCTGCGGCGTACCGCCTGAAGCGACGGGTGACGGGGCGCGCCTCCTGCAGTACGTTGCGGAGGTGCTCCCTGTAACACGTTCTAGTGTGCGGCGGGCGACGCTGCTCGCCGTCGCCCTGGTGCTCGCGGTCCTCGGCACGACGGCACCACCCGCCACGGCCGACGACGACACGCCCCAGCTGCGCCGGCAGGGCCGCTGGCTCGTCGACGAGCAGGGCCGGGTGGTGATCGTCCACGGCTTCAACCTGGTCTGGAAGCTCGACCCCTACGTCCCGCCCGCCACCGCCGAGGGCTTCACCGCCGCCGACGCGGAGTGGTTGGCCCGGTACGGCTTCAACGGGGCCCGGCTCGGCACGCTGTGGGCGGGGATCACGCCGAGCGCACCGGGATTGGGCGACCCGTCGTACCGCGCCGGGTGGCAGCGGGTGATGGACCTGCTCTCCGCGCGTGGCATCTGGATGCAGCTGGACATGCACCAGGACCAGTGGCACGAGACGTACGGCGGTGAGGGCGTCCCCGACTGGGCGCTGCACCGTCCCGCCGTGCTGAGCCTGCTGCCGCCGCTCAACCTGCCCTTCCCGATCGGCTACTGGACCCCCGAGAACTCGCTGGTCTTCGACGACTTCTGGGCCAACCGCCACCGCGGCGTCGACGACTGGGCGGCGGCGTGGAAGGTCGCGGCCGGGTGGTGGCGGGACCAGCCGCACCTGATGGGCTACGACCTCGTCAACGAGCCGTGGATGGGCCTGGAGTGGCTGTCCTGCCTGACCACCGGGTGCAAGGGCAGCTACACCAAGGAGCTGCAGCCGGCGTACGAGAAGGTCACCCGCGCCATCCGCCAGGTCGACCCGGACAACGTGGTGTGGTGGGAGCCGCAGCAGCTCGCCGCCGGGCAGAAGGTGCCGACGTACCTGGAGCCGATGGCGGGGGAGCAGCAGCTCGGCTACTCCTGGCACAACTACTGCCAGGACGTCTTCCTCGAGTCCCAGGGCCTGCCCTTCGGCAACGTCGAGAACTGCTGGGACTTCAGCCAGGAGCGGACCACCACGGCCCTCGCGCAGGCGGCGAGGATCGACGCGGCGCCTTTGATGAGCGAGTGGGGCGCGACCGACAACGTCCGTGCCGTCGAGATCGACGCCGCCGTCGCGGACCGCAACCTCATGGGCTGGACGCACTGGGCCTACAAGCAGTGGCAGGACCCGACGACCGCCGACGACGCGCAGGGGATGTTCGCCGACGACACCGACTTCGCCTCGGTGAAGCAGGACAAGCTGAAGGTGCTCGTGCGCACCTACGCCCAGGCCACCGCCGGCACCCCGCTCGCGATGTCCTTCGACGCCGCGACCGGTGCCTTCTCCTACCGCTACCGCTCCAACGCGATCACCGCCCCGACCGAGGTCTTCGTCAGCCCGCTGCACTACCCCCACGGGTACGACGTGACGGTCACCGGCGGGCAGTGGCAGCCGGGCTCCGGCGGCCGGATCGAGGTCCGGCCCGACGTACCGGGCCAGGAGGTGGCGGTCCGGATCACGGCGCGCTGAGGACCGCGGGAACCTTTGGCGCACACCGGGCGTTGCACCGGCATAAGGCCCCTAGACTGGGGGTCACTGTCGCTTACCCCTGCGGAGGAGACCATGCAGAGCAACAACCCCGTGTTCCGGCGCTCGGAGGAGTTCAACCGGACCGGTGCTGGCGCGTACCAGCAGTTCGGGGAGCCGCAGTACGGCGCTCAGCCGGGCTACCCGGCGCCGCCGACCCAGGTCCAGCAGGGCCGGATGACCATCGACTCGGTCGTCCAGTCCACCTCGATCACGATCGGGATCACCGTCCTCGCGGCCGCCATCACCTGGATGGTGACGCCGGCGATCAGCCCCGAGACCGGCATCCCGTCCAGCGTGCTCGCCGCTTCCGTCATCGGTGGTGGCGGGGCCTTCCTGCTGTCGCTGGTCAACTCCTTCAAGCGGGTCATCAGCCCCGCCCTGGTCATCGCGTTCGCCGTGGCCGAGGGTGTGGCCCTCGGTGCGCTCAGCGAGCTGTTCAACGCCGTCTACGGCGGCGGCATCGTCGTCCAGGCGGTCATCGGCACCTTCGCCGCGTTCGGCGGCACGCTGGCGGCCTACAAGTTCTTCGACATCCAGGTCGGCAACAAGTTCCGCACCTTCGTCATCGCCGCGATGTTCGGCATGGTCGCCCTGAGCCTGCTCGAGGTCGTCCTCGGCATGTTCGGCGACGGCCTCGGCCTGTTCGACGACGGGGCCCTGGGCCTGGTCTTCGCGATCGCCGGCCTGGTGCTCGGCATCTTCATGCTGATCCTCGACTTCGACTTCGTCGAGCAGGGCGTCGCCAACGGCCTGCCGGAGCGCGAGTCGTGGCGGGCGTCGTTCGGCCTTCTCGTCAGCCTGGTCTGGATCTACACCAACCTGCTCCGGATCCTCGCGATCCTCCAGCAGGACTGATCTGGCCTCGACGGCCCCGGCCCCACCTCGGTGGGCCCGGGGCCGTCGTGCGTCCGGGGTCCGCTCAGTCGGGGACGGGCGCGCCCTCGTGCTCGTCGGGCGCCTCGCCGGGGACGTGCTGGCGGCTGCGGCGGTGCCGCAGCTCCACCCAGAGCCCCCGTACGCCGGCCCGGCGGCCGCCGATCTCGGTGCCGTCGAGCTCGGTGCCCGGCTCGTTGACGGCCTGGACGGCCGCACGGGTGATGGGCAGCACGCCCTCTCCGCGGAAGGCCTCCAGCGCGGCCTCGTCGTCGGGGCCCTGCTCCAGCGCGGCGAGCAGCGAGGGGATGAGCACCCCGGCGAGCTTGCGGTAGCCGATCACGGAGGGGTGGAACTGGTCGGGGCCGAACAGCAGCGCGGGCGCGGCGGCGAACTCGGGGCCGAGCACGTTGCCGAGCGAGACCGTCCGGCCGCCCTCCTCGATGACCGCGATGGTCTGCGCGGCGGCGAGGCGGCGGGACCAGGCCCGGGCGACCTGGCGCAGCGGAGGAGCGATCGGCTGCACGGTGCCGAGGTCGGGGCAGGTGCCGACGACGACCTTGGCGCCGGAGGCCATCAGCCGCCGGACGCCCTCGGACAGGTAGCGCACCGACTGCGAGGGCCGCATGGTGTGGGTGACGTCGTTGCCGCCGATCAGGATGACCACGGCCTGGGGCTCGATGGGCAGCGCCCGGTCGACCTGGGCGGCGAGGTCGGAGGACTTCGCACCGACGACGCAGAACTCACGCAGGTAGACCCGCCGGTTCGCGTGCTCGGCGAGCGCCGAGGCGAGCAGCGCACCGGGCGTCTCCTCGACCCGGTCGACGCCGTAGCCGGCGGCGCTGGAGTCGCCGAGCAGGGCGATCCGCAGGGCGGGCCCGGGGCGGCCGCGGCCGTACCAACCGGTCGCGTCCGGCGGCGGCTCCTCGCGGGCCGGGCCGATGGTCTTGCGGGCCAGCCGGGCCTCGGCGGTGAGGACGCCGTAGAGGCCGGCGCCGAGCGCGGACAGACCGCCGCCGCCGTACAAGGCCGCGGCGGCCAGCTTGCGGGCTGCGGACGCCTTGCTCACGGCGGCAACTCTACGGATGCACCGATACGGTGAGCACATGGAGTACGTCGAGTCCCTGCTGGAGCTGATCGGCAACACCCCGCTGGTCCGGCTCAACCGTTCCCTCGACCTGCCCGCCGACGGACCGTTGGTGCTGGCGAAGGTCGAGTACCTCAACCCCGGTGGTTCGGTGAAGGACCGGATCGCCACCCGCATGATCGAGGCCGCCGAGGAGTCCGGCGCCCTCCAGCCCGGCGGCACGATCGTCGAGCCGACGTCCGGCAACACCGGTGTCGGGCTGGCGATGGTCGCCCAGCAGAAGGGCTACCACTGCATCTTCGTGTGCCCCGACAAGGTGAGCGAGGACAAGCGCAACGTCCTGCGTGCCTACGGCGCCGAGGTGGTCGTCTGCCCGACGGCCGTCGCGCCCGAGCACCCCGACTCCTACTACAACGTCTCCGACCGGCTGGCCAACCAGCCGGGAGCCTGGAAGCCCGACCAGTACTCCAACCCGCACAACCCGCGCTCGCACTACGAGGAGACCGGTCCCGAGGTGTGGCGCCAGACGGAGGGGAGGATCACCCACTTCGTCGCGGGCGTCGGCACCGGCGGCACCATCAGCGGCATCGGCCGCTACCTCAAGGAGCAGAACGACGGCGTGCAGGTCGTCGGCGCCGACCCGGCCGGCTCGGTCTACTCCGGCGGCACCGGGCGGCCCTACCTCGTCGAGGGCGTCGGTGAGGACTTCTGGCCCGAGACCTACGACCGCGACATCGCGGACCGGATCATCGAGGTCTCCGACGCCGACTCGTTCGCCTTCACCCGGCGCCTGGCCCGCGAGGAGCAGATGCTCGTCGGCGGCTCGTCGGGGATGGCGGCCTACGCCGCGCGCCAGCTCGCCCAGGAGCTCGCCGCCGAGGGCAGGAACGACGCCGTCATCGTCGTCCTGCTGCCCGACTCCGGCCGCGGCTACCTCAGCAAGGTGTTCAACGACGACTGGCTCGCGCAGTACGGCTTCAGCACCGGTCAGCCGCAGCCGGCCCGCACGGTCGGTGAGATCCTCAGCTCCAAGACCGGCGGCCTGCCGGCCCTGGTGCACACGCACCCGAACGAGACCATCGCCGAGGCGATCGGGATCCTGCAGGAGTACGGCGTCTCGCAGATGCCCGTCGTGCGGGCCGAGCCGCCCGTGGTGGCCGCCGAGGTCGCGGGCTCGGTCTCCGAGCGCGCCCTGCTCGACGCCATCTTCACCGGCAAGGCGCGGCTCAACGACTCCGTGGAGCAGCACATGTCGCCGGCGCTGCCGACGATCGGCTCGACCGAGGACGCGCAGGCCGCCGTACCCCTGCTGGAGGGGGCGGACGGCGTGCTGGTCCACGAGGACGGCAAGCCGGTCGGTGTGCTCACCCGCCACGACCTGCTGCTCTTCCTCGCTCGTGGCTGAAATGTGACTCGCGTCACACTGACCGTCTGAGATCGGCCCGGGCGGGCACCGCCGACCGGCAAACGTTTGTCGGCGGGGATGGCCCGCCCGGACCCGATCCGGACGGAGGTGCGTCCCCATGTGGGACTTCATCGTCGAGCGCCGAGAGGCGATCGCGTTCAACACCTACCAGCACGCGTTGCTGGTGGCCGAGGCCGTGCTGCTGGCGACCCTGATCGGGGTCGCGCTGGCGATCGTGGTCACCCGGGTGCCCCGGCTGAGCACGCTGGCCGGCCTGATCAGCGCGATCGGGCTGACCCTGCCGTCGTTCGCCCTCATCGGCCTGCTGCTCCCGGTCGCCTCGATCGGGCCGACGACCGCGCTGATCGCGGTCACCTTCTACGCCGTGCTGCCGATCCTGCGCAACGCCGTGACCGGCCTGCAGGGCGTCGACCCGACCCTGCTGGAGTCGGCCCGCGGCATGGGGCTGAGCGAGCTCGCGGTCCTGTGGCGGGTGCGCCTGCCGCTGGCCTGGCCGGTCATCCACGCCGGCATCCGCACCTCGACGCAGATGTCGATGGGCGTGGCGGCGATCGCCGCCTACGCGCTCGGCCCCGGCCTCGGCGCCTACATCTACACCGGGCTGACCCAGATCGGCGGTGTCAACGCCGTCCGGTACGCCGTGGTCGGCACCGTCGGCATCGTGGTCGTCGCCCTGCTCGCCGACCTGTTCCTGCTCCTGATGGGGCGTCTGACGATCTCGAGGGGGATCCGCGCATGACCACCACCGACCACCCCGAGCAGACGTCCGGCTCCACCGGATCGGTCAGTGGCGCCGAGATCGTCCTCAGCGACGTCGTCAAGCGCTACCCCGGCCAGAAGGTCGCCGCGGTCGACGGGCTCAGCCTGACCATCCCGGCGGGCGAGATCGTGATGTTCGTCGGCCCGTCCGGCTGCGGCAAGACCACCTCGCTGAAGATGATCAACCGGCTGATCGAGCCGACCTCGGGGACGATCACCATCGACGGCGTCGACATCCGCAAGCAGAGCGAGAACGAGCTGCGCCGGCGGATCGGCTACGTGATCCAGGGCGGCAGCCTGTTCCCGCACATGACGGTCGAGCGCAACATCGCCGTCGTACCGCGGCTGCTCGGCTGGGACTCCGGGCGCATCCACGACCGGGTCACCGAGCTGCTCGACCTGGTCGGCCTCGACCCCGACCGCTACCGCGGGCGCTACCCCAAGGAGCTCTCCGGCGGCCAGCAGCAGCGCGTCGGTGTCGCCCGCGGACTGGCCGCGGACCCGCCGGTGATCTTGATGGACGAGCCCTTCGGCGCCGTCGACCCGATCACCCGCCAGCGCCTGCAGGACGAGCTGCTGAGCATCCAGCGCGAGCTCGGCAAGACCATCGTCTGCGTCACCCACGACATCGACGAGGCGATCAAGCTGGGTGACCGGATCCTGATCCTGCGCGAGGGTGCGCAGGTCGCGCAGTACGACACCCCCGAGACGGTCCTCTCGGCGCCCGCCGACGACTTCGTGGCCGACTTCGTCGGCGCCGGCTCCTCGCTCAAGGCGCTCACCCTCGCCCGGGTCGGCGAGGTGGAGCTGCGCCAGACCGTGACCGCCCGGGTCGGCGAGCCGGTCGAGGAGGTCAAGCGGCGTGCGGAGGCGGCGGGGGAGAACTGCGTGGTCGTGCTCGACGAGCGCGGGCGGCCGGTCGGCTGGCCCTTCCTGCGCCAGCTGCGCGGGACGACCATCGTCCGGCCCGACGGTGACCTCGTCGACGTCGACGTCCGCGCCACCCTCAACGACGCGCTCGACACGATGCTCTCCAGCTCCCACGGCGGCGCCGTGGTGACCGGTGACCGCGACCAGTTCGTCGGCGTCATCGACTTCGCCGCCGTCACCGACCACGTCCGGGCCCTGGAGGCGGAGCGGTGAGCGCGGTCGCGGCCCAGGCCCCACCGAAGCCCTCGCGCTGGCGCAGCATCCCGCGCGACGACCGCGGCATGCTGGTCCTGCCCCCGGTCGTGGTGGTGCTGATCCTCGCCGGCTACGTCGCGTGGCGCTCGAGCGCCGACCTCGACGACACCGAGCAGCGCCAGCTGCGCTGGTCGACGGTGCGCACCCAGTTCGTCGAGCACCTCGAGCTCACCGTGGTGGCGTCGGTCCTCGTCGTGCTGATCGCCGTCCCGCTGGGCATCCTGCTGACCCGCGGCCGGCTGCGCCGGCTCGCGCCCGTGGTCGTCGGCGTCGCGAACGTCGGCCAGGCCGCCCCGTCGATCGGCCTGCTCGTGCTGCTCTACATCTGGCTCAACGACTACGGCTGGACCGGCTTCGGCGTCGCGGTCCTGACCCTGACGCTCTACGGGTTGCTGCCCGTGCTGCGCAACACGATCACCGGCCTGCAGGGCGTCGACCCGACGCTCGTCGAGGCCGGGCGCGGCATCGGCATGTCGCAGCTCGCCGTCCTGGTCCGGGTGGAGCTGCCCCTCGCGCTGCCGGTGATCATGACCGGCGTCCGCACGGCCCTGGTCCTCGTCGTCGGCACGGCGGCGCTGGCCACCTTCGTCAACGGCGGTGGGCTGGGCGGCATCATCAACTCCGGCATCACCCTGTTCCGCTTCGAGGTGATGGTCGCGGGCGCACTGCTGGTCGCCGCGCTCGCCCTCGCCGTCGAGTGGGTGGGCCGCCTGCTCGAGCTCCTCGTCCGGCCGAAGGGTCTGTGATGCGAACCCCGCTGCGCCCCCGCCTCCTTGCGGCCGCCCTCGCCGCCAGCCTGCTGCTGGCGGGCTGCGGCCTGCGCACCGCCGGCGGCATCGTGCCCGACGCGACGCTCGCCGGCCCGCTGGCCGAGGCGCCGAGCCTCGACGGGGTCGAGATCAAGGTGGGCTCGAAGAACTTCTCCGAGAACATCATCCTCGGCAAGATCGCGCTCATCCTGTTCAACGCCGCCGGTGCGTCGGTCAGCGACCTGACCAACATCCCCGGCAGCGCCTCCGCGCGCCAGGCCCAGGTCTCCGGCGACATCGACGCGATGTGGGAGTACACCGGCACCGGCTGGCTGCAGTACCTCACCCAGCCGGAGGCGATCAAGGACCAGGAGAAGCAGTACGAGGCCGTGCGCGACCTCGACCTGAAGCGCAACGACCTGGTCTGGCTGCCGCCCGCGCCGATGAACAACACCTACGCGTTCGCGGTCACGGCCGCGACCGCGAAGAAGTACGGCATCACCAAGCTCTCGCAGCTCGCCAAGGTGCCGGCGGCGGCCCGCACCTTCTGCGTGGAGTCGGAGTTCCGCGACCGCAACGACGGTCTCGAGGGGATGCTGAAGACCTACGACGTCCCGCTCGACGAGCCGAAGGGCGTGCCGACGAAGAACCTGCGCACCTTCCAGACCGGCGCGATCTACGACGCCACCGCCTCGGGCAGCTGCACCTTCGGCGAGGTGTTCACGACCGACGGCCGGATCCTCGCGCTCGACCTGAAGGTGCTCCAGGACGACCGCCGCTACTTCCCGAACTACAACGTCTCCCTGGTCGTGGGCAAGAAGCTCTACGACGAGCACCCCGAGATCGAGGAGCTGCTCGCCCCGGTCACCGAGAAGCTCACCGACGAGGTGCTGATCAAGCTCAACGCCGAGGTCGACGTGGACGGTCGTGAGCCGACCGACGTGGCCCGCGACTGGCTCGCGGACGAGGGCTTCATCGAGTGACGGGCGCCAGGTAGCGCATCACGTGGTGGGGCGCGAGTCCGAGGGCGTCCCAGAAGGCCAGCCCCGCCGGGTTGGCGGTCTCGACGTGCAGCCACACGGTCGTGGCGCCCTGCTCGGCGCCCCAGTCGAGCAGCTCGGCGAGGACGTCGCCGCCCAGGCCGCGCCGGCGGTGCGCGGGGTCGACGGTGAGCCCGTAGACACCGAGCCAGTCGCCGTCGAGGGTGGCCTGGGCCTCGGCGAGCGGGTCGCAGCCGGTGCCGAGGGTGGCGTGCGCCCGGGATCCGGTGACGGCGAGGCCAGCCTCCTGGCGGCGCCGGCCCAGCGCGCGCCGTACGACGGACAGGCCGGCCAGGCGCAGCTCGCTCTCGCCGTGGTCGAGCGCCTGCCAGCCGGCGGCCCGGGCGTCGTCCTCGACGGGGGAGCCGGCCTCCACCTGCACGAGCGGGTCGCGCGAACGGGCGCCGTAGAAGGCGACCACCTCGGCGAGCGCCTCCGCGACGGGGCGGCCGGGGTCGCCGACCGCGAGGCAGGAGTTGGCCCGCTTGCGCGGGCGGCCGGCGGGCGCGGGCTCGTGGCGCAGCTCCCAGGCACCGAGCGGCACCCGCTCCAGGTCCGGCCAGAGCACCCCGGTGCGGCCCTCGGCCTCGCGCACGCCCACCCGCTGGCGCACCGAGGGGCGCGGCGGGACCGGCTTGCCCGAGACGATGTCGGCGAGCGCGATCGTGACCGCGGCGCCGGTCTCCGGCTGCACGACGCAGGACTCCTGGTCCCACGACAGGCAGGTCCCGAGCAGGTCGGTGAAGGCCGGGCCGCCGGTGGGACCGGTCTCCCCGCGCACCACGCGCCGGACGACGATGCGCTGTCCGACCACGTGCGGGCCGAGGAGATGGCGTCCAGATTCGGGGGGTCTGTGCGCATCCGCCACGGCCGGGATACTAGGCTGACCTCCGGTACGAAACCTATTCGTGCACATCTTTCGCAGAGCACCGTCAGGGCCAGGAGGAACCGATGACCTACGTCATCTCGCAGCCGTGCGTCGACGTCAAGGACCGCGCGTGCGTGGACGAGTGTCCGGTCGACTGCATCTACGAGGGCAAGCGGATGCTCTACATCCACCCCGACGAGTGCGTCGACTGCGGTGCGTGCGAGCCAGTGTGCCCGGTGGAGGCCATCTTCTACGAGGACGACGTCCCGGAGGAGTGGAAGGACTACTACGACGCGAACGTGAAGTTCTTCGACGACCTCGGCTCGCCCGGCGGCGCTGCCAAGATGGGTGAGATCGACAAGGACGCCGCGTTCGTGGCCGGCCTCGAGCCGCAGAACCAGGACCACTGAGCCTCAGGTGATCGAGCTGGGAGCCGTCTCGGGCCGGCTGCCCGACTTCCCCTGGGACCGCCTCACGGAGCACGCCGCCGCGGCGCGCGCGCACCCCGACGGCATCGTCGACCTCTCGATCGGCACGCCGGTCGACCCGACGCCGGAGGTCGCGCGCGCGGCCCTGGCCGCGGCCTCCGACTCGCCGGGCTACCCGCTCACGGTCGGCACGCCCGAGGTGCGCGAGGCCGTCGTCGACTGGCTCGCGCGCCAGCACGGCGTGACCGGGCTGGGCGTCGACCAGGTGCTGCCGCTGATCGGCTCCAAGGAGCTCATCGCCTCGCTGCCGTCCTTCCTGGGGCTCGGCGCGGGTGACCTGATCGGCTACCCGGCGCTCGCCTACCCGACGTACGAGGTCGGCGCGGCGCTGGTCGGTGCGAAGGCCGTCGCCTCGGACTCCCTGACGGCCTTCGGCCCGGAGACGCCCGCGCTGCTGTGGGTGAACTCGCCGTCGAACCCGTCGGGGCGGATCCTGCCGAAGGAACACCTCAAGAAGGTCGTCGACTGGTGCCGCGAGCGGGGGGTGCTGCTTGTCTCCGACGAGTGCTACCTCGACTGCGTCTGGGAGGGCGAGGCCCTCTCGGTGCTGCACCCCGACATCTGCGGCGGCTCTGCCGAGGGCATCCTCGTCGTGCACTCGCTGTCGAAGCGCTCCAACCTCGCGGGCTACCGCTGCGGCTTCGTCGCGGGCGACCGCGCGGTGATCGCCGAGCTGCTCGCGGTGCGCAAGAACCTCGGCCTGCTGATGCCCGGCCCGACCCAGCACGTGATGGCTGCGGCGCTCGGCGACGAGACCCACGTCGCCGAGCAGCACGAGCGCTACCGCGCGCGTCGTACCAGGCTGCGCGCGGCGCTGGAGGCGGCCGGCTACACCATCGACCACTCCGAGGCCTCGCTCTACCTGTGGACCACCAAGGGTCCCGAGGGGCCGGACTCCTGGCAGCTCGTCGCCGAGCTGGCCGGCCAGGGGATCCTGGTCGCGCCGGGCGCGTTCTACGGCACCGCCGGTGAGCGGCACGTGCGGATCGCGCTGACCGCGACCGACGAGCGGATCGACGCCGCGGTCGCCCGGCTCACCGCCTGAGGCTCGACCTCGGCTCAGCGGAACACGTCGATGTGGACGTGGTCGCGGTGCTCCAGGATCCTGCGGTCCCCGGACGACGAGGGCGGGTCGTAGTCGCGCCAGCCGTCGCGGCCCGCGGTCCAGACCCGGTCGTCGAAGATGACCGTGCGGATGTCCAGGCGGGCGGCGTTGGCGACCGCCCAGTGCGCCATCGCCCAGCCCTTGACGTTGTTGCGCTGGTTGATCGGGCGGACGAAGACGTCGATCGCGCGGCCGTCGTAGTGGGCCGAGCCCTCCATGTGCCCGCTGCGCACGCCGTCGGGGTCGAAGCCGCCGAGGGTCAGCCGCCCGAAGCGCTCGAGGAGCTCCTTGCGGGCGGCGTCCGCGCGCGGGGTGAGCCCGGTGCCGGTCAGCTCGGTCTCGGCCTCCGGGGCGCCGCCGTCGAGGTCGCAGCTGAACGACGCGGGGGAGTGGCCGGTCAGCGCGGAGGCCAGCGCGCGGCCGTCGGCCTCGTGGTCGGCGTAGGCGTCCGGGTACGCCGAGCGCTGCACCCGCTGCGCGGCCACCGTGATCTCCATCGACTCGTAGCCGCTCACCCGGGCCAGCGCGTCGTAGAAGGCGTTCGTGGCGTAGACCGGGTCCAGGATCTGCTCGCGGGTGCCCCAGCCCTGCGAGGGCCGCTGCTGGAAGAGCCCGAGCGAGTCACGGTCGCCGTAGTCGATGTTGGCGAGCTTGGACTCCTGGTACGCCGTGGCGAGCGCGATCGACGCCGCCCGGGCCGGCATCCCGCGCCGGACGGCGGTCGCCGCGATCAGCGAGGCGTTCTCGGCCTGCTCGCCGCTGAGGTCGACGGTGTGCCCGTCGACGGTGACCGTGCAGTCACCGCTGGGGCCGCCGACGATCGAGTCGGTGGCCTTGAGCACGGCGACACCGACGGCCACCACGGTCACCACGACCGCGAGACCGCCGACGACCGCCGACGCACCCCGTTTCACGGCTCCCAGTGTGCGGAGGCGGGCAAAGCGCGCCTCAGTTCGCGTGCAGGGCGGCGTTGAGGGCGATGCCCTCGCCCTGCCACGGGACCGCCTCGATCGCACCCGAGACGGAGTTGCGGCGGAAGAGCACGTTGCTGGCGCCGGAGAGCTCGGCGGCCTTCACCACGCGGGGGTCCTGGCCGGGCTCGAGCACGGTGACCTTGGTGCCCGCGGTGACGTAGCAGCCGGCCTCGACGACGCAGTCGTCGCCGAGCGAGATGCCGATGCCGGCGTTCGCGCCGAGCAGGCAGCGCTCGCCCACGGAGATGACCTGCTTGCCGCCCCCCGACAGGGTGCCCATGATCGAGGCGCCGCCGCCGACGTCGGAGCCGTCGCCGACCACCACGCCGGCCGAGATCCGGCCCTCGACCATCGACGTGCCGAGGGTGCCGGCGTTGAAGTTCACGAAGCCCTCGTGCATGACGGTGGTGCCCGCGGCGAGGTGCGCGCCCAGGCGCACGCGGTCGGCGTCGGCGATCCGGACGCCCGTGGGCATGACGTAGTCGACCAGGCGCGGGAACTTGTCGACGCCGTAGACCGTCACGTGCTGGCCGGCGGCCTGCAGGCGGGCCCGGGTGGTCTCGAAGCCCTCGACCGCGCACGGACCGGCGGAGGTCCACACGACGTTGGTGAGCAGGCCGAACTGGCCGTCCAGGTTGAGCCCGTGGGGCTGCACCAGGCGGTGCGAGAGCAGGTGCAGGCGCAGCCACACCTCGACCGTGTCGGCGGGCGCGGCGCCGAGGTCGGCGATCGCGACGAGGTTGACCTTGCGGGTGACCCCGCGGGCCTCGTCCGAGCCCTCCAGCGCGGTCAGCTCGGCGGGCGCCTGCGCGTCGGCGGGCTGCTCGCCCAGCGCGGGCGCGGGGAACCAGGTGTCGAGGACGGTCTCCCCGTCGGCGGCGTAGGTCGTCAGGCCGAAGCCCCATGCGGCAGTCACGTGAGGAGAGTCTAGGCGCTGGGGAACCGCCGGGGCGCCGCCACCGTCCGAGCGGGCATGAGTCCTCGTGTGACCTTGCCCGCAGGCCTGGCCGTCCTCGCCCTCGTCGTCCCGGCCGGCATCTCGGTCGCCGCCACGCTCGGCGCCGACCACGGCCCGGTCGAGCTGGAGGTCACCGTGCAGGACTGGACCGGCTGGTCGCGCGAGCAGCCCGCGCCGTCCACCCGCACGGTGCGGGTGGACGAGGGCGACGAGCTCACCGTCGACGCGGTCGGCGGCGACATCACGGTCACGGTGGTGGCGATCAGCGGGGGCGAGGTCCGGGTCGAGACGGACACCGACCTCGCCTCGGACGGGAATTACGACGACCTCGACGACCGCTTCCGGCTGGACCGCCCCGGCTCGGTGGAGATGCGGACCCCCACCCTCGACGGCGGTACGACGATCACCCTCACCGCGCGCTAGCCCGTCCGGCTCAGCCGTTGGCGAGGATCGCGAGCTGCCGGCCCTGCGCCACGAGCCGGCCCTGGTCGTCCCAGAGCTCGACGTCCTCGTCGTGGTAGCCGGAGATCACGTGCCGCGAGACGACGTGGCCCAGCGCCCACACCGTCTCCGGGCGCCGCCGGTAGTGGACGGTCAGCTGGATCGTCGCCGACGCCAGGTGGCCGATCTCGGCGGTCACCGGCGGGAAGGCGTCGACCATCGCCCCGGCGAGCAGCGCGTCGACCGGGCGCTCGTCGGCGGCGCGGATCCAGCACAGCGACTCGGTCACGCCGCTCGGCTCGCCGGTCAGCCACCCCGGCGCGCTCGGCGCGCGGTAGGCGTAGCGGTCCAGGATCGGCACCATGCCCTCGGGCACGAGCGCGCTGACGTCCACGCAGTCCTCCGGCGCGGGCACGACCGGCGCGGCGTGCGGGGTGTGGCTGAAGGTGCCGGTCGCGTCCCAGTCGTGGGTGCTCACCACGGCGTGCGCGATCTCCTTGCCCTCCTGGACCAGCACGGCGTCGTACGTCGAGACGCGGCGGCCCTTGCGCACCTCCCGGACCCGGATCTCGCCGGCGCCCGGCAGGCCGGGCCGGAAGTAGGTGATCGAGATGCTCAGCGCGTCCGGGTGGGCCGACTCCTGGAGGACGGCGTGCTGCAGCAGAGCGAGCACGTAGCCGCCGTTCGGCGTCTGGTTGGCGGTGTTCCAGTCGGTGGTGAGGCGGACCAGGTAGGTCCCGTCGCCGGTGTGCTCGGAGGCGACGGCGTCGTCGAGGAGGTAGCCCATGCTCACTCGCCCGTCACGCCGTCGATGCACTCGCGGAGCAGGTCGGCGTGCCCGCAGTGCCGGGCGTACTCCTCGACCATGTGCACCAGGATGTCGCGCACGCTCGCGCTGTCGGTGCCCTGGCGGAAGGTGACCACCCGGCCCAGGTCGTCGTCGCCGGTGGCGTCCAGCCAGGCGTCGGCGATCGCGACCTGCTCACGCCAGGACGCCCAGGCCGCCGCGACGGCCTCCTCGGTCGGCTCCACCTCGGCGAAGCCGGCGTCCCCGTCGTCGTAGATCCGGTCCTGGTCGACCTCGACCAGCGCGCACTGGAACCAGAAGTGCTCCACCCGGGCCAGGTGGCGCACCATCCCGAGCAGGCTCAGCGAGCTCGGCGGCACCGAGCGGGTCGCCAGCTGCGCGGGGGAGAGGCCGTCGCACTTGCGCTCCAGCGTCGCGCGGTAGTGGCCCAGGTAGTCGCGGTAGTTCGCCAGCTCGCCGGTCATGGCGCTCAGCCAACGCCAGGACCGCTGCTCCCGGCAAGTTAGCCTGGGCCGGGCGCTCGGGACGGGAGGGACGATGGACGTGGCACCGGGAAGGATGCTGGGGCGTTACCGCATCGAGTCCCTGCTGGGTCGCGGCGGCATGGGCAGCGTGTACGTCGCCAGGGACACCGAGCTGGGCCGGGCGGTCGCGCTGAAGGTGATCAGTGCGGAGTACGCCGAGGACGCCGAGCTCAGCTCCCGCTTCCGCCGTGAGGCGGAGGTGCTGGCCAGTCTCGACTCGCCGCACGTCATCGCGATCTTCGACCACGGTGTCTCCGACGGCACGCCGTACCTGGTGACCCAGCTGGTGCGTGGCGGTGACCTGGAGGCGCTGGTGCGCGCCCGGGGACCGCTGCCGGCCGAGCTCGCCGTTCCCGTGGTGGCCCAGGTGGCCGGTGCGCTCGACGACGCGCACCGCGCCGGTGTGCTGCACCGCGACATCAAGCCGGGCAACGTCCTGCTGCGCGACCCCGACGACCGGCCCCTCTTCGCCTACCTGTGCGACTTCGGTATCGCGCAGCCCGCGACCGGCGACCGGCACACCCGGCCCGGGGACCTCGTCGGCACGGTCGCTTATCTCGCCCCCGAGCTGTCCGCGGGAGAGCCGGCGAGCCCGGCCAGCGACGTCTACGCGCTCGGCTGCCTGCTCTGGTACGCCGTCGCGGGCTGGCCGCCCTACGAGGGGAGCATCGCGGCACTGCTCGAAGCCCACCGGAGCGCCCCGGTGCCGCAGCTGGGCGACGACGTCGCCGACGCGGCCCGGATCAACGCGGTGCTGCGCATCGCCATGGCCAAGGACCCGCGTCAACGGTTCGCCAGTGCCGCCGACCTCGCGGCCGCGCTGGCCGCCCCGGGACCGCTCCCGGCGGCTCCCGCCGGGCCCGTGGCACCGCCGGTGCCAGTGCGGCGCGGGCGCCGCCGGAAGGCCCTGGCCGTCGGTGTGCCGGTGGTGGCCGGTGTCACCGCCCTCACCCTCGCCCTCACCCTGCGGCCGTGGGCCGACGACGCCGACCCGGCCGGTGGCGAGCGTGACGCCCCGGCTGCGCAGGAGCCCGCCCCGGCGCCGTACGACGGGCCGGTGGCCTTCGACCTCGACGGCAACGGCTTCGGCGACCTCGTCGCCTTCGACGGGGACGAGGCACCCGGCTTCGGCGTGACCTACTACTCCGACGGCAGCTCGCTCACCCGCCGCCCGCGCACGGACCCGGAGCGGCGTCTCGCCTCCGCCTGGGGCGACATCGCGCCCGGCACCCGCGGGCTCGAGCAGGTCTCGATCGTCTATCGCGGCAGCTCCCAGAAGATCGTGGTGCTGGTGACCGACGACGCCGGGCGCACGCTCAGCACCCGCCCGACCTCGATCGAGCTCGACACCGCCAGCGGTGTGGACCTGGTGACCGGGGACTTCGACGGCGACGACGACGCGGACGTGGCGCTGCTCCACCAGGACGCTCGGAAGCGGACCCGGCTCGTCGTGCTCCGTGCCACCGGCAACGGCGTGCTGGCCGCACCCGCCGGATGGGGCACCCCGGCCGACGCCGTGCCGGACGCCAGCGGCCTGTGGGCCGAGGACGCGGACCGCGACGGCCGCGACGACCTGCTCCTCGCCGCCCCGACCCAGCCGATCCCCGACGGCGTCGACCCGGCCCGGTACGACGGCCCGACCGGCTTCCAGGTGATGCGCTCGACCGGCACGGCGTTCGACGTGGACGGAGAGCGGGTGCCCGAGCCGCTGATCGACGTCGGGGTGAGCGTGCTCGACGACTTCCTCGCGACGGGCGGGGTGTCCGACGCGACCGTGGTGATCCGTGACGGCAAGGTCCAGGTCCGTCTCTTCGAGTACGACGGCCAGCGCTTCGCCGCCCGCGGCAACCCCCAGGTCTTCGACTGGGAGGGTGGCGACGTCAGCGACCACGAGGCCGAGCCGGGCGTCGCGGCGCCGCGGGTCACCCGTGCCGACTTCAACGGCGACGGATACGTCGACCTGGCGTTCGCGTTCACCGCCACCGCGACGGGCGACGAGCCGATCTGGGTGATGGCGAACCGCGCGGGCACCTTCGAGGCGCCGCAGCGCTGGGGGGCGCTCGACGCCTGCGAGAGCGCGGGGTTCTGCCTGAGCGCGATCGACGACCAACGGGCCTGAGCGAATCCGATTCGCGGCCAGGGCCAGCGCGCCGTACGCTTTCCCCACAGCGTTCGAGCCGTCATCAGCGGCGAGCTCCGGGAAGAACAGGTTTCGACAAGCTCAACCGGCAGAGCAAGCTCAACCGGCAGAGCAAGCTCAACCGGCAGAGCAAGCTCAACCACCGAGACCTCAGTAGAACCCGGCGGGCAGGCCCGTCACAGCCGCAAGGAGCGGTCGTCCCGAGCCGGGGCGGCAAGCGAGGTGGTACCGCGGCAGACGTCGTCCTCGTGGTTTGGACAAGCTCGACCACCGGACGCACCGCCAGGAGAACCGCCACCATGACCTACCCGAAGGTCAGCACCGACCCGACGACCGACCAGGGCACCGTCCCCGGCTCCCCGCGCTTCCCCGCGATCGAGGAGGGGGTCCTGGCCTACTGGGCCGAGGACGACACCTTCCGCGCGTCGGTGGAGCAGCGCGACCCCGGTGCGAACGGCGAGAACGAGTTCGTCTTCTACGACGGCCCGCCGTTCGCCAACGGCCTGCCGCACTACGGCCACCTGCTGACCGGCTACGTCAAGGACATCGTGCCGCGCTACCAGACGATGCGCGGCAAGCGCGTGGAGCGCCGCTTCGGCTGGGACACCCACGGCCTGCCCGCCGAGCTGGAGGCGATGCGGCTCAACGGCATCAAGACCACCGACGAGATCGTCGAGATGGGCATCGACAAGTTCAACGACGCCTGCCGGGCCTCGGTGCTCAAGTACACCGGCGAGTGGCGCGACTACGTCACCCGGCAGGCCCGCTGGGTCGACTTCGACAACGACTACAAGACCATGAACCCGGAGTTCATGGAGTCGGTGCTGTGGGCCTTCAAGAGCCTGTTCGACAAGGGCCTGGTCTACGAGGGCTTCCGCGTCCTGCCCTACTGCTGGAACGACGAGACCCCGCTCTCCAACCACGAGCTGCGGATGGACGACGACGTCTACAAGATGCGCCAGGACCCGGCCGTCACCGTGGGCTTCTCGATCACCACGCCGGGCGAGCTCGAGGGCGCGAAGCTGCTGGTCTGGACGACCACGCCGTGGACCCTGCCGAGCAACCTCGCGGTGATGGTGGGCTCCGAGATCGACTACGTCGTCGTCGAGCACGACCGTTCGACAGGCTCGGGGGTCGAGCGGTTCGTGCTGGCCGAGGCGCGGCTGGGGGCGTACGCCCGCGAGCTGGGGGTCTCGACAGGCTCGACCACCGAGTTCCAGGTCGTGTGGCGGGGCAAGGGCTCCGACCTGCTCGGCCTGACCTACGCACCGCCCTTCACCTACTTCGCCGAGCACGCCAATGCCTTCCGCGTGGTCGCCGCCGACGAGGCCGTGACCACCACCGACGGCACCGGGCTGGTGCACAGCGCCGGCGCCTTCGGTGAGGTCGACAAGGAGGTCACCGACCGCGAGGGCATCGAGCCGGTCATGCCGGTCGGCAAGGACGGCCGGTTCACCCACCCCGTCACCGAGTACGCCGGGATGCTGGTCTTCGACGCCAACCCGCACATCATCGACGACCTGAAGGCCTCGACAGGCTCGACCAGCGGGGCGACAGGCTCGACCAGCGGGGCGACAGGCTCGACCAGCGGGGGCGGCGCGGCCGGCGCGGTGACGCCCGGCACCGTGCTGCTGCGGCGCGAGACCTACGACCACTCCTACCCGCACTGCTGGCGCTGCCGCGAGCCCCTGATCTACAAGGGCGTGAGCAGCTGGTTCGTCGAGGTCACCGCGATCAAGCAGCGGATGGCCGAGCTCAACCAGGAGATCCGCTGGGTCCCCGAGCACATCAAGGACGGCCAGTTCGGCAAGTGGGTCGACAACGCCCGCGACTGGTCGATCACCCGCAACCGCTTCTGGGGCTCGCCCGTCCCGGTGTGGAAGTCGGACAGCGAGGAGTACCCGCGGATCGACGTCTACGGCTCCTTCGAGGAGATCGAGCGCGACTTCGGCCGGCTGCCGCTCAACGCGCAGGGCCTGCCGGACCTGCACCGGCCGTGGGTCGACGAGCTGACCCGGCCGAACCCGGACGACCCGACCGGGCAGTCGACCATGCGCCGCGTCAGTGACGTCCTCGACGTGTGGTTCGACTCCGGCTCCATGTCGTTCGGGCAGGTGCACTACCCGTTCGAGAACAAGCAGTGGTTCGAGGAGCACTTCCCGGCCGACTTCATCGTCGAGTACATCGGCCAGACCCGCGGCTGGTTCTACACCCTGCACATCCTCGCGACCGCACTGTTCGACAAGCCGGCGTTCTCCTCCTGCATCAGCCACGGCATCGTGCTCGGCTCCGACGGCAACAAGATGTCGAAGTCGCTGCGCAACTACCCCGACGTGGCCGAGGTGTTCCACCGTGACGGCGCCGACGCCATGCGCTGGTTCCTGATGGCCTCCCCGATCCTGCGCGGCGGCAACCTGGTCGTCACCGAGCAGGGCATCCGCGACGCCGTGCGGCAGGTGATGATCCCGCTCTGGAACACCTGGTACTTCTTCTCGCTCTACGCCAACGCCGAGGACTACGAGGCCAACGTGGGCCGCGCGGAGTCGTTGGGCTCCACCGACCCGCTCGACCGCTACCTGCTGGCGAAGACCCGGCAGTTCGTGGAGAAGCTGTCCGCGGAGATGGACGACTACGCCATCGCCGACGCGTGCGACACCACCCGCACGTTCCTCGACGTGCTGACGAACTGGTACGTCCGCCGCTCCCGCGAGCGCTTCTGGGAGGGCAAGCCGGAGGCCTTCGAGACCCTGGCCGCGGTGCTCGACGTGGTCTGCCGCGTCGTCGCGCCGCTGCTGCCGCTGACCACCGAGGAGATCTGGCGCGGCCTGACCGGCGGCCGCTCGGTCCACCTGACCGACTGGCCCGACGTGTCCATCCTGCCGGCGGACGACGCGCTGGTCGCCGCGATGGACCAGGTCCGTGAGGTCTGCTCGGCGACGTCGGCGCTGCGCAAGGCCGCCAAGCTGCGCAACCGGCTGCCGCTGTCGGTGCTGACCGTCGTGGTGGACGACCCGGCGGCGCTGGAGCCGTTCGCCGCGATCGTCGCCGACGAGGTCAACGTCAAGGCGGTGCGGCTGCTGGCCGCCGACTCCGCCGAGGCGGCCGGCTACGGCGTGGAGCAGAAGCTCACCGTCAACGCCCGGGCCGCCGGCCCGCGCCTCGGCAAGGACGTCCAGGTCGCGATCAAGGGCGCCAAGTCCGGTGACTGGTCGGTCGACGCCTCCGGTGCGGTGCTCGCAGGCGGGCTCGCGCTGGTCGAGGGGGAGTACGCCCTGGAGACCGTCGTCGGCGCCGCCACCGAGGACGTGGCGACCGGCATGCTGCCGTCCGGCGGCTTCGTCGTGCTCGACGTGGTCGTCACCCCCGAGCTGGCCGAGGAAGGCCTGGCCCGGGACCTGGTGCGCGCCGTCCAGCAGCTGCGTCGCGACAGCGACTTCGACGTCACCGACCGGATCGAGCTGGCCATCGGCGGCTCGCCGGCGGTGCTGGCCGCGGCCCGCGCGCACGAGGCGCTGATCGCGGGGGAGACGCTCGCGACGTCGTACGCCGTGGTGGAGCAGGGCGGCGCCGCGGCGGGCGAGGTCGTCGTCGGCGAGGGGGAGAAGGCCACGATCTCCGTCGTCCTCGCCTGACGGGCCGCCCGCGGGGCTAGGATTCCTGCGCGGCCGCGGGGGCGGTCGCGGGTTGCCCGAAGGAGGGCGTGCATGAAGCGCTCCGGTCACGAGCCCGGCAGCGAGCTGGCGCAGGTCTTCGGCGCGATCGCCGCGCTGACGTACGCGGGCGGCTCCACCGACGAGGTGCACCAGGCGATCGTCGACGCCGCGCCGCGGCTGGTGTCCGGGGTCGACCACGCCAGCCTGATGATGCTGCGGGAGTCGGTGTTCACCACGGTCGCTGCCACCGACGACGTGGCCCGCGCGCTCGACCAGGCCGAGATCCGGCTCGGGGAGGGGCCCTGCCTCGACGCGATCGTCGAGGAGACGATGTACCTCGACCCGGACTTCGCGACCGGCTCCGCGTGGCCCCGGCTCACCGACTTCGTGCTCTCCCGCACCCCGGTCCGCGGCGGTGCCGGGGTGCGCCTGGTCGTCGACGGCGAGAAGGTCGGCGCGCTGAACCTGTGGAGCGACCGGGCGGGACGGCTCGACGCGACCTCGGCCGACGAGGCGGTGGTGCTCGCGGCCTTCGCCTCGCTGGCCGTCGCCGCCGACCACCACCGCGAGCAGGCCGCCTCGCTGCGCGAGGGCCTGCACAGCAACCGGGAGATCGGCAAGGCGGTCGGGCTGCTGATGGCCTTCCACAAGGTGGACGAGGCGAAGGCGTGGGAGATCCTGCGCCAGACCAGCCGCGACCTGAACCGGAAGGTCTCCGCCATCGCCCAGGAGATCGTCGACTACCACAACTCGCCCTGGTGAGAGGGCGGCCGTCGAGCCGGACCTGAACGCCGGGCTGGTTGACTGTCACCCGTGCCCGCCCTCGACCTGTCCGCCGACGTCGTCACCCTGACCCGCCAGCTGGTCGACATCGAGTCGGTCAGCCGTGGCGAGCAGGAGATCGCCGACGCGGTGGAGGCGGCGCTGCGCGCGCTGCCCCACCTCAGCGTCGTACGACGGGGGCACACGCTGGTCGCCCGCACCGACCTGGGCCGGCCGAGCCGGGTGGTGGTCGCCGGGCACCTCGACACGGTGCCGCTCAACGACAACCTGCCGAGCCGGCTCGACGCGGACGCGGGGATCCTGCACGGGCTGGGGACCTGCGACATGAAGGGCGGGGACGCGGTCATCCTGCGCCTGGCGGCGACGGTGGCCGAGCCGGTGCACGACGTCACCTACGTGCTCTACGAGGCCGAGGAGATCGACTCGGCGTTCAACGGGCTGCGGCTGCTGAGCGAGTCCGACCCGGACCTGCTGGCGGCGGACTTCGCGATCCTGATGGAGCCCTCCAACGCGGTCGTCGAGGCGGGCTGCCAGGGCACGTTGCGGGTCGAGGTGCGCACCCGCGGCGAACGCGCGCACTCCGCGCGCAGCTGGCGCGGGGTCAACGCGATCCACGGGGCGGCCGACGTGCTCGCGCGGCTCAACGCCTACGAGGCGCGGCGGCCGGTGATCGACGGGCTGGAGTACCACGAGGGGCTCAACGCGGTCGGCATCAGCGGCGGGGTCGCGGGCAACGTGATCCCCGACGAGTGCGTGGTGACGGTGAACTTCCGGTTCGCTCCCGACCGCTCCGAGGCCGAGGCGCTGGCCTTCGTCGAGGACTTCTTCGACGGCTTCGAGCTCACCCTCACCGACAGCGCGCCCGGCGCGCTGCCCGGCCTGGACCAGCCCGCGGCGCGGGCGTTCATCGAGGCCGTCGGCGGCGAGGTCAACCCGAAGTTCGGGTGGACCGACGTCGCCCGCTTCACCACCCTCGGCGTGCCCGCCGTCAACTACGGTCCCGGTGACCCGATGCTGGCGCACAAGCAGGAGGAGCACGTCGAGACCGCGCAGATCGAGCGGTGCGAGGAGCAGCTGCGTGCGTGGCTGCTGGCCGCCACCGAGGACCTTGAGGAGATCGCATGACCAGGCGCAACGGCCCCGGCCCCCGGCCCAGCAAGGGCCGCCCGGAGGGCTCGACCACCGACCAGCGGCTGCTCGACAGCCGCGGTGACGGCGGCTGGGTCCACACCGACACCTGGCGCGTGCTCAAGATCCAGGCGGAGTTCGTCGAGGGCTTCAACGACCTCGCCGAGCTGGGCCCGGCGATCTCGGTGTTCGGGTCCGCGCGGATCCCGGCCACGCACCCGGCGTACGACATCGGGGTGCGGGTGGGCGCCGCCCTGGCGGAGGCCGGTTTCGCGGTCATCACCGGCGGCGGGCCGGGCGCGATGGAGGCCGCCAACAAGGGCGCGAGCGAGGCCGGTGGGGAGTCGATCGGCCTCGGCATCGAGCTGCCGTGGGAGGCCAAGCTCAACGACTACGTCGGCTTCGGGCTGAACTTCCGCTACTTCTTCGTGCGCAAGATGATGTTCGTGAAGTACAGCCAGGGCTACGTCGTGCTGCCCGGCGGGCTCGGCACCCTCGACGAGCTGTTCGAGGCGATGACGCTCGCGCAGACGCTCAAGATCACCCAGTTCCCGATCGTGCTGATGGGCGTGGAGCACTGGCAGGGACTGATCGACTGGATGCAGGGCTCGATGCTCGAGGACGCCCGGATCAAGCAGTCCGACCTCGACATGCTCACCCTGACCGACGACGTCGACGAGGCGGTCGCGCTCATGGTGGCCGCCCGCGAGCAGCACGCCTGAGCCGCCATGTCGCACCTGATGATGTGGCTCTTCGCGATCCTGATCGTGCTCGCCATGGGCGGGATCGCCCTGCTGGCCGCGGGCTACGGCGAGCCGATGGCGCCGTCGTACGACGACCGGCCGGACTCCACCGTGCCCGCCGCCCGGCCGGTCGGCGCCGCCGACCTGCGCAAGGTGCGCTTCTCGCTGGCCGTGCGCGGCTACCGGATGAGCGAGGTGGACGCCCTGCTCAGCCGCCTGGCGAGCGAGATGGAGGCGGACGCCGCCGCGGAGGAACCGGCGGTGGAGAGCGCGCCGGGGGACCCGGCCGTGCGCCGTGCCGCGGAGGAGTGGGCGGCCGCGCACCCGGTCGGCACGGACATCCTCGACTTCTCCGTGGAGAGCGTCGACCAGGTCGAGTCCTTCCTCGACCAGTGGTCGCGGCGGCGCGAGCCGCAGGCGGCCGCCGAGGACAACCCCGACGTCCACGCCGCGGGGGCCTACGTCGGTGAGGTCCTGGTCCGCGCGGTGCCCGGTGCGCGATGGGTCCGGCACCCCGCCTTCGCGCCCACACCGGTGGTCGCGATGCCCTCGGGACGCTTCGAGAACCCCATCGACAAGGCACGAAACCGCTACGAGGGTGACGAGGGCGACAGCATCGCCGCCTGGCTCGCCGCGGCCCTCGCCGCCGAGCCGGGGAGCACCGGGCGCGGCTGATCCGCGAGGGTCGCTGCACGGTTTGTGCGGCATGGGCGATAATGGTCCGCGCACAGCGGGGTGCACAGGGCCCCCAGCACGCTGAGGTAGTGGAAGAGGGGTGCCGCATGGCGGCGATGAAGCCTCGGACCGGCGACGGTCCGCTCGAGGTCACCAAGGAGGGTCGCGGCATCGTGATGCGCGTCCCGCTCGAGGGCGGTGGCCGGCTCGTGGTCGAGCTCAACGCCGAGGAGGCTTCCGCGCTCGGGGAAGCGCTCAAGAACGTGGTCGGGTGACCTCACCCGCTGCACAGCACGCTGCTCCGGTCCTGCCGGGGCAGGTCGATCCTCCCGAGTTCGCGCTCAGTGAGCTGCTGCCGGGCGCCATCAAGGGTGTCGAGGTGGTGGCGCTCCCGGTGCTGCCCGGCGAGGACGGCGAGCCCGTCCTGCTCGGTCCCGGCGCGGCCGAGCTCGCCGACGAGCTCGGCCTCGACCTGGTCGGTGCCGCCGAGGCGCACGGGCTGACCGGTGCCACCGCCGAGGTCGGCGTCGTACCGGTCCCCGGTGGGACGGAGGCCAACCCCGACCTCCGCCTGGTCCTGCTCATCGGTGTCGGCGCGGCGCGCAGCACCGACCTGCGCCGCGCGGGCGCCGCGCTGGCCCGGGCCACCCGCGACCGGTCGGCCGTCGCCACCTCGATCCCGACCGTCCACCTCGACGCCGACGACGCGGTCGAGGCGTTCGTGGTCGGCACCATGCTCGGCGGCTTCGTCTTCCACTGGCGCTCCACCGGCGCCGAGCACCAGCCCGTACGACGCGTGGTGCTCGCCGGCCCGACCGTCACCGCCGACCGGGCCGTCCTCGAGCGCGCGATCGCGCTCGGTGGCGCCGGCTGGCGCTCCCGGCTGCTCGCGACCGTCCCCTCGAACCTGAAGAACCCCGCCTGGCTGGCCGAGCAGGCCTCCGCCATCGCCGCCGCGTCGGGCCTCGACGTCGACGTCTGGGACGAGGAGCGGCTCGCCGTCGACGGCTTCGGCGGCATCCTCGCCGTGGGTGCCGCGTCCGCGACCCCGCCGCGCCTGATCCGGCTCGACTACACCCCGGCCGGGGTGTCGGCCCGCGCGGCGAAGAAGCTGCCGCTGGTCGTGCTCGTCGGCAAGGGCATCACCTTCGACTCCGGCGGCCTGTCGATCAAGCCGAGCGCGTCGATGGCCTCGATGAAGCGCGACATGACCGGCGGCGCCGTCGTGCTCGCCACCATGGCCGCGCTCGCCGACGTCGACTGCCCGGTCCGCGTGGTCGGCCTGGTCGCCGCCGCCGAGAACGCCATCTCCGGATCCGCGCTGCGCCCCGGCGACGTGATCACGCACTGGGGTGGGCGCACCACGGAGGTCGGCAACACCGACGCCGAGGGCCGCCTGGTGCTAGGCGATGCGCTGGCCTACGCCGTGCAGGAGCTGGAGCCCGCCGTCGTCGTGGACGTCGCCACCCTCACCGGCGCGGTCAAGGTCGCGCTCGGCCAGCAGGTCGGCGGTCTCTTCGCGACCGACGACACCCTCGCGGACGCACTGAGTGGCGCCGGCGAGCGGGCGGGGGAGCCGTTGTGGCGCTTCCCGCTGTACGCCGGCTACGAGGACCGGCTCGCCTCCAAGATCGCCGACGCCTCCAACGACCCCGGTGGGGCCGGCGCGATCACGGCCGCGTTGTTCCTGCAGCACTTCGTGGGCGACGTGCCGTGGGCGCACCTCGACATCGCCTCGGTCGGCGACGTCGAGAAGGAGTGGCACGAGTGGACCGCCGGTCCCTCGGGCTTCGGCTCCCGGCTGCTGCTGACCTGGCTCGGCTCGGCCGAGCCGGTCGCGGGGATCGGGTCCTAGCGGGTCAGTCGCCCGACTCCGGGACCCACTCCTTCTTCGCCACCAGCAGCCCGTCGCCGACGGGCAGCAGCGCGGGGACGAGGCCCTCGGTGTCGGCGACCTGCTGGACCAGGTCGCGGATCGCGACGGTCTCCTCGTCGCGCTGGGCTGGGTCGGCGACCCGCCCGTGCCACAGCGCGTTGTCGAACACCACGACACCGCCGGGGCGGAGCAGGCGCAGCGCCTCACCGAGGTAGGCGCCGTACTCGCGCTTGTCGCCGTCGGCGAAGACGATGTCGTAGTGGCCGTCGGTCAGCCGCGGCAGCACGTCGAGCGCGGACCCGGCGATCGTGCGCACCCGCTGGGAGGTGACGCCGGCCTCCTTGAAGGACTCCCGCGCCAGGCGCTGGTGCTCGGCCTCCACGTCGACGGTCGTCAGCACGCCGTCGGGGCGCATCCCGCGCAGCAGCCAGACGCCGGAGACCCCGGTGCCGGTGCCGATCTCGACCACCGCACGGGCCTCGAGCACCGCCGCGAGGAGACGCAGCGCGGCACCCGCGCCGGCGCCGATCGGCGTGACGCCGACCTCCTCGGCGCGTGCCCGGGCGGCCGCCAGGACGTCGTCCTCGCCGACGTAGGTGTCGGCGAAGGTCCAGCTGGTCGCGGAGATCGGTGTCGGAGCCACGACCCACACCCTAGGCCGTCCGGTGCCCGTGACGTCGGAGGCCGGGAACAGTGCGTCCATGCCGTTCGTTGACCTTCTTCACAGGGAACGTTCAGGACCGACCCCTACGGTGAGAGGAGCCAGGAGACCTTGGCACTGATCCAGCGGAAGAAGGCCACGATGAAGGAGCCCGTCGATCCCCAGCCCCAGGACCTCGCCTGGGAGAGCATCGTCGAGCAGCACTCCGACCGTGTCTACCGCCTTGCCCTGCGCCTGACGGGCAACCGTCACGACGCCGAGGACCTCACCCAGGAGGTCTTCGTCCGGGTCTTCCGCTCGCTGCACACCTACTCGCCCGGCACCTTCGAGGGCTGGCTGCACCGGATCACCACCAACCTCTTCCTCGACCAGGCCCGCCGCAAGCAGCGGATCCGCTTCGACGCGCTCTCCGACGAGCGCGCCGCGCGGATCGCCAGCGCCTCGCCCGCCCCCGAGCTCGCCTACGCCGACCAGACCTTCGACGACGACGTCGAGGCCGCGCTCGCCGCGCTGCCCCCCGACTTCCGCGCCGCCGTCGTGCTGTGCGACATCGAGGGCCTCAGCTACGAGGAGATCGCCGAGATCCTCGGCGCCAAGCTCGGCACGGTCCGTTCCCGGATCCACCGCGGCCGGGCCCTGCTGCGCACCGCGCTCGCCCACCGCGCGCCCGCCGCCGGCCGCACCCAGTACGCCGGCCCGGCACCCGTCGCGGCCGGAGGCGCCTCGTGATCGGGCACCTCGGCACCCGGGTCAGCGCGCTCCTCGACGGCCAGCTCTCCGCGAAGGAGACCGAGGAGGCGTGGGCGCACGTCTACGCCTGCCACGCCTGCCGTGACCTCGTCGAGCGCGAGGGCTGGGTCAAGACCCGGCTCGCCGCGATGTGCGGGGGAGACCGGGAGGCGCCGTCCGGGCTCAAGGGCTCGCTGATGAGCATGCCGCCGGGCGACGCCCTCGCCGCCCCGGTGCACGAGGCGGGCCGTCGTACCGGTGCGGTGATGATCGGCGGCAGCGCCGTCGGTGCAGCGATCCTCGGCGTGGTCGCGCTCGGGTTCGTCTCGGGCAGCGCCCCGCCCAGCGACCGCCGTCCGCCGGTCACCCAGATCAACTCCTCCGTGCCGAGCACCCCGGCCACGCCGAGCGGGTCCTCGACACCGTGGGTGCCGCGCCCGGGACAGCCGATCCCGATCGGCCGCGTCCTGCCCTGAGACCGCCCGATGTGGGTGGATCGGCAATGATGTCCAGGTGAACGACGAGTACGACGGCGAACCCACCGAGCCGATCGCCCAGGCGCGCACGCCGGACCCGGGCTCGCAGTGGGCCCCGCCGGCCGCGGGCGCGGTGCGCCCCGAGCCGACGCCGGAGTCCGCCCCGGAGCCCGCCCCGGAGCCGACCGCCGTGCTGCCGTCCGACGCGCTGATGGCGCCCTCCCTGCTCCCGCCGCCGCCCGCGGCGCCGCCCAGCGCGGCCGACCTCTCCGTCCGCCGGCCCACCGGCTCCGGCGGGGGCACGGCCTGGCGCTGGCCGCTGGTGGCGCTGCTCGCGCTCGTCGTCGGCCTCGGCGGCGGCTTCCTCGGCGCGCTGGGCTACGACAAGCTGCTCGACGACGACCCGCAGGGCGCGGGCTACACCGACGCCGGCCTGTCCGGCGTGGACCTGGAGGACCAGGCCCCGCTCGCCGCGCCCGGCTCCGTCGCCGCCGTCGCCAAGGCGCTGCTGCCCAGCACCGTGCAGATCCTCGCGGAGTACGACGGCCAGGAGGCCGGCGCCACCGGCTCCGGCTGGGTGATGGACGGCAACGGCCACATCGTCACCAACAACCACGTCGTCGCCGACGCCGCCAAGGACAACGGCCCGATCGTCGTCATCGACCACGACCGCAACCGCTACGACGCCAAGGTCGTCGGCCGCAGCCCTGTCTACGACCTGGCCATCCTCTACGTCGAGAAGCACGACAAGCTCACGCCCGCCAAGCTCGGCCGGTCCGCGCAGCTCCAGGTCGGCGAGCCGGTCGTCGCGATCGGCTCCCCGCTGAGCCTGCCCGACACCGTCACCTCCGGCATCGTGAGCTACCTCCACCGCCCCGTCACCACCGGCTCCTCGGCCGACGAGTCGTCGTACATCGACGCCGTGCAGACCGACGCGGCCATCAACCCGGGCAACTCCGGCGGCCCGCTGGTCAACCAGCGCGGCGAGGTGATCGGGGTGAACTCCGCGATCGCGACCGCCGGCGGCGGCTCCACCGACAAGGAGGCCGGCAACATCGGCGTCGGCTTCGCGATCCCGGTCGAGCAGGTGCGGGTCACCGCGGACCAGATCCTCAAGACCGGCAAGGCGCAGTACCCCGTCATCGGGGCCAAGGTGAAGACCGGCGGCATCCCCACCGGCGACGGCGCCACCCTCGACGAGATCATCGCCAAGAGCCCGGCCCAGGACGCGGGGCTGAAGAAGGGCGACCTGATCACCCACGTCAACGGCCAGCGGGTCACCGACGGGATCGCGCTGATCGTCGCGATCCGGACCTACCAGCCGGGGCAGTCCATCGAGTTCACCGTCGAGCGCGGCTCCGGCTCGCAGAAGGTCAAGGTCACCCTCGACGGCGAGGACGGCTGAGCCCCCTCAGCGCTCCTCCGACTCCACGAAGGGGTGCTCGGCGACGTACTGCTCGGCCTGGCGGTACTGCTCGGCGATGTAGTCCTCCAGCCGGGAACGCTCGACCCGCCACTGCCCGCGCCCGCCGATCTTGATCGCCGGCAGCTCGCCCCGGCGCACCAGCGCGTAGACCTGCGCGCTGGAGGTGTTGAGCACCTCGGCGACGTCGGCGAGGGTGAGGAACCTCGAGGTCTCGGGCATGGGCCCATCGTCGCATCCGGTACCGCCGTTGCCGAGCCCGCCGCGCGTGCCTGTGGAAGACAGTGGCGCCGTCGTGCTGGCGGTTGCATGATGTGGCCGTGTCCAGGGATCTCGGGAATTCCCCGGGCACGCCCGTCCCGCCGCCCGCGCTCCGCGCGTCGCGGCCCGGCTGGCGTGACCCGCGGTTGTGGCTCGGCGTGCTGTTGATCGCCGGTTCGGTCGTCCTCGGTGCGCGCCTGCTCGCGGCCGCCGACGACACGGTGACGGTGTGGGGGATGGTCGCGGACCGGGGGAGCGGCACGCCGGTCGCGGCGGCCGACCTGGAGGTGCAGCGGGTGCGCTTCGCCGACGGCGCCGCCCTGGAGCACTACTTCCCGGCCGACCAGCCGGTGCCCGAGGACCTCGTGCTCACCCGGGAGGTGGGTGCGGGCGAGCTGCTCGCCCGATCGGCGGTCGGTGCCGCGGACGACGAACCGGTGCTGGAGGTCCCGCTCGCCGTCGACCCGCAGCGGGTGCCGCCGGGCGTCGAGGCTGGCTCCGTCGTCGACGTCTGGGTCAGCGGCGCGGACCGCCCGGCACTCAGCGGGGTGCGGGTGGTCGCCGCCCCGTCGTACGACGAGGGGTTCGCGGTCTCCGGCACCCGCCAGGTCGTGGTGGCGGTCGAGGACGAGCGGGCGGCGGACTTCGAGCGCGCGCTCGGCAAGCTCGAGGACCCGGTCATCCGGATCCTCCAGCGCTCATGACGCCCACCGTCGTCGTCCTCGTCTCCACGGGGGCGGCCTGGGAGGCGCGGGCGCTCGAGGTGCTGCAGCAGGACCGCCGTACCGTCGTGCTGAAGCGGTGCGTCGACGTCGAGGACCTCCTCGCCACCGCCAGCCGCGGCCAGGCCGAGGTCGCCGTGCTCGGCGTCGACCTGGCCGGGCTGGACCGCACCGTGCTCGACGACCTGGCCCGATGGGGGGTGCGGGTGGTCGCGGTCGCCACCGAGGTCGAGCGGGCCCAGCCTCGCGCCGCCCAGATCGGGATCGCGTCCGTCCTCGCCGCCGAGCTCGTCGACGAGGTCGCGCAGCGGGTGTGCGTCGCCCCGCCGTCCGAGGACACCGTGCCCGTCGTTCCGCTCGGGCCTGCCCCGGTGCCGGCCGGCGGTGGCCAGCTCGGCCGGGTCATCACCGTCTGGGGCCCCGGAGGCGCACCCGGGCGGACCACGGTGGCCACGGCCCTGTCCGCCGAGCTCGCCCGGCGCGGGCTGGACACCCTGCTCGTCGACGCCGACCCGCACGGCGGCTCCGTCGCCCAACAGCTCGGCATCCTCGACGAGGCCTCCGGCCTGCTGGCCGCCGCGCGGCTGGTCGCCGCCGGGACCATGGACGACCGCTTCCCCGGCGCCCAGCGTCAGCTCTCCGAGCGGCTGCGGGTGCTCACCGGGCTGCCGCGCCCGGACCGCTGGGCCGAGATCCGCGCCGGCACCCTGACCGCCCTCGTCGAGCACGCCCGCCGTGACGGTCAGGTGGTGCTGGACACCGGCTTCTCCGTCGAGCCCGACCTCGCTGCCGACCTGGGCCGGCCCTCGCGCAGCGACCTGACCCGCGAGGCGCTCGAGGTGGCCGACGAGGTGCTGCTCGTCGGCGGCGCCGACCCCGTCGGGCTGGCGCGGCTGGCCCGCGCCGTCACCGAGCTGCACGAGCTCCGGCCGGACCCGCCGGTGCGGATCGTGGTCAACCGGATGCGATCCAGCCTGGGCTGGCGGGAGTCCGACGTGACCGCCATGCTCGCCGGCTTCGGCGCCAGCCGCGGCGTCCACTTCCTGCCCGACGACCAGGCCGCGGTGGACCGTGCACTGGTCGCCGGCCTCCTGCTGCTGGAGTCCGGGGACTGCGCGCTCACCCGTGCGATCGGGCGGATGCTCGACGCGATGGTCAGGCGCTGAGGTTCAGGCGCTGAGGTTCAGGCGCTGAACAGCAGCATCAGGCCACCGGCGGTGAACGCCACCATCACCACGAGCAGCGGGAGCTGCCCGGTGATCTGGTCGCGCTTCGGCAGCAGGCTCAGCGCCCGGTCGTGCGCCGCGACGGCCGCCACGACATGGCCGAGCACCACCGCCAGCACCTTGATCGAGGCGAGCACCTCCGGGTGGTAGGAGAACCAGTACGACGGCTCGACGCCCGCCGTACCCAGGATGTCCCAGCCCTTGCCCAACGGGTCGCTCGCACGGGCCAACGTCTGCGTGCCGACGTCGATGAAGAGGGTGAGGTAGTGCGCGACGATGTAGCCGAGGATGATCGGCACGATCGAGTGGGCGTACTGACGCGGCAGCTCGCGTCGGGCCAGGCCCTCCGCCGACGGGGTCAGCGCGCTGCCGATGCTGAACAGCAGCCCGGCCGTCAGCACGAAGACCAGCAGCGCGGCGTTGTCGAGGTAGACCTTGCTGATGCTGGAGTCCTGGAAGGTCTTCACCCAGAACGTCGACTCGCGGAACGAGTCGAAGGCCGTGCTGCCGAAGAGCACGCCCACCACGGCCACCAGGCCCGGCGTCGGCTCGATCGTCGACAGGTTCGCCAACGGGCTGCGCACCACGAGCCGGCCGTCGTGGCGGGCCCAGGGGGAGAGCTTCGCGATGAGCGAGGAGTAGACCTCGAAGGGGTCGGCCCGCTCGTAGAACCGGTTGCCGAAGATGGCGCCGCCGACGAGCATCGCGCCGACGTACACGGCACACCAGAAGCGGACCGAGCCGAGCTCCGTGGGGTACTTGTAGGCCAGCTCCAGCCACACGAAGGCGTAGAGGCCGAGAGCCGCCGGCCAGTAGCCGAGTCGCTCCGGGTAGGCGAGCACGCCCTGGTCGGGGTCGCTGCCGGCGAGCCTCGCGATCGCCGCGTTGAGGGTGCGGACCGGGCTGATCGCCTTCCAGACCGGGCCGAGCAGCGCCGAGGCGAAGACCAGGCCCACCCACCACCACACGTAGAAGATCCCGAAGAACGGGTTCGTCAGGACGTTCTGGCCGGCCACCGCGCAGAAGACCGTGTAGAGCGCGAGCACCATGCCGAGGGCCCGCAGCGCGACCGCGAAGGCGGGCGAGCCCGTGACCCGGTCGAGCACCGCCCACGCGGGGCGCCCTGGGTGCTGGCCGCCGTCGTAGCGGGGACGGTTCCAGGCGACGACCAGGACGGTGAACGAGACCACGAGCGCGGCGACCGCGCCCGAGACGGCCAGCTCCAGGGAGATCGGGAGATCCGCCTGGCCGCCGATGCCGTGGGCCTCGACGACCCCGTTCACCTGACTTCGAGCTGGACGATGATCTGGTCCAGCTCGTGCGACTCGACGGCGACCACGCCGGGCCGGTCGATCGCGATCTTGAGGGTGGTCTCCCCGGCGGCGTATTCCAGCTGCTGCTCGGGCTCGGAGTGGACGTGCAGCTCGCCGGGCTTGTCGGCCGTCACCTCGAGGTCGATCGGCTGACCGGTGCCGACGTCGACGCGGTCGCCGCTGGGGTCGACCTTGCCGTCCTTGATGGTGATCTTCACGACCACCGGATCGTCGGAGCTCGCCTTGTCCTCGCCGCCACAGGCGGTGACCGAGGCGAGCAGGGCGACACCGGTGAGCACGGCGCCGACAGCGCGCAGCCGCTGCATGGATCCTCCTCGTCGGGGAGCCGACATGCAGTGGACCGTGCAGGCCTGGCTCCCGGTTCTCTGCCAGAATCTCACGGTGACCCCAGGACGTCCGGAATGGGGCCGGACGTCGTCGCCGGGGGTCCTGCAGAGACTGGAGTGACGACGTGGTGGATCGGGTGCGGCCGCGCGACCTGACGTTCCTCGCTGAGGAGACGCCGGAGACGCCCCTGCACAACGCCACGATCGAGATCTTCGACCCGGGTGAGGGTGCCGGGGCGTTCGACCACGCCCGCCTGGTCGCGCTCATCCGGGACCGCATCGCGTTCGTCCCGCGCTACCGCCAGCGGCTGCAGTCCGTGCCCGGACACCTGGCCAACCCGGTGTGGGTCGACGACGAGAAGTTCGACCTCGGCTTCCACGTCCGCCGGTCCGCCCTGCCCCGCCCCGGTACGTCGGCCCAGCTCCTCGAGCTCGTCTCCCGGATCGTGTCCCGTCCGCTCGACCGGACGCGGCCGCTGTGGGAGATCTACTACGTCGAGGGGCTCGAGGGCGGCCGTGTCGCGCTGCTCTCCAAGACCCACCAGGCGCTCGTGGACGGGGTGCACACCGTCGACCTGGGGCAGCTGCTGCTCGACCTCCAGCCGGAGGCGCGCGAGCTCGACCCGGACGACTGGGCGCCGCGCCGCTCGCCCAACCCGGCCCGCCTGCTCGGTGGTGCCGTGCGCGAGAACCTCACCGATCCCGGGGTGCTGCTCGACACCGTCCGCACCGGGTCACGCGCGGTGGCGCGGACCGCGGACCGGCGCAGCGAGCGCGCCCGCTCGTTCGTGGCTGCCGCGACCGGGCGCCGCCCCAAGATCCGGCGCGGCGTGATCAACGGTCCGCTCTCGCAGCAGCGCCGGGTCGTCACGGTGGAGACCCGGTTGTCCGACTACCGGGCCGTCCGGCAGGCGCACGGCGGCACCGTCAACGACGTCATCCTGGCGACCGTCACCGGCGCGCTCCGTGGCTGGCTGATGACCCGCGCGGAGTCGTTGGGTGGGATGCGGCAGGTGCGTGCGGTCGTGCCGGTCTCGGTCATCGACGAGGAGCTGGAGGCCACCTCCCTCGGCAGCCAGATCGCCGCGCACTTCGTGGACCTGCCGATCGGTGAGCCCAGCCCCGTCGTGCGCCTGCACCAGGTGTCGTACTCCTTCCAGGCGCACAAGGACACCGGTCGCAGCGTCGCCGCCAACCGGCTCGCGGGCATCGCCGGCTTCGCCCCGACGACCTTCCACGCCATCGGCTCGCGCGTCGCCGCGGCGGAGCTCCGGCGGGGCTACCAGCTCTCGGTGACGAACGTCCCGGGGCCGCAGGCGCCGCTCTACGCCGCCGGCGCGCGGATGCTGGCCAGCTATCCGGTGCCGCCGCTGACGCCCGGGCACCCCTTGGCGATCAGCGTGACGTCCTACGACGGCGGTGTGTTCTACGGCATCACGGCCGACCGAGACTGGATCCCTGACGCCGATCTCCTCGGCGTCTGCGTGCGCGAGGCGCTGGACGAGCTCCTCGAGCTCTCCTCGGCGACCCGCGAGCGGGCCCCGCGCGGGCGGCGTTCGACCAAGCCGAAGCCGAAGCCGGGCGGCAAGAGCAGCTGAGCGCAGCCTCCGCTCAGGCGACGAGAGGCGGTGGCGCGCCCGGAGGGTGCGGGGACCGGGCCGGGATGTAGGTGATCCGGCCCTCCGCGTTGGTCAGCGTCAGGCGTGGTGGCGGGGTCCACACCGGTCGCCCCGTGTCGCCGTCGATGTGCAGCGTCCACGGCGTGCGGTGGGTGAGCGTGTGATGGTGGCGGCAGAGCAGCGCGAGGTTGTCGAGCCTCGTCGCACCGCCGTCGGCCCAGTGCACCACGTGGTGGGCGTCGCAGGACAGCGGGAGCCGGGTGCAGCCCGGGAAGACGCAGTGCCGGTCACGGACGAGCAGCGCCGACCAGAGCCCGGGCGTGACCAGGCGCTGGGTGCGGCCGACGTCGAGGACCTGGCTCTCGCTGCCGAGCACGGCCGGGAGGATCTCGGCGTCGCAGGCGAGCCGGCGCACCGACTGCGGCGAGAGCCGTGTGTCGGTGTCGGTCCGCCCTTCGGCGGCCCGGCCGTCGTCGATGACCGCCTGGCTGAGGCTGGCGTGGTCGATCGTCACCACGACCCTCGGCAGCGAGCCGTGGTCGCGGGGGAGGGTGTCGGTGGCACGCAGCTGGTCGCAGGCGTCGACGAGCGCGTCCCACAGCCGCGCGTCGGGCTGGCGCGGGTCGCGCCCGTCGTGCGGGCAGCCGGCGGTGGGACACGGGACGGTGGTGGCCCGGCCGTCGTCGTCGAACATCGGCCGGCCGTGGCCGGAGACGCCGCCGCAGGAGCCGGGCTCGGTGACCTGGGGCGCGGCGAGGGGGAGCAGGACGCTCTTGATCCGCTCGGCGTCCTCGATCGTGCCGTAGCCGCGGACCCGGACCCCGCCGAGGCCGTCCTTGGCGAAGGACAGGTGGCGCGCGTGGTGGGCCCCGCGCTCGGCCTTGTCGCGCAACAGGTCGGCGGCCACCGCGAGGCCGTCGGGGTCGACCTCGCGGACGACGTCGGTGAAGGCGGTCTGCAGCGCGGTGGCGTTGTGCCCGTGCTCGTCGACGAGGGCGAGCATCCGGTCGGCGACGGCGGAGCGGAGCTCGGGATGACGCGGCAACGTCTGGACCTTGCTCGCGATCACCCGGGCCTGGGGCAGGGTGACCCGCCCGGCCTCGAGCGCCTCGCGCACGGCCGGCAGCTCGCGCAGCTGCTCGGCGGCCCGGACCAGGCCGCCCCCGCTGCCCTGGTGGCCACCGGTGAGGTGGGTGAGGAAGTCCTTGGTGGAGGCCCACCCGAGGTCCTGGGCGGCGCCGGTGGCCTCCAGCTGCTCGACGACCCCGAGCAGCGCGGCGTCGAGGAGGCCCCGGGCGCCGGCGATCGCGGTGGCGACCTCGACGGCTGTCGGTCCGGGCACCTCGTCCCACCGGGTCCCGGCCAGGCGCGCGGCGACCTCGGCCACCGTGGTGGCCTCGGCAAGCGCGTCGGGGGAGCTCATGCCGGGAGATTACTGGAACAGGTGTTCGAAGGACAAGGGGTGCAGGCATGGCGATCTGAGGGCCGAGACCGGCGGGAGGGCCCCCGGTGCGGGATGGGACGATGAGGCCGTGATCCCGCTCCACATGGGCGCCCTGCATCCGGTCGAGCAGGTCGCCACCATCGTCCTGGCCTTCGGGCCGTTCGTCGTGCTCGGGATCGTGATCGCCATCCGCCGTCGTGCCGAGCTGGCCGAGGAGCGGGAGGAGCAGGAAGCCGAGGAGGCCCGGCTCCGTGGGGAACCGGGCCTCGACGAGGACTGAGCGCTCAGCGCGCGACTAGCGTGCGAGCCAGGCCTTCCCGGTCCGCTCCTCGGCGCGCAGCGCGCTGCCGAGCAGCTTGGCGATCAGCTGCTCGATCTTGCCGGCGACGAGCGGGATCTTGACGGTGATGTCGAGGGTGACGGTCTCGGTGGTGACGCCGTCCTTCTCGACGAGCACCGCCGTGCCGGCCATCTCGCCTGGCTTGCCCGGGATGGTCACCCGCACCTCGGCGTGCGAGGGGCTGGACCAGGTCTCCGTCTGCACGATGGTCGTGGAGTCGCCCACGATCTTCTTCGCGAACGACGGCACCTTGTCGGTCGGCTGGGTCATCTCGATCCGCACGGCCTTGGCGTCGACGTTCCCCTCGACCTCGGCGGAGTACGACGTCGCGCGCTGGTTGCGGCACACCTCCTGCCGGAACTCCGGGTCGCTCAGCATCGCGGCGACCTCGATCAGCGATGCGTCGTACGTCATCTCGTGGACGAGACGTGTTGCCATGTCAGCGTTCTCCCCTCAGCCAGGCCGTGCCCACGGAGTGCTCCACGGACAGGCCTGCATCGATGTTGTCGGCCATGAGCGTCTCCAGCTTCCCGCCGATCAGCGGGACCTTGACGTTCACGTCGAGCTCCTGGACGTAGGTCGTTCCCGGCCCGGCCGCGACCAGGCGCACGGTGCCGACGGCCTTGGTCGGCTTGCCGGGCGCGGTGATCTCGATCGTCCCCGAGGTGGCCTCGGACCACTCCTCGCGTACGACGGCACGGGTGGTGTCGCCGGCGATCTTCTTGGCGATCGCCGGCAGGCCGGCGGTGTCCTGGACCTGGTCGCTGACCATCGTGAACCCCGCCCCCGTGGGGGTGATGCGCACGTCGATCGAGACCACGCCCTGCTCCGCGGCGACCTTCTCCCGGAACGCGGGGTCCGCGAGCATCGCGAACACCTCGCCGGGACCCGCCTCGTAGGCGAGCTCACGTCGGAACTTCATGGGCGCCATCATGGCGCACCGGGGCGCCGCACGGAGGTGACCGGCCGGTAACTGCGTCATGTTGTCCGCGTCACGCGTTCGCCCTACGTTGAGGGGGTGTCAACGACGACGCTGCTGCCCTCGGCCTCGGGGGCCGACCGTGACCGTATCTTCGCGCAGGCCGCCGCCGCGGCCGGACCTCCGAAGGGAACGGGCGGACCGCCGCGTGATGCGTTGCCCGAGATGCTGCCGGCCTACTACCGGCACGTGGCCACCGAGGAGCTGGCCGCGCGCAGCGACGTCGACATCTACGGCGCCTACGCCTCCCACCACCACCTCGCCCAGGACCGCGAGCCGGGGCAGCCGAAGGTGCGGGTGTTCACCCCGACCGTGGCCGAGCACGGCTGGTCCGCGGCCGGGCACTCGGTGGTCGAGGTCGTCGTCGACGACATGCCCTTCCTCGTCGACTCGGTGACGATGCTGCTGGCCCGGCTGGTGCACGACGTGCGCACCGTGGTGCACCCGACCTTCGACGTACGACGCGACGACAGCGGTCGCCTGCAGTCGGCCGAGCCGGTGGCCTCCGGCTCGGTCACCGCCCCCGAGGGCGCGGTCCGCGAGTCGTGGATGCACATCGAGGTCGGCCGCCTCGGCGGTGACGGCGACGACCATCCCGAGCAGGTGGCGGCGGCGTGCCGGCGGGTGCTGGCCGACGTCCGCGCCGCGGTCGACGACTGGTCCGGCATGCACGAGCAGGTCACCGACATCGTCGAGGGCCTGACGGCGAGCCCGCCGCCCCTGGACACCGAGGAGGTACGCCGCGCCCGCGAGCTGCTCGAGTGGCTGGCCGACGAGCACTTCACCTTCCTGGGCTATCGCGAGTACGTGCTCGACAAGGTCGCCCTGCCGGGCTCGGAGGAGGACGAGGACGTGCTGCGCCCGGTCGCCGGCACCGGGCTGGGCATCCTGCGCGAGGGCCCGGGCGACGGGGAGACCTCGGTGGCGTTCAGCCGGCTGCCGGACGCGGTCAAGGCGAAGGCCCGCGAGAAGACCCTGCTGGTGCTGGCGAAGGCCAACTCCCGCTCGACGGTGCACCGGCCGGCCTACCTCGACTACGTCAGCGTGAAGACCTTCGACGAGGCCGGCGAGGTCGTGGGCGAGCGCCGCTTCCTCGGCCTGCTCTCGAGCGCGGCCTACACCGAGTCGTTGCTGCACATCCCGCTGCTGCGGGAGAAGGTCGACGAGGTCCTGCGCCGCAGCGGCTACGACGCCCGCAGCCACGACGGTGCCGCGCTGCTGGACACCCTGGAGACCTATCCGCGCGACGAGCTGTTCCACACGCCGGTCGACGAGCTGGCCCCGATCGTCGAGGCTGCCATGCAGGCCCGCGAGCGGCGCGCGGTGCGGCTGTTCATCCGCCGCGACACCTACGCGCGCTACCTCTCCGTGCTCGTCTACCTGCCCCGCGACCGCTACAACACCGGCGTACGGCAGCGGTTCGTGCAGATCCTGACCGAGCAGATCGGTCGCGGCCGGATCGGCCCGGACGACGTCGAGTTCAACGTCAGCATCAACGAGTCGACGACCGCGCGGGTGCACTTCGTGGTGCACCTGCCCAAGGGCGAGCTGGTCCCCGAGGACATCGACACCGCCGACCTGGAGCGGCGCCTGGTCGAGGCGTCGCGCTCCTGGCACGAGGACTTCCTCCAGGCCGTCATCGCCGAGTACGGCGAGGAGGTCGGCGCCCTGCTCGGCCGCCGCTACGCCGACGCCTTCCCCGAGGCCTACAAGGAGGACTTCAGCCCCCGCACCGCCGCGGTCGACCTCGGCCGGGTGGAGGCGATCCAGGGGGAGTCCGGCACCGACCAGTCGCTGTACGCCGACCTGGACGCCGCCGACGGCGAGGCCCGGCTGAAGGTGTTCCGGATCGGTGACCCGCTGTCGTTGAGCGGCGTGCTGCCGATGCTGTCGTCGATGGGCGTGGAGGTCGTCGACGAGCGGCCGTACGCGTTGACGGGCCTGGAGCGGCGCACCCACGTCTACGACTTCGGCCTGCGCTACGGCGAGGCGCTGCCCGACCACGCGCGTGAGCTGTTCGCCGACGCGCTGCGGGCGATGTGGGACGGCTACACCGAGACCGACGGCTTCAACCGGCTGGTGCTGCGTGCGCAGCTGACCTGGCGCCAGGCGATGGTGCTGCGGGCGTACGCGAAGTACATGCGCCAGGGCAACAGCCCGTTCGCGCTGGACTCGATCGAGCAGGCCCTGCTCGACAACGCCGAGCTGGCGCGGCTGGTCGTGCTGCTCTTCGAGACCCGCTTCGACCCGGGCGCCGGTGAGGGCCGTGAGGATCGCGAGGCCGGCCTGGTGACGAAGATCCGCACCGCGCTGGACGACGTGGTCAGCCTCGACCACGACCGGATCCTGCGCTCGTACCTCACCCACGTCCAGGCCACCCTGCGCACCAACTACTACCAGGGCGACGCCGGCGTGCCGAAGCCCTACCTGTCGCTGAAGCTGGAGCCCTCGGCGATCCCCGACCTGCCGGAGCCGCGGCCGAAGTTCGAGATCTTCGTCTACTCCCCGCGGGTCGAGGGCGTGCACCTGCGCTTCGGCGCGGTGGCGCGCGGCGGGCTGCGCTGGTCGGACCGGCGCGACGACTTCCGCACCGAGATCCTCGGCCTGGTCAAGGCGCAGATGGTGAAGAACACCGTGATCGTGCCGGTGGGCGCGAAGGGCGGGTTCTACGCCAAGCAGCTGCCCGACAGCGGTGACCGCGAGGCCTGGCTGGCCGAGGGGGTCGCCTGCTACACGACGTTCATCCGCGGGCTGCTCGACGTGACCGACAACCTGGTGGGCGGGGAGACCGTGCCTCCGCCGTCGGTCGTGCGCCACGACGCGGACGACTCCTACCTCGTGGTGGCGGCCGACAAGGGCACCGCGACCTTCTCCGACATCGCCAACGGGGTGGCGGCCGACTACGGGTTCTGGCTGGGCGACGCCTTCGCCAGCGGCGGCTCGGTGGGCTACGACCACAAGGCGATGGGCATCACCGCCAAGGGCGCCTGGGTGTCCGTACGACGCCACTTCCGCGAGATGGGCGTCGACTGCCAGAACGAGGACTTCACCGTCGTCGGCATCGGCGACATGTCCGGCGACGTGTTCGGCAACGGGATGCTGTGCTCGGAGCACATCCGGCTGGTGGCGGCCTTCGACCACCGCGACATCTTCCTCGACCCGACGCCCGACGCCGCCACGTCGTACGCCGAGCGCAAGCGGCTCTTCGACCTGCCGCGCTCGAGCTGGCAGGACTACGACAGGTCGCTGATCTCGGCGGGCGGCGGGATCTACTCCCGCAGCGCGAAGTCGATCCCGATCAGCGACGAGGTCCGCACCGCGCTGGGGATCGCCGGCAGCGTCGAGCGGATGACGCCGGCGGAGCTGATGCGGGCGGTGCTGCTGGCGCCGGTGGACCTGCTGTGGAACGGCGGCATCGGCACCTACGTGAAGGCAGCCTCGGAGACCGACGCCGAGGCGGGCGACAAGTCCAACGACGCGATCCGGGTCAACGGCGGCGACCTGCGGGTGCGCTGCGTGGGGGAGGGCGGCAACCTGGGCTTCACCCAGCGTGGCCGGATCGAGTACGCCGTCGACGGCGGCCGGATCGACACCGACTTCATCGACAACTCCGCCGGTGTGGACACCTCCGACCACGAGGTGAACCTGAAGATCCTGCTCGACCGGGTGGTGGCCGACGGCGACCTGACCGGCAAGCAGCGCAACGAGCTGCTGGCCTCGATGACCGACGAGGTCGCCGAGCTGGTGCTGCGCGACAACTACGAGCAGAACCTCGCGCTGGCCAATGCCGCGAAGAACGCGCCCTCGCTGCTGCACGTGCACGAGCAGTGGATGGCCTACCTGGAGTCCGAGGGGCACCTCGACCGCGAGCTGGAGGCGCTGCCGCCGACGCGGGAGGTGAAGCGCCGGATCGAGGCGGGTGGCGTGCTCAGCCAGCCCGAGCTGGCGGTGCTGATGGCGTACACCAAGATCGTGCTCGCCGAGGAGCTGCTGGCCTCCGACCTGCCGGAGGACCCGTACCTGTCGATCGACCTGCAGTCGTACTTCCCGGCGCCGGTGCAGGCAGGCTTCATGGACCAGATCAACGACCACCCGCTGCGCCGGGAGATCATCGTGACCCAGGTCGTCAACGACCTCGTCAACGGGGCCGGGATGACGTACTGGCCGCGGCTGTGGGGCGAGACCGGCGCGAGCGCGGCCGAGCTCACCCGGGCCAACTTCGTGGCCCGCGAGATCTTCGGGTCGCTGGAGCTGCGTCGCGAGCTGGAGGAGTACGACAACGTGCTCGACGCCGCGCTGCAGACCCGGATGCGGGTGGAGATGCGGACCTTGGTCGAGCGGGCCTCGCGCTGGCTGGTCACCAACCGGCGGCCCCCGCTCGACAGCCAGGGCAACGTCGAGTTCTTCGCCTCCCACGTCCAGGACACGATGCTTCAGCTGCCCGAGCTGCTGACCGGCACCGAGCTGGCGTCGTACGAGGCCCGGCGGAAGGCGCTGGTCGCCCAGGACGTGCCGGAGGACCTGGCCTCGCGGGTGGCGTCCTTCGACGTGGCCTACACGCTGCTCAACGTCGTCGAGATCGCCGACGCCGCGGACCTGGAGCCGGCCGAGGTGGCCCGGGTGCACTTCGCGCTCGGCGAGCGGCTCGGCGTCTCCGCGCTGCAGCAGCGGATCGTCGACCTGCCGCGGGCCGACCAGTGGCAGACGATGGCCCGGGCCGCGCTGCGCGACGACCTGCACGCCGTGCACGCCCAGCTCACCGGCGAGGTGCTGGAGGCCACCGCGGAGCTCGCGGTGGCCGACGGCGACGACCCGCAGGAGGTCGCCGCCCGCCGGGTCGCCGCGTGGGAGGAGAGCGTCGGCGGCGTCGAGAAGGCCGTCTCCGCGCTCACCGCGGTGTGCACCGACGAGCCGACGGACATCGCCAAGGTCTCGGTGGGGCTGCGGGTGGTGCGCGGGTTGCTCGCCTGATGGCGGCGATCGAGGCGCGCGACCTCACCAAGCGGTACGACGAGCTGACGGCCGTCGACGGCGTGAGCCTGGAGATCGGCGACGGCGAGTTCGTCGGCGTGCTCGGCCCGAACGGTGCGGGGAAGACGACCCTGCTGGAGATGTTCGAGGGCCTGCGCCGTCCCGACGGCGGGGAGGTGCGGGTGCTCGGCGAGCCGGTGTGGCCGCGCAACCCGCGCCTGCAGCCACGGATCGGCGTGCAGCTGCAGGCGTCCTCGTTCTTCGAGCGGCTGACGGCGCGCGAGCAGATCCACACCTTCGCCCGGCTCTACGGCGTCGGCACCGGTCCCGCCGACGGCTGGCTGGAGCGGGTGGGGCTCGCTGACAAGGCCGACACCCGGGTCGAGGACCTGTCGGGCGGTCAGGCGCAGCGGCTCTCGATCGCCTGTGCGCTGGTCCACGACCCGGAGCTGGTCTTCCTCGACGAGCCGACGGCCGCGCTCGACCCGCAGGCTCGGCGCAACCTGTGGGACCTGCTGTCCTCGATCAACGACAGCGGGCGCACGGTCGTGCTGACGACGCACTACATGGACGAGGCCGAGCACCTGTGCGACCGGGTCGCGGTGATGGACCACGGGCGGATCCTGGAGGTCGGCACCCCGGCGGCCCTGGTGCGCGGCCTGGACGCCCCGGCCCGGATCACCGTCGCGCCGGGCGCGCTGAGCCCCGAGCGGGCCGCCGCGATCCCGGGCGTGACGGAGACCCGGGACGACGGCGACCAGACGGTCCTGGTGACCCGCGACCCGGCCGGCGTGATCGCCGTCCTGGCGGCGGGGGAGCGCCTCGACGGCCTCACCGTGCAGACGGCCACCCTGGAGGACGTCTTCCTCGCGCTCACCGGGCGGGAGTACCGCGCATGAGCCGCTCCGCCTTCTGGGCGCTGTCGGTGGCGATCCTGCGCGGCTTCGTCCGCGACCGCGCGGCGGTCTTCTTCGCGGTCGTGTTCCCGCTGATGTTCCTCGTCCTCTTCGGCGGTCTGCTCGGCAACCAGGACCAGGGCAAGGTCGACCTGGTCCAGGTCGGCGCGGTGCCGCTCGTGGAGGACCTGCCGGACGACGCGCGGGCCGCCTTCGACGACACCTTCGAGGTCACCACGAGCAACGACCTCGCCGCGGCGCTGGAGAAGGTCCGCAAGGGTGACGCCGACGTCGCGATCGAGCAGCGCGGTGACCGGCTGGTCGCCCATTACACCCAGACCGACCAGGTCGGCGCCGCGATCACCCAGGGCACGCTGCGGGCCTTCGTGGACGGCGCGAACGTCGCGGCGTCGGGCCGGCCGCCGACGTACGTCTTCGACCCGCGACGGGTCGAGGACGACTCGCTGACCACCATCCAGTTCGTCACCCCGGGCCTGCTCGGCTGGGCGGTCGCGATGAGCGCGGCGTTCGGCGCGGCCGCGACCCTGCAGGGGTGGCGCCAGTCGAAGCTGCTGCGCCGTCTGCAGCTCGCCCCGGTCGGCACCGGCACCATCGTCGCGGCGCGGGTCGCGGTGACCCTGGTCGTCGCGCTCGGCCAGCTCGCGATCTTCCTCGGCCTGGGCGCGGCCGCCTTCGGCCTGCGGCTGACCGGGTCGTGGTGGATGGCGGTGCCGCTCATCGTGGTGGGCACGCTGTGCTTCATGGCGATCGGGCTGCTCGCGGGCGCGTTGGCGAAGACCACCGAGGGTGCGGTCAACCTGGCGAACTTCCTGGTGCTGCCGATGGCCTTCCTCAGCGGCTCCTTCTTCCCGCTCGACGGGGCGCCGGCGTGGTTGCGCCACCTCTCGGAGGTGCTGCCGCTCAAGCACCTCAACACCGGCATGCTCGACGTGATGGTGCGGGGCGAGGGACCGGGCGCCGCCGTGGTGCCGCTGCTGATCCTCGCCGGGTTCGCGGTGGTGGTGACGCTGCTCGCCGCGCGACTCTTCCGTTGGGAGACCACCTAGCGGCCGTGCCATGCTGGCCCGCATGGAGCTCCACGACGCGATCCGGGACGTCGTCGCGCGCCACGGGGAGGTCATGCTGGCCGACAGCACGGGCTTCCGGGGCGTGCTCGACGACGTGCTCGCGGAGGACCAGGCGAGCACCGGAGACATCAACCTGCTGGCCGACGCGGTCCGCTTCGACGTGCTCGCCCCGTTGAAGGCGATGATCGACAGCGGTGCCGACGCCGGCCGCGCCGTCGAGGAGGCCGGAGCCCGGCTCGCCCGTGACCGCGGGGGCGACCACCTGTCGTCGAGCTGGGCGGCTGCCGTGCTGGGGTACGCCGTCGGGCGGGTCCCCGAGGCGATCGTGCTCCGCTACCGCTCGCAGCGCCCGCCGTCGTACCTGCCGCCGCCGACCGGCACCGCGGTGACACCGTCCGGACCGCCGCCTCCGCCGGTCACCAGCCCGCCGCCGTACTGGTCGGCGCCGACGCCGAGCCCGCCCCGCAAGCGCCGCACCGGTCCGGTCGTCGCGGCCGTGGTCGCGGGCGTCGTGGTGCTCGGAGGTGGCATCACCGCCGTCGTGCTCGCCAGCGGGGGAGACGACCCCTCGCCGGAGGACCCGAGGTCGAGCGGCACGACCGAGGTCGACGTCGAGCCCGCCGCCCTCGACACCCGGTACGACGCGCTCGCCTCCTCGATCAGCAAGGGCGCCACCGACTGCCGGGCCGGCTCGCCCGGGTCCGGCCAGCGCGAGGTCGTCGACTGCACGGTCAACGCCGGCACGCTGCGCCTGGTGACCTTCGCCGACGAGGCCGCCGCGAAGGCCGCCCGCACCGCCCGGCTCGACTACCGCGCGGGCACGATGACGGCGGACAACGGCGCGACCGCGCTCTACCAGTACGACCCCGAGCGCGGCGGCACCTCCGACCCGGCCCTCGTCTACTGGGACAGCGCGACCGCGCTGCAGTCGGCGACCCTCACCGCGAGCGGGACGGCCGGGATCGACTCGCTCACCGAGCTCTACACGGCGACGTCGCCGCGGGTCGTCGTGCCGACGGCGCCGGCGGACCCAGTGCTGCGCGAGTTCGTCGAGCTCAACCTGGAGGTCTCCGGGTGCACCCGTCAGCGCACCTTCCTCGCGGGTGAGACCGAGGAGAGCAAGTGCGAGGCGGGCGAGCCCGGCATCGTCGTGACCGTCGGGCGCTACCAGGATCGCAAGGGGATCACCGACAACCGCGCCTACTACAAGGGCCAGTTCGACAAGGCCAGCAAGCGGGCCGGCAAGGGGACCTGGCGCTTCGGCAAGGGCAAGCCCGAGGGCGCCTACTACGCCTACCTCGACAGCAGCGGCAAGACGGCCACGATCTATTGGGACTGGGACGAGGCCGGGTGCAACTGCTACGGCGTCGCGTGGAGCTTCCAGGGCGACCTGGACAAGCTCGAGAAGTGGTGGCCGGGCGAGGACGACTGACCGGTCGGCTCAGTCCGGCACCGGCACGGTGTCGGCGAGGTCCGGCCGGCTGATCCCGGCGACGTCGGAGCGCACCAGCAGGGCCATCGTGGTGTCGTCACCGCCGACCTTCGCAGGCTCGGCGAGCCAGTCCGGCAGCTGGTCGCGGACCCAGGTGAGCCCGTGGCTGCGGCAGAAGCCGAGCAGCTGCTCGCCGGTCTCGCGCCACCACCCGGAGGCGTCGACCCGCGGCTTGCCGAAGCCGTCGGTGCACAGGTAGACCAGCGCCACGTCGCGCTCCGCCACGTCGAGCACGGCGATCCGCAGCGCGTCCAGGGGCCGCGGCTGGCACAGCGAGCTGGTGTGCACCCCGTCGAGGTCGCCGTCCTCGGGCAGCGGTCGCGCCGCCTCACCGGTGGAGGTGACCAGGACCGTGTCGCCGTCGCCGATCTGCAGGAAGAGGACCAGCCCGGGCAGCGCGGCGGCGGCCAGGATCGTGCTGCCGTAGGGGCGCAGCGGGTCAGCGGCCGCGCTGACCGCCAGCTCCGCCTCGGTGAAGGGGTTCGCCTCGGCGTGGTGGCGCACCTTGGCAGTCCAGGTGTCGACCAGCCCGGCGGCGGCGCCGCGCAGCAGGTCCCGTGCGGCGTCCCGGTCCGGGCCCGCCTGCGCCACCGCGGGCAGGACGCGGCGCAGCTCCTCGACGGCGCTGACGACCGCCATCGCCGCACCGGTGTCGCTGCGGAAGTGCGCGTGGTGCCCGTGGCCGTCGGCGACCGCCGCGACGGCGTACCCCTGCTCGGGGTCGGTCCAGGTCAGCACCGCGTCCTGCAGGGGCAGGTGGTCGCGGACGTGCACGGAGCCGATCGAGGAGCCGGACAGCGTCGTCCAGCGCACGGTCATCCGAGGGTGCTCCAGATCGGGTCGCCGACCGGGCTCGGGGGAGCGGCGCCCACGCCGGTGCCGGGCCCGACGACCGGGCGCGAGGCGACCTTGCTGGCGGCCTTGGAGGCCCAGACGATGTACTCGACGAGCTGCTCGGGGTTGTCGGCACGCAGCAGCGGCACGTCCTCGTCGCCGATGAAGCGGCGCATCGAGTGCATGTCGGCGTCGCGGCCCACCCCGAGCGCGAGCCGGACCGCGGTGGCACCCCAGCGGTTGTTGAGCAGCGACTGGAGACCCTCGGCGAAGGTGATCCCGCTGCTCTGGGTGGGCCTTCCGTCGGAGACCAGGATGATGGCGGGCGGGAAGGCGCTGTGCGACTCGTCGAGCTCGTCGAGCGCGCCGGCGAGGGTCTGCAGGGCGCTGCCCAGCTCGGTGAAGCCGCGCGGCACCGCCTCCAGGCGCTGCCAGTGCACCTGGTCGACCGGCGTCGGCTGCTCGATGACCCACTGCGGCTCGTTGGCGAAGGCCAGCACCCGGATCAGCAGCTCGGCGTGCGGGTTGGCCCGGGCCTCGTCCTTGAGGTGGGGGAGGACCTCGGTGATGGCGTTGTTGAGGGCCTGGATCCGGCCCCCGCGCAGCATCGAGCCCGACACGTCGAGCACGAAGATGAAGTGCAGCGGCTTGCGCGCCAGCGCACCACCCAGTCGGTCGCTCATCAGGCGCTCCTGCTCTCTCCGTCGGTCCCGTCGGGTTTCAACTTCCCGTGTTCTGCCGAGGCTATACATTGTCACGCAGTCCAGAGCAGCGCATTCACACGGAGGTCGGGCCACCCATGGTGCTGGCAGAGGGTGTCGAGGTCGACCTCGGCCCGTTGGGGCGCGCCTGGGTGACCTCGTTGCTCGGTCAGGGCGGTCAGGGCTACGTCTTCGAGGTGCGCCGCGACTCGGGCGAGCCGCTGGCACTGAAGTGGTACAAGCCGGAGAGCGCCACCGCCGTGCAGTACGACGAGATGCAGCAGCTCGTCGAGATCGGCTCCCCGCACGGGCGCTTCCTGTGGCCGCTCAGCATGGCGCGGGTGGCGACCGAGCCGAGCTTCGGCTACGTCATGCACCTGCGCCACCCGCGCTTCCTCGAGCTCAGCTTCCTGCTGCTCAACGCCGACCGCGACGGCAACCCGCTCGACGTCTCCTTCGCCTCGATCATCGAGCTGTGCCGCCAGCTGAGCTACAGCTTCCTGCGGCTGCACGCGCGCGGGCTGTGCTACCGCGACATCTCCTTCGGCAACGTCTTCTTCGACCCCGGCAACGGCAACGTCCTGATCTGCGACAACGACAACGTCGGCATCGACAACGGCACCGGGCGGGTGCTCGGGACGCCGTACTTCATGGCGCCGGAGGTGGTCCGCGACACGACGTACCGGACCCTGCCCAACACCGACACCGACCGCCACTCCCTCGCGGTGCTGCTGTTCTACGCGCTCTTCCTCGGCCACCCGCTGGAGGGCGCGCGCACCGACACCGGGATGCGCGACGCGCAGTGGCTGATGCGGCACTTCGGCACCGACCCGCTGTTCTGCATGCACCCCACCCGCTCGGACAACCGGCCGGCGCAGATCGTCCAGCAGTACTGGAAGATCTACCCCCAGTTCGTGCGCGACCTCTTCGTCCAGGCCTTCGTCGACGGGCTCGACCAGTCCGGCGCGCGGGTCACCGAGGGGCAGTGGATCAAGGCGCTCGACCGGCTGCGCGACGGGATGCTCGCCTGCCCGTCGTGCGGTACGACGAACTTCTGGGCCCCGGGCGCGGAGTCGGTGACCTGCTGGCAGGACGGCACGGAGTTCCGTCCGCCGTACCTGCTGGAGATGGGGCGGCGCACCATCGCGGTCGGCCCGCAGTCCACGATCCGCTCCGACCACCTCACCTCCGGCGTCGACCAGCCGGCCGTGCTGGCCCGGGTGCGTCAGCACCCGGAGGCGAAGGACCGGTGGGGCCTGCACAACGCCTCGGACTTCTCCTGGCCGGTCGCCTACCCGGGGGGCCAGAGCTTCCTCCTGGAGCCCGACCGGACGATCGAGCTGGTCGAGGGTGCGAAGATCCAGATCCGCAATTCCACCGTGCAGGTGCGGCGTCCGGCCGTTCCCGCACCCGGTCCGCAAGGATGACGCCCATGTCCCTGGTGGTCGAGGTCGACGGACGCGTGCTCCGGCTCGACGGCAAGTCGTCGTACCGGATCGGTCGTGCCATCGAGGCCGACGTCGTGCTCACGGCCGGCTCGGTCTCCCGGCAGCACGCCGAGATCCGCCAGTCCGGCGGTGGCTGGGTGCTGGTCGACGCCGGCAGCCAGTTCGGCACCTTCGTCGACGGCACGCGGATCAGCGAGCAGCCGATCACCCAGCGGCTCGCGGTCCGCTGCGGCCCGCCCGCGCCGGGCGCAGAGCTGGTGGTCGTCCCCGCCGAGCAGTACGACGCCGGCCCGGCCGCCGACCACACCACGCCGCCCGTGTCCGCCCCGGCGCCGGTGCCACCCGCCCCGCTGCCCCCGGCGCCGGTCCCGCCGCCGGTGTCGCCGGCCCAGATGCCTCCGCCCGCACCGGGTGCCCGGCCTGCCGGTGCGCCGGGCCTGCCGCCGCCGATCGCCGGCAACGACGCCACCCAGATCCTCGCGGCGGCCCCGCAGGCCGGCCCGCCCGGCTACGGCGGCCCGCCACCGCCGCGCACCGGCCCCGACCTGCTGCTGGTCGCCGAGGGCCGCGAGCACCGCTTCCGCCACCCGGCGCAGATCACCGTGGGCCGTCGTAGTGACTGCACGGTGGTGATCGCCGACCCCGCCTGCTCGCGGGTGCACGGGCGGGTCGACGCCCACCCGGGCGGGTGGACCTGGACGAACCTGTCGAACGAGGGCACCTACCGCGAGGGCCGCAAGGTCGGCACGCAGCACTTCGACGAGCGGATCTCGCTGCGCCTGGGCCACCCGGTGGCGGGTCCGGAGCTGACCCTGGTGCCGATCCTGTCGGCCGCCGAGGAGGAGCGCCGGATCGGTCGGCGCCGGCTGCGCAAGCGGCTGGTGGTGATCGGTGCCGCGGTGGCGGTGCTGCTGCTCATCGCCGGCGTGCTGGGCGCGGCCTTCCTGATCGGGCGCGACGAGGACCCCGACCGCCGTGCCGGCGGCGACGGCACCGACGACCCGACCACCTCCTCGATGGAGTCGCTCACCGCCGACGAGCTGGAGTCGGCGAAGGCGGCGACGGTGAAGATCACCGCCGACACCGTCTCGGCCAGCGAGGGCCGGGTCAGCTACGGCGGCTCGGGCTCGATCATCCGCGAGGACGGCCTGATCCTGACCAACGCCCACGTCGCGGCGCCCGCCTCGCCGGGGCTCGACGACCTCTACCCGGACCTCGACCTCGAGAACCCCGACTACCTGCTCGTCCACCTGACCGACGGCCGCACCGACACCAACTCCCCGGCCGCCTACCGGGCCAAGGTGGTGGAGGCCGACGGCTCGCTCGACGTCGCGGTGATCCAGGTCTTCGCGAAGGCCGACGGCAGCGACCTCGACGAGGACCTCGACCTGCCGACCGTGCCGATCGGCGAGTCCGGCGACCTGCGCGCCGGTGACGACGTCACCGTGCTCGGCTTCCCGGCCGTGGCGCGCTCCCAGGACTCGATCACCGTCACCACGGGTGTGGTCTCCACGATCATCAACGACCCGCAGCTGGGGCCGCGCTCGGAGCTGGACACCGACGCCCGGATCGCACCCGGCAACTCCGGTGGCATGGCGATCAACAACGACGCCCAGCTGATCGGCATCCCGACCGCGCTGCTGTCGGACCGCAGCTCGCCGGTGCTGAGCGGGCGGATCCGCTCGATCGACGCGGTGAAGGACCTGATCGAGCGCGCCGAGGACGAGGTGGACTGATCAGCTGGCCTTCTTGACCGTCTTCTTCGCGGTCTTCTTGGCAGCGGTCTTCTTCGCGGTCGTCTTCTTGGCCGCGGCCTTCTTGGCGGGAGCCTTCTTCGCCGGGGCCTTCTTGGCCGTCTTCTTGGCGGGGGCCTCCTCGCCCCGGCTGGTCTTGGCCGCCTCGACCGAGCGCTGCAGCGCCGCGAGCAGGTCGACGACCTCGCCGCCGGTCTTGGCGGAGGTCTCGGTGCGCTGCACCTCGCCGCCCTCGATCTTCGCCTTGACGACGGCGTTGACCGCGTCGGCGTAGTCGTCCTCGAACTCCTCGGGGTCGAAGTCACCGGCCAGGGTCTCGATGAGCATCTGCGCCATCTTCACCTCGGCGGGCTTGACGTCGCCCGCCTCGACCTGGAAGTCGGGCGTGCGGATCTCGTCGGGCCACATCATCGTCTGCAGCACGATCACGTCGCCGGCCTCGGTCTCGCGCACGCGCAGCACCGCGGTGGTGGTGCGCTGGCGCAGGGCGACGGTGACCACGGCCATCCGCTTGGAGTCCTGCAGCGCCTGGCGCAGCAGCGCGTAGGGCTTGGCGCCGGTGCCCTCGGGCTCCAGGTAGTAGGACTTCTCGAACAGCAGGGGGTCGATCTGCTCGGCCGGCACGAACTTCTCGACGGCGATCTCGCGCGAGGAGGTCGTCGGCAGGTTGGCCATGTCGTCCTCGGTGAGCACGACCATCTCGCCGTCCTCGGTCTCGAAGCCCTTGGCGATGTCGGAGTAGGGGACCTCCTCGCCGTCGATCGCGCAGACCCGCTGGTACTTGATCCGGCCGCCGTCCTTGGCGTGCACCTGCCGGAACGACACGTCGTGGCTCTCCGTGGCGCTGTAGAGCTTCACCGGGACGCTGACGAGGCCGAAGGAGACGGCACCCTTCCAGATCGCACGCATGTGCCGAGGGTACCCCTGAGGACCCTCGCCAGCCGCCTGCGAACATGTCGGGATGGACCAGACCTTCGGCATCGTCGGCGGCGGGATCGTGGGCCTCGCCGTGGCCCGCGAGATCACCCGTCGCCGCCCCGGTGCGCGGGTGCTGGTGCTGGAGAAGGAGGCCCGCGTCGGCCAGCACCAGACCGGTCACAACTCCGGCGTCGTGCACGCCGGCATCTACTACCGGCCCGGCAGCCTCAAGGCCGCCCTGTGCACCCGCGGCCGGCTGCTGCTGCGCGACTACTGCGCCGAGCACCGCCTGCCCTACGACGAGTGCGGCAAGGTCGTCGTGGCCGTCGACCCCGCCGAGACGGCCCGGTTCGACGCCCTCGAGCGCACCGCGCGTGAGAACGGCGTCCCCGGCCTGCGGCGGCTCGACCCCGCCGGTCTCGCCGAGGTCGAGCCGCACGCCGCCGGGCTGGCGGCCCTGCACTCGCCGCACACAGCGATCACCGACTACGTCGCGATCACCCGCAGCCTGGCCGCCGAGGTGGGCGTCGCCGGGGGCGAGGTGCGCTGCGCCAGCCCGGTGACCGGGATCGAGCGGGCCGGCGGCCGGGTGCGCGTCACGACCCCGCACACGTCGTACGACGTCGACCGGCTGGTGCTGTGCGGCGGGCTCCAGTCCGACCGGCTCGGCCGGCTGGCCGGCGGTGGTGCGGACCCGCGGATCGTGCCCTTCCGCGGGGAGTACCTCCGGGTGCGGCCGGAGAAGGAGGCGCTGGTGCGCGGCATGGTCTACCCGGTGCCCGACCCGCGCTACCCCTTCCTCGGCGTGCACTTCACCCGCCGGGTCGCCGGTGGCCTGGAGGTCGGCCCGAACGCCGTCCTGGCACCGCACCGCGACGCCTACCGCCGTCGCTCGGTGAGCGCCGCGGACCTCGCCAGCACAGTCACCTGGCCCGGCTTCTGGCGGATGGCGGGGCGGCACTGGCGCACCGGGGTCACCGAGGTGCGCGGCTCGCTGTCGGTGCGGGCCTACCTGCGCGCGGCGCAGCGCTACGTGCCGGACATCGGGCCGGCGGACGTCGAGCGGGCCGGCTTCGGCATCCGGGCGCAGGCGGTCGAGCGCGACGGCACCCTCGTCGACGACTTCCGGATCGAGCACGCCCACGGCGTCACCAGCGTCCGCAACGCGCCCTCGCCGGCCGCCACGTCGAGCCTGGCGATCGCCGAGCACGTCGTCGACGCGATCTTCTCGGCATGATGGGCCCCATGCTGCTGCCGATGCTCGCCACGCCCGGCACCTCCGTGCCGCCGGGGGAGGAGTGGCGGCACGAGGTGAAGTGGGACGGCGTCCGGGCGTTGGCGAACGTCGACGGCGAGGTCACCCTGACCAGCCGCAACGGCAACCGGATCACGCCGGCCTGGCCCGAGCTCACCGTGCCGCCGGTCGTCGGCCGCGACAGCTTGCTGGACGGCGAGATCATCGCGCTCAACGAGCGCGGGGTGCCCGACTTCCGCGTCCTCGCCGACCGGATGCACGTGCGCAAGGCGGCGACCGTGGCCCGGCTCGCGGAGCGGGTCCCGGCGACGTACATGGTCTTCGACCTGCTCCGCCTCGACGGCGAGGACCTCTGCGGGCTCCCGCTGCACGAGCGCCGCCGCCGGTTGCTCGACCTCGACCTGGGCCGCTCGGGCTGGCAGGTCCCGCAGGAGTACGACGACGGCGCGATGCTCCGCGACGCCACCCGCGCCCAGGGGCTGGAGGGCATCGTCAGCAAGCGGGTCGACTCGACGTACCGGCCGGGGCAGCGCACGCCGCACTGGCAGAAGATGGCGCACCGCCACCGCGGCTCCTTCGTGATCGGCGGCTGGCGCCCGCAGACCGGCACCAGCGACCGGCTGGCCGCGCTGCTGGTGGGGGAGCCGACGGCCGAGGGCCTGCTCTACCGCGGCCGGGTCGGCAGCGGCATCGGCGCGAAGCAGTCGCGCCTGCTCACCGAGCTGCTCGCGCCGCTGACCCGCACCGCCACGCCCTTCGCCGACGAGGTGCCCCGGATCGACGCCACCGGCACCACCTGGGTCGAGCCGGTGGTCGTGGTGGACGTCGACACCCACGGGCTCGGCTACGCGCGACTGCGGCAGCCGTCGTACCAGGGTGTGCGGACCGACCTCACCCCGGAGGACCTCTGATGCCGAAGAAGCCCGAGCACCCGCAGACCGAGGTGCACGTCGACGTCGAGGGCCGCACGCTGCGGCTGACGAACCTGGAGAAGGTGCTCTACCCGCAGACCGGCACGACCAAGGGCGAGGTGCTCGACTACTACGCCCGGGTGGCGCCGGTGCTGCTGCCGCACCTCGCCGGGCGGCCGGTGACCCGGATCCGGTGGCCGCACGGGGTCGGCGACAAGAGCTTCTTCGAGAAGAACGCCCCGGCCGGCACGCCGTCCTGGGTCCGCACGGCCGACGTGCCGACCACCGGCAGCCGCGGCCCGAGCCGGCACGGCGACACGCTGAGGTTCCCGATCATCGACCAGCTCGCCACCCTGGTGTGGGCGGTCAACCTGGCCGCGCTGGAGCTGCACGTGCACCAGTGGACGGTCGACGAGGACGACGAGCCGGTGGGTGCGGACCGGGTCGTCATCGACCTCGACCCCGGCGAGCCGGCCGGGCTGCACGAGTGCTGCACGGTGGCCCTGCTGGCCCGCGACGCGCTCGCCGAGCGCGGCCTCGACGCGCTGCCGGTGACGAGCGGCAGCAAGGGCCTGCACCTCTACGCCCCGCTCGGCGAGCCGCTGCCGCCGGCGGAGACCAGCGAGCTCGCCAAGGAGATCGCCGAGGAGCTGCAGGCCGCGCACGGTGACCTCGTCACCGCCACGATGACCAAGTCCCGGCGCCGCGGCAAGGTGTTCCTCGACTGGTCGCAGAACGCCGGCTCGAAGACCACCGTCGCGCCGTACTCGCTGCGGGGGACGACGCGGCCCCAGGTCGCCACCCCGATCGGCTGGGACGAGGTCGAGGCGGGGGCCGAGGACCCGCTCGGCCTGGAGCAGTTCTCGATGGCCCAGGTGCTCGAACGCGTGGAGACCTACGGCGACCTGTTCGGCTGAGCCCTCAGCGCACCCGGCGGCGCATCGGGTAGACGTCGAACTCGCTCACCGCGCCGGCCGGGTCGCCGCCGGTGCCCACCGCGCTGGCGAGCTCGTCGGGGGCGGTGGCGTGGTCGGCCTCGTCGAGGGTGGCGTCGATGAGCAGCTGGATCTCGGGGGAGGCGTGGCTGACCCGTTGCGCCGTCTGCTCGATCCGCCAGCCCTCACGGCCCAGCTCGTCGAAGAGACCCATCAGCGTGGTGTTCTTCTCCGCGGCGATCCCCTCGAAGCCGTCGGCGGCCTCGATCAGGTAGACCGGACGGGTGACGGTGAGCGCGGCGGCGTCGTACAGCGGCACCCAGAGGCGCGCGTACTCGTGGACCCGCTTCGTGCTCACCCCTCCAGTGTAGGGCCCTCAGGCCGAGCGCAGCGGTCGTACGGCGACCGGGTCCACCACGTTGCCCAGGTCGCTGCCCGCGCCGAGCATCAGCCCGGTGCCCACCACCGCGGGGGCGTCGACGACGTCGGCGACCACGGCGGAGACGTTGTCGCGGCTTCCCACCGCGATCGCGGTGCGGACCAGCCGCTCGGCCGCCATGCTCAGCGAGTCGCCGGTCAGCAGGGCCGCGACCCGCGCGTGGGGGAGCACGTCGCTGACCCCGTCGCTGCACAGCAGCAGCCGGTCGCCGGCGCGCAGGTCGAGCGGCTGCACGACCGGCGCGGGCACGTGCTCGCCGTCGATCGCCTGCAGCACGACGTTCTTGTAGCGCGAGGCGGAGGCCTCCTCCGGGGTGAGCCGGCCGGCGTCGACCCAGGCCTGGACCAGCGTCTGGTCGTGGGAGAGCTGGGTGAGCGTGCCGTCGCGGAGCAGGTAGGCGCGCGAGTCGCCGACCTGGGCCAGCGCGGTGTGCAGGCCGTCGGTGAGGATCGCCGTCAGCGTGGTGCCCATCCCGGTGCGGGACGGGTCGGCGGCGACGCCCGTGGCGAGCTGGCCGTGCGCCTCGGAGACCGCCGCGCGCAGCAGCCGGTCCGGGTCGAAGCCGGGTGCGGCGAGGGAGCGCGCGCTGACGACGTAGGCGGTGGTGGCGGAGGCGATCTCCCCGGCCGCGGCGCCGCCGACCCCGTCGGCGACGCAGAGCAGGTAGGGACCGGCGAAGCCGGCGTCCTCGTTGTGCTCGCGCACCGGACCGGTCTCGCTCAGCGCGGCGAAGCGGAACTGGAGCATCAAGGCACCTCCCGGTCGGCACGGCGACCCCGGCGGGTCACCGCCGAGCCTCGCTCCTGCACCTGTGCAACGGCTGGGAGGTGGCTCGGGGTTCCCGATGACCCCGCGCGATCGACCCGGCGGTCAGGAGCGGAAGCCGACCTGTCCGCTGGTGCTGCGGCCGATCTCGACGTAGGCGAGCTTGGCGACGGGGACGACGGTGACCTTGCCCTTGGTGTCGGTCAGCGTGAGCACGCCGTCGTTGGCCAGCGCCTCGGAGACCAGCGCGGTGACGCCGTCGTTGGTCTCGTCGGTCTCGATCACGAGCTCGCGGGCGGTGTTCTGCACACCGATCTTGACCTCGACGGTCATGGTTCTCTCCTCGGTCCGGGGGACGGCCCGCGCCTGCGGGTCGTTCGCGTCGCCAGCCTAGTCAGCCGGCGGTCGTACGACGGCTCAGGCCCGTCTCACGCCTCGTTCTCGTCGGTGAGCGGGTAGCCACCGATGCCGCGCCAGGCCAGGCCGGACACCAGCGTGGTGGCCTGGTCCCGGGTGAGACCGGCGAGGCCGCCGTCGGTGTCGGTCATCCAGAACCGTGCGCTGACCTGGGCCATTCCCACCAGGGAGACGGCGAGCAGCTGCGAGGCCGCGGGGGGCAGCGAGGTGTCGTCCTCGATGACCGCCGCGATCAGCTCCGCGCACTCGGTGGTGACCCGGTCGACGTGCCCGCGCACCGCCGGCTCGTTGGTCAGGTCCGACTCGAACACCAGCCGGAAGGCGCCGGTGTCGTGGCCGACGTAGGCGTAGAAGGCGTCGATCGCCGCTGCCACGCGCTGCTTGTTGTCCTGGGTCGAGGACAGCGCCTTGCGGCAGTTGTCGATGATCGCGTCGCAGGCGGCGTCGAGGATGGCGAGGTAGAGCTCGAGCTTGCCGGGGAAGTGCTGGTAGAGCACCGGCTTGGACACGCCCGCGCGCTCGGCGATGTCGTCCATCGCGGCCGCGTGGTAGCCCTGCGCGACGAACACCTCGAGGGCGGCGGCCAACAGCTGCGCGCGTCGCTCCCGCCGCGGCAGCCGTACGCCGCGCGGTCGTGTCTCGTCCAGGTCGAACTGCTCCGTCACCACCCCCCGAGCCTACTCGCTGGTAGCCGCGAGCCCGGCGCCGAGCCCCGTCCAGCGGGTGGGACGTGGCGCGGGAGGCTTGGGCGGGCCGGGGACCATGGGAGGGCGGGGAACACCCGGGCGTCCGGCAGCGTTCTCGCCGAGACCATCCCCGCGCCGCACCGAAGACTGAGGAGCAGATCCCGTGAGCTTTCCCGCGCTGGTCGAGCCGGCCGACGAGCTGACCATCGACGAGGTACGCCGCTACAGCCGGCACCTGATCATCCCGGACGTCGCGATGGACGGCCAGAAGCGGCTGAAGAACGCCAAGGTGCTGGTCATCGGCGCCGGCGGCCTCGGCAGCCCCGCGCTGCTCTACCTGGCCGCGGCCGGCGTCGGCACGCTCGGCATCGCCGAGTTCGACGAGGTGGACGAGTCCAACCTCCAGCGCCAGGTCATCCACGGCATGTCGGACCTGGGCAAGCCGAAGGGCCTGTCCGCCAAGGAGTCGATCCTCGAGATCAACCCGCTGGTCGACGTCGTGCTGCACGAGGAGCGCCTCGACAACGACAACGTCTTCGACGTGTTCAAGGGCTACGACCTGATCGTCGACGGCACCGACAACTTCGCGACCCGCTACATGGTCAACGACGCGGCGTACTTCCTCGGCATCCCCTACGTCTGGGGCTCGATCTACCGCTTCGACGGCCAGGCCTCGGTCTTCGCGCCCACCATGGCCGACGACGCGCCCTGCTACCGCTGCCTCTACCCCGAGCCGCCGCCGCCGGGCATGGTCCCCTCGTGCGCCGAGGGCGGTGTGCTCGGTGTGCTGTGCGCCTCGATCGGCTCGATCCAGGTCAACGAGGCCATCAAGCTGCTGATCGGCGCCGGCGAGCCGGCCATCGGCAAGCTGGTCATCTACGACGCCCTGGAGCTGGAGTGGCGCAAGCTGAAGGTCCGCAAGGACCCCAACTGCGCGCTGTGCGGCGAGAACCCCACCGTCACCGGCCTGATCGACTACGAGACCTTCTGCGGCGCGATCTCCGAGGAGGCCGCTGACGCCGCCGTCGACGCGACCATCTCGGTCACCCAGCTCGCCTCCCTGCTCAAGGAGCGCGAGGAGGGCAGCCGTGACTTCGTCCTCGTCGACGTCCGTGAGCCCGCCGAGGCCGAGATCAACCACATCCCCGGCGCGGTGCTCATCCCCAAGGGTGAGTTCCTCAACGGCAACGCGCTGTCGCAGCTCCCGCCCGTCGACTCCGGCAAGCAGCTCGTCCTGCACTGCAAGAGCGGTGTCCGGTCGGCCGAGTGCCTGGCGATCGTCAAGGGCGCCGGCTACGACGACGCGGTGCACGTCGGTGGCGGCGTGGTGGCCTGGGTCAACCAGATCGACCCGAGCCAGCCGTCGTACTGAGTCCTCGCACACGGGACAGGGCCCCGCGATCCGGGAGAGTGGATCGCGGGGCCCTGCTGTTCCCCGGCGTCAGGGGTTGCGGACGTCGACGGTGATCGAGCCGTCGGCGTTCTCCGCGGTGACGGTGGCCTTCACCCCGGCACCGGCGACCTTGACCGAGTTGGTCGGGTTGGTCGCGGTCCAGTAGGCCTCCGGGTCGGTGTCGTCGAAGGACGCGACGCCCGGCGACGAGGGCGCGCACGCCGCCAGGGTGTCGTAGCCGCTGGCCGTGGCGACCTGCTTGTGCAGGCAGACCGGGTCCGTCGCGGACAGCCCGAAGGTGGCGTCGAAGGGCTCACGCCGGTTGCTCGGGCTGGTGCCGTCGGGGTAGGTCAGCGAGTCCGGCCGCACGTCCACCGGCAGGGCGTAGCCGACGCCCGGGTGGGTGGTCGTGTTGTTGTCGGCGTAGGCGAGGTCGACCAGCCAGACGAGCATGCCGTTCTGGTAGGGGAAGCGCTCGGCCCACTTGGGCCGGGTGATGGCCTCGGAGTACTGGTAGGGGCCCTGCTGGAGGGTGGTGTCGTAGCCGACGTACTGCCGGTTCTCCAGGAGGTAGTAGCGCGGGGTCACCTTCGTCTCGGTGCCGGTCGAGCGGCTGAAGCCGTAGGTCTTCCAGCCGGTCCGCGCGCTCTCGGCGCCGTCCTTGAACGGCTTGCCCCTGCCCTTGATCACCACGTTGTCGACGAAGGCGCCGGCGCCGTTGGTGCCGCCGTCGGAGCGGTAGCGGATCCGGAACTGCGAGGCCTTGCCGCCCGGCTTGTAGGTCCAGGTGTGGTGCGCCCAGTCGGACTTCCCGTCGAAGCTGGCGAGCTCGATCCACTCGGTGCCGTCGAGGGAGTACTCGGCGTAGACGTGGTCGTAGTCCACCTCGGTGTCGTACCAGAGGTCGGCGTCGACACGGACCGACGGGCTCTTCGGCACCGCGCGCGTCAGCGTGGCACGCCGGTTGTTGCTCGAGCCGCTGTACCAGGCGTGCTTGCCCTTCTTGGGCTTGGTGTACGTCGTGACCGTGGTCTTGTCCGGGAGGTCGACCTTGACCGCCTGGTCCTGGCCGGAGACGGTGTTCTGCGAGGGGTTGAGGCGATAGCTGCCCTGCTGACCGGCCTTCACCTCGGAGTAGTCGAGCCAGCCGAGGAAGAGCTTCTCCTCCGGGCCCATCAGGCTCGGCGTGGTGCCGTTCTCGTGGCCGTGGCTCAACCACGAGCCCGCCGACATCAGCGTCCAGAAGCCGGTGCTGTTCTCGCCGGTGTTGGTGGTGTCGTAGAAGTCGGGCAGGCCGAGGTCGTGGCCGAACTCGTGGGTGAAGACCCCGAGGCCGCCGTTCTCCGGCTCCACGGTGTAGTCGCCGATGAAGTACTTCGACTGGCCGATCCGGGCGCCGCCGGACAGGTTGCGGGTGCTGCCGACCGCGGGTCCGACCTTGCCGTCGAGGTCGCCGTTGACGTACCAGCGGTGCGACCAGATCGCGTCCTCGCCGAAGCCGCCGTCCTCGCCGCCGCCGGCGTGCACCGCCTGGAAGTGGTCGAGGTAGCCGTCGGGCTCGTTGAAGTCGCCGTCGCTGTCGAAGTCGTAGCGGTCCCACACGTCGAACTGCGCCAGGTAGGCGTCGATCTGGGCGGGCGTCTTCCCGGCCGCGACCTGCGCGTCGTACCAGGCGTTGCCGGTGTCGGCGATGAACTTCCAGGCGCCGCCCTTGTTCTCGACCGTGTTGTCGCCGTACGTCGAGGCGTTGCCGGGCACGGTGACCCAGTCCTCGGTGGTGATGCTGAGGTCGTAGCGGCCGCTCGACAGCTTCTTGTAGTAGTTGCGGAAGGACTCGCCGTCGCCGTTGAACATCTGGTCGTAGTGGGCCACGTCGAAGTCAGGCACCCAGTACGTCGAGTTGTCCTTCGCCGGGTCCGGCTGCGGGATCTGGTTGGGCTGCGGACCGGGGTCGGTGCCGAGCTCCGGCGTGCCCTGGGTGCCGAAGCCGGCGAGCATGGTGAGGATCCGCTCGCTCTTCTCGACCGGGAACTCGACGTAGTCACCGGCGCCGAGCTTGACGGTCGCACCGCCGTCGGCGCGCTGGACCGCCTTCGCGCTGCCCGCGTCGATCAGCGCACGGGCCTTGCGCTTCTTCGCGCGCTCCTCCGCGGTGCGGGGGCCGGGCCGGTCGTCGCGCTGCGGCTTGACGGTGGTGGGGTGGCTGGTGCCGTCGACCGAGGGGTTGGCCTCCGCCGGGTGCAGCATGCTCCCGCCGAGCGCGAGGGTGGCGCCGAGCGCGAGACCGCATGCCAGTTTCTTCACGTGGGTCCTCCGAGTCAGGTCCGGGGCACCGGACGATCTCGGCACCGTGGGGTACCCCACCGGAGATCTGGTGGCGTGACAAGGGCGCTGCACAAAGATGTGGCACGAGGTCTGCACAAAGATGAGGCAAGCCCGTCGTCCCACCAGCACCGCACGTAACCGTGGCCCGTGCTCGTCGTTGGTCCAGGCAACTCCACAGGCGTTGTTTGCACCGAGGGAGCACCTGAGAGCCCCGTCCCGCCGGACGGGGCTCTCGGCGTCCGCGGCGCTCGGGTGCGCGGTGTTCAATGGCCCCGTGGACGAGGGGTACGTCGAGACGGTGCTCGACCTGGTCGAGCGGATCCCGCCCGGGCGGGTGACGACCTACGGCGCGCTCGCGGCGGTGGCCGGCGGCGGGCCCCGACAGGTCGGCTCGGTGATGGCCCGCTACGGGGGGCCGGTGCCGTGGTGGCGCGTCGTGCGCGCCGACGGGACGCTCCCGCCGAGCCACGACGACCGGGCGCGGGAGACGTACCTCGCCGAGGGCACCCCGCTCCGGGGGAGCGGGGGCCTCGACATGACGCGGGCCTTCTGGGATCCCGCGACGGGGGACTGAGCGCGGCTCAGCCCGGGTGGATCAGCCCAGGGCCGCGACCGCGGCGTCGTAGTCGGGCTCGGTGCCGATCTGCGGGACCAGCTCGTTGTAGAGGACGGTGCCGTCGGTGTCGACCACGACGACCGCGCGGGCCAGCAGGCCCTCGAACTTGCCGTCGGTGAGCTTCACGCCGTAGTCCTCGCCGAAGGAGGTGCGGAAGCCCGAGGCGGTGGTGACGTTCTCGATGCCCTCGGCGCCGCAGAAGCGGGCCTGCGCGAACGGCAGGTCCTGCGAGACGTTGATGACGGTGGTGTTGTCGAGGCCGGCCGCGAGCTCGTTGAACTTGCGGACGCTGGCCGCGCAGACGCCGGTGTCGACGCTGGGGAAGATGTTGAGCACGGCGCGCTGGCCCTGCGGCAGCGAGACGGCGGCGAAGTCGGAGCCGACCAGGTCGAAGGCCGGGGCGGGGGCGCCGACGGCCGGGAGCTCGCCGACGGTGTGGACGGGGGTGTCCCCGAGTGCAGTGGTAGCCATGTCCAGATGTCTAGCAGGTCCGTCCCCGCCCCGGTGCCGCGGTCCGCTCAGCGGAGCCGGCCGAGGAGGCCGACCGCGCGTCGTACCTCGACCAGGCGACGCTCCCAGGTGATCCCGACCGCGGTCAGCAGCAGGCCGGCCAGGCCGATCCACACCCACTTGGGGAAGTCGCCGGCGTAGGGACCGAGCTCGCGCAGCACCACGATCGCACCGACGCTCGCGCCGACCAGGAGCGGCGCGCTCCAGCGGGCGGCGGCACCGGCGACGGTGAGCACCAGGCAGGCTGCGCCCAGCACCAGCGCCCGCAGCGAGACCGGGTCGCCGAGCACCCACAGCAGCGAGGGCACCGTCCCGAGCAGCAGGCCGGGCAGCAGGGCCTCGGCCGTGCCGACCCGGGGCGAGCGCTGCATCCGCCACCCGCCGACGGCGAGCAGGGAGGCCGCGAGCGGCAGCGTGTAGGCCTCCGGCGCGTGCACCCCGAGGTCGGCCAGGCGCACCCAGCTGGCGAGCAGGAGCAGGGCCGAGCCGGCCCAGGCGACCGGACGGCGCGACGCGTGCACCAGTGCGGTCGCGGAGGCCAGGCAGCCGGCGACGGTCAGCCACAGCGCGGCCAGTCCGGCCGGGTCGGTGGTGGCGGCGTACGACGGGCTGAGGACGAGCAGCGCCGTCAGCACGGCCGGCACCTCCACCTCCACCTCGGGGAGCGCGATCGCGAGGACGCCCACCGCCACCAGCACCGGTACGGCGAACCACGCCGCCCCGCCCCCGGCCAGGTGCACGACCGCGATCACCGTGGCCGCGAGCAGGGGCGCGGCGGCGAGCCGTCCGGCGGCCCGGGCGAGCGCCGTGCGGCCGATCAGCGCGAGCCCGAGGGCGAGCACCGTGCCGGCGGCCGCGACCAGCCCGGTCAGCGCCGCGCTCGGCAGCGCGGCCACGGTGGCCGCGGCGGCGAGCACGAGGGCCACCACCGCGAGGGCGCTGGTGCGGGCGGCCGCGGCGCCGATCGCGGCGAGCACGACGACGGTCACGGGCAGCGCCAGCGGGACGTCGTACGACGCCAGGGTGGCGGCCAGGCCCAGGGCGGTCGTGACGCCGGCGGCCTGCAGCCACGCCCGGCGCGGGCCGGTGGCGAGCAGCGAGACGAGGGCGAGCGGGAGGAGCAGCGAGGGGACCAGCAGGAGCGGCTCGGTCACCGGGTCGGGGCCGCCGATCCGGGTGCTCAGGGGATGGGCGAAGGCGTGGGTGTCGCTGCCCCAGCGGCCGGCCGCGACCGTGAGGGTGACGAGCGCCAGAGCGGCGAGCACCGTGCCGCCGAGGACGGAGGGCGCGACCGCCACGACCCGCACGGTGCGGGGGAGCAGGGCCAGCGCGCCCACCCAGACGGCGCTGACGAGGAGGGCGACGAGGTTGACCGTCGTGGTGTCGGAGTCGACGCAGGGCAGGGTGAGCACCAGGGTGACCACCATCGCCGCGCCGCTCGCGCCGGCCAGGGCGAGCGCGCGGTGCCGCAGCACGGCGCCGGGGGCGAGCAGGACGGCGGCGGTGACGAGCAGCGACCAGCCGGAGCCCTCGGCCCAGAGCTGGTGCAGGCCGGGGGAGACGAGCGCGTCCGTGGTGGCGGCGACGGCGACGCCGACGGCGGCGAGGGCGCCCGCGGCCGCGGTCGACCACTGCAGCGGGACCAGGCCCGTCGTACGGCCGAGCAGGACCAGGCCGATCGCGGCGGCGGTGACGACGTGCGCGACGACGAGAGGGTGGCCGGTGAGCGGGGCGAGGCCGGACCAGGCGACGACGAGGGCGATGCCGGCGATCACCTGCGGCGCGACCAGGCGGGGCTGGTCGCCGAGCCGGGCGAGGGCGAGGAGCACCGAGGCCACCAGCACGGTGAGCCCGGTCGCCAGGGTGGTCGTGTCGCCGGACCCGCCCAGCCATCCGGCGGCCCCGGCGCCGACGACGTCGAGCGCGAGCAGCCCGAGGGTCACGACGACGAGCGACTCACCGGCGATCCGCAGCCCGCTGCGGTGCAGCAGGAGCGCGCCGGAGCCCGCCGCGAGGGTGAGCCCGCCGAGCACCGCCGTCCGCCCGCCGACGCCGAGCGCCGACCAGGAGACGGCGAGGAAGACGACCGCCGCGACGAGCAGGCAGAAGGCGCCGAGGCCGAGCAGGATCTTCGGGACCGAGGAGGAGGTGACACCGGTGCGCGCAGGAGCGGGCGTGGGCGCCGGCGCGGGGTACGGCGGCAGCGCCGCCCGGGTGTCCGGCGGCGGCGTGCCCGGCGGGACCAGCGGCCCGCCGAGGCTGCTCGCGCGAGCGGCGACGGGTGCGGGCGCCGGGACGTCGTGGAAGGCGTCGCTGGCCCGGCGCAGCGCGCCGACGAGCTCGTCGGCGCGGCGCAGCGTGCGGAACAGGTCGACGGCCACCGGGTGCCGGACCAGCAGGTCGCAGGCGGGGCAGACCGGGGCGCCCGTGGGGAGCGCGGAGCGGCAGTCGGGGCAGAGCGTCGGGTCGGCGTAGCGCATGCACCCATTCCGTCAGGTGACGGCGCCGGCGGGGATCGTGCGCGGACTCAGCAGTGCTGAGTGCCGGTACTCAGTCCCGGGTGGTGGAAAAAGGTGAAGGGCCCTCGTGAGTATGAGTCACAAGGGCCCTTCGGGTGACCGGTACTGGTGACGCTCCCGGTCCACCCGCCTGCTGCTCGGATCCCGCGAGCCTCGTCACCCGGCTCGCGCGGCCGGCGTCCCCGTGAGGGGCCGCCTCGACCTCGCCCCGAAGGGCTCCGTCATGGCCGTGCGGATCCTCGCCTTCCGGCGGATCCCGCTCTCCCGGAGGAGTGCGTGGGAGAAGTTCTACGCCCGTCGCCGCAGCGTTGGCAAGCGTTTTCCCCTGGTTTTTCGGGGGTTTTTCTTCCTCCACCGATCATCGGCGTGTCGTCCACAGACACGCCGTCTTGCCTCCACAGAAAGCCGGGCTTCCTCCCCAGCTCCGTCCACCACCTGTGGAGGAAGCACCCGGCAGACTGGCCCCATGGACCGACCGCCGCTCGCCGAGCGCCACGACCTGCTCCCGCACCCCGAGGGTGGCTGGTACCGCCAGACCTGGGCCGCGCCCACCACCGTCACGCTGCCCGACGGGCGGGTCCGCCCGACCGCGACGCTCATCTACTTCCTGCTGCCGGCCGGGGAGTCCTCGGCCTGGCACCGGGTCCGCTCCGACGAGCTGTGGCTGGCCCACAGCGGGACGGTCACGGTGGAGCTCGGGGGCGACGGCGCGCGGCCGGGCGTCGTACGACGGGTGGAGGTGGGGCCCGGCGAGCCGCAGGCCCTGGTGCCGGCGGGGGTCTGGCAGCGGACCGTGCCGTCCGACGCCGACGCGCTGGTGAGCTGCCTGGTCTCCCCGGGCTTCGACTTCGCCGACTTCGAGCTCGCCTGAGGCGCCTCCCACCGGACGCCCCCGGGATTCCGTCGGACCCTGGTGGTTGAGTGGCGTCCGTGGAGAAGGGGAGCAGCACGCCGGCGCGGTACGTCCTCCGGGCGGGACCGCCACCGGGGCCTGTGCCGGAGCTCGACGAGCAGCAGCGCCGCGTCGTCGCGCACCCGGGCGGTCCGCTGCTCGTGCTCGCCGGTCCCGGCACGGGCAAGACGACCACGCTCGTGGAGGCCGTCGTCGACCGCATCGAGCGACGCGGCGCCCGGCCCGACGAGGTGCTCGCGCTCACCTTCTCGCGCAAGGCCGCCGACCAGCTCCGCGACCGGGTCAGCGCACGGCTGGGCCGCACGACCGGCCAGCAGCTCAGTGCGACCTTCCACTCCTTCGCCTACGCGTTGGTCCGGCGCTACGCACCGGCCGAGCTCTACGAGGCTCCGTTGCGCCTGCTGTCGGCGCCCGAGCAGGACGTGGTGCTGCGCGAGCTGCTCGCCGACCACCCCGAGTCGGTGACCTGGCCCGACCGCTTCCGCCAGGCCACGGCCACCCGCGGCTTCGCGCGCGAGGTGCACGCGGTGCTCGGCCGGGCCCGGGAGAAGGGGCTCGACGGCGAGGAGCTGCGCCGGCTGGGCGAGGCCGAGGGCATCGAGGAGTACGTCGCGGCTGGGCTCTTCCTGGAGCAGTACCTCGACTCCCTCGACAGCCTCGGTGCCACCGACTACGCCGACCTGATCCGGCGTGCCGTGATCGAGGCGGAGGCCAACCGCGCCGAGCTGCGCGCGCAGTTCCGGCACGTGTTCGTCGACGAGTACCAGGACACCGACCCCGGGCAGGTCGCGCTGCTGCGCGCGCTGGCCGGTGACGGCCGCGACCTGGTCGCGGTGGGCGACCCGCACCAGTCGATCTACGGTTTCCGGGGCGCGGAGGTGCGCGGGATCTTGGAGTTCCCGACCCAGTTCCCGCAGGCCGACGGCCGGCCGGCTGAGGTCGTCGCGCTGCGCACGATCCGCCGGTTCGGGCCCGGCATCCTCGCGCCCGCCCAGCGGGTGGCGGGCCGGATCGGCCTGCCCGGCACGATCCCCGAGGCCGCGCGCGCGATCTTCCTCGCGCCCGAGGCGGCGCCCGGCCCGCACGGCCGCGGCCAGGTGCAGGTGCGCACCTTCGACACCGAGCGGGCCGAGTCCGAGCACCTCGCCGACCTGCTCCGCCGGGCGCACCTGGAGGACGGCATCGGGTGGGACGAGATGGCGGTGCTGGTCCGCTCGGGCCGGGCCAGCATCGGCCCGCTGCGCCGCGCGCTGGGGGCGGCCGGCGTCCCGGTCGAGGTGGCGCGCGACGAGGTGCCGCTGGTCCGCGACCCCGCGGTGCTGCCGCTGCTCGACGCGTTGCGTGCGGTCGTCAACGCCGGCAACGACGACCCCGAGGACGTCGAGCACGTCGACGCCGGACGGGCCGAGGCGCTGCTCACCGGGCCCCTGGGCGGTCTCGACGCGGGCGACGTACGACGCCTGGCGCGGGTGCTGCGCCAGCGCGAGAAGGACGCGGTGCAGGCCGCGGGCGGCACGCCGCGCAGCTCGCGCGCGCTGGTGCGTCTCGCCGTCCTCGACGGCTCCTTCCTCGACGGGCTGGAGGGGCCGGACGTCGACCGGGCGCGGGCCCTGGCCCAGCTGCTGGCACGGGCCCGCACCGGCCTGGAGTCCGGGGCCGGCGCCGAGGAGCTGCTCTGGGAGCTGTGGTCCGGCACCACCTGGCCCCAGCGTCTGCGCCGCTCGGTGGAGTCCGGGGGCGGGGCCGCCCGGCGCGCGCACCGCGACCTGGACTCGATCTGCGCCCTCTTCGACATCGCCGCGCGAGCCGGCGAGCGCCGCGAGCACCTCGGCGTGCAGCCCTTCCTCGAGGAGCTCGTGCAGCAGGAGATCCCCGCCGACACCCTGGCGGAGCGGGGTGCCCGGGGCGCGGCGGTCCGCCTGCTCACCGCCCACCGCAGCAAGGGCCTCGAGTGGCGCCTGGCGGTGGTCGCGCACGTGCAGGCGGAGGGCTGGCCCGACCTGCGCCGCCGTTCGACCCTGCTCCAGGCCGACCGGATCGGCACCGACGGGGTGCTGCCTCCGATCTCCACCCGCGAGCTGCTCATGGAGGAGCGCCGGCTCTTCTACGTCGCGTGCACGCGGGCGCGCGAGCGGCTCGTCGTCACCGCGGTCCGCTCCAGCGAGGACGAGGGGGAGCAGCCCTCCCGGTTCCTGGAGGAGCTCGGCAGCACGGTCGAGCACGTCGTCGGCCGCCCTCCGCGACCGCTCTCGCTCGACGGCCTGGTGGCCGAGCTGCGTCGTACTGTCGCGGACCCGGAGGCCGACTCCGGCCTGCGCGACGCCGCCGCCCGCCGCCTGGCGCGGCTGTCGGGGGAGCGCCTCGGGCGTCGCGCGCTGGTGCCGGCCGCCGACCCCGGCACCTGGTGGGGCACCCGCGCGATCAGCAGGTCCGAGCAGCCCGTGCGTGAGGCCGACCGGCCGGTGCCGATCTCGGCGAGCATGCTGGAGGCGCTGGCGGTCTGCCCGACGCAGTGGTTCCTCACCCGGGAGGCCGGCGGCGCCGGCCGTGCCCACCAGTCGGCCAACCTCGGAGAGCTGGTGCACGCCCTGGCCGAGCGGGTGGCCGCCGGTGACGCGCCGCCCGACCCCGACGCCCTGATGACCTACGTCGACGAGGTCTGGGACCGTCTCGACTTCCGCACGCCCTGGTCCAAGCAGCGTGAGCACGACCGGGTCCGCGCGGCGCTGGAGCGCTTCGTCGACTGGCACGAGGCCAACCCGCGCGAGCTGGTCGGTCGCGAGGAGCGCTTCTCGACGGTCGTCGAGGTGGACGGCGAGCGGGTCCAGCTGACCGGCTATGCCGACCGGGTCGAGCTCGACGCCGACGGCCGGGTCGTCGTGGTCGACCTCAAGACCGGACGCGGCAAGCCGAGCGACACCTCGGTGCGCACCCACGTCCAGCTCGCGCTCTACCAGTACGCCGTCGACCACGGCGCCCTCGACGTCGACCCCGCCCTGCCGCGGCACCGGGCCGGTGGCGCGGAGCTGGTCCAGCTCGGGCTGACCGGCGGGGGGCCGGACGCGACCGTCCAGCCCCAGCCGGTGCAGGACGAGGACGGCCCGGAGCGCGCCGAGCTGCGCGCCCGGCTGGCGCACGCCGCCTCGCTGATCCGTGAGGAGCGCTTCCCGGCGGTGGCCGGACAGCAGTGCCGCACCTGCACCTTCGTCTCGCTCTGCCCGGCGCGCAGTGCCGGATCGGTGGTGGCCCAGTGACGCAGGGTCCCGTGCTCCGCATCGACACCCCGGCCGACCTCCAGCGCGCGATGCAGGCCGACTTCCCGCCGAGCGAGGAGCAGTGGGCGGCGATCAGCGCGCCGCTGGAGCCGGCGGTCGTGATCGCCGGCGCCGGCTCCGGCAAGACGACGCTGATGGCGGCGCGGGTGGTCTACCTGGTGCTGACCGGCCAGGTGCGCCCCGAGGAGGTGCTCGGGCTGACGTTCACGACCAAGGCGGCCGCCGAGCTGCGCCAGCGGATCCGCACCGCCCTGCGCGACGCCGGCGCGCTCGACCTCGACGCGACCGGCGCCGACGGCGAGGAGGTGCTGGAGCCGACCGTCGCGACCTACAACGCCTACGCCGCCGGGCTGCTCACCGACCACGGCCTGCGGATCGGGCACGAGCCCGACACCCGGGTGGTCACCGACGCCGCCCGCTACCAGCTCGGTGCCCGCGCCGTCGACCGCTTCACCGGCGACATCGAGCACCTCACCGACCACCCCGAAACGGCGATCCAGAACCTGCTGGCCCTCGACTCCGCGATGAGCGAGCACCTCGTCGCCCCGCAGCGCGTGCTCGCCCACGACGCCGAGGCCCGCCGCGGCTTCGAGCGGGCCCGCGCCGAGGAGCTCGCCGACAAGGCCCGCAAGACCTACGTCGAGGCCGTCGACAAGGCGATCTCCGCGATCGACCGGAGAGCGGAGCTGCTGCAGCTCGTGGCGGCGTACCGGCGGCTCAAGCGCGACCTCGGGCTGATGGACTTCTCCGACCAGATCGAGCTCGGTGCCCGGCTCGCGGCCGAGCGCCCGGAGGTCGGCGAGGCCGAGCGCGGACGGTTCAAGGTGGTCCTCCTCGACGAGTACCAGGACACCTCCGTCGCCCAGGCGATCATGCTGTCGCGGCTGTTCTCCGGGCCGGATCCCGCGCACGGCCTCGGCCACGCGGTGACGGCCGTGGGCGATCCCAACCAGGCGATCTACGGCTGGCGCGGGGCCTCGGTGGCCAACATCCTCAACTTCGCCGACACCTTCCCGACATCGGCGGGCTCTCCGCGGTCGCACCCGCTGACGATCAACCGGCGCTCCGACCGGCGGATCCTGGAGGTGGCGAGCCACCTCGCCGAGCCGCTCTACGACGCGTTGGAGTCCCGCGGTGCCGGGGTCGCCCGGCTGCGGGCGCCCGAGGGCGCCGCCGACGGCGTGGTCGAGGCGCAGGTGTTCGAGACCCAGCGCGAGGAGCTGGCGTGGCTGGCCGACGCGGTCCGCGCGACCCACGGCGGGGAGCCCGGCGACTGGGCCCGGATGGGGGTGCTGACCCGGGACAACGCGCATGCCGAGCTGGTCTTCGACGCGCTGACGCAGGCCGGAGTGCCGGTCGAGATCGTGGGTCTCTCGGGCCTGCTCCGGCTGCCCGAGATCGCCGAGGTGGTGGCCGTGCTGCGGCTGCTCCACGACGTCACCGACAACGCCGCGCTGCTCACCCTGCTGGCCGGCCCGCGGTGGGGGATCGGGGCGCGGGACCTGCGCCTGCTCGGACAGCGGGCCGGTGAGCTGGCCGGGCGGCGCGGACGGGCCGAGGAGACGGTGTCGGTCAGCGAGCAGCTGGTCGCGATCGCCGACGGCATCGACCCGGCCGAGATCGCCTGCCTCGACGACGCACTGGCCGACCCGGGGGAGGGGGCCTACTCCGCCGAGGCGCTGGAGCGCTTCGGTCTGCTCCGCGACGAGCTGCGCCTCCTGCGGGCGGCCGTCGGTGAGCCGCTGCTCGACCTGGTCCGCCGCATCGTCGACGTCACCGGCGTGGACGTCGAGCTCGCGTCCGCGATCAGCCCGGCCGCCGGTGCCCGCCGCGACAACCTCGACCTGTTCGTCAAGGCCGTCGCCGACTTCCAGGCCGTCGACGGCGACGTGACCCTGCCGGCGCTGCTGGCCTACCTCACCGCCGAGGACGACCAGGGCAACGGCCTCGACATCGCCACCCCCACCGAGGCCGACTCGGTCAAGCTGCTGACGGTCCACCGCTCCAAGGGGCTGGAGTGGGACACCGTGTTCTGCGTCGGCGTGTGCGAGTCGCGCTTCCCGTCGGCCCAGGGGCGCACGCTGTGGGTCTCCTCGCCGGCGGTCCTGCCGGCCCCGCTGCGCGGCGACGCGGCCGACCTGCCGCAGCTCGCGGGCTTCGACAAGGCCGCGCTCGACGACTACCGCGCCCGCGCCAAGGCGCACGAGGCCGACGAGGAGCTCCGCCTTGGCTACGTCGCCTTCACCCGCGCCGCCCACCGGCTCGCGGTGACCTCCTTCCAGTGGGGGCCGCGCAAGACGCCGTACGGGCCCTCGTCGTACCAGGAGGTGGTGCGGGAGCGCCTCGAGGCCTGGGGCACTCCGCCGGAGCCCTGGCTGCTGCGCCCGGGCAAGGGCGCGGACAACCCGTACGCCGCCGAGGACCCCGCCCGGCCCTGGCCCGTGGAGGGCTACGGCGAGGAGGCGCGCCTGCGTCGCGAGGCGGCCGCGCGGGTGCTCGCCGCCGATCCCGAGGGGCCCGACCCGGACCTCGACATCGTCACTGCCGCCCGGGTCGCGGAGTGGGACGCCGAGATCGACCAGCTGCTCACCGAGGCCCGCCTCGCCGGGGCCCAGGGCACCACCGAGGTGAGTGTGGCGCTGCCCGCCTCGCTGTCCGCGACCGCGCTCGGCCGGCTGCGCGACGACCCCGAGGCCTTCGCCCGCGAGCTGGCCCGGCCAATGCCTCGCCCACCGGCCCCGGCCGCCCGCTTCGGCACCCGCTTCCACGCCTGGGTCGAGACCAGGTTCGGGCAGCAGGGACTCTTCGAGCCCGACGAGCTCGAAGGACGCGGTGACGCCGGCATCGAGGACGACGGCGACCTCAAGGAGCTCGTCGCCCGGTTCGAGGACGGCCCGTTCGGATCGCGGGTCCCGCTCGCGGTCGAGGCCCCGTTCGCGCTGGTGCTGAGCACGGCCGGCGGCGGGCGGCAGGTGGTGCGCGGCCGGATCGACGCCGTCTACGCCGAGCCCGACGGGGGCTTCCTCGTCGTCGACTGGAAGACCAGCACCCGCCAGGACGCCGACCCCCTCCAGCTCGCGCTCTACCGGCTGGCCTGGTCCGAGCTGCGCGGCATCCCGCTCGACCAGGTCCGGGCCGGTTTCCACTACGTGCGCAGCGGCCGGCTCGTCCTGCCCGATGACCTGCCCGATCGCACCGGGATCGAGGCGCTGCTGGGCTGAGACCACCGCTCGGTGCGGACGGGCACCCTGTCGGACGACGTGCGCACGCCGGTCCTAGAGTCGGGACGTGACCTTCCCGCACCTGTCCCTGGTTGCCGATCCGCACGACCGCCAGGGCCTGCTCCGTACTGACGACGCCTGGTTGCAGGAGCGCTGGGAGGACCCGGCCAGCCGCGTGCTGGTGATCGCGGGGACCCGGGTGCGCCCGGGCGACGGCGGCCTGGAGTGGCTGCCGAGCGCGGACGTGCCGGACGGGCTACGGGTGCTGCTCGGCGACCGGGACGGTACGACGTGGTGGGCGGTCATCGTGCCCGGTGAGGTCGCGAAGGCCGAGCCGGACCGCTGGCTCCCGCTGCGGGGCCTGCTGCCGCACCTCGGCGGCGACGCGGTCCGCCAGGCGCCGCTGGTCTTTCACGCCATGGGCTTGGCGGAGTGGCACTGGGCGACCCGTCACTGCCCGCGCTGCGGGGGCACGCTCGTCGCGCGCGCGGCGGGCCACGAGCTGGTCTGCACCCAGTGCGGCAAGCCGCAGTTCCCGCGCTCGGACCCGGCCGTCATCATGCTGATCGCGGCAGGGGAGCCGGGCAGCCCGGACGAGCGCTGCCTGCTCGGGCGTGGGGCGAGCTGGCCGGAGGGCCGGTTCAGCACGCTCGCGGGCTTCTGCGAGCCGGGGGAGACCCTGGAGGACGCGGTGCGGCGCGAGGTGCTGGAGGAGACCGGCGTGGTCGTCGGTGAGGTGACCTACTTCGGCAACCAGCCGTGGCCCCTGCCCGCCAGCCTGATGATCGGCTTCCACGGCCGCGCGGTCGGCGAGGAGATCCGTCTCGAGGACGCCGACGTCGAGGAGGCGGAGTGGTTCACCCGCGAGCAGATGCGCAGCCGCGCCGAGGAGGGCTCCCTGGTCCTGCCGGGCGGGGTCTCGATCAGCCGTTCGCTCATCGAGGACTGGTACGGCGGGACGCTGCCCGGCAGCTGGTGACCCTCGACCCCCGCCGAGGGTCACCAGGCCCGATGGACCGGCGACCTGCGCTCAGGAGTCGGAGTAGCCGACGACCCACGCACTGCACGGGTCGGGGCCGTTCGGGCGGACGTCGCAGACGCGGTACCTGACCCTGGTCCCCTTCACGAACGCGTGGTCGTAGTTCCTGCAGGTGTCGCTGGTGTTGGTGTGGCTGCCCGAGAGCGACAGGGTCTCCCACTCCACCCGGGCGCCGTTCGTCGCGCTGCCGTCGCAGAGCCGGAAGGTGTCGGTCGCCCCGTAGTACTTCGCTGACGAGGGACCGGTCGAGATCAACGGGCCGTCCGACGCGGACGCCGGGCCGGCGGTGGTGCCGATGACAGCGACAGCTGTCGCGATCGATGCGAGGGCGATACGAGAACCCGATTTCATGGTTCGCACTCCTGTGGGTAGGTGATGTCACACACCAATTGACGCCATGTGATCCATGGTGTCAATGCCCGCGACCGGCTTGCCCCACAGTGCGCCGCGCGGCGCTCAGGGGCGGCGCGCCTGCGCGGCGCTCAGGCGCCGAGCTGCTCCAGCTCGTCGAGCTTCGCCTTGACCTGCGCGACGCTGGGGTTCGTCTGCGCGGTGCCGTCGGTGTAGACCAGCGTCGGCACGGTCTGGTTGCCGTTGTTGGCGGACTCCACGATGGCGGCGGTCTCCGGCTGCTGCTCGATGTCGACGATGTCGTAGGCGATGCCCTCGCGGTCGAGCTGGCTCTTGAGCCGCTTGCAGTAGCCGCACCACGGGGTGGTGTACATGACGAACTGGGCGTCGGACATCGATCGACCTCTCTGCCGGGAACCGCGCGGACCCGCGCGACCTTCTCCACCCCAACCTAGCCAGCCGGCCCCGCATTCCCCCGCGGGGATTGCGTCGGACCCCCGGTCTAGGGTCGGGGACGCCGGACCGATCCACCCGATCCCACCCACCGAGGAGCCGCACCCCCCGATGTCCGCGACGACCGACCCCATCGAGCGGCTGCTGTCCGCGCTCGACCCCGAGCAGCGGCAGGTGGCCGAGACCCTGCGCGGCCCGGTGCGGGTGCTGGCGGGGGCCGGGACGGGCAAGACCCGGGCGATCACCCACCGGATCGCGCACGGCGTGCTGGCGGGGGTCTACGCGCCGACGGAGGTGCTGGCGGTCACCTTCACCACCCGGGCGGCCGGCGAGCTGCGCCAGCGGTTGCGCCAGCTGGGGGCGCCGGGCGTGCAGGCGCGGACCTTCCACAGCGCGGCACTGCGTCAGCTGCGCTACTTCTGGCCGCACGTGCACGGCACCGAGCTCCCCGAGCTGGTCGAGTCCAAGATCGGCATGCTGGCGGCGGCGTGCCGCACCATCGGCGTCCGCACCGACCAGGCCCTGTTGCGCGACCTCGCCTCCGAGATCGAGTGGTCCAAGGTGAGCAACATCGGCGCCGACGACTACGCCCGGCTCGCGCCGGCCAAGGGCCGTGCGGTGGCGGACCAGACGCCGGAGACGGTCGGTCGGGTGTTCGCGGCCTACGAGGACGTCAAGCGCGACCAGGGTCGGATGGACATGGAGGACGTGCTCCTGCTGACCGCGGGCGTGCTGGCCTCCGACGAGCGGGTGGCCGCGCAGGTGCGCCGGCAGTACAAGTGGTTCGTCGTCGACGAGTTCCAGGACGTCTCGCCGCTCCAGTCGGCGTTGCTCGACCTGTGGCTGGGCGGGCGCGACGAGCTGTGCGTGGTGGGCGACCCGGCGCAGACGATCTACTCCTTCGCCGGTGCCGACGCGGGCTACCTGCGCGACTTCCCCCAGCGCTATCCGGGTACGACGTCCATCGAGCTCGTCCGCAACTACCGCTCCACCCCGCAGGTCGTCGCCGCGGCCAACCAGCTCCTGGCCGGCACGTCCAGCGCGGGCGTCGAGCTGCGCTCGCAGCAGGCGGCGGGCTCCGCGGTGCGCTACGTCGGTGAGCCCGACGAGGTGGCCGAGGCGCGCAGCGTCGCCGACCGGGCGGCGCGGCTGCACCGCGCGGGCACGGCTTACGGCGAGATGGCGGTGCTCTTCCGCATCAACGCCCAGTCGGAGACCTTCGAGGACGCGCTGACCGACCGCGGCATCCCCTACGTCGTGCGCGGCGCGGCGCGCTTCTTCGAGCGCCGCGAGGTGCGCGAGGCGGTGACCCGGCTGCGTGGCGCGGCCCGCTCGGGCGAGGCCGAGGGCCTGCCCTGGGTCGGGGTGGTGCGCGACGTGCTGGGCGGCATGGGCTGGACGCCCGAGCCACCGACCGCGCGCGGGCAGGCGCGCGATCGCTGGGAGTCCTTCCAGGCGCTGGTCGACCAGGCCGAGGACTTCGCGACCGAGCGCGGCGTCGAGGCGTCGGTGGCGGCCTTCGTCGAGGACCTCGACCGGCGGGCGACCGAGCAGCACGCCCCGACGGCCGACGGGGTCACCCTGGCGACCTTCCACGCGGCCAAGGGCCTGGAGTGGGACGCGGTGTTCTGCTGCGGGGTCCAGGACGGCACGGTGCCGATCACCTACGCCAGCCAGGAGGGCGCGCCACCGGGGGCCGTCGAGGAGGAGCGCCGCCTGCTCTACGTCGGCATGACCCGTGCCCGCCAGGAGCTGATGGTCTCCTGGGCGGCGGCCCGCAACCCGGGCCAGGCCCCACGCCGGCAGCCCTCGCGCTTCCTCGTGCCGCTGCTGCCCGAGTCGCAGCAGCCGCAGGCGACCCGCGGCCGGTCCAAGGTCGCGCGCTGCCGGGACTGCCTGCAGCCGCTCGGCACCGCGGCGGAGAAGAAGCGCGGCCGCTGCTCCCACCACCCGGTGCGCTACGACGAGGAGCTCTTCGACCGGCTCAAGGCGTGGCGGCTGGAGACCGCGCGGGAGGCGGGGGAGGACGGCAAGCCGCTGCCGGCGTACGTCGTGTTCACCGACGCGACGTTGGAGCTGATCGCCGAGCACAAGCCGGCCTCGATCCGGGCCCTGGCGAAGGTCAACGGAGTGGGCCCGAACAAGATCGAGAAGTACGGCGAGGCGGTGCTCGCTCTCGTATCTGAAAAACTCTGAGAAAACCCCGATAAATGATTTGCACGCCCTGATACGCGCCCGTTACGGTCGTCAGGCAACATCCACTCTGCGCATCACAGCCCTGGCACGGCTGGCGCCCCGCAAGACACCGAAGGAGGTGGCGAACGTGAAGAACATCGTGATGATCCCGATGACGGACGAGAACGTCTGGCAGCTCGCGCTGTCCGCGCTCGACTGCGCCACCTCCGCTCTCGCGACCCTCGAGGTCCAGGGCTTTGCGCTGCGCCCGAGCACGGCCGACGCTGCCGCCTTCGCGCCGATCGCCGCCAATGGTGGCGAGGTCGCGCAGGCTGACGGTCCGTCCGTCAAGCGGGAGCGCGGCACGACCGGCATCGGACACCGCGGCGCCATCGCCGCCCACGTCCCGGGCCCGCCCGCCTGGAGCCATCCCAGCTGATCCTTCGATCAGCTCGGCAGCCTCCAGGCCGCGGAACCCGACAGACCGGGATCCGCGGCCTTCGTGTTTCTCAAGACCTGAGAACTGCGAAGTCGCAGATCCCCTCGAGGAAAAACGACCAACGCGATCAGGTCATTGAAGAGGAGGTGAAAGCAGATGACGACCAGTGTTCTCGAGCCGACGCTGGACGAGCTGCTGCCGTGCCGGCTGAACGACGCGGAGCTGTGGTTCGCCGAGTCACCGTCGGACGTCGAGTCCGCCAAGGCGCTGTGCCAGGCGTGCCCCGTCCAGGCCCTGTGCCTGGCCGGCGCCCTCGAGCGGCGTGAGCCGTGGGGCGTGTGGGGTGGCGAGCTGTTCCTGGCCGGCGTGGTGATCCCGCGCAAGCGGCCCCGGGGCCGGCCGCGCAAGGACGCGACCGTGACCGCCGCCTAGGCATCGATTCCCGCTCTCCGAGCGACCAACCAGACCACGACGAAACGAAGGATCCTCAGATGTTCAACATGATGAACGAAGACCTGGCGCGCGCGCAGATGGCCGCGCGCCTGGGAGAGGCGCACCAGCTGCGCGAGGCCGCCCAGGTGGCCCGCGCCCGCCGCTTGAGCCGCAAGGCCGAGCGTGCTGCGCAGCAGGCTCGTCTCGCCCTCGCTCGCGCTCTCTGAACCGGACCGGTCCGCGGACGCGGACCCGCCCGGCAGCGAGGCAGAAACGCCCTCGGAGGCCTCCTCTGGGGCACACCTGATCGCGGGTGATGAAAGAAGGGCCGGAACCGACCACCGTCGGTTCCGGCCCTTCGCAACTTTTCGGTCACGACGCCCCGCAGGGGCGCCGAGGCTCCTACGCTGGGGGACATGCCCGTCTCCTGCGACTTCTGCGGCCGGCGCGCCGACGGCGACACCGCGCCGTTGACGTGGACGTCCGCGGTCGAGCGCGGCCGGGTCCGGCGCTACTGCGACGAGTGCTCGCGGGCCCACCTGCGGGCGATGGAGGCCAAGCTCGACAGCGAGTGGTGGTGACCGGCCCGCTCACGGCAGCAGGGTGAGCTCGTCCCAGGCGCAGCCGCAGTCGGGGTGACGTCCCCACGGCGTGGCGACCGGTGCGTCGCGCGGCCCGAGGTCGTAGGTCGCCGACCAGGTGCTCGGCGCGTCCCCCTCCAGGTAGCGGCACAGGTCGCGCACCGCCCAGGCGAGCACCAGCGCGTCGAGGACCGGGTCCACGGGCGGCGGGCGGGTGCCGGCGGTCGTGGCGGCCTGGGCGAGCAGCAACGGCCGGCGTACGTCGGCCAGGGCCTCGTGCGCGTCCACGCAGCGCAGGCAGGCGGTCCGTCCCGGCTCGACGAACGGGCCGATCCGGCGCCCGGCGGCAGCACCGCTGACGACCAGGTGCGGCGTCCCGGTCCGCACCAGCGGGTCCAGCCGTTCGCGGTCGAGCGGGCCGGTGCTGACGACGAGGTGCACGGCGGCGGTCTCGGCGCGGCGCAGGCCGGCGGCGTCCAGGAGCGGCGCGAGCAGGGCCGCGGTGCCGGGCGGCGCGTCGACGGCGACCGCGGCGCCGTGGGGTCGGGCCGTGTGCCGGCGTACGGCGTCGGGGCCGAACTGTGCGCGAAGCACTTGCTCGGCGACGCCGGCCGGCCCGTCCGGCACGACGAGCAGCAGCCCCGCCGCCCGCAGCCGGTCGAGCACGTCCGGATCGGCCGCGGTCTTCTCCGGCAGGCCGCGCGAGCCGAGCAGGCCGGCGAGCAGGGACCGGACGGCGGGCTCGTCGGGGAGCCGGACCACCGGCGCGTCGAGCCCGACCTGCACGATGCCGGGGGAGCGGGCCAGCACCGGCGTGCCGGGGCGCAGGACGAGGCGCCGGGTCCCGAGAGCGGACGTCATGGCAGCAGCCTGCCACCGGAGGGAGGTGCGTGCGCCGGCCTCTCCACAGGCGGCACCGGCCTGGGGACGAGGGGCTGGTGAAAACGGCCGCGGGCGGCACCACCGGTGGTGGTGCCGCCCGCGACGGGTCGGTCAGTGGGCCGGGAGATCAGGCCTTGCCGAGGATGCGGTTGAGGTTGGTGCCGCACTCGGGGCAGACGGCCTTGGCCATCCGGGTGCCCTTGTCGTTCACCTTGACCTCGCCCTCAGCCTCACGCTTGGCCTTGCACTTCACGCAGTAGAACTCGCCGCTCCAGGTCTCCGCCATGACGGCCTCCTTGCCATGTTTCATTCTGTTGGTCGTCGCGACGGGGGTCTTTGGGGGAAGCCCGCCGGGGTCCGGAGTCCGACTCCGAACCTCCACGACCCTACGGCACGGCGCCACGCAGGCGCAGTAGCGTGCCCCGCATGTCTGAAACGGCCTCGATTTCCCCCACCCCGCCGCCGCTGACCCACCTGCGCCTCGAACGGCCCGCCGAGGGGGTCGCGCTGCTCGTCCTGGACCAGCCCGACCTGCGCAACGCGATGAGCGACGAGATGACCGCGTCCTGGGTCGCCGCGGTCGACCACCTGGCCACGGACCCGTCCGTGCGGGTGGTCGTGGTGACCGGTGAGGGCAAGGCGTTCTGCTCCGGCGGCAACCTGTCCTGGCTGGCCTCCGAGCCGGACGCGAGCGTCGACGACCTGCGCGCCCGGATGCTGCCGTTCTACCGGGCCTGGCTCTCGATCCGGCGCCTGGAGGTGCCGACGATCGCGGCGCTCAACGGCGCGGCCATCGGGGCGGGGCTGTGCCTGGCCCTGGCCTGCGACATCAGGTACGCCGCCCGGGGCGCCAAGCTCGGTGTCCCGTTCACGAAGCTGGGGATCCACCCGGGGATGGCGGGCACCTACCTGCTGCCCGACGTCGTCGGCTCCGCCGCCGCCCGTGACCTCTTCCTCACCGGCCGGGTCGTGGAGGCCGAGGAGGCGCTCGTGCTGGGCCTGGTCTCGCGGGTGCTGGACCCGGAGACCTTCCGCGCCGAGGTGCTCGCGAGCGCGGCCGACATCGCCGGCGCGGCGCCGATCGCGACCCGGCTCACCAAGCGCGCGCTGCAGCGCCCGCACGCCAGCATCGAGACGGCGCTGGAGTGGGAGGGTCTGGCCCAGCCGGTGACGCTGGCCACCGAGGACCTGCTGGAGGGGATCCGCGCCGCCCAGGAGCGGCGCCCACCGGTCTTCCGGAACCGCTGAGCCGGCCCTGGACGCAACGAGGCCCCCGGTGCGCAGCGACCCTCGCTTGCCTTCCCCTTGCGAGCGAGGACCACGCCCCGGGGGCTTCGTCGGACCAGACGCTAGGCAGCCGCGGCGGCGGGGTCAATCCAGCGCGGTGTGTCCCTGTGGAGGATGCTGTGGACACGGTTGTGGATGACGTGCGCAGCCGGTGGACGACGGCGCCGGATCGGTGAGTTCGATGTGGACGGGTGGGGGAAAATGGTGAGGCGGACGGCGTCGTACCGCGGGGTGACCTGCGAGAACACTGCCCACAGGTTCTTCCACCGGTTGTGGACAACAAATACTTCAGTCCCGAAGGGAGCGTGATCGGGGTCACATGGCGGACCAGGTATACGACGGCGGCCCGGTGGCGGCGCTGCGCCGGATCGCGTTCCTGCTCGAGCGCGGACGGGCCGACAGCTACAAGGTGAAGGCCTATCGCGGCGCGGCGGCCGCGATCCTGCCCCTGCCGGCCGACGAGGTGGCCGAGCGCGCACGGACCCGCACCCTCACCGAGCTCGGCGGGGTCGGCTCCAGCACCGCCCGGGTGATCGCCCAGGCGGTCGAGGGCCGGGTGCCGGACAAGCTGGCCGAGACCGAGGAGCAGTACGGCGCGCCGCTGACCCACGACGGCGCCGGCACCACCCTGCGCGCCGCCCTGCGCGGCGACCTGCACTCGCACTCGGACTGGTCCGACGGCGGCTCGCCCATCGAGGAGATGGCGATGACGGCCATCGAGCTGGGCCACGACTACCTCGTGCTCACCGACCACTCGCCGCGGCTCAAGGTCGCCCGCGGGCTGTCGGCGGAGCGGCTGACCCGGCAGCTCGACGTGGTCGCCGCGGTCAACGAGCACCTCGCCGGCGCCGGCTTCCGGCTGCTGCGCGGGATCGAGGTCGACATCCTCGACGACGGCGGCCTCGACCAGACCGAGGAGATGCTGGGGCGCCTCGACGTACGGGTGGCCAGCGTGCACTCCAAGCTGCACATGGAGCCTGAGCAGATGACCCGGCGGATGGTCGCCGCGGTGCGCAACCCGTTCACCAACGTGCTCGGCCACTGCACCGGCCGCCTGGTGACCGGCAGTCGCGGCACGCGGGGGCAGTCCCGCTTCGACGCCCGGGCCGTCTTCGAGGCGTGCGCGGAGGAGGGCGTCGCGGTGGAGATCAACTCCCGGCCCGAGCGCCGCGACCCGCCGACGAAGCTGCTGGAGCTGGCCCGCGACATCGGCTGCGTGTTCTCGATCGACAGCGACGCGCACGCGCCGGGACAGCTGGACTACCCGCTGCTGGGCTGCGAGCGTGCCGAGGCGGCCGGCATCGACGCTGACCGGATCGTCAACACCTGGCCTGTCGAGCGCCTCCTGACCTGGGCAAACCCCTAAGGTCCAGGTCATGGGTGCGCGGAGCAAGCCGCGGGTGGAGGTACGACGGTCGGGTCGCCGGCGTCGTACCGTCTCGGCGTACCGTGACGGCGCGAAGATCGTCGTCCTCGTCCCGGACAACCTCACCGGCGAGGAGGAGCGCGCCTGGGTGACGAAGATGGTCGCCCGCGTGGAGCGCAAGGAGCTGCGGGCGGCGGCGCCGCGGCGCTGGGACGACGCGGACCTGATGACGCGCGCGCGACGGCTCAGCGACGACTACCTCGGCGGCCTGGCGGTGCCGGAGTCCGTGCGGTGGGTCGGCAACCAGCGTGCCCGCTGGGGCTCGTGCACGCCACGGGACCGCTCGATCCGGCTCTCCGAGCGGCTGCAGCGGATGCCGGAGTGGGTGCTCGACTACGTCATCGTGCACGAGCTGGCGCACCTGATCGAGCCCCAGCACGACGAGAAGTTCTGGGGCTGGGTCGCGCACTACCCGGCCGCGGAGAAGGCCAAGGGCTACCTCGCCGGCTGGTCGGACGCGGCCCGGATGCCGCGTCCGCCCTCGGAGGAGGTCTATCCCGCCGGCGACGCGGTCGACTGAGCGGCGTCGGAGCCTGGGTCAGCCGAGCAGGGCTCGGGCGCGCCCGATCAGGGTGTGCATCTCCGGCTCCAGGTCCGGCAGGTCGCCGACCGGCCACCAGCGCACGGCGAGGGACTCGTCGCTGACCACCGCCTCGGCGCCGGGGCGGGCGGCGGCGACGTACCGGACGTCGAGGTGGTGCACGTCCCCGCGCTCGCCGCAGAAGGGCACCGTGTGCAGGTCGAGCTGGACCGGATCGGGATGGAAGTCCAGATCGGTGAGCCCGCTCTCCTCGTGCGCCTCGCGCAGCGCGACGGCCGCGAGCGTCGGGTCGCCCTCCTCGGCGTGCCCGCCGAAGTGGAACCAGCGCTGCGCCTTGCGGTGCAGGTTGAGCAGCACCCGCTCACCCGTCGCGTCGAGGACGAGGGTGCCGGCCGTCAGGTGGTCCGGGTACGACGAGCGCCACATGCCGTCCGGGCGCGCCCGGAGGTGCGCGACGTACCGGCGGCGCAGCTCCTCCTCGGCCGGGTCCGGCGCGCGCCAGCCGCCGAGGACGCTCAGGGCGTCCGCGTGGAGGCTCACTCCTCGGTGGCGTCGGGCCCGTCGAGCAGCTTGCGCAGCTCGGCGTCGAACTCGTCCTCGCTCAGCTCCTCCGGCGGGGTCGCCTCGGCACGGAACGACAGCGGGTCGTCGAGGTCGGCGGCGCTCGGGAGAAGGTCGGGGTGCATCCACACGCCGTCGCGGGCCTCGGGGCCCGAGCGGGCGCGCAGGCCGCCCCACAGCGTGGAGGCGTCCCGCAGCCGGCGCGGGCGCAGCTCGAGGCCGACGAGCGCGGCGAAGGTCTGCTCGGCGGGACCACCGGCGGCCCGGCGGCGGCGGACGGCCTCGCGGAGCTTGGCCGCGGCGGGCATCCGCTCCTCGGTGGCCTGGCCGACGACCTCGTCGACCCAGCCCTCGACGAGGGCGAGCGCGATCTCCAGGCGGCCCAGCGCGGCGGTCTGCGCGGGCGTCTGCGGCGCCTCGAAGAGGCCGCCCTCGAGCAGGCCCTGGATCGCCTCGGGGTTGGTCGGGTCGATGCCGCGCAGCTGCTCCTGGACCCGGTCCTGGATCTGCTGGGCGTTGATCTCCAGCCCGCGGGCGTAGTCGGTGACCGCGCCGATGAGGTGCTCGCGCAGCCACGGCACGTGCGCGAAGAGGCGCTGGTGGGCGGCCTCGCGCAGGGCGAGGTAGAGCAGGACGTCGTCCTCGGAGACGTCGAGACCGTCGGCGAAGGCGCGCACGTTGGTCAGCACCAGGCCGGCCTTGCCGGGGGCGCCGAGCGGCAGGCCGATGTCGGAGGCGGTCAGCACGTCGCCCGCGAGGGCGCCCAGGCCCTGGCCGACCTGCATCGCGAGCATGCCGCCCACGGCCTGGCCGATGATGCCGACGAAGGGACCGGCCGCGGCCTTCATCTCCTCGGGCAGGCCGCTGGACAGGCTGGTGACCGAGCGGGCGGCCACCGGCTCGACGAGGACCTTCCACACCGGCTGGGTCTCGACCAGCCACTCCGCCCGCGACCAGGCCGCCGTCGTGGAGACGCCGGAGGGGAACTCCGTGGTCGCGTCGAGCCAGTGGTCGGCGAGCCGGACCGCGTCGGCGACCCGGTCGTGGTCGCGCTGGCCAGGGGAGGGGTCCGGCTCCTGAGCGGCCTGCTGGCGGGCGATGTCGCTCGCGGCCTTCCAGTTCAACGGACCGTCGTGGGGCTGCATCAGCGACTGCAGCTGCTGGAAGAAGGCCGCGCCGCCGCCGGGGCCGAACGGGCTCGCCCCACCGGGGAAGCCACCGCCGCCGAGCATCCCGAAGATCTGCTCGAAGGGCGTGCCCTTGAACGGGTTGGGCTGGTCGTCGCCCGGGTTGCCCGGCTCGTTGCTCATGCCCCGAATTTACGCCCGATCGCCAACCGGCGGGGTCGGGGGAAGCCCTGGACGGACCCCTAGACTCGCCCCCATGCCGCATCCTGCCGTCCGACTGGCCGCGATCTCCGAGGAGCCGCTGTCGGTCGCCGGCGTGCTCGAGTGCCTCGAGGACCCCACGGCCGGCGGCCTGGTGCTCTTCGTCGGGCGGGTGCGCGACCACGACCACGGGCAGGGCGTCACCGGCCTGTCGTACTCCGCGCACCCCACCGCCCTCGACCGCCTGCGGGAGGTGTGCGAGCGCGTCGCCGAGGAGCACGACGTGACCGGGGTCGCCGCCGTGCACCGGGTCGGGGACCTCGCGATCGGCGACCTGGCCGTCGTCGTGGCGACCACGGCGGGCCACCGCGGCTCCTCCTTCGAGGCCAGCCGGGCGCTGATCGACACGCTCAAGGCCGAGGTGCCGATCTGGAAGCACCAGCGCTTCACCGACGGCTCCGACGAGTGGGTCGGGAGCCCCTGAGCCCGCGTGTCCTGACCGATCCGCTCCCGCCGCCGACCTACGCTCGGAGGATGGAGATCCTGCTCTGGCTCGTGCCTGCCGGCGTCGCGACGGTCGTCGCGATGCTGTGGGTCGGCTGGTGGGGTCGTGAGGGCCGGGGCCAGGTCGACCGCGAGACCGCGGCCCGCCGCCTCGGCGAGGCGCTCTCGCGCGAGCGCGGCCTCCGCCCCGGGTACGCCGTCGCGCCGCGCGAGGAGGACCGTTCGACCGGGGTCGCCCTGCGCGCCTCGCGCCGTCGTCCGGTCGTGCTGCCGGGCAGCGCCGAAGGAGCTGCCCAGCCGGACGCGCAGCCGGACGAGCCGGAGGTGCGCATCATCGAGCCCACGGCCGCCGACGATCAGGCCGCGCGCGACCGTCGCGCCTCGTGACCACCCTCACCCGCGTGCGCGTTGGCGCGGTCTGAGAGGGTAGGCGCCATGAGCCAGCGCCTGATCGCCGCGTGCATCGCGGGTCCGCTGGCGCTCATCCTCGGCGGGATCGCGCTCGCCGTGCCGCTGCCCTACGCCTCCTACAGCCCGGGGCCGACGTTCGACATCCTCGGCAAGGACGCCAACGACGCCGAGGTCGTCCAGGTCGACGGGCACAAGGCCTACTACGACAAGGGCCAGCTGCGGTTCACGACGGTGGTCGCCTCGTCGTACGGGCAGAAGCTCGGCCTCGGCGACGCGCTGTCGCGGTGGTTCGACCCCGACAAGGCGGTCGTGCCCTACGACGTGGTGCACCCCGACGACCAGACCGCCGACGAGGAGAAGGCCGAGGGCGCGGTCCAGATGGCCAACTCCCAGGACACCGCCAAGGCGGTGGCCCTGAAGGAGATCGGCGTCGAGGTGCCGACGGCCGTCCAGGTCGCCTCGGTCGACCCGAAGGGCCCGGCGAAGGACAAGCTGCTCGCGGGCGACATCTTCAAGGAGGTCGACGGCGAGCCGGTCACCGACGGCAAGCAGGTCAGTGCGGCCGTGCGCAAGCACACCGACCTGACGAACGTCGAGCTCCGGATCCTGCGCGACAAGGACGAGCTCACCGTGCGGGTCAAGCCCAAGCTCGTCGAGGTCGACGGCAAGCAGGTGCCGCAGGTCGGCATCTCGGTGGGCCTGGGCTACCAGCTGCCCTTCGACATCCAGCTGCACGTCGACCCGAGCGTCGGCGGCCCGAGCGCGGGACTGATGTTCTCCCTCGCCATCTACGACACCTTGACGCCCGGCTCGCTGACCGGCGGCGCGACCGTCGCCGGCACCGGTGAGCTGTACGCCGACGGCAAGGTCGGCCCGATCGGCGGGATCGCGCAGAAGATCGCCGGCGCGCAGGAGGCCGGCGCCGAGCTCTTCTTGGTGCCCAAGGACAACTGCGCCGACGTCCAGGGCCTCGACCCCGACCTGCGCCTGGTCAAGGCGACCACCATGCACGAGGCGCGCCAGGCCCTGGAGAAGTGGGCCGGTGACCACGACGCCAAGCTGCCGACCTGCTGACCCCTGCCGAGCTGCACCCGAGAGCGAGCCCATGGACTACGAGCTGGACGTCGACCCGGCCCTTGCGGCCGCCGTGCTGGAGGTCGAGAAGCACCTCGCCCGCGCCGGGTGGGACCAGCCGGCGCGGCTCTACGCGCTGGTGGACACCGCGCAGCTGGTCGAGCAGGAGCCGGCCCTGGCCGCCCAGCTCGGCCTCGACCAGCCGATCGAGCGCGGCTCGCTGACGCCGGTCGAGCAGGAGGAGCTGCCCCCGGGCCAGCAGCTGGAGGAGGTGCTGCCGGGCATCGTGTGGCCGGGCATGGTCACCGGCTGCGCGGCCGTGGTGGAGCGGCTCGTGCTGCCGCCGGCGGCCGACGGTCAGGTGCCCGAGGACCCTGCGGCGGCGCTGGAGTTCGCCCGGGAGCACCCGGACGCCGAGGAGGTACGCATCGTGGCCGGGGTGACCCGGCACGGTGCGGCGTACTGCGCGCTGCGCATGCGCAGCCAGGACGACGACATGGCGGTGATGGGCGGACCGGACCTGGTGCCGGGCCTGCTCGAGCTGTTGCGGGGCACGCTGGACGACGCGGAGGACGACGATGAGTGACCTGTTCGACGAGGACCCGGAGCGCCCGGCGCCCGAACGACCCGGACGGCGCGCACGCGCGCTGGTCATCACCGGCGTCATCCTGGTGCTCGGCTTCTTCCTGCTGACGGCCTTCGCGTCGGTCTACACCGACCGCCTCTGGTACAAGGAGGTCGGCTACGGCCAGGTCTTCAGCACCATGCTGTGGACGAAGGTCGGGCTGTTCGTCGCCTTCGGGCTGCTGATGGCCGCCATGGTCGCGGTCAACATGCACCTGGCCTACCGCTTCCGTCCGCTCTTCCGGATGGCGCCGAGCGACGCCAGCGTCGACCGCTACCGCGACGCCGTCACCCCGATCCGCGGCTGGCTGCTCGCCGGTGTCGCGCTGGTCGTCGGCATCTTCGCCGGTACGTCGGCCGTCGGGCAGTGGCGCACCTTCCAGCTGTGGAGCAAGGCCGAGGACTTCGGCCGGCAGGACCCGTACTTCAAGAAGGACATCAGCTTCTACGTCTTCCACCTGCCATGGTGGAACTTCGTCGTCGACTTCGTGATGGCCGCGACCGTGGTCGCCCTGATCGGCACCGCCGTCGTCCACTACCTCTACGGCGGCATCCGCCTCCAGCAGGCGCACGACCGGCTCTCCGGGGCCGCCCAGGTGCAGCTCTCGGTGCTGCTCGGCGTCTTCGTGCTGGCCAAGTCGGTCGACTACTGGCTCGACCGCTACGACCTGGTCACCGACGACCACCGGATCTTCACCGGCATGAACTACACCGCCGAGAACGCCCTGCTCCCGGCCCGCAACATCCTGGTCGGGGTGGCGCTGATCTGTGCGGTGCTCTTCTTCCTCAACGTGTGGCGCAGGACCTGGCAGCTGCCCTCGGTCGGCCTCGCCCTGCTCGCCCTGTCCGCCGTGCTGCTCGGCATGATCTGGCCCGCCATCGTGCAGAACTTCCAGGTCAAGCCGTCGGAGGCGGACAAGGAGAAGTCCTACATCCAGGCCAACATCAACGCCACCCGTGAGGCCTACGGGCTCAGCGACATCGAGGTCGTCAAGAACTACGACGGGATCGCCACCACCTCCGACGCCACCAGCAAGGCGCAGGGCGTGAAGGTGCTCCAGGACCTCACCACCACGCCGGTGATCGACCCGCTCCAGGTGCGCGAGACCTTCCAGCAGCGCCAGCGGATCAAGGCCTATTACTCGGTGCCGCAGGTGCTCGACGTCGACCGCTACAAGATCAAGGGCCAGGCGGGAGAGGTCCCGCTGGTCCTCGGCGTGCGCGAGCTCGACCAGAACGGCATCCAGTCCTCGGACCAGAACTGGTCCAACCTGCACACCGTCTACACCCACGGCGAGGGCCTGATCGCGGCCTACGCCAACCGGATCGCCACCAACGACGAGGCCAACGGCCGGATCGAGTGGGCCGAGGGGATCCGGCGCGAGGGCGACGAGGGCGGCTCGGACCTGACCGACACCGAGAAGTTCGAGACCCGCGTCTACTTCGGCGAGCAGAGCCCGTCGTACTCCATCGTCGGCAAGGCCAAGGGCGGCAGCAACGTCGAGCTCGGCCTGAGCCAGAGCGGCGAGGAGGCCGAGAACACCCGCACGACGTACGACGGCAAGGGTGGTGTCGCGGTCGGCAGCACCTTCAACCAGCTGATGTACGCCATCAAGTTCGGCGAGCCGAACTTCCTGCTCTCGGGCCGGGTCAACGGCAACTCCAAGGTGCTCTACAACCGCACGCCCACCGAGCGCGTCGAGAAGGTCGCGCCGTGGCTGACGATCGACGGCGACCCCTATCCCGCGGTCGTCGACGGCAAGATCGTGTGGATCATGGACGGCTACACCACGACGGACAAGTACCCGAACGCCCAGCGGGAGTCCTTCGACTCGATGATCGACGACTCGCTGCAGCAGACCACGACGGGGCTGCAGACGCTGCCGACCGACGAGATCAACTACATGCGCTCCGCGGTGAAGGCCACGGTCGACGCCTACGACGGCACGGTGACCCTCTACCAGTGGGACGAGGACGACCCGATCCTCAAGACCTGGATGAAGGTCTTCCCCGGCGCGGTCAAGCCGAAGGCGGACATCGACAAGGAGCTCGAGGAGCACCTGCGCTATCCCGAGGACCTGTTCAAGGTGCAGCGCTTCCAACTCGCCAAGTACCACGTCACCGCCGCCGAGGAGTTCTACTCCGGCAACGACCGCTGGGAGGTCCCGGAGGACCCGAACGCCTCGCGGGCGGTCTTCCAGCCGCCGTACCGGCTGTTCTCGACCGGCGTCGACGGCACCAACGACTGGTCGCTGACCTCGGTCTTCAAGCCGCGCGGCGCGCAGAACACCCTGACGTCGTACCTGCAGGTGAACTCCGACGCCACGACCGACGACTTCGGCCGGCTGCGGCTGCTGGAGATGGCCGACCAGGACACCCCCGGGCCCGGCCAGGTCGCCAACGAGATGCAGGGCAACACCACGGTCGCCGCCAAGCTGCAGCAGTACCGCGTCTCCGGCGCGACACCGCCGCGCTTCGGCAACCTGCTGACCCTGCCGGTCTCGGGCGGGCTGATCTACATCCAGCCCGTCTACGCCGCGCGCAGCGCCACGTCCGCCTTCCCGATCCTGCAGTACGTGATCGTGAAGTACGCCGACAAGGTCGGCATCGACCAGGACCTGCCGCTCGCCCTGGGGGCGGCCCTCGGTGTCGACCTGAAGACCGGCACGGCCACGCCGACGACGCCGACCACGCCCGACCCGGGCACGGGCACGCCGACACCGACGCCGGAGCCGGGCGGCAACCAGAGCATCAACGAGCAGATCGCGGCCGCACTGCGCGCCGCCGACACCGCGTTCAAGGCAGCGGCGGACGCGCAGAAGGCGAACAACACCGCGGAGTGGGTGCGCCAGCTCGGCTTCGCCCAGGACGCGGTGGAGAAGGCGGTCAAGCTCGCGGACGAGCGCGACAAGAAGTAGCCCGTCGTGAGCGAGATCGAGGTCGTCCACCGCTTCCTGGGCCGGCTGCAGGAGCTCGACGCCGCCGGTGCGCTCGCGCTGTGTGCCGACGACGTCGTCTACCAGAACGTCCCGCTGCCGCCCGCGCGCGGGCGACGGGCGGTGGCGCGCCAGCTGCGCACGATGACCAAGGTCGGCACCGGCTTCGAGGTGGAGATGGTCAACATCGCCGCCAACGGGCCGGTCGTCCTCACCGAGCGGATCGACCGGCTGCGCCGCGGCTCCTTCGCCATGGAGTTCTGGGTGTGTGGCACGTTCGAGGTCCGAGACGACAAGATCGTCCTGTGGCGCGACTACTTCGACTGGCCGACCTTCCTCGCCGCGGGCGTGCGCGGGGCGGGCCGGGTGCTCGTCGGCGCCGCGCGCCGGCGGCGTCGCTGACCGTCCCGCCGGCGGTGCCGTCGTGCTGCTGACCCTCGACCTCCTCGGCATCTTCGTCTTCGCCATCTCCGGCGGGCTGGTCGCCGTGCGCAACCAGCTCGACATCGTCGGCGTCGTGGTGCTCGCCATGGCCACCGGGCTCGGCGGGGGAGTCATCCGTGACGTCGTCATCGGCGCCGTGCCGCCGCCCGCCGTCGCGGACTGGCGCTACCTGCTGGTCCCGGTCGTCTCCGGCCTGGTGACCTTCTGGCTGCACCCCGCGGTGGGCCGGCTGGAACGGGTGATCAACGTCTTCGACGCCTTCGGGCTCGGCCTGTTCTGCGTCGCCGGCGCCCTCAAGGCCCACGAGCTCGGCCTCGGACCGGTCCCCGGCGCCGCCCTCGGCATGGTCACCGGTGTCGGTGGCGGCATCATCCGCGACCTGCTCGTGGGCCGGGTGCCGGTGATCTTCCGCAAGGGCGAGCTGTACGCCATCCCTGCCCTCGCAGGGGCGGCCGTCGCGGCGACGGGCGTCGAGCTCGGCGTGCCGGCGGCGGTGATCGTGGGCCCGGCCGCCGCCGTCACCATCGGCTGGCGCCTGCTCGCCCTCTCCCGGGGCTGGACCGCTCCCGTGCCACGGACGTAGACCCCGATTTGGTGGCCCTTGGCCCCATGTCGTAACGTTGGGTTCACCGACGCGGGGTGGAGCAGCTCGGTAGCTCGCTGGGCTCATAACCCAGAGGTCGCAGGTTCAAATCCTGCCCCCGCTACAAAGATCAGGGCCCGGTTCGTGCACACGAACCGGGCCCTGATGCTTTCCTCGTGCGATCATCGCGCCGTGAAGCGGTGGGTCGACGAGTGGATGATGTTCGCGCTGTGCGTCCTCTACCTGGGCGTGAGCGTCGTCGTCGTCCCGTTCGCGATCTCCGCCGCACGCAACGAAGGCACCTTCGGCACCTTCACCGCGGTGGAGAAGGACTGTGGCCGCGACGGGTGCGACTGGACCGGCACCTTCGTCAGCGACGACGGCTCGATCCGGATGGACGACGCGAGCTTCGACAGCGAGGAGCTGGACGAGCCCGGCGACCAGGCCCGCGCCCAGAAGGTGGCGGGGGACAACTCGCTCTACTCGCGCGGGAGCAAGGGCTGGATCCTCTTCGTGGCCGGCGACGTCTTCTGTCTCGGATACGTCGGGTGGCGGATCCGCAAGACCTGGCTCCGGCGCCGCGTGGTCGCCGAGGAGCCGGCGGCCTGAGCGCTCACAGCGAGCGCACGCCGAGCAGGTGCCGGCCCTGCGCCCGGCTGGCGCGCACGAGCGCGTCGAGCACGGGCGGCAGGAGCGGGTTGGTGTCCTCGGTGCGGTGGAGCGCGAGCACCCGTCGTACGGACTCCCGGGAGGTGAGCGGGAGCAGGCGCACGCCCTGGTCCGTGGTGTGCGACAGGGCGGGCACGAGCGCGACGCACACGCCGGAGGCGACGATCCCGCGCACCACGTTGTAGTCGTTGCTGCGGTAGTCGACCCGCGGCTGGAAGTCCCGCGCCGCGCACAGCCGGTCCAGGGTGCGGGTGCCGGCCGTGCCCTCCAGGCTGCTGGCCCAGCGCTCGCCGGCGAGCTCGGCCAGGTCGACGGACGGCGCCTGGGCGAGCCGGTGGCCGCGGGGGAGCAGCACCAGGAGCTCCTCCTCGAGCAGGCTGGTCCGGGTCAGCTCGGCCGGCCAGGAGCTCGGTACGGCGTCGTACTCGTAGACGAGGGCGAGGTCGAGAGCGCCGCCGAGCAGCCGGGGCACCAGGTCGCCGGGCTCGGCCTCGTCGAGGAGCACGTCGACCTGGGCACGGCTGCGGGCGAGGCGGGCGAGCGCCGGGGGCAGCAGGCGCGCGCTCGCGCTGGGGAAGCTCCCGATCCGGACCGCGCCCTGCCTGCCGGCCGCCATCACCCGGACCTCGCGCTCGAGGAGGTCGAGCTGGTTGAGCAGGGCCGTGGCCCGCCGGGCCAGCGTCTCGGCGGCGGGGGTCGGGCGGACTGATCGGGGGCCGCGCTCGAGCAGCACCAAGCCGGTCGTGCGCTCCAGCGCCGCCATCTGCTGGGACACGGCCGAGGCGGTGAAGCCCAGGCGGGCGCCGGCGCCGGCCAGCGAGCCGGTGGCGAGCACCTCCTGCAGGGTGCGGAGGTGGGTCGGCTGGAGCACCAGGAGAACTTAACCTAGATGCAGGTTGATCTGGCGCTTGGGCCCTGGGGCCGACCGGGGCGAGGTCCGAGGATGGAGCGGTGAGCAGCCCGAGCGCCGACCTGAGCCCCTTCGACCTGATGGACGAGTGGGGGCCGGAGAAGGTCGTCTGCGTCTCCGACACCCGCACCGGCATGCGTGGCGTGCTCGTCATCGACAACACTGCGCGCGGCATGGGCAAGGGCGGCACCCGGATGGCGCCGACGGTCACGGTCCGCGAGATCGCCCGGCTGGCGCGGGTGATGACGCTGAAGTGGGCCTCGGTCGACATGTTCTACGGCGGCGCGAAGGCCGGCATCGTGGCCGACCCCGCCTCGCCGGACAAGGAGGCGGTGCTGCGTGCCTTCGCCCGCGCGCTGAGCAACGAGGTGCCCGCGGAGTACGTGTTCGGCCTCGACATGGGCCTGACCGAGGACGACGGCGCGATCCTGCTCGACGAGCTGGGCCGCGGCACGTCGGTCGGCACCCCGCACAGCCTCGGCGGCCTGCCCTACGACGAGCTCGGGGTGACCGGTTTCGGCGTGGCCGAGTCGGCCTCCGCCGCGACCCGGTGGTGCGGCGACGACCTGCGCGGTGCCCGGGTGGTCGTCCAGGGCTTCGGTGCCGTCGGGGTGGCCGCGGCCGAGCGGCTCACCGCCCTCGGCGCGTCCGTGGTCGGCATCAGCACCGGCGCGGGGGCGCTGCACGACCCGACGGGTCTCGACGTGGCGGAGCTGGTGGCCCTGCGCCGCACGCACGGCGACGCGCTGGTCCACCACCACGACGCCGCGCCGGTCGCGCTGGGCGCCGAGCTGGAGCTCGACTGCGACGTCCTCGTCCCGGCCGCGACCCAGGACGTCGTCGACGAGGACCTCGCCGGCCGGATCAAGGCCCGGGTGGTCGTCGAGGGCGCCAACCTGCCCACCTCGCCGGCGGCCCAGGAGGTGTTGCGCGAGCGCGGTGTCGTCGTGGTGCCGGACTTCATCGCCAACGCCGGTGGTGTGATCGCGGCCGGCTATGCGATGGACGCACGGTTCTCGGCCTTCCGGCCCGACCCGGCGCCCGTGCTCGACACGATCGCCACGCGGTTGCGCGCCAACACCACGGCGGTGCTGGACAGTGCCCGGGACCGGGAGGAGAGCACCCACCGGGCCGCCCGGCGGCTCGCCGAGGAGCGCGTGCGGGCCGCGATGGCCGCGCGTCGTCGCCTGCCCGCGCGCTAGTGCGGCGGCAGCGCCGGGATCCGGCGCAGCCCGAGCGCCAGCACGCCGACCCCGGCGAAGAGGGCGAGGGCGAGCAGGGCCGGACCGGCCCAGCCGTACGCCGACCAGGCGCCGCTGCCGAGGTTGCCGAGGACCGACGAGCCGACGTAGTAGGAGAACAGGTAGAACGCCGCGGCCTGGCTGGCGCTGGCACCGGCGGCGTGCGCCCGCACGGCGACCCAGCCGCTGGCGATGCCGTGCACGACGAAGAAGCCGGCGGTGAGCAGGGCGAGTCCGGCGACGATGAGCGGCAGCGACGGGGAGAGGGTCAGCGCGACACCGGCGAGCGCCGCCAGGCAGCCGATCGGCAGCACGGTACGACGGCCGAGCCGGTCCGCCCACGCCCCGGAGACCGTGGCGCTGATCGTGCCGAGGGGGTAGACGAGGTAGAGCAGGCTGATCGCGCCCAGGCTCAGGTGGTGCGGCGCCGCGGTGAGCCGGAAGCCGAGCGCGTTGAAGACGACCACCAGCGCCCCGACCGAGAGGCCGCCGAGCACGTAGAGCCGGCGCAGCGCGGGGTCGGCGAGGGCGGCGCGCGACATCGCACCGAGCGCCAGGTCGTCGCGGCGGCGCGCGGTGAAGTGCTGCGAGGGCGGCAGCGCGACGGTGACGGCGATCGCGCAGATGACCGCGAGCGCCGCCGCGGAGGCGAGCCCCCAGCGCCAGTCGAGGAGGTCGGTGACGGGGGCGGTGAGCAGGCGGCCGACCATGCCCCCGAGCGCCGTACCGCCGATGTAGAGCCCGGCCGCGCGGGCCTGCGCGGAGGCGTGCAGCTCCTCGCGGAGGTACGCCGTCGCGACCGCGGGCAGACCGGCCAGCACCACGCCCTGGAGGAAGCGCAGCGCGAGCAGTGCGTGCCAGGACCACGCGAACGGGCACAGCAGCGCGACCAGGCTGGCCAGCCACACGGCGCCGACGATCATCCGGGTCCGGCCGAGCACCTCCGACGCGGGCCCGGCGACGAGCAGGCCGAGGGCCAGCCCGGCCGTGGTCAACGACATCGACAGCGTCGCCTGGGTGGGGGAGACGTGGAAGTCGGCGGAGAAGGCGGGCAGCAGCGCCTGGATGTCGTAGAGCAGGACGAAGGTGACCATGCCGGCGCAGACCATCGCGGTCATGATCCGGCGGTAGCCGAGCGAGCCGCGCGGATGGCCGTCGAGGGCGACGGGCGGGGCGGTGAGCGAGACAGTCACCGGACCAGGGTGCGCCGAGCGGCGTCATACGTCCAATGTCAAGCACGCAGGTAGTCCATGCGTTCTTCGTATGATGTCGACATGCGCATCCGCGACCTCGAGTGGCTCGTCGCCCTCGCCGAGCACCGGCACGTCACCGACACCGCCGCGGTGCTCGGGGTCAGCCAGCCGACGCTGTCCCGCGCGCTGTCGCGGGTCGAGGAGGAGCTCGGGGTGCGCCTCTTCGAGCGGGTGCCCGAGGGGCTGGTCACCTCGCCCCACGGGACCTATGTCGCCGCGGCCGCGCGGGACCTGGTGGCGCGCTACCGCCAGCTGACCGCGGAGGTCGTGGCCCGTCTGGACCCCGACCGCGGTGTGGTGCGGCTGGCCTTCCTCGACTCGATGGCCACCTCGCTCGTGCCCAAGCTGCTGCGCGGCTTCCACCAGGAGGCTCCGGGCGTGCGGGTCGAGCTCTCCCAGGAGCCGGGGCACCGGATCCGCGACGACTTCGCCGCGGGCGCCGTCGACCTGGCGGTCACCGCGAGCCGGCCCGGAGAGCACTTCGGCTGGCTCCCGCTCCAGCACGAGCGGCTCGTGCTCGTCGTACCGCCGTCGCACCGGTTGCGCCAGCGCAAGCGGATCGGGTTGGCCGAGCTCGCGGGTGAGGAGATGGTGACGACGCCGGTCGGCTTCGGCTTCCGCTCCCTCGTCGACGGGCTGCTCGCCGAGGCGGGGGTCGCGGTGCAGGTCTCCTTCGAGAGCGCGGACCTCGCGACGATCGAGGGCCTGGTCGCCGCCGGGCTCGGCGTGGCGATCGTGCCGGAGAACTTCGCCGGCCTCTCCGGGACGGTCGGCATCGCGCTGACCAGCCGGGGCGCTCGTCGTACGGTCGGGCTGACGTGGCGCACCGACCGCGAGCTGGAGCCCGCCGCCGCGCGCTTCCGGGACTTCGTGGCGTCGTTCAGCTCGCCGCGGCCGCCCCGCGGCTGATCAGGTACTGCCCGGCGGTGTAGGTCGCCATCACCGCCGACTCCACCGCCGGTGACGGCGAGCGGAGCAGGAAGGTCCGCGCGCCGAGCACCGAGTCCGACAGCAGGAAGAGGCCGGCGCCGCTCGCGGTGAGCAGCCGGGCCCGTCGCGGTACGTCGTCCCCGAGCCGGGTCGCGGCCGCGACCATCGTCGCGAGCAGCCCGGAGTAGCCCAGCACGGTCGGCCCGAGGGATCGCTCCTGGCGCGCCGCCGCGACCGCGACGACGGGTGCGGTGCCGGCCCACACGCCCGCGACCGCGCGCACCGCGGGACTGCGCCGGGCCGTCGTACGACGCTCGCGGAGGCGGTGCAGCCCGTGCAGGTAGGCGAGGTGGCCGACCCCGAAGGAGCCGGCGCCGGCGGCGAACCGGCCCGGACCCTCGCCGAGCAGCAGCACGTCACCGCCCCACCCGGCGGCCTCGGCGGCGAGGGTGGTGGCGCGCAGCGGTGAGCCGGTGGCTCGGTCGTCGGTGGCGAGCGAGGCGGCCAGCACCGGCATCAGCAGCGGCTTGGTGACGCGCCGGGCCCGGTGCGCCCACGGGCGGCCGGACCCCGCGAGCAGGGTGTCGGCCGCCGCGAGGGCGCCGTAGACGAGCTGGAGCCGGGTGGTCGTGCGCATCGCGCCAATCTAGGGCGTGCTCGGCCGGGTGGCGGCGAGCTGGGCCCGGGTCGGCGCGTAGGGGACGACCAGCAGGCGCATGCCCGCCTCGGCCGGCGTCCGGTCCGCCTTGCGGCCGTTGCAGGGACCGCACGCGGCCACGGTGTTGAGCCAGGTCCAGCCACCGCCGCGGCTCTGGGGCAGCAGGTGGTCGACGGTCGAGGCGTGCCGGCGGCAGTAGGCGCACCGGTGACGGTCCCGCTTGAGGACGCCCGAGCGCGAGTAGGCCGCGGGCCGGTACATCCACTTCGCGGCGACGTAGCGGACCAGTCGGATCACCCGCGGCCACGGGTGCGGGCCGATCATCCGGTCGTCGTGCGCCTCCTCGACGGTGGCGACCTCGCGGAAGAGCATGCGCACGGCGTGCTGGAAGGTGACCGTCCCGAGCGGCTCGTAGGAGGCGTTGAGCAGCATCACGGCAGTCATGGCGCCGTACCTCCTTCCTCGAGAGCCTGGTCGTGCTCCTGTCCGATCGTGTGCGAAGCGTGGGCAGCCGGTGTTTCCGGCGAGCCACGAGGGCGTGAAATGCAGAAGGCCACTGGGCGGTGGCCCCTGGCGTGACGGTACGCCTGAGGACGGCTCGCCGCCCAGCGTTTTTCGCGCCGGGCCGCTCATCTACCCGGGCGTTGTGGCCTCTACCCGGGTGGTCTACCACCCTGGTAGAGGCATGAACACGTAGTTACAAGTGGTCGGGCCGCTAGCGCGCGAAGCGGGTGTACGTCGCCATCCGCACCGTGCGGACCTCGGTGCGGGCGTCGTTGCCGCCCTGTTGCATCCAGCGCCAGCCGCGGCCGAACCACAGGTAGGCGTCGACGAAGAGCCGGGCCTGGCGGCGCAGCACCGGGCTGGCGGTGCCGAGGCCGAGCTTGGCGGCCTCCGCGTCCACCGGGTTCCAGGTGGGCTTGTGGCCGATGGTCTGGCAGACCTGCTCGGTGCGGGAGAAGCAGGTCGGGGTGTTGTCGAACTGGTAGTACTCGTTGCGGGTGGCCCGGTAGCGCTCGCCCCAGCGCGCGTTCCACTGCGCCCAGGTGAAGGGCGTGCCGTTGTCGGCGGTGTCGATGACCGCCCGCTTGCCGGGGAGGCCGGCCTTGGCGAGCGCGGTGCTGAGCCGGGCGGCGAAGGCGACGTTGCTCGCGACCGAGTCGTAGTGCGTGGCACCGAGGGCGAAGCCACGGACGTACTGGATGCCGCTCGCGCGCAGCAGGCGGACCGCCTCGTCGACGTACAGCCAGTCGGCGGAGCCGGCGTCGAGGTAGACCGTCGTGCGCGGCAGCCGGGAGAGGTAGTACGCCGCCCAGCGGGTCATCGCCATCCGGGTGCCGGGCGTCGGGTCGGGCATGGTGCGCCCGTCGGCGCCGTGGTTGGCGGAGATCGCCAGGTCCGGCTCGAGGACGACGACCGCGCGGGCGCTGCCGATGCCGGCGGCGACCTGCTTGATCCAGGCCTGGTAGCGCGCCATCGACCAGGACATCGCGGGCCGCTTGCCACGGACCACCTCGCCGTCGGGCCACAGCCCGAACACGGCGAGCTGGACGAGGGCGTCGGGGTTGCCGCGCCGTGCGTCGGCGACGTACGCCGCCACGGAGCGCTGCGCCGTCCCGGGGTTGCACGTGCCGCAGTTGGCGAACCAACGGGCCTTCGGGGTCAGCGCCACCCGGCCGAGCAGGTACTTGCGGGTCGGGTTCGTCTCCGCGACGTAGTTGAGCAGCTCGGGGTTGGCCCGGGTCTGGATCGTGGAGTGCCGCCAGGTGCCCGTCCCCGCGAGCGGGTTGGCGGGGTTGAGCGGGTCGGCGCCGGCCGCGCCCGTAACGAGCCCGAGCGCGCCGAGCAGGAGGCAGAGGATCGTGAGACGACGCATCTGCTCCTGATCGGCACGCCCGGGTGGGGCCTTAGGAGACCGGCGCCTCGCCGAGGGTCACCGTCGCGGTGTGCTCCTGCCCGTCGGTGCCGGTCCAGGTCAGGGCGACCCGGTCGCCGGCGTCCGTCGCGGCGATCGCCTGCTGCAGCGCCTCGGCAGTCCGTACGGCGGTGCCGTCCACCTTCGTGATGGTGTCGCCGACCTCGACCCCCGCCTCCGCCGCGGCGGAGTCCTCCACCAGCTGCGCGACGAGCGGCGTCGTCGCCGACGGGTCGAGCCCGACGCCGAGGTAGCCCTGGTAGCCGAGCTCGATGTCGCCGCTCTCGTCGCCGTCCTCGATCTTGCGCACGACGGACTCGACGGTGGCGATCGGGATGGCGTAGCCGGTGACCTGGCGGGAGCCGCTGGACGCGGCGACGTTCATCCCGACGACCTCACCGTCGCTGTCGAGCACCGCGCCGCCCGAGTCGCCGGGCACGACGTAGGCGTCGAGCTGGATCAGGTCGGTCAGCCGGGTCCCGCCCGCGCTGCCGTCGGTCGACTGCACGGTGATGTCCTGGCCGAGCGCGGAGACGCTGCCCGGGGAGGCGGTGAGCGTGCCGCCGTCGCCGCCCGCGTCGCCGACCGCGGTCACCTCGTCGCCGACCTGGGCCGCGTCGTCGGACAGGTCGGCCGGGGTGAGCCCGCTGGCGTCCTGCAGCTGCAGGACGGCGACGTCGGTGACGGCGTCGCCGCCGACGTACCGGGCGGTGTAGGTGCGGCCGGTGGACACGACGGTGACCTTGATCGTGGTGGCGCCCTCGACGACGTGGTGGTTGGTCACGATCTCCCCGTCGGAGGTGAGGACCAGGCCGGTGCCGGCACCGGTGCCGCCGTTCATGGTCGAGCTGATCTGGACGATGCCCGCGGACTGCTCCGCGGTGGCGTCGCCCGCGTCCTGCGCGGAGCTCGCCCCCAGCCCCTGGTCCGGTACGACGAGGCCCTGGCCGCGCTGCGCGAAGGGCGACGCCGGGTCGTCGCCGGTGCCGTCCTGGGCGGTCGTGGCGGGGCCCTGCCTCGTCGTACCGGCGCTGGGGGTGGAGCCGTCGTCGAGCAGCCGCATGGCGACGGCGGCGCCGCCCGCACCCGTGCCGACGAGCAGCACGGAGGCGGCGGCGCCGGCGGCGACCAGACGACGGGTGCGCCACGCGCGGGTCGGCGGCGGGGGCGGCAGGAAGGGCGGAGGCGGGGGAGGCGTCGGGCTGCTCATGACATCGAGGTTGCGTGGCGATCCTGTGCGCGAGATGTGGAAGCGCCAAGGAGTCGCCACGAAGGCGGCTAGGCCATCTCCGGCACCGGTGTGCGCAGCCGGCCGGTCTCCAGCCAGAGCGCGAGGTTGTCGAGGGTGAGCGCGCGCATGGCGGCCCGGGTCTCCTCCGTGCCCGAGCCGACGTGGGGGAGCAGCACCACGTTGTCGAGCGCCCGCAGCGCGGGAGGCACGTCGGGCTCGTGCGCGTAGACGTCGAGCCCGGCGCCCCCGAGCCGTCCCTCGCGGAGCGCGGCGACGAGGGCGTCCTCGTCGACGACCGAGCCGCGGGCCACGTTGACGAGGACCCCGTCGGGGCCGAGGGCGTCGAGCACGGCCCGGTCGACGAGGGCCGCCGTGCCGGCGCCGCCCGGGACGATCGCGACGAGGTTGTCGACCTCGGACGCGAGCGCCTCGGCGCTGGGCGCGTAGCGGTAGGTGACACCGGGCACCTCGTGCCGGGAGTGGTAGGAGACCGTGCAGCCCAGGACGTCCAGGATCTCCGCGATCCGCCGGCCGATCCGGCCCAGGCCGAGGATGCCGACCCTGCTGCCCGCGACCTGCCCGGTGAGGGGGAAGGCGCCGGCGCCGGGCCAGCGGCCGTCGCGGACGAAGCGGTCGGCCTCGACCATCCGGCGCCGGGTCGCGACGAGCAGCCCCAACGCGGTCTCCGCGACCGCGTCGTCGAGCACTCCCGGGGTGTGGCTGACCAGGATCCCGCGCTCCAGGCAGGCCGTCACGTCGATGTTGTCGTAGCCGACGCCGTGGTTGGCGATCACGCCCAGGCGCGGCAGCGCGGCGATCAGGTCGCCGTCGACCCGCCCGGTGTTGGTGCACACGATGCCGACCACGTCCGCGCCGTGCTCGGCCAGGAACGCGGCCCGGCCGTCCTCGGGGAGGTCGCGGGCGTCGTACTGCTCGCCGACGGCATCGTGCAGCTGCGGGCTCAGGGGCGGGACACGGAGGACGGTGGGGCGGCTCACCCCTCCAACATAGAGGCGGCCCGGATCATGTCCGCCCGGGTGGCGACCTTGACGCGCAGCCGCTCCTCGGCGGCGCCGAGCGCGATCTCGTGGGCGTCGAGGCGCTCCCAGCCGGCGTGCGTGACGATGTCGACGTCGCGCTCGGCGAAGTAGGCGTCCACGTCCTCCGGCGTGCGGGCGGTCGCCGTCTCGGTGGTCTCGGCGAGCAGGTGGCCGACGGTCTCCGCGGCGTCGCTCTTGGTGTGCCCGATCAGGCCGACCGGGCCGCGCTTGATCCAGCCGGTCACGTAGGTGCCGGGGATCGGCACGCCGTCGAGGTCGAGGACCCTGCCGCCGTCGTTCGGGACGACCGCGGCACGCTCGTCGAAGGGCAGGCCCGGCAGCGCGCTGCTGCGGTAGCCGATCGCCCGGTAGACCTGCTGCACGTCCCAGTCCGTCACCTCGCCGGTGCCCACGACGTTGCCGTCCTCGTCCGGGGAGTGGGTGCGCTCGGTGCGCAGCGTGGTGACCTTGCCCGCGGCGTCGGTGACGATCTCGGTCGGCGCCTCCGCGAAGTGCAGGTGGATCCGGTGCGGCTTGCCGACCGGGTCCGCCCCGACCCAGCTGGTCAGCGTGTTGAGCACCATCTTCTGCGCCTTGTGCTGGGCGATGTGCGCCATCCCGTGGGCGTCCACGTCGAAGCCCTCGGGGTGCACCACCACCTCGACGTTCGGGGAGTGGTTGAGCTCGCGCAGCTCCAGCGGGGAGAACTTGGCGTACGCCGGGCCGCGGCGCGCGAAGACGTGCACGTCGGTGATCGTCTTCGCGCTCAGACCGGCGTGGACGTGCGGCGGGATGTCGGTCACGAGCATCTCCTCACCCGTCTTCGCCAGCACCCGGGCCACGTCCAGGGCGACGTTGCCGACCCCCAGCACGGCGACGCTCGTCGCGTCGAGGGGCCACTCCTGCGGGACGTCCGGGTGGGCGTCGTACCAGGAGACGAAGTCGGCGGCACCCAGCGAGTGCTCCTCCCCGGGGATGCCGAGGTCGCGGTCGGCCATCGCGCCGGTGGCGATGACGACGGCGTCGTACATCTCGCGCAGGTCGTCGAGCTTGACGTCCACGCCGTACTCCACGTTGCCGAGGAAGCGCACCTCCGGCTTGGCGAGGACGCGCTGCAGCGCCTTGATGATCTCCTTGATCCGCGGGTGGTCCGGCGCGACGCCGTAGCGGACCAGGCCGAAGGGCGCGGGAAGGCGCTCGAGGATGTCCACCGACACGGGGGTCTCGGACTTGGTGAGGATGTCGGCGGCGTAGATGCCGGCCGGTCCACCGCCCACGATGGCGACGCGAAGAGTCATGCCGTCGAGTCTGGTCGGCGCGCCGTCGTCACAGAACGAGGTTGTGGTTGGGTGGTCACAAGGTACGGTTGTGACCATGTTGGGACCGCACGTCCCGGAGCTCCGGGCCCTCGAGCTGCTCGTCACCGTCGCCCGCACGGGCTCGCTCGGCGCCGCCGCCGCCGAGCTCGGGATCACCCAGCAGGCCGCCTCGTCGCGGGTGCGCACCATGGAGGCGCTGGTCGGTGAGCCGCTCGTCGCGCGCAGCAAGCGCGGCTCCGAGCTGACCCCGACCGGCGAGCTCGTCGTGCAGTGGGCCGGCCGGGTGCTCGACGCCGCGCAGGAGCTGGACGCCGGCATCACCGCGGTCCGCGCCGACCGGCGCGGTCACCTCGACATCGCCGCGAGCCTCACCATCGCCGAGCACCTGCTGCCGGGCTGGCTCGTCGGCCTGCGCGCCCAGCAGGTGCAGCGCGGCCAGCAGCCCACCGAGATCACCATGACCGCCACCAACACCCGGCGGGTCACCGAGCTGGTCCTCGCCGGGGAGGTGGTGCTCGGCTTCGTCGAGGGTCCCGACGCCCCGCGGGGGCTGCGCCACCGGCTCGTCGGCACCGACGAGCTGCTCGTGGTCGTCGGGCCGGCGCACCCCTGGGCCCAGCGCTCGCGCCGCCGGGTCACGGCGGCCACGCTGGCGGCGACGCCGCTCGTCGTACGGGAGGCGGGGTCGGGGACCCGCACCGTCCTGGAGCGGGCGCTGGCCGACCTGCCGATGGCCGCACCGGCGCTCGAGCTCTCCAGCACCGCCGCGGTCCGGGCGGCCGTCGCGGCCGGTGCCGGTCCGGCGGCGGTCGGGGCGCACGCCGTACGGGACGACCTGACGACGGGCCGGCTGGTCCGGATCACCGTGACGGGGCTCGACCTCACCCGTCGCCTCCACGCGGTGTGGAAGGGCGCCGCGCAGCCGCCGGAAGGGCCGGCGCGCGAGCTCGTCGCGTGGGCGGCGCGACGCCCCTGACTCAGGTGTGCGCGGGGTGCCGCGCGGCGATCCGCGCGATCGAGTCGTCGGTGCACTCGGCCCAGAAGGTGCCGACGACGTCCTCGACCTGGCTGAACGAGTCGGCGACGTAGAGCACGTCCTGGTAGTCGGTGATGTCGTACTGCATGCTGCCCATCTCACCGATGTCCAGCGGGCGGATGGTCATCCCGCGGAAGGCCTCGATCTCGCCGGGGGAGGAGAGGATGCCGGCGCCGTACGCCTTGAGGTCGCCGGTCTCCCACAGCACGCCGAACTCCAGGGTGAACCAGAAGGTCTTGCTGACGAACTCCAGTGCCTCGGTGCTCTCGACGCGGCGCGAGGCCTGGCCGGCGAGCTCGTAGAGCGCGGTGAAGCGGGGGTTGGCGAGGGTGTTGCCGTGACCGACGACCTCGTGCAGCACGTCCGGCTCCGGCGTGTAGAGCGGCACCGAGTGGTGGCGGACGTACTGGGTGGACCAGAACGCCTTGTCGGCGAGCGAGCCGTAGAACTCGCGCAGCGGGACCAGGCCCGCGGCGGGCTGGTAGCGGTAGCCGGTCAGCGGCTGCAGCCACTCGCTGACCTCCGCGAGCTGCGGGATCCGCTCGATGGGCAGGCCCAGGGACTCCTTGCCGTCGAGGAACTCGCGGCAGGCGTACGCGCGGTGCTTGGTCACCAGCGCCTCGCTGACCACCCGCCAGACCTCGTGCTCGGCCTCCGTGTACGACGCCACCGGAGCCGGTGTCCCCGGGGTCCAGGCGCTGGCGAGCGTGGCGAGGGCGTCGCGGCGGGCGCGGTAGTCCGGGTCGGCGAAGCCGGGGTGGTCGGCGCCGAGGTGGACCTTGAGCGAGCCGTCCTGGTCGGCGGTGACGGGCGCGAAGTACTGACCTTCCTCGAACATGCCAGCAGTGTGTGACGTGGTCCACAGAATTGCCAGAGCGCGCGGACGAATGGCTCGCAGATCGCCTCGAAGGTGGCAAGATGTCTGCTATGGACGCCGCCGACCGAGCGATTCTGGACATTCTGCGTGCCGACGCGCGGACCTCGATCCGGGAGGTCGCGAACCAGGTCGGGATCAGCCGCGCGAGCGCCTACGCGCGGGTGAAGCGGATGACCGACGAGCGGGTGATCCGCCGGTTCACGGTCGACGTGGACCCCGCGGCCGAGGGGCTCGGGCTGTCGGCGTACGTGCACGTGCGCACCAAGCAGAACTCCTGGAAGTCCTTCCGCACCAAGGCCTGGCAGCTGGAGGAGGCGGCCCACGTCGCCCTCGTGACGGGCGACTTCGACTGCGTCATCCTGGTGCGTGCCCGCGACGCCGACCACCTGCGCGAGCTGGTGCTGGAGCGGATCCAGGCGCTGCCCGAGGTGGTCGCGACCCAGACCGTGCTCGTCTTCGAGGAGCACGTCGGCGCCCGGTGAGCCCTCTCAGCGGCGCTTGCGGTCGTGCCGCCGGAGGAACTCGTGCAGGTAGGCCCAGGTCGTCTCGGGCGCCTTCGTGCCGGTGAGCACGCCGAGGTGCCCGCCGGGCGCGAGCGGCAGGACCACGTCGGGGGAGTGCGGCAGCAGCGTGCCGACGTGGTGCGCGGCCGCCGGCGGGACGAGCACGTCGGTGCGCCCGGCGACGTTCATCACCGGGACGGTGACCTTCGACAGGTCGACGAGGTGGTTGGGCCCCTGGACCTTGCCGGTGGCGAGCTCGTTGCGCAGCGCGAGCCGCTGATAGACCTGCAGCGTCGCCCGGCCGGGGTAGGCCAGCATGTTGTTCATGATGTGGTCGACGGCCTGCACCTGACCGAGGAATTCGCGGTCCTCGCGCTTGCTCCACAGCGTCCGCGGCTTCTTCAGGTACGTCGGCAGCGCGGTCGCCTTGAAGCCGATGCTCACCAGCGGGGCGGGCACGGAGCCGGCCGCCTTGAGCGCGCCGCCGACAAGCCGGCCACCGGTCACCTTCGCCACCGCCTGCACCGGTCGCAGCAGCGGCTGCTGGGAGAGGTCGAAGGGGCTGGCCACCATCGCGACGGAGCGGATCGGCAGGTCCTGGTGGACGGCCGTCGTGCCCAGGGAGAGCAGGCCACCCATGCACCAGCCGACCAGGTGCACGTCGCGCCCGCCCGCGTCCTCGGACACCCGCCGGATGGCCGGTGGCAGCACGTCGTTGATGAAGTGCTCGATGCCGACCTTGCGGTCGGCGCCCTTGAGCGGCCCGTAGTCGACGAGGTACGTCGGACGGCCCCGGCTGACGAGGTCCTCGGCGAGCGACAGCCCGCGGCGCAGGTCGAAGCAGCTCGCCTGCGAGCCGAGCGGCGGCACCAGCAGCACGGGCGCGCCCTTGCTGCGCACGCCCTTCGCCTTCGTGTACCGGTGCAGCTCGCGGGTGCGCCCGGTGTCGATCACCTCGGATGGGGTGCGAGTCAGGTCGGCGATGCCGCGCCGGGCCAGGAAGTCCCAGAGGTTGAGCACGGCCTGCGGGGTGGGAGCCTTCGGTGTTGCCACGGGGCACAGTGTGGTCCCGCTCGTGCCCGTGAGGGGGCGGAACCATCGGATCCGATGGTTGCGGCGCGCACCATACCCTCTACGGCCCCAGAGTCATAGTAAAGAAACCGGCATTGCCGTGACGCGGCGTCGCGACCTGACGTTTCCTGGGGACAAGTGGCTCGGGCCCGCTCCACCCCGTTCATCTCTCTCCTCCGAAGAGGTATTTCGCATGCGCCCGACCCTCGACCGCCTCAGCGCCGCCCGCCGCGACCAGCGCGGCTTCACGCTCATCGAGCTCCTGATCGTCATCGTCATCCTCGGCGTCCTCGCCGGCATCGTGGTCTTCTCGGTCCGCGGCATCACCAAGACGGGCGAGAAGGCTGCTTGCAAGACCGAGTTCCGCACCGTCAACACCGCGATCGAGGCCCGGTACGCCGAGCTCGGCTCCGGTGCTCCCGCGCCCACCCTGGCCCTGCTCGAGAGTGGTGGCTTCCTCCACGACACCGACACGAAGTACGTGACGGGCATCAGCGCCACCGCGCCGTACACCGCGACCGGCACCAGCTGCAACGGCCTCGCGGACTGACGCGACCGCTCCGCAGTCGGAGGGCCGCCGTTCCGCGGTGGCCCTCCTTCCGTCATCCAACGCCAGCCACGGGGGCCTGATCGTGTACCACCACCTCCACCAGATCGGTGACCGCATCGACCAGCTGCTCGCTGCGCTGTGGGAGGTCCGGGGGACCGACCTCCTGCTGACCGTCGGCCTGCCTCCGATGCTCCGCGTCGACGGAGCCCTCACGCCGGTCCCCGGCGAGTCGGCGCTCGCCGCCCACGAGACCGAGGCGCTGCTCGCCGAGGTGCTCAGCGAGGAGCAGCAGACGGCCTGGGAGTCCCGGCACGAGTACGACTTCTCCTTCTCCTGGCGCGAGCACGCCCGGATCCGTGGCAACGCCTTCACCCAGCGCGGGCTCACCGCGGTCGCGCTGCGGATGATCCCGCGATCCGTGCCCACGCCCGACGACCTGGGACTGCCGCCGACCCTGCGCGACCTGGCGATGCGGCACCAGGGGCTGATCCTGATGACCGGACCCACCGGGTCGGGCAAGTCGACGACGCTCGCCTCCCTCATCGACCTGATCAACACCTACCGCGGCTGCCACATCATCACGGTCGAGGACCCGATCGAGTACGTCCACGACCACAAGATGGCGGCCGTCAACCAGCGCGAGGTCGGCACCGACACCGCGACGTTCAGCGACGCCCTGCGCTCGGTCCTGCGCGAGGACCCCGACGTGCTGCTGGTCGGCGAGATGCGCGACCTGGAGTCCATCCAGTTCGCCCTCACCGTCGCCGAGACCGGTCACCTCGTCTTCGCGACGTTGCACACCAACGACACCGCGCAGTCGCTCGGCCGGATGATCGACGTCTTCCCTGCCGAGCAGCAGGCGCAGATCCGGGTGCAGCTGGCCGCGGCGCTGTCGTGCGTGGTGTACCAGCGGCTGGTCCCGAAGGTCGGTGGCGGCATGACGGCGGCGTACGAGGTCCTGGTGGCCACGCCGGCGGTGCGCAACCTGATCAAGGAGGGCAAGACCCACCAGCTGCGGAACTCGCTGGTGACCGGCGCGCAGGACGGCATGCAGACGCTGGAGCAGTCGCTGTCGCACCTGGTGCAGACCGGAGTCGTCACCGCCGAGGACGCTGCGGCGCGCAGCCTGTACCCGAAGGACATCGAGACCCGCCCGCGCTTCACCGCCGGCGTCGGCCGCTGAGGGGCGCGATGAGGCTCAAGGGGAGGCAGGGCAAGCAGGAGGCGCCGGTCGCCGCGCCGCGGACCGACGAGGACGACGAGCGCCTCGGCCGGATCCTGGTCGCGAGCGGCCGGGTGCAGCCCTACCAGCTGGACGCGCTCCGGGACCAGGACGGTGCGCTCGCCACCAAGCTGGTTTCTAGCGGCACGATCAGCGACGAGGCGCTCGCCCGCGCGCTGGGGGAGCACCACGGCGTCCCGCTCGCGGACTTCCGGACCCTGACGCCGGCGCCGGAAGCGATCGGCCTGCTGACCCGCGAGCAGGCGACGACCCTGCAGGTGCTGCCGCTCGCGATCGACGACGACGCCGTCACGCTCGCCGTGCTCGACCCCGCACCGGAGCGGATGGCCGTCGTGGCGGCCGTCCTCGAGCGCCCGGTCCGGGCGGCCGTCGTCACCCAGCGTGACCTGGAGCGCGGGCTCGCGACGTCGTACCGGGCCACGCAGGAGGTGGGCGGCCAGGTCCAGGCCTTCGAGGCACGGGACGCGCTGCGCCGCGACGCCGCCGGCCTCGAGGACGTCACCGTCAACGAGGAGGCCCCCGTCGTCCGGGTGGTCCACTCGATCATCACCCAGGCCCTGCGCGACCGGGCCTCCGACATCCACGTCGAGCCGACGGGGGAGCGGGTCCGGGTGCGCTACCGCATCGACGGCGCGCTCACCGAGGTGCTCGACCTGCCGAGCTCGATCGGGCCGGCCATCGTGAGCCGCGTCAAGATCCTCGGCGGGATGAACATCGTCGAGCGCCGACGGCCCCAGGACGGCCAGATCTCGATGGAGATCGAGGGCCGCGAGGTCGACATCCGGGTCTCCACCACCGCCGTCGTCGGCGGGGAGAAGGTCGTGATGCGGGTGCTCGACAAGAGTCGTCCGCTCTTCAAGCTGGAGCAGCTCGGCATGCCCGCCGACACCGCGGAGCGCTACTCCCAGCTGATCCGCTCACCCTTCGGCATGGTCATCTGCGCCGGCCCGACGGGCGGTGGCAAGACCACGACGCTCTACGCCTCGCTCGGTGAGCTGAACAGCCCCGAGAAGAACCTGATGACGATCGAGGACCCGGTCGAGTACACCTTCGACTCGATCAACCAGATCCAGATCAACGAGCAGGCCGGCATCACCTTCGCCGGTGGGCTCAAGTCCATCCTGCGCCAGGACCCGGACGTGATCCTGGTGGGCGAGATCCGCGACGTCGACACCGCACGGATCGCGGTGCAGTCGGCGCTGACCGGCCACTTCGTGCTCTCCTCGCTGCACGCGACCGAGGCGGTCTCCGCGCTCTACCGGCTGCTCGACATGGGCATCGAGGCGTTCCTCATCGCCTCGTCGGTGAGCGCCGTCGTCGCCCAGCGCCTGGTACGACGCAGCTGCACGTCGTGCCTCGCGCCGTACCAGCCGTCCCCGGACGAGCTGGCCTTCCTGCACACCTTCGGCGGCGAGGAACCGATCGGCGGCTTCCAGCACGGCACCGGGTGCCACTTCTGCGCGCACACCGGCTACCTGGAGCGGATCGGCGTCTACGAGATGCTCGTGGTCACCGACGAGGTCCGCGAGCTGATCGTGGACCGCGCCCCGCACGACCAGATGCGGAAGCTGGCCCGCAGCCAGGGCATGCGCACCCTGCAGGAGCAGGCCGCCCAGCTGGTCACCCACGGCACGACGACGGCGGCCGAGGTCATGCGCTCGATCTACGTGGCAGGAGTCTGAGATGCCCAAGTTCGCCTATGTCGGGGTCGATCTCGCGGGACAGCGGGTCAAGGGCACCCAGAAGGCGCCGAGCCGGGGTGACGCCGAGGTCGCACTCTACGAGCAGGACTTCCGCGACCTGCGGGTGACGGAGAAGAAGAGCGTCCTGCAGTACGAGATCTCGGGGCCGCGGATCAAGAAGGAAGAGGTCATGCACCTCTCCCGGCAGATCGCCGCCTTCCTCCGCGCCGGGCTGCCGATCCTCGACGCCGTGCACTCGATCGGGGCGGAGAGCGAGAACTCCTCGATCCGCCGCATGATGCACGACATCGAGGACGGCCTGCGCACCGGTGAGCGGTTCTCCGACACCCTGGAGCGCTACCCCAAGGCCTTCCCCGAGTTCTACCGCGGCATCGTGCGCTCGGCCGAGCTCACCGGTGAGCTGGACACGGTGCTCTCCCGGCTGGCGATCTACATGGAGCGCGACCTGGAGGCGCGGCGCAAGATCAAGTCCGCGCTGATGTACCCGATGGCCGTCGCCGCGATGTCGGTGGTGACCGTCCTCGTGCTGGCGATCTACGTGCTGCCGAAGTTCGAGGACTTCTTCGCCGAGCTCGACGCCGAGCTGCCGCTCCCGACGCGCATGCTGCTCGGCTTCACCGACTTCCTCAGCGCATGGTGGTGGGCGGTGGCCGGCGGCATCGCGCTGGTCGTCCTGTTCTTCGTCCTCTCGCAGCGTTTCGAACGCGGCAGGTACGCATGGCACGCGGTCCTGCTGAAGACGCCGGTGCTCGGCGAGACCATCCAGTACGCCCTCGTGGAGCGCTTCTGCCGGGTGATGGCGTCCATGGTCTCGGCCGGCGTCAACCTGCCCGAGGCGATCCGGGTGGCGACCGAGTCGCTGCGCAACCGGGTCTTCATCAAGCGTCTCAACGGGGTCACCGAGCAGCTGCTGGAGGGTCAGGGCCTGGCCGGGCCGCTCGCCCGCACGCGGTTGTTCCCGGGCACCGCGACCTCGATGCTCCGCGTCGGCGAGGAGACCGGCTCGATGGACACCCAGCTCGAGGTGACCGCCGAGTACTACGAGGACGAGCTGGACTACAAGATCAACAAGCTCACCGCGCTCTTCGAGCCGATCGTGATCATCGTGATGGGCCTCATCGTGGGCTTCGTCGCGGTGGCACTGGTGTCGGCGATGTACGGGATCTTCCAGCAGGTGGAAGTCTGATGCTCGCCTTCCTGCGTCGTCGCCTGGCGTCCCGGGGGGACGCCGGCGTGACGCTGGTCGAGACCCTGGTGGCGCTCTCGATCCTGAGCATCGCCGGAGTCGCGGTGATGGCGGGCCTCCAGCTGAGCGTGCAGTCCTCGGACATCCACCGCAAGCAGGCGACGGGTGGCGCCTACGTGCGCAGCTACGCGGAGGCGGTCGAGAAGTACCTGAACACCGAGGGCAACTACGTGCGCTGCGCCGGCGCCAACACCTACACGCCGGGCCTGGTCGGCTTCACCGTCCCGTCCGGCTACTCCGCGCAGCAGCTCGCCGCCGTCCCCCTCGACGGTGGAGGTACGGCGGCCGGGGGCGCCTGCCCGGCCAAGGACTCCGGCCTGCAGCGGATCACGCTCACGATCAGCAGCAGCGACAACCGGGCGACAGAGCGGTTGACGATCGTGGTGCGCAAGGCCTGCGGCACGGGGACGTCATGCAGCTGAACGAGACGACGACCGGGGAACTCGACGAGGACGGGTTCACCCTCATCGAGATGGTCATCACGGTGACCATCATGGGGATCATCGCCCTGGCGTTGACCGGCGTCGTGATCAGCTACTTCAAGACCACGGTCGACACCCAGTCGCGGATGACGGAGTCCCAGGACGTCCAGTTCGCGGCGACCTACTGGCAGCGGGACGTCGCCAGCATCGGGGTGCGGTCCTACGACGCCGCGACCAAGTCGTTCCCGCTCCAGCAGTCGGTGGGAGTCGCCCCGGCGTGCTCCCTGCCGGCCGGGACACCGGTGGTGACGCTGGCCTGGAGCGAGTACACGACCGACCAGTCCACCGACATCCCGACCCGGATGACGGTCAGCTACCTCGCCCAGGCCGATGGCTCGGCGTACGAGCTGGTCCGGGTGCGTTGCAGCGGGTCCACGGTGGTCTCGACGACCGAGGTCGCGCACAGCCTGAACGCGGTGCCGACCGTGGACTGCGACATCGCGTGCACCGGGGCCGGCGCGAACGTCCCGGTCACGGTGAACCTGAACCTCTCGGTGCTCGACCCCGAGGGCGACGGCACCGTCGCCTACACCGCCACGCTCTCGGGCGAACGGAGACAGTCATGAGGAAGCTGCGGCACCTGCTCCCGCCGCGCGACGACCGCGGCGCGCTGCTGATCATCGCGATGGCGATCATCACCGTGGTCGCGCTCGTCACCGGGTTCGTGCTCACCCGCGGCGACGGCAGCCTGCGGGCGACCGTGGCGCTGCGTGACGTCGCCCGGACGTCGTACGCCGCCGACGGGGCCGCACAGACGGCGATCAACGCACTGCGCACGGGGTACAACGTCGGCAGCGGCGAGCCGAGCCCGTGGTACTACACGAACGAGACGGCCAACAACACCGGCTGCTTCGGGTACGACGGGAGCGGCGCCGCCGCGACCGCCAAGAACACCCTCGTCCTCAACAGCCTCATCCCACAGGCCGCGGGGGAGACCCAGCAGACGATGTCCGCGCGCGTGGTCTGCACACCCGACAGCGACACCGGGGAGCACGGCTCGGCCGTGCCGATCAACAACCAGAACAAGCCGGGCTACGCGATCGTCACGCTCAACGGCGACGTCGACGCGACGGGCAGCAAGGACCCCGGCCTGCTGGTGCGGGGCGGCATCTACGCGAACGGTGCCGTCCGGGGCAAGGTCAACGTGCTCGCGGGCGGCGTGCGCGCCACCGGTGCCTGTGACGGGACGGTCGTGGCCGTGCCGAAGACTTGCGGCACCGGCCCCGCGGTCAGCGACCCGAACTACGGCTCCGAGCTGGGGGCGAACGTCCCTGCCCTGCAGACCCCGCCGACGTCGTGCACGAGCGGGGTGGCGGTCTTCGAGCCGGGCTACTACGACAACGCGGCGACGCTGACCGCGGCGACCGACCTGTGCTCGGTGGCCTGGTTCAAGCCGGGCGTCTACTACTTCGACTTCCACAACGACGGCTGCGCGAACGTCTGCCCGAGCAACCTCTACGGCACGAGTGGCAACACGTGGTCGATCAACGGCAAGACGGTCATCGGTGGGACGCCGATCGACGCGAACGGCAACACCCTGGCCCGCCCTCCGGTCGGGGTGGGGGTGCCTGGCGCCTGTCGGAGCCCGATCACCGACGTCAACGCCCAGGGCGTGCAGTTCGTCTTCGGCGGCAGCAGCCGGATCTACGTCGACCAGAACTCCAAGATGGAGCTCTGCGCGACCTACCACGCCGACCGGCCCCCGATCGAGATCTACGGGCTCAAGACCGGCAGCACGCCGACGGTGGCCAACGCCAACGGGCTGACCGCGACCTCGGTGCCGACGCCGGGCTCCTTCACCGGCGCGAACGCGGCCAACCTCGGCACCGCCGGGGACGGCAACGCTGCCACCTGGACGACCACCTCGGCCAACGCGCAGTCCACGACGATGACGATGCAGGGCTTCGCGACCGGCTCGGCGTTGCCGGCGGGCGCGGTGCTCACGGCCGCCGTGCTGCACGTGCGTCACCAGGACGCCGACGGCACGGCCAGCTCGCAGGCGACGGCCAAGGTCACCGTCGGCACCACGACGACCACGGCCATCAACGTCCCCGTCTCGGCGAGCGCGACCACCTCGGACATCGCCATCACCGGCGCCAACCTCAACAGCCTGCAGAAGGAGGTCCACGACAAGGGCTACACCGACGCCTCGATCGCCTACACCGCGAACGCCAAGAAGAACGCCGCGACGACCACCATCGACATGGTCAAGCTGGACCTGACCTACTACGTCCCGGTCTTCCGGGGCCAGGCCGGCACCTGTGTCGCCGGCAGTGGCACGCCCTGCAGGTTCATGGACATGAAGAACGGCAACAACAAGGTCGAGGTCTTCTTCCAGGGCACGACCTACGTCCCGTACGGCGACCTGCAGCTCCTGCTGGGCAACTTCGCCTCCGAGATCATGAAGTTCGGCCTGATCGCCCGTCAGCTCGAATTCGCCTTCTGGAACGGCGCCTCCAGCCAGAATGTCCCTGTGATCGAGATCCCCGACAACTCACCGGGCTTCGGCTTCGAGACCACCCTGGTGCGTCTGGAGGTCTACGTCTGCCCGGGCACGAGCTGCACCACCGGTGGCGAGCTGGCGCTGAGGTCGAAGGTGAAGATCTTCGACGAGGGCGGTACGCCCGGCCCGCCGAACCGTGAGGTCTCGGTGCTGAGCTGGAGCCACACGCGCTGAGCGCGCAGGACGTCCTCGACCTCGCCGTCACCGCCTTCGCGGGTCTGCTCGGGCTGGCCATCGGGTCCTTCCTCAACGTCGTCGTGCACCGCGTGCCGGCGGGGGAGTCGGTCGTCCGGCCGCCGTCCGCCTGTCCCCGGTGCGGTACGACGATCCGCAACCGCCACAACGTGCCGGTCCTCGGCTGGCTGGTGCTCCGCGGGCGCTGCTACGACTGTCGCGAGCCGATCAGCGTCCGCTACCCGCTGGTCGAGGCGGGCACGGGGCTGGCGTTCGTGCTCGTGGTGCTGCGGCTGGGCGCCGACGAGGAGGGGCTGCGGCTGCTGCCGGCCTACCTGGTGTTCGCGGCGGTCGGCATCGCGCTGGCGCTGATCGACCTGGACGTGCAGCGGCTGCCAGACGCGATCGTGCTGCCGTCGTACCCGGTGCTGGCGGGGCTGCTGCTGATCGGGGGCGACGGCGAGGCGCTGCTGCGGGCGGCGCTGGGCGGGCTCGCGCTGGGGGCGTTCTTCCTCGTGGTGTGGCTGCTGGTGCCGGGTGGGATGGGCTTCGGCGACGTGAAGCTGGCGGGCCTGGTGGGCGCGCTGACGGCGTACCTCACCTGGGGCACCTTCCTCGTCGGTGCCTTCCTCGGCTTCCTGCTCGGCGCGGTCGCCGGGGTGCTGCTGATGGCCGCGGGGCGGGCCGGGCGCAAGAGCGCGGTGCCCTTCGGCCCGTTCATGATCCTCGGCGCGTGGGCGGCGATCCTGGGCGCCGGTGGGCTCGGCGACTTCTACCTGGACCTGATCCGCGCCTGAGGCTCGGGAGCCGGGCCCAGGGTCTGGGGCTCAGGGTCTGGGCTCAGGGTCTGGGGCTCAGCCGGAGAAGCAGACCAGGCAGGAGCGCGGGTCGTGCTGGATGCCGCTGGTGTGCAACCGGTCGGCACGGTGCAGCAGGTCGTCGAGGGCCCGCTCGGAGGCGGCGATCTCCACGATGGTCGCGGCGAGCTCGGTCGAGATCCGCGGGCCGGCGGCCTCCTGCGGCTGCTCGACGAGCCGGGTGGCGGTGGCGGTGGCGTTCATGGTTCCTCCCCAAACTCATGACCGAGAGTGACCGAGACCTGCGGTACGTCGAGCATGGCCGCGCGGGGAGGTGCCCGGCAATGGGCCGGAGAGAGGTCGGCACGAACGAATTCGGCGCGACCACCCGAACGGACTACCCGGCCGGGACGCCCGTCACTGCAGGGCCGCGGTGAGTCGCATGACGTTGTCGACGTACCGGGTGCGGGGCGGGCGCTGCTCCCACTCGGGCAGGGTCAGCTCCTTGGAGATCGCGCGGTAGTCGTCTTCCACCTCGCGCAGCCGGACCACGACGGCCGGGTCCGGAAGCATGAGCGAGACCTCGTAGTTGAGCCCGAACGAGCGCATGTCCATGTTGCTGGAGCCGATCACGGCGACGTCGTCGTCGATCGTGAAGTGCTTGGCGTGCAGGATGTACGGCGCCGGGTAGCGGTAGATCCGCACGCCCGCCTCCAGCAGCGCCCGGTAGTACGACGCCTGGGCGTGCCCGACCATGAACTGGTCGGAGACCTCGCTGACGAACAGCTCGACCTCGACCCCGCGCTCGGCGGCGGTGGTGACGGCGTAGAGCAGCGACTCGTCGGGGACGAAGTACGGCGAGGTCAGCGAGATCCGCCGGGTGGCGGCGTAGATCAGGGTGGTGAACATCCGCAGGTTGTTCTCCGCGACGATGCCGGGGCCGCTGGGCACCACCTGGCAGGGCACGTCGAGCACCTCGTCGGGACGCTGGTCGGGCTCGCCGAAGACGGCGACGAGCTCGACGACCTCGCCCGTCTCGACGTACCAGTCCGAGGCGAAGACGGCGTTGAGCCCGGCCACGACCGGGCCCTCCAGGCGGACCATCAGCTCGACCCACTCGCGCCCGGCCTTGTGGTTCTTGGGCTTGTTGTAGCCGGGCTCGGTGAGGTTGAGCGAGCCGGTGAAGCCGACCGTGCCGTCGACGACCAGGATCTTGCGGTGGTTGCGCAGGTCGGGGCGGCGGAAGCGGCCCTGCAGCGGCTTGATCGGCAGCATCGGGCGCCACTGGATGTCGGTGCCGCGCAGTCGCTTCAGCAGCGCCTTGTAGCTGGGCAGGCCGCGCGAGCCGAGGTGGTCGAAGAGCAGGCGTACGTCGACGCCGCGCCGGGTGGCGCGCACCATCGCCTGGAACAACGGGTCGGTCACCTCGTCCCAGGCGGTGATGTAGAACTCGACGTGCACGTGGCTGCGGGCGCGGTCGACCTCGCGTGCCATCTCCTCGATGACGCCCCGGTAGTCCGGCCACAGCTGCACCTCGTTGCCCCCGGTGAGCGGGAGCGCGCCGAGGTGGTGGTTGAGGGCGGCGACGCGGGCGATGGGTGCCGGCAGCCGGGCGCTGTCGAAGGACAGCGGCAGCCGGTCGGCCCGTTCGCGGATCGCGGCGATCGCGCGGCGCTGCCGCTTGATCCGGCGGTTGCCGAGCCGGGTGCGGCCGAAGAGCAGGAAGATCGAGAAGCCGATGATCGGCTCGATCATGATCAGCAGCAGCCAGGCCATGCCGGTCGAGGGCTTCCGGTTGCCGGGGATGATGCCGAGGGCGACGAAGCGCAGGACGATGTCGAGACCGAGCACGGTCCAGCCCAGGGTCGAGGTCGGATCGGGCCAGGTCATGGCTGCACCCTATGGAATCCTGGCGCGATGACGCCTCCAGAGCACGGCCTGTTCGGCCGCGTCGCCGGTGCGGTCACCGGCCGGGTGGTCGACGTGGTGCCGATCGAGGACATCCTCGACCAGATCGACGTCAACGCGCTGCTCGACCGGGTCGACGTGGACCACCTGCTCGAGCGGGTGGACGTCAACCGGCTCCTCGACCGGGTCGACGTCGACCGGCTGCTGGCCCGCGCCGACGTCGAGACGCTGGTGCAGCGCGCCGGCATCCCGGACATCGTCGCCGACACCACCGGCGACCTCGCCGGGCGCACCCTCGACGTCGCCCGGCGTCAGGTCGTCGGTCTCGACGCGGTCGTCGGTGGGATCGTCGACCGGCTGCTGCGACGCTCCGGACCGGGACCCGCGGGCCCGGCCGCGCTGGTGGGGGAGCCGTGAGCCGCGCCTCGGTCACCGGTCGGTACGCCGGCCCGGTGAGCCGCGCGCTGGCCGCGGCGATCGACGTCGGCGTGGTGCTGGCGTCGTACTCGGTCGGGGTGGGGATCCTCGGCTTCCTCAGCCGGGCCCTGCTCGACGTGTCGCTGGAGGAGGGCACCGGCGTCGTCGCGACCCTCGCCCTGCTCGCGTGGGGCGCCGTCTACCTCGCGGCGGGCACCGCGGTGGCCGGGCGCACCATCGGCAAGGCGGTGGTCGGGCTCAAGGTCGTCTCCCGCGACGGCCGGCCGGTGCGGCCGCGGGCGTGCCTGGTCCGGGTGCTGGTGCTGCCGCTGAGCACCTCCTTCTTCGCGATCGGGCTGCTGCTGATCGTGCTGCGCCGCGACCACCGGGCGCTGCACGACCTCCTGGCGCGGACCGCGGTCGTCTACGACTGGGGGGACCGTCCCGCGCAGCTGCCGGGGCCCCTGGCGGCCTACCTCCGGGCGCACGACGCCGGCTGACGTCCGCCGGGGACGTAGACTTCAACAGGCTGTTGATATTCCTGTGGAAGAAGGAGCCCTGATGAGCGTGCAGCACCCCGTCGTGGTCGTCGGCGCCGGCCTGGCCGGCCTCGCCTGTGCCCGCACCCTCGCCGCCGAGGGCCGCGAGGTGGTGCTCCTGGAGGCCGCGGACGCCGTCGGCGGCCGGGTCCGCACCGACGTCGTCGACGGCTTCGTCGTCGACCGGGGCTTCCAGGTCCTCAACACGGCCTACCCCGCGCTGCGCCGGGCCGTCGACCTCGACGCGCTCGACCTGCGCCCGCTGCCGCGTGGGGTACGGGTGCGGCGCGGGGGAGTCGTGCACGAGGTCCCGCACCCGCTCGCGGGCCCGACGGCACCCTGGCGGGCGCTCACCTCGGGCGCGACCGGGCTGCGCGGCAAGGCGGCCGTCGCGTCGTACGCCGGGCGGGTGGTGGTGTCCTCGGCCGACGCGCTCAAGCGCCGTCCGGACCTGCCGGCCGTCGAGGTGTGGCGCGAGGCGGTGGGCGCGGACGTGGCCCGCGACGTGCTCGTGCCCTTCTTCTCCGGGGTGGTCCTGGAGCGGGAGGTGACGACCTCGCGGGTGTTCACCGACCTGATGATGAGGTGCTTCGCCCGGGGCTCCTCGGCCGTGCCCGCGCGCGGCATGCAGCGGCTGCCCGAGGCGATCGCCGCCGGCCTGCCGCGCGGCGTGCTGCGCCTGGAGGCGCCGGTGGCCGGGGTGGCGGCGGACGGGGTGGTGCTGGCCGACGGCACCGACCTGCCGGCCGCCGCGGTCGTGGTCGCGGCCGACCCGCGCGCCGCCCACCGGCTGGTCCCCGCGCTGGGCGAGCCGCCGGCGCTGCGCGGCGTGCGCACCCACTACTTCGCGACGCCGCCGTGGCGCGGGCAGAGCGGCACCCTCGCCGTGGACGCCGACGGCTCGGCGGTGGTGACCTCGGTGGTGCTGACCGCCTCCGCCCCCGAGTACGCCGCCGACGGGCGCTCGCTCGTCGCGACCTCGGTGCTGGGCGACCTCCCGCCCGCCGAGGTGGCGCGGGTGGCCCGGGAGCTGCACGAGGCGCCGGAGGCGGACTGGGAGCCGGTGGCGGTGCGGGACGTGCCGGCGGCGCTGCCGGCGATGACCGCGCCGCACGACCTCCTGCCCCCGTTGCGGGCCGGCGGGGTGCTGGTCGCCGGCGACCACCGGGCGACCAGCTCGATCCAGGGTGCGCTGGCGTCGGGGCGCCGGGCGGCCCGGGCGGTGCTCGCGGGCTAGCGGCCGCTCAGGAGCCCAGCCGGTCGACGTAGGCGACGACGCGGTTGAAGAGCGCGGTCACCCCGGACGGGGTGGTCGTGCGGGGCGCGGGCGCCTCGGCGAGCTCGTAGAGCAGCGGGCGTGCGGCGAGCACGCCGGCGGACTCCGCGACCGCCGCCGAGACCCGCGCGGCGTCGCGCACCGCGACCGGGTCGACGGTCCACAGTGCCTCGAAGACGCGCTGGCGGTCGGGGACCTCGCTCTGGCCCGGGATCTCCCAGGCGGTCAGGCAGGCGACGCTGTCGGGGGCGTCGCACACGACGGCCCACTCCCGGCGCATCGGGGCGTCCTCGGCGAGGGTCGCGCGGACCGGGCCGTGGGCCTCGTCGGCGGTGGCGGGCCAGTGATCGGCGAAGACGATCGCGGAGCGGGCCACCCGGCTCAGCTCGGTCCACCGCGGCGCGGAGGGCCGGTAGAACTCCGCGCGCTGGAAGGCGCCGAAGAGGACCGGACGGTCGGCGACGGCGCAGCACTCGTCCTCGATCGCCCAGGACAGCGCGACGAGCGTGGACTTGCGCAGCCGGTGGGTCGCCAGCGTGGGATGGCGGCGACGCAGCTCGGCGAAGATCGACGGGCTCGCCGGCGCCCGGGTGGCGGCCGCCTCGGCGATGGCGACCTCGAGCCGGATGCCGGCGTCGCGGCGGCGCGCCACCTGGCGCACCAGCTCGACGTCGGCGTCGGTGTAGCGCCGGTGCCCGCTCGGCAGCCGCTCGGGGACCGGGAAGCCGTGCCGGGTCTCCCACATCCGCAGCACGGCGGTGCTCACGCCGGTGCGGTGGGCGAGGTCGCCGATGGTCAGCTCGGCCGCGCTCTGCTCGGGGGCTTGCGCCGGGGCCTCGGGATGGTCCATGCTCCCAGTGTAAATCTAAACAAGGTGTTGAACTAGCCTGTTGAAGAATTCGAGCCAAGGGAGCCCCAGATGAGCACGATGACGGATGCAGGCGTGCTGGTCGGTCTCCTGCGCCGAGCAGCGGACGGCGACGTCGAGGCGTTCGCCGACTTCTACGACGCCACCTGCGGGCCGGTCTACCGGCTGGCCCGGGGGCTCACGGGCGCGGCCGAGCCGGCGGAGCACCTGTGCCGGATCGGCTACCTGCGCGCCTGGCGCCACGCGGCGTCGTACGACGAGACGGCGTGCTCACCGCTGGTGTGGCTGCTCCTGCTGACCCGCTCGGTCAGCCAGGAGCTGGCGGCCGCGGCCTGAGCCGTCAGGCCCGGTCGAGGACCTCGCGCACCCCGCCGACCGCGAAGGCGTTCCAGCGCGGGACCCCCCGCAGCAGGTAGTGCCCGAGCCGGCCCATGTCGGTGAACTCCGCGTCGGCGACCTCCGCCGCGCGCTCGACGTAGCGCCGGGTCGCCCGGGCCGAGGTGATCTTGTCGCGGCGCCCGTGCGCGGCCCGCAGCAGCTTGCCCTTCAACGGCTCGACCGGCTCGTCGGCCGGCAGCCACGGCGCGAGCGCGACGACCCCGACGACGCCCGGCTCGTCGGCGACCGCGACGCCGGTCCGGGCGCCCATCGAGTGCCCGACCAGCACGAACGGCAGGTCGTGCTCGCGGCGCAGCGTGTCGAGCGCCCAGCGCGCGTCGGGGACGGGCGAGGGCTCGCGGCCCGGGGTGGCGTTCCAGCCGCGGACGGCGTACCGGATCACCGCGACGCCGACGCCGTCGGCGCCCAGCTCGTCGTGGAGGTGGCGGCCCAGCGCGCGGGCCCGGCGCCAGGACAGGCTGCGCCCGTCGATGGCGGAGGTGCCGTGCTCGGCGCCGCCGTGCAGCACCAGCGCGATCGCCCGCGGCTCCGCGGGGAGCCAGGTGTCGGTCAGGGACGGTTCAGTCACGGTGCCTCCGCAGCAGCTGGTAGGCCTCCAGCGCCTCCGCGCGCTGCGTGGCGTGGTCGACCAGGGGTTCCGGGTAGCCATTCGGAGCGCCCGCCCGCCACGGATGGTGCACGTCGGGCTTCGCCAGGCCGGCGAGCTCGGGCACCCAGCGCCGGATGTAGTCGCCGTCGGGGTCGAACTTCGCACCCTGGGTGATCGGGTTGAAGATCCGGAAGTACGGCGCCGCGTCGGTCCCGCAGCCCGCCACCCACTGCCAGTTGTGCTGGTTGCTCGCCAGGTCGCCGTCGACGAGGTGGGTCATGAAGTGCCGGGCACCGTGCTGCCACTCGACCCCGAGGTCCTTGACCAGGAACGAGGCCACGATCATCCGCACCCGGTTGTGGATCCAGCCCTCACCGAGCAGCTGCCGCATGCCCGCGTCCACGATCGGGAAGCCGGTCCGGCCGCTCGCCCACGCCTCCAGCCGCCGGTCCCGCTCCTTGCCGGTGACGTAGGGCAGCTCGCGCAGCTCGGGGCGGAAGTAGTCGCGCGCCGAGTCCGGCCACGCGTGCAGCACGTGCGCGTAGAACTCCCGCCACGCCAGCTCGCGCCGGTAGGTCGCCTGGTGGGGGTTGCGGGCGTCGAGGCCGGCGAGCAGCGTGCGCGGATGGATCGCGCCCCAGCGCAGGTACGTCGACATCCGCGAGGTCTCGTCCAGGTCCGGCCGGTCCCGGACGTCGTCGTACGGCGTGCCGCGCCACTGCTCCCAGGCCGCGAGCGCGGCGGCCTCGCCCGCCTCGGGCAGCTCGACGTCGCCGATGCCGGGCTCGTCCGGCAGGTCCTCGCTCTCGGCGCCGGCCCACTCGACGGCGCCGGGGTCGGAGTCCGCGGGCTTGCGCCACCCGTGCTCGGCCCAGGCCCGCGCGAACGGGGTGTAGACCTTGTACGGGTCACCGGTCTTGGTGTGCAGGCGGCCGGGCGCCACGGCGTAGGGCGACCCGGTGCGCACCAGCGGCACGTCCAGGGCCTGCGCCACCCGCTCGTCGCGGGCGGCGCCGTACGGCGCGAAGTCGGCGCTCACGTGCACCGCGCCCGCGCCGGCCTCCTCGACCAGGGCCGGCACCACGTCCTCGGGCCGTCCCCGTCGCACGACGAGGCCGGGGCCGTGCGCACGCAGGTCGGCGTCCAGCGCCTTCAGCGAGCGGAGCAGGAAGGCCGTGCGCGGCGCGCCGGAGGGGCTGAGCAGGGCGTCGTCGAGGACGAAGAGCGGCAGGACCGGGCCCTCGGCCGCGGCGGCGGCGAGCGCGGGGTGGTCGCCGAGCCGGAGGTCCCGGCGGAACCAGAGGATGCTCGGGGTCACCTCCTCATGCTGGCAGACGGGCGGTGGGAGGCCTCGCGTTACGGTGTGGCCATGCGGGCTCCCGAGTACTCCGACGACCGGCTCGCGGCGGACCTCGCCGCGGCGGCGGCCGAGCTGGGTGAGCCCCTCACCGCCGCGTCGTACGACGGCTGGCAGCGCGCCCACGACGCGGCCTCTCCGGCGCTGCTGATCCGGCGGTTCGGGTCGTGGAACCAGGCCTGCGCGCGGGCCGGGGTGGCGACCAACAAGACCCGGTCGACGACCCGGCGGTGGAGCGACGAGGACGTGGTGGCGATCGTGGCGGCGTACCTGGCGGCACCGGGGAGCACGGGCAGCTTCGCCGACTACACCGCGTGGGCCCGGGACCGGCCGGACACCCCGAGCGGGGCGACGCTCCGACAGCGGTTTCCCTGGGCCGAGGTCAAGGAGCGGGCGCGGAGGAGCGGTCCGGGGGCGGATGCGCGACAATGACAGCATGACTGTCATTCCCGCGGACCGCCTGGCCGCGCTCGAGCCCGCCTGCGCCCTCGACGACGCCCTGGCCCTCTTCGACGGCCTGCCGGCGGTGCGGGCCGAGGAGGTCACCGGCCGCTGGCACGGACGGGAGCTCGCGACCGGGCACCCGATGGACGGGCTGCTGGAGGCCTCGGGCTGGTACGGCAAGCAGTTCGACTCCGTCGACGAGGTGCACCCGCTGCTGTTCCGCACGCCGCGCGGCACGATCGTCTCGGTGGACCCTCGGCGGATCCCGTTCGGGATCGTCGACAAGATCCCCGAGGGGGTCGTGGCCCGCGGGCGTGCGGTGATGGGCGCGGCGCTCCCGGCGCTGCGGACGAAGAAGCCCCGCGCCCGGCTGCGCAACGTGGAGTACCGCGGTGTCGTGACCGCCGGGATGAGCTACGACCACCTGCCGATCATCGACCTGTTCCGGCGGGTCGACGAGCGCACCCTGCTGGGCTGCATGGACCTCCGTGGCGCGCCGCCGTACTTCTTCGTGCTGGAGCGCGCCTGAGCGGTGCTCAGGCCGGGGGATAGGGCGCGCCCTTGAGCAGGCGCGCCAGGTGCGCGGCGTTGCTCGCGAGCGTCTTGGTGGTGCCGGCGGTCTTCTCCGGCTCCGGGTCGAGGTCCTGGTAGTCGGTGCCCTGCATCGCCTCGCCGACCCAGTAGGTGACGCCGTTCGCGGGGATCGTGAACCCGACGTCGCTCAGCGCCTGGTAGACCTCGGCGCTCACGTGGTGCGCGCCGTCCTCGTTGCCGACGACCGCGACGGCGCCGACCTTGCCCGAGGTGAGCATCCGGCCCTCGTCGTCGGTCTCCCCGAGCTCGGCGTCCAGCCGCTCCAGCACCAGCTTGCACACCGAGGCGGGCTGGCCCATCCAGATCGGCGTGGAGATCACCAGGATGTCGGCGTCCAGCATCTTCTGCCGCAGCGCCGGCCAGGCGTCCCCGTCGCCCTCGTCGGTGCTCACCCCGAAGGCCACCGGGTGGTCGACCACCCGCACCACCTCGCCGTCGACGTCGTGCTCACGCAGCGCCGCGAGCAGCCGCGTGCCGATCAGCTCGGAGCTCGACTCCGCGGGCGACTTCTTCAGGCTGCAGCTCAGCACCAGGGCGCGCAGGGATCCGGTCGTCTCGTTGTCCACCATGTCTCGCGCGGTACCCCCGGCGCCCGCCCCCAGCCGGGCCCCTATCCCCGCCATATAGCCCGGCGGGGGCCCCGGAACTGTCCGATCGGTCATGGCCGCGGGCGGCCGCCGCTGCCTACGCTCCCTGAGGACGGGTGTTCTCGGCAGCGGTGGTCAGCGGGGGGATGGAGCGATGGCCTACACACCTCGGGCATGGACGGGTACGGCGGTCCCGAACACCCTGCTCTGGCACTACCTGCGCCGCTTCACCGCCGGCTACACCCCGGCGCTGAACCAGCAGGTCAACGCCGCCGGTGGTTTCACCCGGTGGTTCGAGCGGCAGCTGTCGTCGTACTACAGCGACGCCTGGTACTCCGCCACCTCGGCCTGGTGGCCTTCGATCAACGCCTCCTGGGCCACGCTGTGGCAGCGCGACCAGGACGGGATCGAGCAGCTCGGGATGGCGGACGCCAACTACGAGCGCTGGGCGCTGGTACGACGGGTCGGCTCGCAGCGGCAGGTGCTGGAGTCCGTGGCCGAGCTGTGGGAGCACCACTTCCACGTCCCGGCCAGCGGCGAGGTCGGTCCCTTCCGCACGGCGTACGGCAAGACGATCCGGAACAACGCGCTGGGCCGCTTCGAGGACCTGCTCAAGGCGGCGGTCCTGCACCCGGCGATGGCGGTCTACCTCGGCAACGCGAACTCCTCCAAGAGCGCTCCGAACGAGAACCTCGGCCGTGAGCTGCTGGAGCTGCACACCGTCGGGCGCGGTGCCTACACCGAGGCGGACGTGAAGGCCTCGGCCCGGATCCTCACCGGCTACCGGTGCGACTCCTGGCGGACCTGGGGCTTCTCCTACGAGCCGGACCGGCACTGGACCGGGCCGGTGAAGGTGATGGGCTTCAGCCACGCCAACAGCGCGCCGGACGGCCGGCCGGTGGTCGCGGCGTACCTGAAGTACCTGGCCCACCACCCGCTGACCGCGCGCCGGGTGGCGCTCAAGCTCGCCCGCCGCTACGTCTCCGACGACCCGCCGGCGGCACTGATCAACCGGCTGGCGGCGGTCTACCTCGCCAACGACACCCAGATCAAGCCGGTGCTGCGCTACCTGATGGCGTCGGTGGAGATGCGCTCGTCGTACGGCATCGGGACGAAGGTGCGCACGCCCACCGACGACGTGGTGGCGACCTGGCGTGCCCTCGGCACGCAGCTCACGGCGAAGCCGGCGAACAGCGACGCGCCCGCCGGCGCCAACGCGATCCTGTGGCAGAGCGAGGGCGTCGGCCTGCGGCCGTTCTCCTGGCAGCCACCCGACGGCCGGCCGGACACGGCCGCGGCCTGGTCCGGCGCGTCGCGCTTCCTGAACTCCCTCGACACCCACTACACGATGTCGGGCGGCTGGTGGCCCACCGTCGGCGTGAAGTACCGGACCGCGGCGTCGTGGCTGCCCGCCACCCGGATCCGCTTCGACCAGCTCGTCGACCACCTGGCGCGCACCCTGCACGGCCGGGCGTCCACCGCGGTGCTGCTGCAGGCGGCCTGCGAGGCGACCGGGCTGGCGCCGGCGACGATGATCACCGCGACCCACGACCTGGTCCGCTGGGAGATGCCGCGGCTGCTCACGGTCTTCCTCGACTGCCCGACCCACATGACGAGGTGAGTGCGATGGAACCCTGCGGATGCCCCGAGCTCGTCGGCCTCTCGCGACGCGGACTGCTTCGCGGCGCGCTGGCGGCCGGGGCCGGGATCAGCGCGACCGCGGCCTTCGGGACCGCCTTCGTCGAGACGTCGTACGCCGCCACCCGCTCCGCTCCGCGCGTGCTCGTCGTGCTCTCGATGCGCGGTGCCGCCGACGGGATGAGCATCGTGGTCCCGCACGGCGACCCGGTCTACTACGCGGCGCGGCCGCAGATCGCGGTCCCCGCGGCCCAGCTGCTCGCCAAGGACGGCTTCTTCGGCCTCCACCCGCACCTCGCGCCGCTGCTGCCGCTGTGGAACGCCGGCAAGATGGCCGCGGTGCACGCGACCGGGCTGCCGGCGCCCAACCGCTCGCACTTCTCCGCCATGGAGGAGGTCGAGGACGCCGCGCCCGGCTCGACCACCCGCACCGGCTGGCTCAACCGGCTGATCGGGCGTGACACCTACGCCAGCCCGCTGCAGGCCCTCCAGATCGGTACGGCGATGCCGCCGACCTCGCTCAGCGGCCCGCAGCGGACGATCGCCATCGAGGGCATCGACGACATGCGCCTGTCGGGCGTCGACGAGTGGGACACCAACGGCCGGCGCACTCGGTCGATGACGACCACCTGGGCGAGCGCGCCGGGCGCCCTCGGGGCCTCGGCGCGGGCGACGATGGCGGCCATCCAGGACTTCGCGCCGGTGAAGGCGACGGCGGAGACGCCGGCCAACGGGGCGTCGTACCCGGGCGGGGACTTCGGCCGCGCCATGCGGGCGGTCGCGCGGACCATCCGGGGCGACGTCGGCGCGGAGGTGATCACCGTCGACTTCGGCTCGTGGGACCACCACGTCGACCTCGGCACCCTGGAGTGGGGCGCGATGGAGCGGATGACGACCGAGCTGGCGAAGGTGCTCAGCGCCTTCTTCACCGACCTCGGCGGGCTGGGGGAGAAGGTCACCGTGGTGGCCTTCTCGGAGTTCGGCCGGCGCACGAAGCAGAACTCCAGCTACGGACTCGACCACGGCTGGGGCAACGTGATGCTGCTGCTCGGCGCGGGCGTCAAGGGCGGCTACCACGGCACCTGGCCGGGGCTGGCCGACGACGACGACGGTGACCTCAAGGTCACCACGGACTACCGCAGCGTGCTGTCGGAGGTCGTGACGAAGCGGCTCGGTGCGTCCTCGGCGACGGTGTTCCCGGGCTTCACGCCGGAGCCCGTCGGCGCGCTGCTCTAGAGCCCGACCAGCAGGAGCGCGACCGCGACCAGCGGCAGGGTCAGCTGGGTGAGCGCGGCGCGCGCCTTGTCGGGCGAGGAGAGCAGCAGCACCAGGCCCGCCGCCACCATCGAGCCGGCGCCGGTGAGCACCAACGTCGTCCCGACCGTCTCTTCGTCGGTGAGGTGCGCACCGACCCCGGCGAGGACGACGATCGCGAGGAAGAGGTTGTAGAAGCCCTGGTTGAACGCCAGCTCCTTGGTCGCCTCCGCCTCCTCGCGGCTGGTGCCGAAGGTCGCCCGGGTGCGCGGGCTGGTCCAGGTGAGCGACTCCATCACCCAGATGTAGACGTGCAGCAGGGCGGCGAGCCCGGCGAGCACGAGTGCGGCGGCGGTCATCGCCCCTCCTCGGTGAGGTACGACGCGAGCCCGGTCGGCTCGCGTCCGGTGAGCCGCTCCACGTGGTCGCTCACCGTGGCCAGCTCGCCCGCCGCGATCGCGGTGTAGGTGGACACCCAGGCGTCGTACTGCCACTGCGGGGCGGGCCAGCGCAGCCGGGAGGCGTAGGCCTCCTCGACGCTCTCGTCGTGGTAGGTCACCGTCCGGCCGGTGTGCGCGGTGAGCAGGGCCGCGACCTCGTCGAAGGAGAGCGCCTCGGGACCCGTCAGGTCGTAGGTGCGGTCCTGGTGCGCGGCGGGGTCGGCGAGGACCGCGACCGCGCTGCGGGCGATGTCGGCGCGGGTGACCGCGGCGACCCGGCCGTCACCGGCCGGCCCGCGGATGACGCCGTCCTCGCCGACCAGGTCGGGCAGGAAGTCGAGGTAGAAGGCGTCGCGCAGGAAGGTGTGCCCCAGCCCGAGCGCCCGGACGTGCTCCTCGGTCGCCCAGTGGTCACGGCCCAGGGTGAACGTGCAGTCCTCGGCCGCGCCCAGGAACGAGGTGTAGACGACGTGCTCGACCCCGGCGTCCGCGGCCGCGTCGAGGAACGTGCGGTGCTGCTGCAGCCGGTCCGCGGCCTCCGCGCCGGAGACCATGAACAGGGTGGTCACGCCCTCCAGGGAGGCCCGGGCCAGCTCCGGGTCGGCGTACGACGTGCGGGTGGTGCTCGCGCCGGCGAGCTCGGGCGCCCGCGCCGGGTCACGGACCAGGAGGCGTTGCTCGATGCCCTGCTCCGAGAGCGCTCGGGCGACCAGTCGCCCGAGCGCTCCCGTGGAGCCGGTGATGCCCAGGACCATGTCAGTCGAGGTCCTTCTCTTTCAGCCAGTCCTCGGCGATCGTCTTGGCGGGCAGCTTCTCGTCGACGCTGCGCGCGTTGAGGGCGATCAGGTCCTCGGAGGTCAGCGCGGCGCTGACCTCGTCGATGACCTTCTCCGCGTCCTCGCTGACGTCGTCGCTGGCGACCGGGACGACGGCCGAGGCCAGGAACAGGCCCTTGGTGTCCTCGAGGGTGACCAGGTCGTTCTTCTTGATCGACGGGTCGGCGGTGTAGATCAGGCCGACCTGGATGTCGCCGTCCTTGAGCGCCTTGACGGTGAGCGGGCCGCCGCTGTCCTCGATCGGGGTGAACTTCACGTCCACGCCGTAGGTCTTCTTCAGGCCCTTCGGGCCGTTGGGCCGGCTCTCCGCCTCGGAGTTGGCGCCGAAGACGATCGGGTCGGTGACCTTGGCGAGGTCCTCGATCGTCTTCAGGCCCCACTTGTCGGCGTACTCCTTCGTGACGACGTAGGAGTCCTGGTCGGTGGCGGGGGACTGCTCCAGCAGCCGCTCGCCCTTGGGCAGCACGTCCTCGAGCGCGGCGTAGACCTCGTCGGGCTTGGTGGCGCTGGCCTTGGAGTCGAGCGCGATGAGCAGCGGGCCGGTGTACTCCGGGAACAGGTCGATCGAGCCGTCCTTGATGTCGGCCAGGTAGACCTCACGCTGGCCGATCCGGAACTGCCGGTCGACCTTGATCTTGTCGGCCTCCAGGGCCTGGGCGTAGATCTCGGCGATGATCTCGTTGGAGTAGTAGTCCTGCGAGCCGATGACGATCGTGTCGCCGTCGCCGCCCCCGGAGGCGAGCGGGTCGGAGTCGCCGCCGCCGCAGGCGCTCAGCGTGAGGGCGCTGGCGGCGGCGAGGGCGAGGCCCAGTCGGATGCGGGTCATGGTCAACCTTTCGACGGTGCGGCCCCGGCGGGGTCGCTGGTCCGGGTGCCGGTGGCACGAGTATGCCCACGGCTGGCGCGCTGGAGGGCTCCCAGCGCGAGATCGAGGAGCAGGGCGAGCGCGGCGACGAGGAGCGCGCCGGCCAGCATCTGCGGGTAGTCGCGGCTCTTGAGGCCCGCGAAGAGGTAGCGGCCCAGCCCCGTGTCGGAGATGTACGCCGCCAGGGTGGCCGTCGCGACGACCTGGAGGGTCGCGGCGCGCAGGCCGCCGATCAGCACGTCGGCGCCGAGCGGGACCTCCACCCGGGTGACGATCTGCCACTCGCTGAGCCCGATCGCGCGGGCCGCGTCGACGGCGCCGGGATCGGCCGCCTCGATGCCGGCGTAGGCACCGGCCAGCAACGAGGGGAAGCCGAGCGCGACCAGGGCGAGCAGCGGCGCCTCCACCCCGATGCCGAGCCACAGGCCGAGCAGGGTCAGCAGGCCGAGCGTCGGCACCGCGCGGACGGCGCCCGCCAGGGCCACCACGACGAGGCGGCCGCGGCCGGTGTGGCCGATCAGGATGCCGAGCGGCACGGCGAGCACCGCGGCGATGCCGACCGCGGCGAAGGTGACCCACAGGTGCTGCAGGAGGCGGGTGTCGATGCCGGCCGGGCCGCCCCAGTGGCTGCCGTCCGCGATCCAGGAGAGGGCGTCGCCGAAGAGGTTCATGCGGCCGCCTTGGTCCGGGTCCGCGCGGAGCGCTGCCAGGGGGTGAGCAGCGCGCCGGCGGTGACCACGAGCAGGTCGAGGACGACGGCGAGCACCATGGTGAGCACGACGCCGGTCAGCACCTCCTCGCGGATGTCGCGCTGGAAGCCGTCGGTCAGCAGGCTGCCGAGGCTGGAGATGCCGACGAGGGCACCGATGGTGACCAGGCTGACCGAGCTGACGGTGACCACCCGGATGCCGGAGACGAGCACGGGCAGCGACAGCGGCAGGTCCACCCGCCAGAAGATCCCGCGGGGGGAGTAGCCCATCGCCTCGGCCGCCTCCCGCACGCGGGTGTCGACGGAGCGGAAGGCGTCGGCGGCCGTGCCGGCGAGCAGGGCGGTGCCGTAGACGGCCAGCGCGATCACGAGGTTGGTCTCGCTGCGCAGCGGGATCGAGAGCAGCACCGGGATGACGATGAGCAGCGGCAGCGCCGGCACGGAGTAGAGCAGGCTGGCGAAGCCGAGCACGACGGTGCCGGCCCGCGGCCAGCGGTAGGCGACCCGGCCGAGCACGACCGCGACGACGACGCTGATCAGGACGGCCGGTACGGCGAGCAGCAGGTGCTGCCACAGCAGCTCGACGACCTGGTCCCGGTTGAGCTCGAGCCAGGTCAACCGAGGACCCCCACCGGCCGGTCGTCGCCGTCGACGACGACCCGCCGGCCACCGTGGTCGACGGTGCGCAGCGTGCGCTCCGCACGGTCGGCGCCGACGAAGTCGCGCACGAAGTCGTCGGCCGGCGCGGCCACGATCTCCTGCGGCGTGCCGACCTGGGCGATGATCCCGCCGGTCTTGAGGATGACCACCTCGTCGCCGAGCTTGAACGCCTCGTCGATGTCGTGGGTGACCAGCACGATCGTCTTGCCGAGCTCGGACTGCAGCGCCACGAGCTGGTCCTGCAGGTCGCGGCGCACGATCGGGTCGACCGCGCCGAAGGGCTCGTCCATGAGCAGCACGTTCGGGTCGGCGGCGAGCGCCCGAGCGACAGCGACCCGCTGCTGCTGGCCGCCGGAGAGCTGGCCGGGGTAGCGCTTGCCGAGGGCGGGGTCGAGGCCGACCTTCTCCAGCAGCTCGCCGGCGGTGGCCCGGGCGGCGGCCTTGGTGACGCCGTTGAGCAGCGGCACGGTGGCCACGTTGTCGAGCACCCGGCGGTGCGGCAGCAGGCCGCCGGCCTGGGGGACGTAGCCGATCGAGCGCCGCAGGGCGACCTTGTCGAGCTCGCGCACGTCGCGTTCGTCGATGAGCACCTCGCCGTGGGTCGGCTCGATCATCCGGTTGACCATCCGCATCAGCGTGGTCTTGCCGGAGCCCGACGTCCCGACCAGGGCCAGGGTGCGGTGCGAGGGCACCGTGCAGGAGAACTCCGCCACCGCGACCGTGCCGTCGGGATAGGTCTTGCTGACGCCTCGGAACTCGATCCCCATGCTCGCCCTCTCGGTGCTGTCCGGGCGGTGCGCCCGTGGGTGGAGACACCCTACGGGTCCGGACGGACAGCGCTCGGTCGGTGAGACGGCGTGCGACACAGGTCCGCGCACGGTGAGAGGCCGGACGAGGAGCCCGGGCCGCTCCCGTATCAGGGCCGGTCCGTCGGTTACCGCGAGGAGGAACCCGAACGAGAGGAGTACGACATGAGCACGATCGAGAAGACCGTCGTCGTGGACGTGCCCGTCCGCACGGCGTACGACCAGTGGACGCAGTTCGAGACCTTCCCGAAGTTCATGGAGGGCGTCGAGCAGGTCAGCCAGCTCGACGCGACCCACCTGCACTGGCGCGCCGACATCGCCGGCGTGCACCGCGAGTGGGACGCCGAGATCGTCGACCAGACGCCGGACGAGCGGATCACCTGGCGCGCGACCGACGGTACGACGAACGCCGGCACCGTCTCCTTCGCACCGGAGGAGGGCGCGCTCGCCACCCGCGTGACGCTGCGGATGGAGTTCGAGCCGGAGGGGATCGTGGAGAAGGTCGGCGACGCGCTGAACATCGTGGACCGGCGCACGGCCGGCGACCTCGACCGCTTCAAGACCTTCATCGAGGCGCGCGGCACCGAGACCGGCGGCTGGCGCGGAGACGTGTCGCCGGGCGAGGCCGGCACGCCCCCGGCCTGATCGTGACGCGGGCCGCCCCGGGATCAGCCCTGGGCGGCCTGCGCGACGATCCGGTCGAAGCGGGCACCCATCTCCTCGGCCAGCGCCTGGGCGGCCTTGAGCGGACGGACCATCACCATGAAGTCGGAGATCAGGCCGTCCTCGTCGAGGACGAGGAAGTCGCAGCCGGTGATCTCCAGGCCGGCGACCTTCGCCTCGAACACCAGCGCGTGGCCGTCGTCGTCGCCGAGCTCGCGCACGTAGCGGAAGTCCTCGAAGACCTCGACCACCTGGCCGAGGATGGCCGCGGTGATCGCCTTGCCCGGGTAGGGCTTGTGCGCCACCGGACTGCGGAAGACGACGTCCTCGGCCAGGCAGGCGCGCATCGCCTCGACGTCCTGGGCCTCGACCGCCGCGCGGAAGGCGGTGCCCGCTGCGGCGCTCACAGCGTGGCCGCCAGCTCGGTGCCCTGCTTGATGGCACGCTTCGCGTCCAGCTCGGCCGCGAGGTCCGCGCCGCCGATGAGGTGCACGTTGCCGGGGAAGCCGGCGGCCAGCAGGTCGTCGTAGAGGCCGCGGACCGACTCCTGGCCGGTGCACAGCACGACGTGGTCCACGTCGAGCACGCGTGCCTCTCCGTCGACGGTGACGTGCAGGCCGGCGTCGTCGACCTTGTCGTAGGTGACGCCGCTGACCTGGTGCACGCCGAGGTCCTTCACGGCCGCGCGGTGCACCCAGCCGCTGGTCTTGCCCAGGCCCTTGCCCTGCGCGGTCTCCTTGCGCTGCAGCAGCCAGACCTCGCGGCGCGCGGTGCGCGGCGCCTTCTCGGTGACCCCACCGCGGACGAGCGCCGGGTCGGCCACGCCCCAGTGCGCCTTCCACTCCTCGAGGGTCTCGGGGACGTGGGCCAGCAGCTCGGTGACGTCGAAGCCGATGCCGCCGGCGCCCATCACGGCGACCTTCGCGCCGACCTCGACCCGGCCGGTGATGGCGTCGGGGTACGACACCACCTTCGGGTGGCCGATGCCGGGCACCGCCGGGGTGCGGGGCTCGACGCCGGTGGCGACGACGACCTCGTCGTAGCCGGCGAGCAGGTCGGGGGTGGCCCAGGTCGAGAGCTTCACGTTGACGCCGAGGACCTCCATCCGGCGGCGGTAGTAGCGCAGCGTCTCCGCGAACTCCTCCTTGCCGGGGATCTGCATGGCGAGCCGGAACTGGCCGCCGATCTCGTCGTTCGCCTCGAACAGGGTCACGTCGTGACCGCGCTCGGCGGCGCTGACGGCGGTGGCGAGCCCGGCCGGACCGCCGCCGACGACGGCGACCCGCTTGGCCGCGCGGGTCGGGCCGAGCACCAGGGTGGTCTCGTGGCAGGCGCGCGGGTTGACCAGGCACGAGGCGCGCTGGGCCTTGAAGGTGTGGTCGAGGCAGGCCTGGTTGCAGCCGATGCAGGTGTTGATCTCGTCGGCGCGGCCCTCGCGGGCCTTGGCGACCAGGTCCGGGTCGGCGAGGAAGGGCCGGGCCATCGAGACCAGGTCGATGCCCTGCTCCAGCAGGGACTCCGCGACGTCGGGGGTGTTGATCCGGTTGCTCGCGCAGACCGGGATCGCCACCTCGCCCTTGAGCCGCAGGGTGCTGTCGGCCCAGGCCGCGCGCGGCACGCTCGTCACGATCGTCGGCACCCGCGCCTCGTGCCACCCGATGCCGGTGTTGAGGACGCTCGCCCCGGCCTCCTCGATGCGGTGCGCCAGCTCGACGGTCTCCTCCCAGGTCTGGCCGTCGGGGACCAGGTCGAGCAGCGAGATCCGGTACATCACGAACAGGTCCGGCAGCTCCTGGCGGATCCGGCGCACGATCTCGACCGGGAAGCGCATCCGGTTCTCCGCCGTGCCGCCCCACTTGTCGGTACGACGGTTGGTGCGGGCCGCGAGGAACTGGTTGATCAGGTAGCCCTCGGAGCCCATGATCTCCACGCCGTCGTACCCGGCCTTGGCGGCGAGCCTGGCAGAGGCGACGAAGTCGTCGACGGTCCGCTCGACCGCCCTGGTCGACAGCGCGGACGCCTTGAACGGGGTGATGGGCGACTTGGTCGCGCTCGCGGAGACGCTGAACGGCGTGTAGCCGTAGCGTCCGGCGTGCAGGATCTGCAGCGCGATCTTGCCGCCGTTCTCGTGCACCGCGCCGGTGACCCGCTGGTGGCGGTGGGCGTTGAGGCGGGTGGTCATCTGCGAGCCGAAGGGCAGCAGCCAGCCGCGGACGTTGGGGGCGTAGCCGCCGGTGACGATGAGGCCGACGCCGCCGCGGGCGCGCTCGGCGAAGTAGGCCGCCATCTCGTCGACGTGCCAGGGGCGGTCCTCCAGGCCGGTGTGCATCGATCCCATGACCGCGCGGGACTGGAGCTCCAGCCCGCCGACGACGGCCTTCGAGGTGAGCAGCGGGTAGTTCATCGGTTCTCCTGGGTGTGGGCGTCGAGGTACTCGGTGAGCCAGCGGATCCAGAACTGCTCCATGAGCAGCCCGCCGCGGAGCACGAGGTAGATGTCGAGGTCGGCGCCGGCCAGGGCGCCCGGGTCGGGGAAGTCGCGGGCTTCGAGGAACTCGTAGAGCGAGAGCCGCTTGGTGTGCTCGTCGAGCTGGCCGCGCAGGTCGTCGAGCAGGGCGGCCCGGGTCGCCGGGTCCCCGAGGGAGGCGCCGCGCATCTTGACCCCGAGCGTGCTGCGCACCGGGTCGGGCACGGTGGGCTCGGCGATCCACCGGGTCAGCTCGGCGCGGCCGGCGTCGGTGACGGCGTAGGTCTTCTTGGTGGGGCGGTCGGCCTGGGGGACGCTCTCCGCGGTGATCCAGCCGTCACCCTCCATCCGGCCGAGCACGCGGTAGATCTGCTGGTGCGTCGCGGTCCAGAAGAAGCCGATCGAGGCGTCGAAGCGCCGGGTCAGCTCGGAGCCGGACGCGGCGCGCTCGCTGAGCGAGACCAGGATCGCGTGCTCGAGGGCCATGGCAGCAGCATGCCCCGTCGGACGGGTCTATGCAACTAGTTGCGCAACTGGTTTCAGGTGGGCTGGGTCACGACGCTGGGCGCTCCGTCGGTCAGGTACGTCGCCGCTGCGCCCGGAACTCCTTCATCCGCCCCGTGTAGCGCCGTAGGTGCCGGGCCGGCACGGCTCGCGGCCAGTCGGTCGCGCGGAACCACGCGTCCGAGCCGCCGTCGACGAAGACCACGCTGCCGCACAGGAAGTCGGCCGCGTCGGAGAGCATGAAGACCACCCACGCGGCGAGCTGGTCCGCGTCGCCGAAGCCGCCGATCGGCACGGGGAAGGCCTTGATCCGGCGCGCCTCGGCGGGAGTCGCGAGCTGCTGCTCCAGCAGCGGGGTCATGATCGCGCCGGGGGCGAGGGCGTTGAGGCGGATGCCGGCGCCGGCCCAGGCGGGGGTGACGGCGTGGCGTCGTACCCAGTGGGCGAGGGCGGTCTTGCTCGCGGCGTACGCGAAGGTCGGGGCGGCCTTGCCGAGCAGGCGCAACGTGCCCACGGCCTTCTCGACGTCGCCGTCGCGGAGGGCGCGGACGACGCGCCCCGGCACGAGCGGGACGGTGGTCGTGGAGTTGCTGGCGAAGACCACCACCTTGGCCCGGTCGGCGGCGGCGAGCGCCGGCTGCCAGGCCTCCAGCAGCTCGGTCACGCCGAGCACGTTGACCTCCGCGATCAGCCGCGCGCGGTCCCGGCCGGGCGCCGGGCCGAGCCCGGCGGCCAGCACCGCCCCGTCGAGGACGCCGCCCGCCTGCTCCAGCACCCTCGCCGCGGCGGCACGACGGCCGGCGGGGGTGGAGAGGTCGGCGGTGACGTCGGCCTGCTGGATGTCGATGCCGATGACACGGTGGCCGTCGCCGACCAGACGGTCGACGACGGCCGCGCCCATGCCGGAGGCCGAGCCGGTGACTGCGTAGGTGCCCACGGCCCGAACTCTAGAACGTGTTCTTGTTCAGCGGGGACCGCCGAGCACCCCGGCGTCGTACGCCTTGAGCACGGACGCCTTGTCGCCGGACGTCAGGGTGCCGTCCTCCACGGCGGTGTCCAGCCGCTCGCCCAGGTCGGTACGACGCTCCGCGTCCCGCGCCGCGCGCACGGTCTCCAGTGCCTTGGTCACCTTCGCCGCGTCGATGCCGAGCTCCTTCGCGAGCGCCTTGGCGAGCGCCGCCTCGCGGGCGGTCCGCTCGGCCTCGGTCGGGGGTGTGGGCTTCTCGCCGGCGGCCGGCTTGTCGCCGTCGTCGGGCCTGGTGGCGTCGCGGGCGGCGTCGAGGGCGTCGGACACCTTCGACTCGCTGACGCCGAGCGCCTTGGCGAGCGCCGCGGCATCCACGCCGGGACCCCGGCCGTGGCCGCCCGGCCCGCCGGGTCCGCGGTCGCCCGCGGGGGCGCTCGACGCACTCGGCGTGCCGGAGCCGGTGTCGTCCGCGGCGTTCGCGGAGAGGGTCGCGGCGGTGGCGCCGCCGGCGACGGCTCCTGCGGCGAGCAGGGCGGCTGCCCGGGTGCGGTACTTCGTCATCTCGTGTCTCCTCTCGGGACCCGCCTCGGTGCGGGACTGCTCCCGACGGTGGCTCGGCGCGATGAGAGCGCGCTGCGCCGCGCCTGGCAGGACACTGTGAATCGGGTGACGTGCGCTACCCTGGGAGCACCACCGAGCGCCGTCGTCGCGACGCCGCCCCCGGTGATGTTCACCAGATCGGCGCCCTCCCGCAGCAGCGCGAGCCGCCGGCGAACCTGGCGGATCCGTCCGCCTTGGAAGGACACCTGTGGCTCGAGGAGGCCAGCGGGGCGCGACGCAGCAGCGTCGGAGCTCCCAGGCGGCGCGACAGCGCCGCAACGAGGAAGGCATCATCCCGCAGCTCGCGCGCGCCGTGCGCGAGGTCGAGGCGGCGGTCGCCCGTCGTTCGGCGATGCCGGAGGTGCGGGCGAAGTTCCAGGTCGTCGCGCTCCTGGCCCGCGAGGAGCGGGCCCGGGTCAAGGCCGACGAGAACCTGTCGGACAGCCGCCGGGGGGAGGAGCTCAAGCGCCTCGACGGCATCGCCACGATCCTCGCCCAGACCGCGGCCCGCGACAGCACCCTCTTCACGCTGCTCGACGAGAACGCCGAGATGTCGGAGTCGGCCAAGGCGATGCGCCGCGAGCTGCTCCGCAAGGCCGGCGTCGACGAGCCGGAGCCCGAGCCCGAGCCGCAGGCCGAGGACCCCGAGGTGATCGCCCTGCTGGAGAAGCGGGTCATCCCGCTCTCGGTGCAGGCCCGCCAGCTCGCCAACCCCTTCCTCGCGCCCGACTTCGAGCACGCCCGGGCCAAGGTCCGCCCGCGCCGCCTCGCCGGCTGGGAGCTGCTGGAGCCGCTGTTCCGCTCCTTCGAGCGCGCGGCGCCCGACGCCCCGGCCTGCATGCCGCTGCCGGACGCCGACCAGCTCACCTCGATCACCGGCTGGCACGCCCCGGCCGGCCGTGAGCTGATGCTGCACCAGTCGCAGCTCATCGCCTCGGCGGGCGCCGGCCACCGGACCTACCTGCTCGCCGACGAGCCCGGCCTCGGCAAGACCGCGCAGGCCCTGCTCGCCGCCGAGGCCGCCGGCGCGTTCCCGCTCCTGGCCGTCGTCCCCAACGTGGTGAAGACCAACTGGGCGCGCGAGGTCGAGATCTGGACCCCGCACCGCAAGGCCACCGTGCTGCACGGCGACGGTGCCGACGCCGACGGCTTCGCCGACGTCTTCGTCGTCAACTACGAGATCCTCGACCGCCACGTGGGCTGGCTCGGCAACCACGGCTTCCGCGGGATGATCGTGGACGAGGCCCACTACATCAAGAACAAGACCTCCCAGCGCTCGCAGAACGTGCTGGAGATCGCCCAGCGGATCCGGGCGCGGGTCGCCCGGCCGCTGCTGATGGCGCTGACCGGCACCCCGCTGATCAACGACATCGAGGACTTCCGCGCGATCTGGCAGTTCCTCGGCTGGATCGACGACGTCGTGCCGCAGGGCGAGCTGATGGAGGCGCTGGAGGAGACCGGGCTGACCCCGGCCGACCCGGCGTTCTACCCGGCCGCGCGCCGGGCCGTCGTCGACGAGGGCATCGTGCGCCGCCGCAAGATCGACGTCGCCGCCGACATCCCCGCCCGCCGGATCGCCGACATGCCCGTCGAGCTCGAGGGCGAGGCCGGCCGCTCCATCCGCAAGGCCGAGCAGGAGCTGGCCCGCCGCATGGTCGAGCGGTACGACGCCGCGCTCTCCACGCGCCGCGCCGGCGCCGTCGTCGAGGGCATCGACCACCACCTGGTCCGCCAGGTCGCGGGCTGGGAGCGCGAGGACAACTCGGCCAAGACCGGCGAGAACGTCTTCACGATGATGCGCCGCATCGGCCAGGCCAAGGCCGGCCTGGCGGCCGACTACACCGCCCAGCTGGCCCGCAACGTCGGCAAGGTCGTCTTCTTCGCCAAGCACATCGACGTGATGGACCAGGCCGAGAAGACCTTCGCCGAGCGCGGCATCAAGTACAGCTCGATCCGCGGCGACCAGTCCTCGACCGCGCGGCAGAAGTCCATCGACGCCTTCGTCAACGACCCCGAGGTGCAGATCGCGGTCTGCTCGCTGACCGCCGCCGGTGTCGGCCTCAACCTGCAGGTCGCGTCCAACCTGGTGCTCGCCGAGCTCTCCTGGACCGACGCCGAGCAGACCCAGGCCATCGACCGGGTGCACCGGATCGGCCAGGCCGAGCCGGTCACCGCGTGGCGGGTGATCGCGACGCAGACCCTGGACACCCGGATCGCCGAGCTGATCGACAAGAAGGCCGGGCTCGCCGCCCGCGCCCTCGACGGGGCCGGCGAAGAGGTCGAGGGCGGTGCCATCGACCTGCAGACCGAGGCGCTGGTGGCGCTGCTGACGGCCGCGCTGGAGGCGCGCGGCGCCTGATGTCACAGTCCGGCCCGCTGTCTCGTCCTCCTGCCATGGACACCTTGATCGCCGTCGCAGGAGGCACCGGGCTGGTGGGCCGCCTGGTCACCGAGGAGGTACGCCGCGCGGGCGCCACACCCGTCGTGATCGCCCGCTCCGCCGGGGTCGACCTGACCACCGGAGCCGGCCTGGACGACGCCCTGACGGGCGTGTCCGCCGTCATCGACGCCAGCAACGTGGAGACCATGAGCGGCGCCACGTCGGTCGCCTTCTTCGAGGCCGCGACCGGGCACCTGCTCGCGGCGGGGGAGCGGGCCGGGGTGCGCCACCACGTGGCGCTCTCCATCGTGGGCTGCGACCGCGTCGACCTGCCCTACTACCTCGGCAAGCGCCGCCAGGAGGAGCTGGTCGCGGCCGGCCCGGTGCCGTGGACGGTCCTGCGGGCCACCCAGTTCCACGAGTTCGCCGGGCAGCTGATCGACCGCAGCCCGGGCCCGTTGGCGATCGCGCCGCGGATGCTGAGCCAGCCGGTCGCGGCGGCCGAGGTCGCCGCGGCGCTCGTCGCGTGCGCCCTCGCCGAGCCGGCCGGCCTCGCGCCGGACCTCGGCGGGCCGCAGCCGGAACGGATGGACCGGCTGGTCCGGCGCGAGCTGCGCCGGCGCGGGTCGCGGCGCCTCGTCGTACCGGTGCCGATGGTGGGGGCGACCGGCCGCCAGGTGAAGGACGGCGGCCTGCTGCCCGGCCGGGGCGCGAGGCTGGGCGCGCAGACCTTCGACGCCTGGGCGCGTGGCTGAGCGCCAGGCGCTGCTCGCGCGGGAGTACGACGCGCTGCGGCCACGGATGGTCCGTGTCGCCTACGCGATCCTCGGCTCGCGCGTGGAGGCCGAGGACGTCGTCGCCGACTGCTGGACCCGGCTGGTCGAGGCCGATGCCCGCGAGCCGGTCCGCGACCTCACCGGCTGGCTGACCGTCGCCGTGGCGCGGGCCGCGACCGACGTGCTGCGCTCGGCGCGGGTGCGCCGCGAGGAGTACGTCGGCCCGTGGCTCCCCGAGCCCTTCGTCGCCGCCGACCCGGCCGACCCGGCCGACCGGGTCACCCTCGACGAGACCGTGGGCTACGCCCTGCTCGTGGTGCTGGAGTCGCTCTCGCCGGCCGAGCGGACGGCGTTCGTGCTGCACGACGTCTTCGCGATGGGCTTCCCCGAGGTCGCCACCGTCGTGGGCCGCACCCCCGCCGCCGTGCGCCAGCTCGCCTCCCGCGCCCGGGCGCACCTCGCCGCGCACGCGCCGCGCTTCGAGGTCGACCGGAGCGCCCACGAGGAGGTGCTCGGCCGGTTCCTCGCGGCCGCCGCGGGCGGCGACCTGGCCGCGCTCGTCGCGACGCTCGACCCGGACGTGGTGCTCACCTCCGACGGCGGCGGTGTGGTGAGCTCGGCGCGCCGGCCGGTGCTCGGCGCGGACCGGGCCGCGCGCTTCCTGAGCGGCCTCGTCACCAAGTACGTCGCCGCGGAGGCCGAGGTCGACCTGGTGCTCGCCAACGGGCTGCCCGCCATCGCCGTACGTCAGGAGGGGGTGCTGACCTCGCTGGTGCTGCTGACCGTCGTGGGGGAGCGGGTGCGCCGGATCGACATCGTCCGGGCGCCGGCGAAGCTGGTGGCGGCGGACCCTCGACGGGGGTAGTCCCTGACGAAAAGCACGCTTCCGGGTCCGAAATCAGTGCTTTTCGTCAGGGACTACCCCGAGGAGGGCCGCGGCGGGAGGTGGCGGTCGGCGTACCGGAGGCCGGTGATCAGGGCGGCGAAGAGCACGGTGATGCCGGCGCTGACGACGGCGACGTGGCCCCAGCCCTTCTCGCGGAAGTCGAGGAACGGGTAGGGCACCCAGTGCGTGCCGGCCTCGACGGCCAGGGTCACCGCCAACCAGGCGATCGGCCAGGCGAAGGCCCAGACGACCGCGCGTACGTCGACGCGGGGCCGCGGGCCGAAGGCGAGCCAGCCGGCGACCGCGAGCAGCGGCACCGCCACGTGCAGCAGCTTGTCGGCGAGCCAGTCGGCGCCCTGGAGGTCGAGCAGCGGGCGCAGCAGGAGGAAGTGGACCAGGCCGGTCACGGTGATCCCGACCGTGCTCGCCAGGCGCAGCGACCGGAAGGCGGCGCCGTCGCGGCCGGGGTCGAGGGCGAGCAGGACCGTGGCGATCGCGACCAGGACGTTGCTCTGGATGGTGAAGTAGGCGACCAGGCGGGCCAACCGGATGCCGAGCCCGGGCTGGTCCTCCTCCGCCAGCACCCGGCCGCCGTCCAGGACCAGCCCGAGCTGGAGCAGCAGGGCGGCCAGGACCACGACGGCGGTGGCGCCGTGCCAGGCCCGGGCAGGCGTCACGGGGTCAGCATCCGCTGGAGGGCGTCGCCGTAGAGCGCGACCAGGTCCTCGGTCGCGGCGCCGGTGACGATCGGGTCCTCCTGCCGGAAGACGAGGTTGAGCAGCCCGCCGAGCTGGGCGACGGCGAGCGCGACCCGCAGCTCGCGGTGCTCGCCGGTCAAGCGGGGGGCGAGCGCGGCGACGTACGTCTCGGCGGTGTGCCGGACCATCTCCTCGCGGACCTGGTCGAGGTGCGCGGCCTGGGCCAGGGCGAGGTAGCGCTGGCGCAGCAGCGGCCGCGCGGGGTCGAGGAAGTAGGCGACGAGCCGGCGCCCGACGCTCTCGAGCGGGCCGTCGAGGACGGCGCCGATGCCACCGGCGGTGTCGACGCAGCGCAGGAAGAGCGCCTCCTTGGACCCGAAGTGGCGGATCACCAGGGCCGGGTCGACGCCGGCCTCGGTGGCGATCGCGCGGACCGAGGCGTCGAAGCCGCGCTCGGCGAACAGCCGTCGCGCGGCCTCCTCGATGGCCGCCCGGGTGGCCCGCCCGGCCGGGCGCAGGTGGCTCTCGTCCACGGGCGCGGACCGGGCCGGCGAGGAGGTCTCCGTCACACCGCAACCGTAGGCCATCGAGCGAGGGCGTCAACGGTGTTGACAGTCACGTGGTCAACGCCGTTGACTCAGCGCTCGTGACCTCGACCACCCCTGCCCCCGCGCCAGCCGTCACCGGCCGGATCGGCTCGCCGCTGCTGACCGTCGCCGTGCTCTGCTTCGGCGGCCTGGTCGCGGCGCTCACCCAGACCATGGTGATCCCGATCCAGGGCGAGCTCGGCCTGCTGCTGCACACCAGCGAGGCGAACGCCTCCTGGGTGGTCACCGCGACCCTGGTCGCCGGCGCCGTGGCGATGCCGATCTCCGGACGCCTCGGCGACCTGTTCGGCAAGCAGCGGGTGCTGATGGTCAGCGCCGTCCTGCTCGTGCTCGGTTCCCTCGTGTGCGCGCTCAGCAGCTCGCTGGTGCCGATGCTCGCCGGCCGGGTGCTGCAGGGCTTCGCGATGGGCTTCATCCCGGTCGGCATCGCGCTGATGCGCGAGGTCGTCCCGCCGCAGTACGCCGCCACCGGGATGGCCGCGATGAGCGCCACCCTCGGCGTGGGCGGTGCCATCGGCCTGCCGCTGTCGGCCTGGATCGTCCAGGACTTCAGCTGGCACACCCTGTTCTGGGTCTCCACCGTGCTCGCGGCGCTGGTCGCGGCCGCCGTGGTCCTCCTCGTCCCGCACGTGCGCGACGCCGTCCCCGGCCGCTTCGACGTGGTCGGCGCCGTCGGTCTCGCCGCCGGCCTGGTCGCGCTGCTCGTCGCCGTCTCCAAGGGCAACGAGTGGGGCTGGGCGCACGGACGCACGATCGGCCTGCTCGTCGCCGGCGTGCTGGTGCTCCTCGCCTGGGGCAGCTACGAGCTGCGCGTCGAGGACCCGCTGTGCGACCTCCGGGTCACCGCCCGCCGCCCGGTGCTGCTCACCAACGTCGCCGCGATCGCGATCGGCTTCGGGATGATGGCCCAGGCCATCGTCGTGCCCCGGTTGCTGCAGTCGCCCGAGGCGACTGGCTACGGCCTGGGCCAGAGCCTGCTGGAGACCGGCCTGTGGATGGCCCCCGGCGGACTGGTGATGATGGCGTTCTCCCCGGTCTCGGGTCGCCTCATCGGGCTGCTCGGCGCCCGTCGTACCCTCATGATCGGGGCGGGCGTGCTCGGCCTGGGCTACGTCTTCGCGATCTTCCTGACCGACGCCCCGTGGCAGCTGCTCGTCTCCAACTGCATCACCTCCGCCGGCATCGGGATCGGGTACGCCGCCATGCCGACCCTCATCCTCGAGTCGGTCCCGCTCACCGAGGCCGGCTCGGGCGTGGGCATCAACGGCCTCATGCGCTCGATCGGCACCAGCGTCTCCTCGGCGGTCATGGCCGCGATCCTGACCTCGGCGACCATCAACCTCGGTGGCCACGAGATCCCGGACGCGGACGCCTTCCGGATCTGCTTCGTGGTCGGCGCCGCCGCGGCCTTCCTCGGGGTGGTCCTCGCCGCCCTGGTGCCGCGCCGGCAGAGCGCGGCGGCCGGCTGAGCGCGGGCGTTATCGGATCTGCGTTTGCCGCGACAACGATTCACGGGTAACCGGAACCTCCGTCGCGCCGGTTCGTTGACCGGTGTGCGAGGTTGCGGTGACTGGGGGGTTCCGCGACACGCACGGAGCGGCCTCGGAGCACAGACCGAGGCCGTTCCCCCTTTCTGCGCAAGGATGGTGCGGTGTCCGGCCCGCTGATCTCCACCGACCCCGCCGCCGACGACCTGCGCCGGTCCGCGCTGCGCCGGATGCGGACGGTCGCCGCCTCGCTGCTCCTGCTCGCCGCCGCGGTCTACGTCGCCACGCTCGGCGAGGACGGCGCCTGGGGCTTCGTGAACGCCGGCGCCGAGGCCTCGATGGTGGGTGCCATCGCCGACTGGTTCGCGGTGACCGCGCTCTTCAAGCACCCGCTGGGGCTGCCGATCCCGCACACCGCGCTGATCCCCAAGCGCAAGGACGAGCTGGGCCGCGGCCTGGAGGAGTTCGTGGGGGAGAACTTCCTGCAGGAGGAGATCATCCGCGAGCGGGTGCTCGGCGTGGAGATCGCGCAGCGGGCGGGGGACTGGCTCGCCGTGCCGGCCAACGCCGAACGGGTCGTCACCGAGGGCTCCGAGATCGCCGCGCTCGCGCTCGGCAAGGTGCGCGACGACCACATCGAGGCACTGGTGACCGAGGCCCTGGTGCCGCGCTTCCGCGAGGAGCCGATCGCCCCGCTGCTCGGCGGCCTGCTCGCCGAGGCGCTGCGCGACGACCTGCACCACGGCCTGGTCGACCTGATGCTGGAGGAGATGCACGACTGGCTGATCGCCAACCCCGACACCGTGCACGAGGTGATCGGGGAGCGGGCGCCCTGGTGGGCGCCGGAGTCGGTCAACACCTACGTCATCGGCCGCCTCCACCTGGAGATGGTCCGCTGGGTCGGCGAGATCCGCAGCAACCCCGACCACCGGGCCCGCCGGGCGCTCGACTCGATGCTCACCCAGCTCTCCGCGGACCTGCTCGAGAACGCCGCCACCCAGGCCCGGGCCGAGCGGCTCAAGGAGCGGGTGCTCGACCACCCGGCCGTCATCGCGACCGCCATCTCGCTCTGGCAGGCGCTGCGCCGGGCGCTGCTCACCTCGCTCGACGATCCCCAGGGCGCCGTACGACGCCGGCTGCTCACCGAGATCGAGTCCGCCTCCGCGCGGCTGCGCTCCGACGCCGGGCTGCGGGCCCGGATCGACCGGCTGGCCGCCGACGCCGCCGTCTTCGCCGTCGAGCGCTACGGCGCCGAGCTGACCGCCGTGATCACGCACACCATCGAGCGCTGGGACGGCAAGGAGGCCGCTCAGCGCATCGAGCTGCACGTGGGTCGCGACCTGCAGTTCATCCGGATCAACGGCACCATCGTCGGCGGCCTGGTGGGGGTCCTCATCCACACGATCTCGGTGATGATTCACTGATGGGCGTGTTCGGCCGCAAGCGCAAGGAGTCCCCGCCCACGGGGCCGGTCCCCGTCGACGTACCGATCCGCGACGAGGTGATCCGGCTCGGTCAGTTCCTCAAGCTCGCCAACCTCGTCGACTCCGGGGCGGAGGCCAAGCCGGTCATCGCCGACGGGCTGGTCACGGTCAACGGCGAGGTGGACACCCGCCGGGGGCGCCAGCTCCGCGTCGGGGACGTGGTGGAGCTGGCCGGGCAGGCCGCCCGGGTGTCGGACTCCGACGCCCCGGACGACCTGCCCTGGTGATCTGGGCCGAGCGTGTCGCTCGTGCCTCGCGCCACGCTGCCGGCCTCGCGGTCGCGTCGCGTAGGACTCACCGCCGCCTGGCGGCAAGCCAGCCGGCGCGCGAGACGACGCCTCCCTCCGCCTCCGGTCGCTCGTTCCTCGCTTCCTTCGGCTCCGGGCCGGCATCGTCCCGCGCGTGCCGGCCGACTACTTCACGTCGAGCAGGTCCACCACGAAGATCAGCGTCTCGCCCGGCTTGATGACGCCACCCGCGCCGCGGTCGCCGTAGCCCAGGTGCGGCGGGATGACGAGCTGGCGGCGGCCGCCGACCTTCATCCCCTGCACGCCGGTGTCCCAGCCCTGGATGACCTGGCCGATGCCGAGGCGGAAGTCCAGCGGGGCGCCGCGGTTGTAGGACGCGTCGAACTCCTCACCGGTGGAGTGGGCCACGCCCACGTAGTGCACCGAGACGGTGCTGCCGGCGGTGGCCTCGGCGCCGTCGCCGACGGTCAGGTCGGTGATGACGAGGTCGGTGGGCGGGGTGGGGTCGACGAAGTCGACTTCAGGCTTCTGGCTCATCCCGCCAGCCTATGCCGGGAACCGGTCCTGGCCAGCGGCAGGGCAAGGTAGGCTGCGCGCAGCGCACCCCACGGGAAGGGTGGGGCGCACTTACGCGTCTCGGGGGGATCGGTGCGGGGCAACGCCACAGGGGCCGAGACCTGGTCCTCACCGGAGTCTGCCACGGGTCTGGTGTACGCCGCCGGCAGCCACCCCGGGCGGGTGCGCACCGTCAACGAGGACTCCTCCCTGGTCGCCCCGCCGGTCTTCCTGGTCGCCGACGGCATGGGCGGCTACGCCCGCGGTGACGTCGCGAGCCGGCTGGTGGCGGAGTCGTTCGAGCCGCTGGCCGCGCTGAGCACCGTGCAGCCCGGCGACGTGGAGGCGGCGATCGCCGCGGCTCAGCGCCGGGTGGCCGCGCTGGCCTCGGAGTTCACCTCCGCCCCCGGCTCGACCCTGGTCGCGGCGGCCTACGTCCTCGAGGACGGGCGCGGCTACTGGTTGCTGGCCAACATCGGCGACTCCCGGGTCTACTCCCTGGCCGACGGCGTGCTGGAGCAGATCTCCAAGGACCACTCGGTGATCCAGGAGCTGATCGACGCCGGACAGATCTCCCGTGACGAGGCGCTCGCGCACCCCGAGCGGCACGTCGTCACCCGCGCGATCGGCGCGCTCACCGACTCCGAGGCCGACTTCTCGCTGGTGCCGGCCGTCCCGGGCTCGCGGCTGCTGCTGTGCTCCGACGGCCTGCACTCGGAGCTCTCCGACACCGCGATCCTGCACATCCTCTCCGAGGGCACGGCCCCGGACCGCACGGTCGCGACGCTGGTCGAGGCCGCGGTCGCGGCGGGTGGCCACGACAACGTCACCGTCGTCGTGGTCGACGTCGTCGGCGTCGCCCCCGCCGACGAGAACACCCTGCCCTCGCCCGGAGGCCCCGGATGAGGGCCACCTACGTCCCCGGCGAGCTCGCCACCCTGGTCACCCCCGACGGGGTCGTCCTCGCCGCCGCCGACCGGCTCGCCGAGGTCGCCGCGCTGACCGAGCGCGGCCTGGAGGCGCTCACCGTCGTCGAGGTGCTCTCCCGCGGCGCGCTGACCGAGCTGCCCGACTTCGCCGTCGTCCGGTACGACGGGAGCGAGGTCCACGTCGTCGTCCGCGGCCCGCTCGCGGTGCGGGCCGGCACCTTCGCGCTCGACGGGCGCGAGGCCGCCACCTGGGCCGAGGGCTCCGCCTCGCTGCCCGCCGGCGCCACCGTCGAGGTCGCCCCGCTCGGTGCACCGGCCGCGGGGCCGGCGCTGCCGATCGCCGGCGGCGTCGTCCGCAGCGCTGGGGTGACCTGGTGCCCCCGGCCCGCGGCCGGCGCGCCCGCCCCGCCGCCCGCTCCCGTCGTTCCCGAGCCGGCGCCCACGCCGCCGCCCCAGGAGCACACCGTGGTCCGGGTGCCGCAGCCCGCCGCCGCGCCCGTGACCGCGCCACCCCCTCCGCCGCCGCCCGTGCTGGCCCCGCTGGTGCCCGCCGGCCCGCCGCCCTCGGGTCCGCCGCCGGGCTGGGAGCCGGAGTCGCCCGAGCACGACGGCCGCACGATCACCCCCGCCCAGCTCCAGGCGCTGCGCGCCGGCCAGGCCCCGGCCTCCGCCGTCGCCCCGCCCGCACCGCCCGCCCCGGTGGTCGTGGCGCTGCTGCTCTCGACCGGCCGCGTGGTGCAGGTGCGCCGTCGCGTGCTCATCGGCCGCAGCCCCCGCGTGCAGCAGGTCGGTGGCAGCGCCAACCTGCCCGCGCTGGTGACCGTCGACGACCCCTACGTCTCCAGCACCCACCTGGAGATCTCCTCCGAGGGGCGCAAGGTGACCGTCACCGACGTCTCCACCAACGGCACCCTGCTGGCCCGACCGGGTCGCACACCGGTGGCGCTCGACCACGGGGTGCGCACCGAGCTGTCCATCGGCGACGTGCTCACCCTGTCCAAGGGGCTGACCGTGACCGTCGTACCGGCTCAGGGGGCGGACGGATGAGCCTGCGGCCGCCGGAGATCCCGGGCTTCACCTTCGTCGACATGGTCGGCGAGGGCGGCTTCGCCGACGTCTTCCGCTACCAGCAGGAGCTGCCGACCCGGCAGGTCGCGATCAAGGTGCTGCGCAGCGGCAGCGACCGGGGCGCGCTGGCGCTCTTCCGGGCCGAGGCCAACGTGATGGCCCAGCTGTCCAACCACCCCTCGATCGTGCCGATCTACCAGGCCGGGGTGAGCTCGGACGGCCGGGCGTTCCTGGTCATGGAGTTCTGCCCGCCGCCGCACGTGGCGCAGCGCTTCCGGGTGAGCCCGCTCGGCGTGGACGAGGTGCTCGACATCGGCGTCAAGATCGCCAGCGCCGTCGAGACCGCCCACCGGGCCGGGATCCTGCACCGCGACATCAAGCCGCACAACATCCTCACCAGCACCTTCGGTGTCCCGCTGCTCACCGACTTCGGCATCGCCTCGGTGGTGGGGGAGGCCGGTGCGAGCGGACAGGGCCTGTCCATCCCGTGGTCACCGCCCGAGGTGCTCTCGGCCGACAGCCACGACGTGCGCAGCGACGTCTACTCGCTGGCCGCCACGCTCTACTCCCTGCTCGCCGGGCACGCGCCGTTCGAGCGCCGCGACGCCTCCAACGAGAACGCCGAGCTGATGCGCCGCATCGAGCGCGGTCAGCTCTCCCCGCTGCGCCGGCCCGACGTGCCGGCCTCCCTGGTCGAGGTGCTGCGCCGCGGGATGGCCACCGACATCGAGAAGCGGCAGGTCTCGGCAATGGTGCTCGGGCGCCAGCTGCAGGACGTCCAGATCGAGCTGCGCCAGTCGCCGACCCGGCTGGAGGTCATGGACGCCTCCCCGTCGGCGCTGGTCGAGGAGCACCCCAACGACGCCCGCACGCTGGTGCGCCCGGTCTCGGTGATCATCCCGGCCGCCGTCGAGCAGCGCTCGGGCCCGCTGCAGCCGGCCCTCGACGAGCAGACCCGTACGCCGGGCACGGGCCCGCACCCGACCGGCGGCACGTCCGGGCGGACCGGCCCGCGCCGCACGGACACCCCACGGCGTGGCCTGGCCGGCCGGATCGCCGTCGGCGTCGTGGCGGCGCTCGTCCTCGGCGGCATCGGCTGGGCCGTCCTGGCCGGTGGCGGCGACGAGGAGGACCCGCGCGGAGGGACCCTGCGCGGGGAGAAGCCCGCCGACCCGGCCGAACCGTTCGACCTCCCGGAGGCACCCGTGGTGAGCAAGACCGGCAAGGGCGCGAAGTGGACCTTCCGCTGGAAGGCCGCGGACCCGCGCGCGGGCGACGAGTTCAAGGTGCGGATCACCGGCGACGGGGTGAAGCAGTCCGCGCCGGAGTACATCTCCGAGACCAGCCGCACGATGACCATCGAGCGCGACGACACGGTCTGCGTGCAGGTCTCCCTCCTGCGGGAGGGCAGCCAGCCCTCGCCGCCGTCCCAGCAGGTCTGTGCGGTGGGCCAGTGATCACCCGTTGGCGGCGGACCGCGTCCGCGACCGCGCTGAGCCTCGTGCTCGGCGCCCTCGTCGTCCTGGCCTACCAGTACGACGGCAAGCCGTTCACCGAGGTCGACCTCAACGACGGCGGGGTCTGGGTCACCAACCGGGAGATGGGCCTGACCGCGCGGCTGAACCCGCAGATCCAGGAGCTCGACCTCGGCGTGGACGCCGCGAGCGCCGACTTCGACATCTTCCAGCGGGCGACGAGCCTCTTCCTCGACGACTCCTCCGCGGACCGCTCGGTCAAGCCGGTCGACGTGGCCCGGGCGAGCGTCGAGGACCCGACCGCGCTCCCCACCGGCGCGGTGGTGGCCCAGGGCGGGAGCACCTTCGCGATCGTCGACTACGTCAGCGGCAAGGCCTGGGTGCGGCCGACGAGCCGGCTCTCGGGCTTCTCGGCCAAGTCCGAGACCCCGGACCTGAAGGACGCGCTGTCGGCGGCCGTCGGCACCGACGGGCGCGCCTACGTGCTGGGCCGCGACGGCAAGGTCAGCACCTTCACCCTCGACGAGACCGGCGCCCCGGTGGCCGGGGACGGTTACCGGCTCGGCAAGAACCTGGGCACCGACCCGAAGTCGGTGGCGCTGAGCGTCGTCGGTGACACGCCCGTGCTCTTCAACCGCAGCTCCCGTGAGCTGCTCCGCCCGGACGCCGACCCGGTCACCGTCGACACCGCCGACCTGACCGCCGTGGAGCTCCAGCAGCCCTCCGGCGACGGTGACCTCTACCTGGCGACCGCCGACGGCCTCTACCGGACCTCGCCCGAGGGAGGTGCCCTGGACCGGATCAGCCGCGGCAGCGTGGCCGGCCGGCCCGCGGCACCGGTGGTGCTCGACAGCACCGGCTGCGTCTACGCCGCCTGGGCCGACCCCGGGTCGACCAACAACTACCTGCGCGACTGCCCCGACGACGACTTCGACGACACCGCGCCGATCCAGAACATGCAGGCCGGCGCCTCGCTGCAGTTCCGGGTCAACCGCGACGTGGTGGTGCTCAACGACGTCGTCACCGGCGACACCTGGCTCGTCCAGGAGCCCGGCAAGGCCAAGGTCGACAACTGGCCCTCGGTCGACCCGCAGAACGAGAACCGCTCCAAGCTGAAGGAGACCACCGACGAGGTCCCCGAGCAGGAGAACCGTCCGCCGGAGCCGCAGAACGACGACCTCGGCGCCCGGCCCGGGCGCTCGACCGTGCTGCCCGTGGTCGCGCTCAACGACCACGACCCCGACGGCGACATCATCAGCATCTCCAAGACGCAGTACGTCAGCGGTCCGGAGCTCGAGGTCAAGATCGTCGGCGGCGGGACCCAGCTCCAGGCCGCCGTACCGGCGGACGCGGAGGGGACCGCGGTCTTCCGCTACTACGTCACCGACGGCAAGGTCAACGACGAGCGCTGGGCCCAGGTGCGCCTGCAGATCCGCGGCAACGACCGGAACAGCAAGCCCAAGCTGATGCCCGACCGCAAGCCGGAGCTGACGGTCGCCCGGGGCGCGACGGCGGACTACTACCTGCTCGCCGACTTCTACGACGACGACGGCGACGACCTCACCCTCACCGAGGTGACCGCGCGCGGGGGAGAGGTGGAGTTCCGTCCCGACGGGACGATCAGCTTCACCGACAACGGCACCGGCGGCAGCCGGGTCGCGGAGATCCAGTACCGGATCGAGGACGGCGTCGCCTCCTACACCGGCAAGCTGCCGGTGAACATCGTCGGCGACACCGCACCACCGGAGCTCGTGCCCGACCTGGCCTCCGGCGTCGCGGGCACGCACGTCGTCGTCCAGCCGCTGACCAACGACCGCAACCCGGAGGGCAAGGACCTCACCCTCAAGAGCGTCAAGGTGGTCGGCGACGACAGCGGCACCGACATCTCCAAGGACCTGGAGTCGGGCACCTTCACCTTCACCTCGACCAAGGCGAAGAGCTACTACCTGCAGTACTCCGCCTACAACTCGTCGGCGACCAAGACCTCCTTCATCCGCCTCGACATCGAGTCGCCGCCGAAGGACAACCGGCCGCCGATCGCGGTGCGCGACAAGGCGGTCATCACGCCCGGCGGCACCGCCCAGGTCGACCTGCTGCTCAACGACCTCGACCCGGACGGTGACGTGCTCGTCGTCAAGCGGGTCAGCCGCCCCTCCATTCCCGGCGTGAAGGTCTCCATCGTCGACAAGCGGCTGGCCGTGGTCAGCTCGGCGACCGACATCGTCGGGCGCCAGGCCACCGTCGACTACGTCGTCTCCGACGGCCGCAGCTCCACCACCGGCTCGCTGGTCATCGCCCAGCGTCAGTCGACCCAGGCCAACCGGCACCCGGTGGCCAACAAGGACCAGGTCACCGTCCGCGCCGGCTCGGTGACCACGATCCCGGTGCTGGCCAACGACTCCGACCCCGACGGCGGCAAGCCGCGGCTGTTCCAGTCCGACCTCGCCAACGACCAGAAGCTCGACGTCTGGGTCGCCGGCGACACGCTGCGGCTGCGGGCGCCGGAGAAGCCCGGCACCTACTCGGTGATCTACGGCGTGCGCGACACCGACGGGCTCAAGGCGACCGCTGAGGTGAGCATCTACGTCGTCGCCGACTCGGCGAAGAACAACCACCCGCCGCTGCCGCAGCCGATCATCGACCGGGTCATCGGCGGGCGGCCCAAGGTGATCTCGGTCGACCTCGCCGGTGCCGACCCCGACGGCGACTCGGTGGCCTTCCGCAGCATCCTCACCGCGCCCTCGCTGGGCCGGGTGCTCGACACCGGGGTGGACTGGATCCGCTACGAGGCCTTCGACGGCAAGGTCGGCACCGACTTCTTCCAGATCCTGGTGCAGGACAAGTACGGCGCCACCGGCGTCGCCGAGGTCCGGGTCGGCGTGGTCGCGGTGGAGAAGGAGAACCAGCCGCCCGTCGCGCTCGACGACAACGTGCTGGTCCAGCCGAACCGGACCATCTCCTACAACGTGCTCGGCAACGACGTCGACCCCGACGACGACCCGCTGCGCATCTCCGAGCTCAACAGCACCACCAAGGCCAAGCACGAGAACGGCTTCATCGAGATGCAGGTCGGCGACGCCCCCGACAACGGGGCGGCGGCGACCAACGTCGGCTACACCATCGAGGACGCCGCGGGCGCCCGCGACAACGCCGTGCTGAAGGTGCGGGCCAGCAAGGACGCTCCGTTCTACGCCCCGATCGCCCACGACGACGTCGCCGAGCTCGGCGAGATCATCGGCCGCGACCCGGGGGAGAAGGTCGAGGTGCCGGTCCTCGACAACGACCTCGACTTCGACGGCGCGAAGGCGGACCTGAAGGTCACCAGCTGCGACGCGGGCAGCAAGGGCGAGTGCGAGGTCGTCGACGGCGACTCCAAGGTCGAGGTCACCCTCCAGGCGCAGGACCAGGTCGTGCTCTACCGGCTCGACGACGCCGACGACGAGTCCACCGGCACGTTCGGGGTCATCTTCGTCACCGGCACGGAGAACGTCCCGCCGCAGCTGACCACCGACGAGGACAAGGTCCCCGTCGACGACTCGGTCGACCAGGCGGTGACCCTCGACCTGCAGGACCTGGTCGTCACCCGGGCCGGTCGCGAGCCGCAGATCGTGCCCGACAGCCTGCCGACCGCCGTCAACGGCACGGTCACCCCGGTCAAGGGCACGCCGACCTCGTTGACCTTCACCCCCAACAAGGGCTACGTCGGCCCGGCCTCGCTCACGGTCAACGTCGCGGACGGCCCCCCGGCCGACAAGGAGACGCTGACCTCGCTGCTCACGATCCCGATCGACGTCAAGCCCACGGAGAACGTCGCGCCCACGATGCGCGACGCGGTCGTGGACGTCACCCTCGACGGGGACGCCGCGGAGGTCGACCTGGCCGGCCTGACCAGCGACGCCAACGAGGACGACCTGGCGTCGATGACCTACAGCGTGAGCTCGGCCGAGAGCGGGCTGACCGCCGACGTACCGACCGGTGAGAGCATCGTGCGGATCAAGGCCGGCGGCGGCGCCAAGGACGGCGACAGCCTGCGGGTGCGGGTCGTGGCCGACGACGGGCACGGTGGGACCGGCCAGGGCGTGGTCACCGCCCGGGTCGTGGGCAGCGACCGGCCGCTCCTGCAGATCCCGCCGATCGCGGTGGCGGCCGGCAAGGACGAGGAGAAGTCGGTCGACATCTCCGACTTCGCCGTCAACCCCTACCCCGGTGAGCCGCTGGAGGCCAAGGACCCGCGGATCGAGGGGGCCGGCCGGATCAGCGACCTCAAGGCGAGCGGCTCGACGGTCTCCTTCCGCACGGCCAGCTCTGGCATCTCCACGATCCGGGTGATGGTGGCCGACGCCTCGGGCGACAAGGCCCGCGAGGTCCCGGCCCGGATCACCGTCACCGTCGTCGACGTGCCCGGCGCCCCGGCGCAGCCGACGCTGTCCACGGTGGAGGCCTCCTCGGCCGTGCTGTCGTGGCGCGAGCCGGAGGCCAACGGTGCCGCGATCGAGCAGTACGAGGTCCGCGGGTCCCACGGCTTCACCCAGACCTGCGTCAACCCCACCTGCCGGCTCGAGGGCCTGGACCCGGGCGAGACCTACACCTTCACGGTGCGCGCGAAGAACTCCGAGGGCTGGGGCGAGGAGAGCCCGGCCTCGGCCGAGATCACCCCCAACAAGGCGCCGGACCTGATGACCCCGCCGACGATCGTCGTCGAGTCCAAGCCGACCGGCGGCAGCATGGACCGCCAGCTCACCGTGCGCTGGACCCCGCCCAACAACGAGGGCTCGGAGATCACGTCGTACGAGATCAAGGAGGCCGGCAGCGGGCGCACCTGGCAGGCCTCGGGCGGCGAGACCTCGAAGGTCATCGCCGGGCTGACCAACGGCGCGTCGTACGCCTTCGAGATCCGCGCCGTCAACGAGGTCGAGCCGCGCCGGGAGTTCTCCGCAGCCTCCAAGGCGGTGGCCCCCTTCGGCCTGCCGATGCGCTCGGGCATCGCCCCGCGGCTGACGGCCAGCGAGGCCGACGTCTACACCCAGTCGCCGTGGGTGAAGATCGAGTGGTCGCGGTGGTCGGAGTCGCAGAGCAACGGCAACGCGGTGACCGGCTACGTCATCAAGTGCAGCGGCTGCCGGGACTCGACGTACACGATCTCTAACGCCGCGACGACCTCGAAGGTCTTCAACACCGACGCCGGCATCAGCAAGGGCAAGACGGTGACCTTCACGATCGCCGCCGTCAACGACGCCGGCGCCAGCGACCAGAGCCCGAGCGTGTCCGGGCGGCCGTGGACCAAGGCCGGGCCCGTGCGCGGCCTCACCGAGGTCGGTGCGTCCCCGGCGGACCGGACCGCCAGGATCGGGTGGGACGCCCCCGCCGACGACGGCGGCCTGCGGATCCACCACTACGTCGTGGAGACCAACTCCGGCTACCGCACGACCGTCGCCTCGGCGCCGGGCGGCGGTGGCACGCTGGTCACCTTCCCCGACAACGGGACGCACTCGATCCAGGTGTGGGCCGTGACCTACAACGGTGACCGGGCGGTCGAGGGGCAGACCGACGGGCTCGGGGGCATCGAGACCTGGGGCCGGCCGGACCCGCCGCCGGGCGGGGACACGACGAGCTCGGACTACTACAGCGTCGACATCCCGCTGCAGGCCGGCAACGAGAACGGCAAGCCGATCACCGGCGTCCAGTACAGCGAGGACAACGGTGCGACCTGGAAGGACGCCCGCTCCGGCGAGCGCTACCGGGTCGACGTGCCGGCGGGCGACAGCCAGCGGGCCATCCTGGCCCGCACGGTCTCGGCGGCCGACGGCGACCGGAAGTACAGCACCGCCACCACGCTCACCGGCAAGTCGCGGGCCCGCCAGCTGAGCCTCACGTTCCAGTGCAACCCGATCTTCAGCTACTGCCAGGCCCGCGTCAGCGGCGACGGCTTCATCCGTGAGGACCGGAGCATCGGGGCCAGCATCAGCGGCTTCTCCCGCAAGAACTGCGCCGACGACCTCAGCACGACGGTGCGCGGATCGTTCAACTACCTGGTCGGCGGCAACAACTGCCAGCTGACCGGCAACGGCAGCGTCTCCATCAACGTCCCCGACTACCCCGCGGTTCCCCCGATCTCGCGCTAGCCCGTCCGGAAAGGACATCCATGTCGCTCACCGCCGAACAGACCGAGTGGTTCTCGCAGACCTTCGCCCAGCTCGTGGCCAACGTCGAGCAGGCGATCGTCGGCAAGACCGAGGTGGTCCGGTTGGCGTTCGTCGCGCTCCTCGCCGAGGGCCACCTGCTGCTCGAGGACTACCCCGGCACCGGCAAGACCTCGCTGGCACGCGCGATCGCGCAGACGATCCAGGGCGAGCACCACCGGATCCAGTTCACGCCGGACCTGCTGCCCAGCGACGTGACCGGGGTGACGATCTACGACCAGCGCGCGCAGGAGTTCGAGTTCCACAAGGGCCCGATCTTCTCCAACGTGGTGCTGGCCGACGAGATCAACCGTGCCTCGCCCAAGACCCAGTCGGCGCTGCTGGAGGTCATGGAGGAGAGCCAGGTGACCGTCGACGGCATCACCCACGCGGTCGCGCCGCCGTTCATCGTGATCGCGACCCAGAACCCCATCGAGCAGGCCGGCACCTACCGCCTGCCCGAGGCCCAGCTCGACCGCTTCCTGATCAAGACCTCGCTGGGCTACCCCGACCACGAGAACACCGTGCAGATCCTCGCCAACGCCCCGAAGGGCAAGGCGGCCACCGTGGTCCGCCCGATCATCAGCGGCGACAACGTGCTGCACCTGATCCAGCTCGCGCAGCAGGTGCACGTGGAGCCGGCGATCTACGAGTACGTCTCCAGCCTCATCGAGAACGTCCGCACCGCGCCCGAGGTGGTCCTCGGCACCAGCGTCCGGGCCGGGCTCGCCCTGGTCCGGGCCGCGCGCGCCTGGGCGATCTCCTACGGCCGCAGCTACGTCGTGCCCGACGACGTCAAGACGCTGGCCGTGCCCGTGCTCGCGCACCGGATGGTGCTCGACCCCGAGGAGGACTTCCGCGGTACGACCACCGAGGACGTCGTGCGCAAGGTCCTCGAGCGGGTGTCGGTGCCCCTGGAGCCGGCTGCTCGATGAGTCCCCGCTCCTGGGCGGCTGGTCTCCGTCGTACGTTCACCGTCGTGTCCCGGCGCCGCCGGGCGCTGTGGGGCGCGCTGCGCGAGGACCTCGCGCGTCGCACCCAGGCGATCCGCACGGCGCTGCGCCCGGGCACCGAGACGGTCACCCCGGCCGGCTGGACGGTGGCTGTGCTGGCCCTGGTCCTGCTGGTCGCGGGTCCGCTGCTGCACTGGCGCGAGCTGCTGGTGGGCGGGATCTTCCTCACCCTGGTGCTGCTGCTCGCCGTCGCCTTCGTCGTCGGCCGCCAGCCGCTGAAGGCGCGCCTCGACCTCGCTCGTGAGCGGGTGATCGTGGGGGAGCGGGCCAACGGCTACCTCACCCTGTCCAACCCGACCTCGCGCCGCTCGCGGCCGCTGGTCGTGGAGTTCCCGGTCGGCCAGGGCCGGGCCGCCTTCGACCTGCCCGCGCTGGCGCCGGGCGCCCTGCACGAGGAGCTGTTCGCGATCCCGACCGAGCACCGCGCGGTGCTCGACGTCGGCCCGGTCGTCGCGGTGCGTGCCGACCCGCTCGGGCTGCTGCGCCGCGAGGCGCACCTGAGCCGGATGGACACCCTCTACGTCCACCCGCGCACGCTGCGCGTCGAGGGCTCGGCCGCCGGGCTGGTGCGCGACCTCGAGGGCCGCACGGTGCCGAAGGTCTCCGACAACGACGTCTCCTTCCACGCCCTGCGCGGCTACGTCGCCGGCGACGACCGACGGCACATCCACTGGAAGTCCAGCGCCAAGACCGGCACGCTCATGGTCCGCCAGTTCGAGGAGACCCGCCGCTCGCACCTGCTGACGCTGGTGAGCTCGCGGCTGGAGGACTACGGCAGCGACGACGAGTTCGAGCTGGCGATCTCGATCGCCGGCTCGCTCGGCACCCAGGCGCTCGCCGACGGCCAGCGGCTCAGCGCGGCGTCCTCGCACGCGACCCTGCCCTCCGCGGGCGCGCAGCGCTTCCTCGACGGGCTGTCCGGCCTGGCCTACGACTGGCAGGCCAAGCGCCTGCTCGAGGTGACCCGGCACCTCGGCAACGACGAGCTCGCCGCCAGCGTGATGGTGCTGTGCGTGGGCTCCGGTGTCTCGATCACCGAGCTGCGGCGGGCCCGGCAGTTCCTGCCCGTCGACACCCGGGTCATCGCGGTGCGCTGCATCACCGGGCACGAGCCCTCGGTGCGCTGGCTCGGCGACCTCGGCGTCGCGACGATCGGCCGGCTCGAGGAGCTCGGCGTCGCCGTACGACGGGTGGCGGCATGAGCAGCGCCAGCCTGAGCGGCAGCAACCGGGTGATGGTGGTCGAGCAGCGCCGCCGCGGCGCCCGGCCGATGCCCCCGTGGTGGCTGGCCCTGCTCGACTCGGTGCTCGTCGTCGGGCTCGGGATCCTGTGCGCCTGGCCGCTCGGCGCCGCCTACACCGGGCAGCGCTGGCTGGTCGCCGTCGCCGTGGGCTTGGTCCTCGGCGTCGGCGTGGCCTGGCTGAGCGCCCGCTGGCGCTGGGGCCCGTGGCTGACCACCCTGGTGGCGGCCGCGACGTACCTCGCGGTGGGCTCGGCGGTCGCCCTGCCCGCCAAGACCCGCAACGGCTTCCTGCCGACCGGCGAGTCGCTGCACGACCTCGTCGTCGGCACCGTGAACACCTGGCGCGAGTCGCTGACGTTGCCCACCCCGCTCGGCGAGACCGGCGTCGTCGTCCTCGTCCCGCTGGTGACCGGCCTGGTGGGCGGCCTGGTCTGCGCCGTGCTGCTGTGGCGCTCGCGGGCCCCGGGCCTGGCCGGCGTGGCCCTCGGGCTGGTCGTGGTGCTGGCCGCGGCCTTCGGTGACATCCAGGCCGACGGCGTGCTGGTGCGCGGCATCGCCGTCGCCGCCATCGCCGTGGTGTGGCTGCGCTGGCGGATGCTGCGCCAGGTGCGCACCCGCTGGGGGCGCCGGGTGCTGGCCACGCTCGTGGTGGTCGGCATCGCCGGTGGCGCGGCCGTCGGCCTCGGCGCGCTCGGCGGGACGTCGGGGGAGCGGGTCGTGCTGCGCGACCACGTCGACCCGCCGTTCGACCCGCACGACTACCCCAGCCCGCTGGCCAAGTTCCGCTACTACAAGAAGGAGCCGGTCAAGACCGGGACCACCCTCTTCACCGTCGACGGGATCGACAGCGGGACGCTCGTGCGCCTCGCCGTGATGGACACCTACGACGGCATCGTGTGGAACGTCTCCGGCGGGCCGGGCTCGGTGCACGACTCGGGCACCTTCCGCCGCTTCCGCAACGACCCCGACGCCAACGCCAAGGCGAACGTGCGCGGCACGATCACGATCGGCGACTACACCGGCCCGTGGGTGCCGAGCGTCGGTGACACCCTGGCGATGACCCCGGTCCGCGACGGCCGCACCGACGACGCGTCCGCGGGCGAGCTGGTGATCAACCGGCAGACCGGCACCGTCGCCCAGATCGGTGGCGTCCAGCAGGGCACCGCCTTCGAGGTCGAGGCCGCCGTACCCGTGCCGCTGTCCGACGAGGAGATCAGCACCTACAAGGCGGACTCCTCGATCGCGCTCCCGCAGCCGGCGATCGTGCCCGAGGAGCTGGTCGACCGGGTGCAGCGCTGGCAGACCGAGGGCAAGTTCAGCGGCGGCACGGACGGCGCGCTCGCGATCTTCCTGCGCAACGCCTTCCGCGAGCACGGCTACTACTCCGACGGCATCGACGACTACACGCCCGCCGGGCACGGCGCCAGCCGGCTGGCGGTGCTGACCAAGACCGCGACGCCCGTGGGCAACGCCGAGCAGTACGCCGCCGCGATGGCCCTCGCCGGCCAGCGGATGGGCCTGCCGATCCGGGTCGTCATCGGGTTCAAGGTGCCGCCCGGTGGGGGCGACGTACGCGGCGAGAACGTCACCGCGTGGACCGAGGTCAAGCTCAAGGGCGCCGGCTGGGTGCCCTTCGACCCCACCCCGCCGGAGGACCAGAAGCTGCGCCAGCCCAACGACGAGCCGAACGAGGACCCGCAGCCGCAGGTGCTGCAGCCGCCCCGGGTCCCGGGCGAGCCGAAGGAGGCCTCGGACAACCTCCAGCAGGGCGACGGGCAGCGCAGCGACCTCGACATCCTCGAGGTGCTCGGCACGATCATCGGGATCGCGATCGACGTCGCGAAGGTGCTGCTGCTGCTCTCGCCGCTGTGGGGCGTGCTGCTCTTCAAGCTGTTGCGCCGCCGCCGCCGTCGCCGGGCCGCCGACGCCACCACCCGGCTGACCGGGGCCTGGCGCGAGCTCGACGACCGGATGCGCGACCTGGGTGTGCGCAAGCCACCCGGTGCGACCCGGCGCGAGAGCGCGTACGCCGCCGCCGAGCGCTACGACGCCACGCCGGTCGTCACCCTCGCCCACACCGCCGACCGGCACGTCTACGGCGACGGCGAGCCGACGCCGGAGGAGGCGAAGGCCTACTGGGCCGACGTCGACACCGCGCTGCGCCGCATCCGCAAGGCGACCCCGTGGTGGCGCCGGGTGCTGGCGCGCTTCTCGCTCGCCTCGGTGCCCTGGCGGGCCGGCCTGGAGCGGGTGCGCGCCCGGCTGCGGCGGGTCGGCCGTGCGGTGGTGACCCGGGGGCCGGTCGGCTGGGTGGTGCGCACGGCTCGGCGGGCTGGCGGGCGCGTCGTACCTGCTAGATTGCGGCGCCAGCGTCGTTGACTCGGGGGGAAGAATGTCGCTACGTCGTCGGGCGGGCCTCGCCCTCGCCCTGTCCCTGACCGCGAGCCTCGCGGTCCACCCCGCCCCGGCGCGGGCCACCTTCGTCGGGGCCACGTTGGAGGCCTCGGAGTCGGCCTCCGTGTCCGGGGACCCGGGCTGTGCCAAGCCCACCTTCACCGGCTCCCGGCCGGGCTCCGTCGCGGTCCCGGCCGACGGCCGCGCGCGGGTGGTCACGCTCGACCGCACCGGGCGCGCGGCGACCAGCACCCTGAGGGCGGCCGGCACGATCCGTGGCTGGGCGGCCCGCAACACCTGGGGGACGCACCGGGTCTCGGTGAGCGCCGTCGTCGCGGTCTCGGCCAAGCCGAGCGCGGCCACCATCTGCTCGGTCTCGCTGGAGGCGACCGGCGCGGTGTTCGCGGAGGCGAGGGGCGTGCGGAAGTCGTGGCTGGTCGTGCGCAGCACCGGCTCCTCGCGGGGTGGCGCGGCGGTGGCTCCGATCATCGGGATCCAGCGGATGCCGTCGTCGTTCTCGATCCTGGTCGCGCCGGGCCGGTCGGTGACCCGGCTGGTGCCGGCCGGCGACTACGCCGTGGGCGGGCGGCTGACGCCCCGGGTGGTCGCGGCGGCGCGCACCACGACGGGGCAGTCGGCCTCGGCCAGCGTGAGCGGCACGGTGAGCCTGCTGCCGGTCGGCACGCTGCGCTCCCGCACCGGGCGGGGCCTCGCCTACGTCACGGTGGGCCACCGCAGCTGCGGCACCAACAGCACCTACGCCTACCTGAGCAGCGCGGCCCGCAGCAAGGCGAAGCGGATCACCTTCTACGTCGACGGCCAGCGGCGCGGGGTGCTGCAGGGGCGTGCGTTGCAGCGCTCGGCGCTGCTCGTCACCGGGATCGCGCCGCGCGGCACCGGCGAGGTCCAGGCGGTCGTGCGGCTGAAGTCCGGCGCGAAGCGGACGATGCGGGCGATCTCCTGGCCGTGCGCCTGATCCCCGCTCACCGTTGACAGGTGACAGATCTGTCACTAATGATGTCAGCGGTCGTGACGCCCGTCACGAGGAGGGGGCTACCCGCATGCTGTCCACACTGTCCCGGCTGAGCCTGCCGACGCGACGGACCTCGGTCCTCGCCGTCCTCGCCGCGCTCGTCGCGCTCCTCGCCCCGGCGGGGCCGGCCCGCGCCGTCGCTCCGGCCACGCCCGACCCGTTCTTCAGCTACACCGGCAGCACCCCGCTGGCCGACTACGCGCCCGGCGCGGTGCTGAACACCCGCACGGTGCCCTACAGCCTGGCCGGCGTGCCGCTGCCGCTCGCCGTGCGCCAGATCCTCTTCCGCAGCACCGACGCCCAGGGCCGGCCGGTCGCGGCCGTCACCTCGGTCATCAAGCCGGCCTTCGGCACGACCAGCAAGGTGATCTCCTACCAGTCGTTCTACGACTCCCTCGACCCCGAGCACGGCCCCTCGCGCTCCTTCACCGGCAGCACCCAGCTCGGCGGGATGATCGGGCACGTCGAGACCGTGATGATGTCGGCCTTCCTGCTGCAGGGCTACGCCGTCGTCATCTCCGACACCCAGGGCCCGACCGCCGACTTCGCCGCCGGGCCGGAGTACGGCTACGTCACCCTCGACTCCGTGCGCGCCAGCCTGCGCGACTCCGGCACCGGCATCGCACCCACCGCCAAGGTCGGCCTGGTCGGCTACTCCGGCGGCGCGATCGCCACCAACTGGGCCTCGGTGCTCGCGCCGTCGTACGCCCCGGACGTGAACGCGCGCCTCGTCGGCGCGGCCGAGGGCGGCGTGCTGGTCCGCCCCGCCGCCAACCTCGACTACGTCGACGGCAGCCAGGTCTGGGCCGGGGTGATCCCGATGGCCGTGATCGGGGTGTCCCGGGCCTACGGCATCGACCTCACGCCGTACCTCAACGACTACGGGCTCGAGGTCTACCGGAAGATGCAGAAGGCCTCCATCACCGAGGTGCTCGGCGCCTACCCGGGGCTGACCTGGAAGAAGATGACCAAGCCGGAGTACGCCGAGCCGTCGAGCGTGCCGATCTTCGTCAGCACCGTCAACCAGCTCAACCTGGGCAGCGGGCCCAGCCCGACCCTGCCGATGTTCATCGGCCAGGGGACCGGGGGCGAGCTCGAGGGCACCACCGCGCACCCGACGCTCGGCAAGGGCGACGGCGTGATGGTCGCCGGCGACGTCCGCACGCTGGCGCGGCAGTACTGCGCCGACGGGGTCAAGGTGCTGCACCGCGAGTACGCGCTGAGCCACTTCACCTCGGTCGCGCTCTGGCTGCCCGAGGCGATCGCCTGGCTGGGCGCCCGGTTCGGCAGCGCGCCGGCGCCGAGCAACTGCGCCTCGATCGCGCCCGGCAACCCGCTCACCCCGCTCGCCGGCACCCCCTAGGTGCCGGCGCGCGGCGCGCGTCAGGACTGGTGCACGTAGGAGTCGAGCTGGTCGCGCTCGAACTCCAGTTGGTCGATCTTGTGCTTGACGAGGTCGCCGATGCTGACGATGCCGACGACCTGGCCGTCGCTGGCCGCGGGGATGTGCCGGAAGCGGCCCTCGGTCATCACCTGGAGCACCTCGTCGAGGTCGTCCTCGGGGGAGCAGGTGCGCACGTCGGTCGTCATGATCGCCGAGACCACGTTGTTGATGACGGTGCCGTCGCTGTGCAGGGTGCGGACCACGTCGCGCTCGGAGACGATGCCGTCGAGGCTGGCGCCGTCGGCGCTGACCACCACCGCGCCGATGTTGTGCTCGGACAGCGTCGCGAGCAGCTCGCGCACGCCGGCGTCCGGGCGGATGGTCACCACGTCCTTGAGGGACTTCGACTGGAGCACGTCAGCGATGCGCATGTGACGCAGGTTACTCGGCGCTCGGCCCTTCGTCACCGTCCACCGCGGGACGGTGCCGCCGCGAGCGCAGGTCGGAGACCGTGCCGGGGCCGGTGCGCGGCCAGTCCGGGTCGCCCTCGCCGCCGTCCATCGAGCCCAGGAAGGACAGCGCCGCCTCGTGCAGGTGCCCGTTGCTCGCCAGCGCGTTGCCGCCCCAGGGGCCGTCGCTGCCGTCGAGCGAGGTGAACCGCCCGCCGGCCTCGCGGACGATCACGTCGAGGGCGGCCATGTCGTAGACCTCGAGCTCCGGCTCGGCGGCCAGGTCGACGGCGCCCTCGGCGAGCAGCACGTAGGACCAGAAGTCGCCGTAGGCCCGGGTGCGCCACACGCGCCGCATGAGCGCGAGCAGGTCCTCGCCGATGCCCCGGTCCTCCCAGCCGCGGATCGAGGCGTAGGAGAAGGAGGCGTCCTCCAGGCGTCGTACGTCGGACACGTGGCACTGCGTCGCCTTCATCAGCGACTTCCCGGTCCAGGCACCCTGACCGGTCGAGGCCCACCACCGGCGCTGCAGCGCGGGCGCCGAGACCACGCCGAGCACGACCTCGTCGTCGACGACCAGCGAGATCAGCGTGGCCCAGACGGGCACGCCGCGGACGAAGTTCTTGGTGCCGTCGATCGGGTCGATGATCCAGCGGCGCTGCGAGTGTCCGGAGGTGCCCTGCTCCTCACCGGTGACGGCGTCGCGGCTGCGCGCCTTGGACAGGGTACGGCGGATCGACTCCTCCACGGCCTGGTCGGCGTCGGTGACGGGCGTCAGGTCGGGCTTGCTCATCACGTGCAGGTCGAGCGCGCGGAACCGGGCCTGGGTCAGCGAGTCCGCGTCGTCGGCGAGCAGGTGTGCCAGACGCAGGTCGTCGGTGAAGTCGGGTGCGGCCACAGGGGCACCTTAGCGGCGTCGGGGGTGGCGGCGGCTTGCACGGGTAGTGCACGATTCAACAATGGAGATCAACGGCGTCCCGCTCCACCCGCTCGTCGTCCACGCCGCGGTGGTGTTCACGCCGCTCGCCGCGCTCGCCGCGCTCGCCTACGCCGTGCCGTCCTGGCGCGACCGGGTGCGCTGGCCGCTCGTCGTCCTGGCGCTGGTCTCGCTGGTGAGCATCTGGGTCGCCTACTTCTCCGGCGAGGACCTGCAGAGCGACCGCTTCGGTGGCGTCACCGGCACCCTGGCCGAGCGCATCGAGGACCACGAGGAGTGGGCCGAGAAGCTGCGGATCGGCGTCACCGTCTTCGCGTTGCTCGCCTTCGTGAGCGCCTGGTTCCACACCCGCACCGGCGCCGTCCGGACCGTGCTGACGGTGCTCACCGTGCTGGCCGGCCTGGCCACGTTGTTCCTCGTCTACAAGACCGGCGACGCCGGCGCGCAGGCCGTCTGGAAGGTCTGACCCCCCGGTCGAGTCGGGGTTTCCCACCGTCGAGCTGGGGTTTCCCACCGCCGAGCTGGGGTTTCCCACCCATGAGTTGGGGCTTCCCACCGCCGAGTCGGTCCTCGCGCCGGTGCACAAGTGCCAACTCACGGGTGGAAAGTGCCAACTCGCGGGTGGGAAACCCCAAGTCGGCCTAGTAGTCGGTGACCGACCGGGCGGCCAGCAGCCGCCGGAACGAGGTCACCCGCACCGGGTCGGCCGCGCCGGCCGCGACCGCCTCGTCGAGCCCGCACTCGGGCTCGTCCTCGCCGTGGGTGCACCCGCGGGGGCAGTCCTCGGTCATCTCGTCGAGGTCGGGGAAGGCCTCGATCAGGTGCTCCGGCTGCACGTGGGCGAGCCCGAAGGACCGGATGCCCGGGGTGTCGATGATCCACCCGTCGCCGTCCGCCAGCGGCAGCATCAGCGCGGACGTCGAGGTGTGCCGGCCCTGGCCGGTGACGGCGTTGACGTGGCCGGTCTCGCGTCGGGCGTCGGGCACCAGCGCGTTGACCAGCGTCGACTTGCCGACACCGCTGGTTCCGATCAGGACGCTGACCTCGCCGCGCAGCCGGTCGTGCAGGGCCTCCAGGCCGACGATCGTCCGGTCCGGGGTGCGGCGGGTGACCTCCCACGGCACCCCCAGCGAGCGGTACGTCGCCAGCAGGGTCTCGGGGTCGGCCAGGTCGGCCTTGGTGAGGCACAGCAGCGGGGCCATCCCGCCGTCGTACGCCGCGACGAGGGCGCGGTCGATCCACCGGGTCCGCGGCTCGGGGTCGGCGAGCGCGGTGACCACGACGAGCTGCGTGACGTTGGCGACGATGACCCGCTCGACCGGGTCGTCGTCGTCGGCGGTGCGGCGCAGCGTGCTGGTCCGATCCTGGACCTCCACGATCCGCGCGAGCGAGCCGTCGGCACCGGACACGTCACCGACCACCCGGACCCGGTCGCCGACGACCACGCCCTTGCGGCCCAACGGGCGGGCCTTCATCGCCAGCACCGTGCGGCCCTCGATGAGCAGGGTGAACCGGCCTCGGTCGACGGTGACGACGAGCCCCTCGACCGCGTCCTCGTGGGCGGGACGGTCCTTGGTCCGGGGACGGGTACGGCGGCGCGGTCGCTCGTAGTGCTCGACGTCGTGCTCGTCGTACCGTGGCATCCGGGCGCCTCAGAACATCCCGGACCAGAAGCCCGCGAAGTCGGGGAAGGTCTTGCTCGTGGTGGCGACGTCCTCCACCAGCACGCCGGGCACCGCGGCGCCGACGATCACGCCGGCGTGCGCCATCCGGTGGTCGGCGTAGGTGTGGAAGACGCCGCCGGTCAGCCGGGCCGGGCGGATGGTCAGCCCGTCGGGGTGCTCCTCCACGTCGGCGCCGAGCCCACCGAGCTCCGTGGCGAGGGCCGCGAGCCGGTCGGTCTCGTGCCCGCGGATGTGGGCGATGCCGGTCAGGTGCGAGGGCGTGGTGGCGAGGGCGCAGAGCGCGGCGATGGCGGGCGCGAGCTCGCCGACGTCGTGCAGGTCGGCCTCCAGGCCGCGCAGCCCGTCGGCCGGTCCGGTGACTCGCAGGCCGTCGGTGGTGCGCTCGACGGCGCAGCCCATCCGGGCCAGCAGCTCGCGCAGTGCGTCGCCGGCCTGGGTGGTGGTCGCGGGCCAGTCGCGGACCGTGACCGAGCCGCCGGAGACGGCGGCGAGGGCGAGGAAGGGCGCGGCGTTCGACAGGTCCGGCTCGATGGCCTCGTCGTGGGCCGCCACCGGGCCGGGGGCGACCGCCCACCGGTCCGCCTCGCCGTCGTCGACCGCGACGCCACGGTCGCGCAGCATCGCGATCGTCATCTCGACGTGGGGGAGCGAGGGGATCGGGTCGCCGTCGTGGCGCACGTCGACGCCGGTCCCGAAGCGCGCACCGGCGAGCAGCAGCGCGGAGACGAACTGCGAGGACGCCGAGGCGTCGATCACGACGGTGCCCCCGGTGACGGCACCGGCGCCGCGGACCGTGAACGGCAGCGCGTCGGCGTCGTCGATCGCGACGCCCAGGCCGCGCAGCGCGGCGAGGATCTGGCCGACCGGCCGGTTGCGCATGTGCGGGTCGCCGTCGAAGCGCACGTCGCCGGCGACCAGTCCCGCCAGCGGCGGCACGAAGCGCATGACGGTGCCGGCCAGCCCGCAGTCGACCGCGGCGCCGCCCCCGGGCACGGAGCCGTCGAGCGGGGTGATCGCCCAGTCGTCACCGCTGGTGTCGACCGTGGCGCCCAGCGCGGTCAGCGCCTGTGCCATGAGCAGGGTGTCGCGCGAGCGCAGCGCCCGTCGTACGACGGACGGGCCGTCGGCGATCGCGGCCAGCACCAGTGCGCGGTTGGTCAGCGACTTGCTGCCCGGCAGGGCGACGGTCGCCTCGACGGGTCCGGTGACGGTGGGCGCGGGCCAGGGATCGGGAGTGCTCATCTCCCGCGTGAGTCTAGGAGATGCGCGCCTTGGCCCTGGTGCCGAGCAGCGCGGCCTCGCGCTTGGCGTCGTGCGCGGCGTGCTTGGCCCGCCACGCGACACCCGGCTTGCCGGCCGTGTCGAGGGAGGCGATGAGCAGGCCGCCGGCGAGGGAGAGGTTCTTGGCGAAGTGCACCAGCTGCGCCTTGCGCTCGGCCGGGTCGCTCGCCTCCCAGAACCGGTGGTGTGCCGCCGTGGAGGGCAGCAGGGTGGCGCCGAGGACGGCCGCGGAGAGCCGCGGGGCCTTGCCGGTCGCGAGGGCCGCGCCGGCCGCGAGCTGGAGCGCGCCGCTGATCCGCACCCAGGTGGTCGGGTCCTGCGGGACCTTGACCGACGGCGGGGTCGCGTTGGCGACCGCGGGCGCCAGCACCTCGGTCACGGGGGCGGCCTCCTTGGCCCGCTCGGGGGCGTCCTTGAGGTCCTGCACCCCGTTGGCGAGGAAGTACGACGCCAGCAGGGGCCGGGCGAGAAGTCTGCTCAGAGCCATGCCTGTGCGATACCCGGGGAGCGTCGGTCCAGACCGATAGATTGGCGGACATGTGCGGTCGCTACGCCTCGAGCCGGAGTCCGGAGGACATCGTCGAGGAGTTCGAGGTGCTCGATCCCCGCCTGGAGCGGGCGATCCCGCCGTCGTGGAACGTCGCGCCGACCGACGAGGTCTACGCCGTCATGGAGCGCCAGCCGCGCAACGAGGCCGGTGAGCGCGAGGGCGACCCGGTGCGCCAGCTGCGCGCGCTGCGCTGGGGCCTGGTGCCGTCGTGGGCCAAGGACGACAAGATCGGCAGCCGGATGATCAACGCCCGGATGGAGACGGTCGCGGAGAAGCCCGCCTTCCGCAAGGCGTTCGCGTCACGGCGCTGCATCGTGCCGGCGGACGGCTACTTCGAGTGGTACGAGACCGATCGCAAGGGCGCCAAGGGCAAGCCGGTGAAGCAGCCCTTCTTCATCACCCCCGAGGACGGCTCGATCCTCGCCATGGCCGGGCTCTACGAGATCTGGCGCGACCGCTCGGTCCCCGAGGACGCCGAGGACGCCTTCCGCTGGACGTGCACCGTCATCACGACCGAGGCCACCGACGCGCTGGGCCGGATCCACGACCGGATGCCGTTGCTGGTCGACGTGGCGTCCCGCGCGGCCTGGCTCGACCCGCTGCACGAGGTCACCGACCTCTCGGCGCTGCTCACCCCGGCCCAGCAGGCCGGGCTCACCGCCTTCCCGGTCTCCACCGCCGTCGGCAACGTCGCCAACAACGGCCCGGAGCTGGTCGAGCCGCTGCCGCTCGACGCCCACCCGGCCGGCGACGACGCGCAGGGGACGCTGCTGTGAGCAGGGAGCGCCTCGTCCCCACCGCGTACGGCGAGGGCCGGCTCGTCCTCCACCAGGCCCGCCGGCCGCTGGCCACCCTGCTGCTGAGCCACGGCGCGGGCGGCGGCATCGAGGCCCGCGACCTCGCCGCGCTCGCCGCCGCCCTGCCCGCACAGGGCGTCCACGTCGCGCTCTTCGAGCAGCCCTGGCGTCGCGCCGGCAAGAAGGTCGCCTCCGCCCCGCCCACCCTGGACGTCGGCCTGCGCGCCGCTGCCGCCTCGTTGCGCGCGCGGGTCCCGCTCGTCGTCGGCGGGCGCTCCGCCGGTGCCCGCTCGGCCTGCCGCACCGCCGCCGACCTGGGCGCCCGCGGCTGCCTGGCGCTGTCCTTCCCGCTGCACCCACCCGGGAAGCCGGAGAAGTCCCGCCTCGACGAGCTCGCCGGAGCCGGGGTGCCGACGCTGGTGGTGCAGGGGGAGCGGGACCCGTTCGGGCGGCCCGAGGAGTTCCCGGACCCGCTGCCGGGGCGGACCGACCTGGCCGTCGTACCGGGAGCCGACCACGGGCTCGCCGTGCCCAAGCGGGCTCCGGTGAGCGAGGGCGAGGCGATGGCGATCGTCGTGGAGTCCACCCTGGAGTGGATCGTGCGGGAGGTCCTCGGCGCGGGATAGCCGTCCGCGCGGTGGGAATGCCGGGGCACCCGGTCGTGTTCTGGGTTCCATGATCGCGACGCTGGAGAGGCCCCAGGCGGCTGGCGACGTACCCTGGGACACGATGACGAAGACATCTGACCTCACCTCGCTCGACGCGACCCTCGGCGACCCCGAGGAGATCGACGTCGAGACGGAGACGCCCGAGGACCGGGCCGCGCGCTTCGAGCGCGACGCGCTGCCCTTCCTCGACCAGCTCTACGGCGCTGCCATGCGGATGACCCGCAACCCCGCGGACGCCGAGGACCTGGTCCAGGAGACGTTCGCCAAGGCGTTCTCCGCGTTCCACCAGTTCAAGCCCGGCACGAACCTGAAGGCCTGGCTGTACCGGATCCTCACCAACACCTTCATCAACAACTACCGGAAGAAGCAGCGCCAGCCGCAGCAGTCGCTGACCGGCGACACCGGTGACGTCGAGGACTGGCAGCTCGCGCGGGCGGAGGCGCACACCTCCAGCGGGCTGAAGTCGGCGGAGATGGAGGCGCTCGAGCACCTTCCCGACAGCCAGGTCAAGGACGCCCTCCAGCGACTGCCGGAGGAGTTCCGTCTCGCGGTCTACCTCGCCGACGTCGAGGGATTCGCCTACAAGGAGATCGCCGAGATCATGGACACGCCGATCGGGACGGTCATGTCCCGCCTGCACCGCGGTCGCCGCCAGCTGCGCGACTCGCTCTCCGACTACGTCCGCTCGGGTGGCGACGCGCCTCTGGGAGGCAAGTGATGTCCGCGTCCGACACCAGCCACGAGCACCTGCACGACGGCGACCCCACCAACGCCGAGTGCGCCGACTTCCTCGAGCGCATCGTCCGGCTCATCGACAACGAGCTGGAGTCGGGTGACTGCGCGGTCGTGCGCGCCCACATCGACTCCTGCAGCCCGTGCCTGGAGCGCTACGACCTCCAGCGCACCGTCAAGGCCGTCGTCGCCCGCTCCTGCGGCGAGACCGCCCCGGCCGACCTCCGGGCCCGGGTCCGGGTCCAGATCCAGGAGATCCAGCTCAAGCTGCGCTGACGGACGCCTCGTCGGTGGGGGATGATCTGCCCCATGACGAAGACCGTCCTGATCACGGGCTGCTCCTCCGGCATCGGTGCCGCCACCGCAGCCCGCCTGGCCGGCTCCGGCTGGGACGTGTGGGCCACAGCGCGCCGCCCCGAGACCCTCACGGCGCTCGCCGACGCCGGCTGCCGCACGCTCGCCCTCGACGTGACCGACGAGGCGTCGATGACCTCCGCCGTCGCGACCGTGCGCGAGGTCTCCGGCCGCATCGACGGCCTGGTCAACAACGCCGGCTACTCCCAGTCCGGCGCCCTGGAGTCCCTCGACGTCGCCGACGTCCGGCGCCAGTTCGAGACCAACGTCTTCGGCCTGCTCCGGCTCACCCAGCTCGTCCTGCCGGCGATGCGCGAGCAGCGCTCGGGTCGCGTCGTGAACATCGGCTCGATGGGCGGCAAGCTCACCTTCCCCGGCGGCGGGGCCTACCACGCCAGCAAGTACGCCGTCGAAGCCCTCTCCGACGCGCTGCGCTACGAGGTCGCCGGCTTCGGCATCAAGGTGGTCCTGGTCGAGCCCGGGCTGATCACCACCGGCTTCGAGGCCGCCGTCGCGGCCGGGATGCCCACCGGTGAGGGCCCGTACCAGGAGTTCAACGCGCACGTGCAGGCCGCCACCGCCGCGGCGTACGACGGCCCGATGGTCCGCTTCGGCGGTCCGCCCGAGGCGGTCGCGGCCGTGGTCGAGAAGGCCCTGACGAAGGCCCGGCCGAAGCCGCGCTACACCGTCACCGTCTCCGCGCCCGCCGCGATGGCCGCGCGCAGGGTGCTCGGCGACCGGGGCTGGGACCTGGCGATGCGGGCGCAGTTCCCGCGCCCGGAGTAGGCAGGTCTCGACACGCGCGTGGCTGCTCGACCTCGCCGGCTGAGCCGCCGCGCTGCGCTTCCTCGCAGTGTGGCGGGCCGGCGAAAAGCGACGAACCCCCGGACCTCGCGGTCGGGGGTTCGGGCGAACGCTGGGCCGGGGCTCAGCTGTTCGGGCGCTTGCCGTGGTTCGCGCCCTTCTTGCGGCGCGCGCGGCGCTTGCGGCCGGTCTTGCCCATGGTTCCTCCTAGGATCGATCGACCCAGTGTCTCAGGTGCGCGGACGGTCTCCGAATCGAGGGTCATCCGAGCCGGGCCAGGAAGCGCTCGGCGTCCACGACCACCCGGGTGACCTCGCCGGAGCCGACCAGCCGGCCCGGCGTGCCGTCCGGGCCGGCCTCGCGCGCGGAGACCGCGAAGCGGCGCAGCCGGCCGTCGGCGTAGACCTGCCGGGCGGTGACCACCAGCCGCCCGCCCACCGCGGTAGCGGCGAGGTGCTCCAGGTCGACCCGGGTGCCGACACTGGTCTCGCCGGCGCCCAGGTCGGGCTCGAGCGCGGCGCAGGTGGCCGCCTCGCACCAGGCGAGCAGGCGCGGGGTGCCGAGCACCGGCAGGCTGCCGGAGCCGACCGCGAGCGCGGTGTCGTCGTCGGTGACGGCGAACGTCAGGGTCGCCTCGCCCATCTCAGATCCCGAAGGTGGCGCGGGGGTAGGGCGCGTCGACATCGGTGATGACGTTGACGAGGTAGGGCACGTTCGCCGCGAACGCCCGGTCCAGCGCGGCGCCGATCTGACGGGGGTCGGTCACCGTCTCCCCGGCCCCGCCGAGCGCCGTGACCACCTGGTCGTAGGACGTCCGGGGCGCCAGGTCCGCCGCGACGTCGTAGCCGTAGAGCATCTGCATCGGGCCCTTCTCCAGGCCCCACGCGGAGTTGTTGCCCATCACCATCACCACTGGCAGCTGGTGGCGGACCAGGGTGTCGACGTCCATCAGCGAGAAGCCGGCGGCGCCGTCCCCGAGCAGCAGCACGACCTGGGCCGAGGGCCGCGCGACGCGGGCCGCGATGGCCGCGCCGAGCCCCGCACCCAGGCAGCCGTAGGGGCCCGGGTCCAGCCAGCAGCCGGGGCGGCGCGGCTCGACGAATTTGCCCGCGAAGGACACGAAGTCCCCGCCGTCGCCGATCACCACGGCGTCGTCGGCCAGCCGGGGGACGAGCTCGCCGTAGATCCGCGCCGGGTGGATCGGGTCGGCCTCGGCACCGAGCAGCTCGGCGTCGCGGGACGTCGCTGCGGCGACAGTGTCCTGCAGCGAGGTGATCCAGTCGCTGCGCTGCGGCTGCGGGAGGCCCGCCAGTGCCTCCAGCAGGCCGTCGAGGACCGCGCTCAGGTCGCCGGCGACGGAGTCGGCCAGCGCGGCGTGCCCCGAGAGCTGCTCGGCGGAGTCGGCGACGTGCACGACGGCGGCCGGGGTGGCGCCGTCCTTGCCGCCGAAGACGCCGTAGCCGAGCCGGAAGTCGAGGGGCGTGCCGACCACGACCACGAGGTCCGCACCGCCGAGCGCCGCCCCGCGCGCCTTGGTCACCAGCAGCGGGTGACCGCCCGGCACCACGCCGCGGCCCATCCCGTTGGTGATCGCAGGCAGCCGCATCTCCTGGACCAGGCGCAGCGCGGCCTCCTCGGCGCCGTCGGCCCACACGTCGGTGCCGAGCACGAGCACCGGCCGCTCGGCGCGCGCCAGGAGCCCGGCGATCCGGCCGATCGCGTCGCTGTCCGGCGTCGCCCCGCGCAGCGGGCCCACCGCTGGCCGGACGCCGCTGCCGGCGTTGAAGAACTCGTCCATCGGCACGTCGACGTACGTCGGCCCCCGGTGCGAGGAGCGGGCCAGGGTGAACGCGCGGTCGAAGCCCGCCGCCACGTCGGCCGCCGTCATCAGTGTCTCGGCGTGCTTGGTCACCGGCGCGACGATCGGCAGGTGGTCGATCTCCTGCAATGCGCCGGTGCCCCAGCGGTTGTTGGGCGCCCGGCCGCCGACCACGACCATCGGCGAGCCCGCGAAACGGGCCTGGGCGAGCGCGCTCACCCCGTTGGTCACCCCTGGCCCGGCGGTGAGGACGGCGAGCCCGGGCACCCGGGTCAGCTTGCCGGTCGCCTCGGCCGCGAAGGCCGCGGTCTGCTCGTGGCGCACGTCGAGCAGGCGCACCGGTGGGCCGGCGCCCTCGGCCTGCGACCTCACCGCGCCGTCGTACATCGGGAAGACGTGGGCGCCGGAGAGGGTGAACATCGTCTCGACGCCGTGGGCCTGGGCGACGGCGACGGCGAGCTCGCCGGCATGTCCGCTGAGCGCGGTCTCGGGGCTGCCGTCCGGGGCAGGGGTGGTGGTCACCTGGGCACCGTACCCACCCGGTCCGGCGCAGCGGGAGGGCTCAGGCGAGGAAAGCGGGGTGCACCCGGCGCAGGGACGCGACCAGGCTCAGCAGGAGGTCCGAGCGGATCGAGGGGTGCCGCGGGGAGATGGTGAGCTGGAGGTAGAGCGCGCGCAGCACGGCCTGGGCGTTGCCCGTGGCGACGTACGGGTCGTCGCCGGCCGTCGCCCTGGCGCGAGCGCCGCTCTCGAGCCGGCGAATCCACGGCTCGACCACCGCGAGCGGCACGCGGTCGCGGCGCAGGATCTCCATCACCGCGTGCGCGATGCGGTCCGGCTCGCCGTGCCGCAGCGTCGGCGTCGCCGGGTCGAGCACCCGGTCGGCGACCACGTCGAGCAGCACGGTCAGCTCGGTCGCCCCGAAGTACGGCGAGCGGGCCAGCGCCCCCAGCGCGTCCGCGCCGTTGGCCGCCGCGTGCGCCCAGCCCTTGCCCGGGACGAAGCCGCGCAGGTCGCGCTCGCGGACGTACCAGGCCGCCAGCCGGTCGCCCCACTGCATGATCCGGGTCTGCGGCTGCCGCCGCACCCGGGTGTCGCGGTCGATGCACTCGGCCAGCACCAGCGCGGAGAAGCTGCGGCGGAAGACCGTGTCGGTGCCGTGGTCGCCGATGCCGACCTCCAGCCCGGCGCACATGCCGTCGCCGAGCCCGGCCAGCAGGTCGTCGTAGACGCCGTGCTCGGTCCAGGTGGCGAGGAAGGGATAGGCGATGCCGTCGCGGACGTAGGGGTCCGGGTCGCCCAGCATCCTGGTCAGGTCGGCCGTCAGGTCGGAGAGCCGGTGCTCCGCGGGTGGGGTGCGGTCGCCGTTGCGGAGTCCCTGCTGGAGGCGTGCCCAGTCCACCGACGCCATCACGAAAAACCCCTCACCGACCGGCCTGAACGAATCCCCCCACGGATCGCTTGCGCAAGCTCCAGAAGGCATTGTGCCAAAGGGGGTGAAGCGGTGGGGTGTCCGGTCCGTTACGTTTGCCGTCGTGCCCTCGTTGTCCGCCATCGCCCGGCGCCACACGAGCCTGACACCGGGCGACATCGCCTGGCTGCAGCTGCTCCAGGCCGACTGGCAGGTCATCGCCGACCTCTCCTTCGCCGACCTGGTGCTCTGGCTGCCCGACCGCGAGGGCACCGGCTTCTGGGCGGGGGACCAGATGCGGCCCACGACCGGCCCCACGGCGTACGTCGACGACATCGTCGGCACCTTCCTGCCCACCGGGCGTCGTACCCTCGTCGACACGGCGTGGGAGCACGGGCGGATCGCCCGGGAGGGCGACCCGGAGTGGCGCGACGACGTACCGGTGCGGATCGAGGCGATCCCGGTGCGCCACGACGGCAAGGTGGTCGCGGTGATCAGCCGCAACACCAACCTGCTCGGCGTGCGCACCCCCAGCTTGCTGGAGATCAACTACCTCCAGGCCGCCTCCGACCTCGCGCACATGATCGCCGCGGGACGCTTCCCCAACGCCGGCCAGCGCAGCGACCACGCCGACTCACCGCGGGTCGGCGACGGCTTCGTGCGGGTCGACGCCGACGGGCGGGTCGTCTACGCCAGCCCCAACGGGCTGTCGGTCTACCGCAAGCTCGGCCTCACCGGCGACCTCACCGGGCACCGGCTCGCCGACCTGACCCGTGACCTGGTCCCGCCCAAGAAGCGCCCCGACGAGGAGACCCTCAGCGCGGTCCTCGGCGGCCGCGCGCACCGCGACACCGAGCTCGGCTCCGCGGGTGGTCCCGGCGACGGCGTCTCGCTGATCGTCCGCGCCATCCCGCTGCGTCCCCAGGGCGAGCACATCGGCGCGATGATCCTGCTCCGCGACGTCACCGACCTGCGCCGGCGCGACCGCGAGCTGATCACCAAGGACGCCACGATCCGCGAGATCCACCACCGGGTGAAGAACAACCTGCAGACCGTCGCCGCCCTGCTGCGCCTCCAGGCCCGCCGGATCGGCTCGGAGGAGGCCGTGTCCGCCCTGGAGGAGGCGGTACGACGGGTCGGCTCGATCGCCATCGTCCACGAGATCCTCAGCCAGGCGGTCGAGGAGACCGTCGCCTTCGACGACATCGCCGACCGGCTCGCCCGGCTGGTGACCGACGTGGGCTCGACGACCGCCCAGGTGGGCGTACGACGTGAGGGGTCGTTCGGCGTGCTGTCCTCGGAGGTCGCCACCCCGCTGGCCATGGTCGTCATGGAGCTGATGCAGAACGCCGCCGAGCACGGCTACGAGGCCGGAGCCCAGGGCGAGATCGTGCTCCGCGCCGAGCGGCACGGTGCCGTGCTCGACGTCGCGGTGGAGGACGACGGCCGCGGGCTGCCAGCGGACTTCGACCTCGACGGCGCGACCAGCCTGGGGCTCTCGATCGTGCGCACGCTCGTGGAGTCCGAGCTCGGGGGACACCTGACCCTCGGGCACGCGCCCGACGGCGGCACCCGCGCGGCGATCAGCCTGCCTGTCGAGTAGCGCAGACTGCGGGGCCTCGCTCGCGCCCACGACCGCCTCTTGCCGCCAGGCGGAGGCAGGACCTACGAAACCCGACCGCGTGCGCGGCAGCGCGGCGAGACCAGCAGCTTGCTGCCGACCGCCGCGGCGAAGACGCGCTCGCGCCTAGACGGGCTGCCGGACGCGGGCCCGGGCGTTGCGGCGCTTCAGCGCCCGACGCTCGTCCTCGCTGAGGCCACCCCAGACACCGTGATCCTGCCCCGCCTCCAACGCCCACGCGAGGCACTGCTCGCGCACGTCGCAGCGTCGGCAGACCGCCTTGGCCTCCTCGATCTGGAGGATGGCCGGGCCGGTGTTGCCGATCGGGAAGAACAGCTCCGGATCCTCGTCGAGGCATGCGGAACGGTGTCGCCAATCCATGGGTGGGAATGCCCTCTTTCCAATACGTGCGTGGGCCCTGATGCAGGGCACGCGTGAAACCGCAAAAGTGAACGGCTTCACGATCGCTTCCGCAAGCGTTCCAAGGATTCGTTCACGAATCAAGCAATTCAGTCGTCTGTTGGGTCACAAAGCGCCGGAATCGGGCCGGATCGCGCCTGATCTAGGGTGGGGGACCGTGACCCAGCGTTCCTCCGGCGTGTCGTCCGGCAACCCGCCTCCGCTCACCGCCGCCGCGTCCCTCGCGACGGTGCAGGCGGTCGTGCTGCTGATCCTGGCGGTGCTGGAGACGGCGAACCTCGACGACGAGCGGCGCTCGCTGGGCCTGTCGACGACCGTCTTCTTCGCGGCGTACGGCGTGGTGCTGCTCGCCGCGGCCTGGGGGCTGGCGCGGCGCGCCGGCTGGGCCCGGGGCCCGGTGCTGATCACCCAGCTGATCATGCTGGGGCTCGCGTGGAACGTGCGCGAGCACGTCCTGGTCGCGATCGTGCTCGTCGTCGCGGCGCTGATCGTGCTCGCCGGGATGCTGCACCCCGACACCATCGAGGCGCTCGACCGCGACCCGACGGCGCCCGAGCCGGGTGATCAGGCCTCGGACTCCAACGACTGACGCAGCTGCTCCAGGGTCCGGCTGAGCAGCCGGGAGACGTGCATCTGGGAGACGCCGATCTCCTCGGCGATCTGCGACTGCGTCATGTTCTTGAAGAAGCGCAGCAGCAGGATCTTCTTCTCCCGCGGCGGGAGGTTCTCCAGCAGGGGCTTGACCGACTCGCGGATCTCGACGTGCTCGAGGGCCTCGTCGTCGACCCCCATCGCGTCGAGCATGCTCTGCCCGGCGCCGCCGTCGGAGTCGTCGTCGGTGGCGTCGAGGGAGAGCGTGGAGTAGGCGTTGCTCGACTCCAGGCCCTCGACGATCTCCTCGACCGAGCAGCCGATCGCCTCGGCGAGCTCGCGCGCGGTGGGGGAGCGGCCCAGGCTCTGGGTGAGCTCGGCCGTGGAGGCGCTGATCTGCATGCGCAGCTCCTGCAGCCGCCGCGGCACCCGGATCGCCCAGCCCTTGTCACGGAAGTAGCGCTTGATCTCGCCGATGATCGTGGGGGTCGCGTACGTCGAGAACTCGACCCCACGTTCGGTGTCGAAGCGGTCGACGGACTTGATCAGCCCGATCGTGCCGACCTGCACGAGGTCCTCGTAGGGCTCGCCGCGGTTGCGGAACCGGCGTGCGCAGTGCTCGACCAGCGGCAGGTGCAGGTGGACCAGGGCGTCGCGGGCGCTGTCGCGCTCGGTGCTGGAGGCATGCTCGTCACGCAGCACCTCGAAGAGCGCGGCGCTGCGACGTCGGGTCTCCTCGACCGACGCCGCGCGCCGGTCCCGAGACGTGTCGGCGGTCATGGCTCGAGCGAGGACCGCACCGTCAGGCGCACGGCATAGCTGCCGGGGGTGCTGTCGATAGCGGCCTCGGCGGCGAGGGTGGCGAGCACCTGCCAGCCGAAGCTCTCGTAGTCGGGAGCGGCCGGCGTCTGCGCCGTCCCGGCGATGGTCACCGCGAGCTCGCCCGGCGAGAGCCGGAAGCGGCAGTCGAGCACGGTGCCCTCGTCGGCCTCGTCGAGGACCATCGCGGCGGCCTCGGAGACCGCGATGCGCAGGTCCTCGATGTCGTCGAGGGTGAAGTCCAGGCGCGCGGCCAGGCCGGCGGTCAGGGTCCGCAGCACGGACGCGTACGCCCCGTCGGCGGGCAGGCGCAGCTCGACCTCCGCGGGCTCACCGGTCGTGGTCGCCGCGCCGGCCACCGGGCTGCTCGTCTCGGACATGCCGCTCCTGTCGACGAAAGGGAGTGCTGGACGGGACGAGCCTACGACACCCGGACGCCGAACGGCCGCGCCCCGGGAGCAGGGCGCGGCCGTCGTACGGCGTGGTGCCGGGTCAGGGCAGCAGGCCACCCAGTCCGAGCAGGTCCAGCAGGGTGCCGAGACCAGCCGGGTCGAGCACGGTCTCCAGGCCCAGGCCGCCGAGCAGGCTGCCGAGGAGCTGGTCGAGACCCAGGGCCGCGAGCACCTGGTTGACGACCGAGAGGAGCGTGGCCGGGTCCGGCAGGGTGCCGGTCGAGATCAGGTCGCACAGCGCGGCGGCCTGCGGGGCGTAGCTGCACAGCAGGGCCAGCGGGCTGGCGACGCTGCCGTTCGGGATCAGCTTGGCCAGGGTGTCGCAGATCGGCTGCGGGATGCCCGCGTCGCAGAGGCTCTGCACCGGGCTGGCAGCCGGGCCGGACGGGACGGCCTTGCACTCGTCGTACCGGCTCCGGGCGGTGGCGTCGGCCTTCCTCGCGGAGCTGTAGTACGCCTTGGACTTGGCCTGCGCCTTGCGCGCGACGCCGTAGTTGCGCTTCGCCTTGGCGACGGTCTTCTTCTTGGCCTTCTTCGCCTTCTTGCTGTGGGCCTTCTTGGCCTGCGCCTTCTTCAGGGTCTTCAGCGCCTTCGCCGCGGTGGCGTTGGCACGCTTGAGCGCCGCCAGCCGCTGCACGTGGGTGGCGTGCGCGCGGTTCGCGGCGTTCTTCTGGCTGGTGCAGTCCGGCGCCGCGGCCGCGGCGGGGGCGCCCGCGGGCACCGCCTGGACCGGCGCCGCGGTGGCGGGTACGCCGACCGAGGTCAGGGTGAGGCCCAGGCCGACGGCCAGGGCGAGGACGAGCTTGAACAGAGCGCGATGCATCGCGGGGTGTCTCCCTCCCATTGGTCCGGGCGGGGGCGCCCGGAGCATGGTGGCAGCATCGGCGGATCTGCCCCGAAATGCAGGAAACCGCGCACCCCGGGGGGTGCGCGGCTCCCGAATCAGGACGAAGGTCCCGGCGTCAGGCCGGGCTCAGGCCTTCTTCGTCTCCCAGAAGATCTCCGCGATCTCGTCGATCTTGGCGAGCAGCTGGTCGGCGACCTCGGCGTCGAGGCTGCCCTTGGTGCCGGTGGCACCCGCCAGCTTGGTGGCCTCGTTGACGAGGCTGTGCAGCTGCGGGTACTTCTCGAAGTGCGGGGGCTTGAAGTAGTCGGTCCACAGCACCCACAGGTGGTGCTTGACGAGCTCGGAGCGCTGCTCCTTGATCAGGACCGCGCGGGTGCGGAAGTCGGGGTCGTCGCTGTCGGCGACCTTCGCGATGACGGCCTTGATCGACTCGGCCTCGATGCGGGCCTGGGCCGGGTCGTAGACGCCGCAGGGCAGGTCGCAGTGCGCGGAGACCTCGATCGACGGGGCGACGAGCTTGCGGGTGAGACGCGAGAACATGTGGGTCCTCTCCTCTGTATCGACGGATGTCACGGGGGTCGAGCTGCTGACTGCGACACTACTCGGCATGGCACCGGAGGCAACGGGAGGTCCCGCGGTACGACGGCGGGTGGGCCTGGCCGTCGTACGGGGTGACTCGATGCGGCCGACCCTGCGCCCCGGGGACCGGCTGCTGGTGGCCTACGGCGCGCGGGTGCGCCCCGGCCGGGTGGTCGTGGCGCGGTTCGCCGACGGGACCGTGGTGGTCAAGCGCGCGGCCGAGCGCCGGGGGAGCGGCTGGTGGCTGCTGGGCGACAACCCGGACGAGGGGGTCGACTCCCGGCACCGCGGCGCGGTCCCGGACACCGAGGTGTGGGCGGTGGCCCGGTGGCGGCTGTGGCCGCGGCCGCGTCGGCTGTGACCTGTCTCATCCGGACTCCCGGCGGTACGGGAAGCCGCGTATGGGAGGATCTTTCTTCGTGGCTGCTGACCTTCCTTCCCCCCACCCGCGTGCGGGTGAGCCGGTGTTCGACCTGCACCTGGGCGGGAAGATGGCGACCGTACCCACGGCCGACGTCAGCACGAAGGACCAGCTCTCGCTCGCCTACACCCCCGGCGTCGCCGAGGTGTGCGAGGCCATCGCGGCCGACCCGGAGCTGACCCGGCACTACACCTGGGTGCCCAACACCGTCGCGATCGTCACCGACGGCACCGCCGTCCTGGGCCTGGGCGACATCGGCCCGGCCGCGGCGATGCCGGTGATGGAGGGCAAGGCGGTGCTCTTCAAGCAGTTCGGTGGTGTCGACGGCATCCCGATCTGCCTGGCGACGACCGACGTCGAGGAGATCATCGAGACCGTCGTCCGCCTGGCGCCGAGCTTCGGCGGCATCAACCTGGAGGACATCTCCGCGCCGCGCTGCTTCGAGATCGAGGACCGCCTCAAGGAGGCCCTCGACATCCCGGTCTTCCACGACGACCAGCACGGCACCGCGGTGGTCACCCTCGCCGCCCTCGTCAACGCGCTCAAGCTCACCGGCCGCAACCCGGAGTCGACCCGCGTGGTCATCTCCGGCGCGGGCGCGGCCGGCGTGGCGATCGCGAAGATCCTGCTCGCCGCCGGCATCAAGGACATCGCGGTCACCGACCGCAAGGGCGTGGTCAGCTCCGAGCGCCACGACCTCACCCCGTCGAAGAAGGCGCTCGCTGAGCTGACCGCCGACCAGTGCGGCCGCAGCGGCACCCTGGCCGACGCCTTCGACGGCGCCGACGTCTACGTCGGCGTCTCCGGCGGCACCGTGCCGGAGGAGATCGTCGCCACGATGGCCGACGACGCGATCATCTTCGCGATGGCCAACCCCAACCCCGAGGTGCACCCGGACGTGGCCCACCGTCACGCCCGCGTGGTCGCCACCGGCCGCTCGGACTTCCCGAACCAGATCAACAACGTGCTGGCCTTCCCGGGCATCTTCCGCGGTGCCTTCGACGTCCACGCGAGCGCGATCACCGAGAACATGAAGGTCGCCGCCGCCGACGCGCTGGCCGCCCTGGTCGGCGACGACCTGTCCGAGGACCTCGTCATCCCCTCGCCCTTCGACCCCCGGGTGGGGCCGGCCGTGGCCGCCGCTGTGGCCGAGGCCGCACGCCGGGACGGGGTCGCGCGGGCCTGATCCCCGCTAGGGTCGGGTCTCGTGTTCGCCGTCTACGCAGACTCCTTCGCCAGCTCCGCCGACGACCCGCTGACCGGCCTCGTGCTGGGCGAGCGGCCCGACCCCGTCGTACCGGACGGGTGGACGACGGTCACCGTCAAGGCCGCCTCGCTCAACCACCACGACCTGTGGTCCCTGCGCGGGGTCGGCCTCAAGGCCGAGGCGTTGCCGATGATCCTGGGCTGCGACGCGGCGGGCTACGACGAGGACGGCAACGAGGTCGTCGTCCACGCCGTCATCTCCGACCCCGCGTGGGCGGGCGACGAGACCTTCGACCCGCGCCGCTCGCTGCTCTCCGAGCGCTACCAGGGCACGCTCGCCGACAAGGTGGCCGTGCCGCGCCGCAACGTGGTGCCGAAGCCCGCGTCGATGTCCTTCGAGGAGGCGGCCTGCCTGCCGACGGCATGGCTGACGGCGTACCGGATGCTCTTCACCCAGGGCGGGCTCAAGGCAGGCGACACGGTGCTCGTCCAGGGCGCCGGCGGCGGCGTCGCCACCGCCCTGATCGCCCTGGCCCGGGCCGGCGGCCTGCGCGTGCTCGCGACCTCGCGGGACGAGGCGAAGCGCACCAAGGCGCTCGAGCTCGGCGCGCACGAGGTGTTCGAGTCCGGCGCCCGCCTGCCGGTCAAGGTCGACGCGGTGATGGAGACCGTGGGCCGCGCGACGTGGTCGCACTCGATCCGCTCGCTGCGCCCCGGCGGCAAGATCGTCATCTCCGGCACCACCTCCGGGCCGGACCTCGACGACGCCGAGCTCACCCGGATCTTCTTCCTGCAGCTGTCCGTCATCGGCTCCACGATGGGCACCCGCGACGAGCTGGCCTCGCTGGTCACCATGCTCGACGCGACCGGGCTGCGCCCGGTGATCGACCGGGTGCTGCCGATGACCGAGGCGCGTGACGGCTTCGCGGCGATGGCCGGGGGCGAGGTGTTCGGGAAGATCGTCTTCACCCGCTGACGGTGGGGTGGACCTTGCCCGCTCCTGAGGCTGGTGGGACCTGGCGGAGCGACCCCGCACCGGCAGGGAAAACGGTTGGCGGGAATCGATGTCGGTGCGCCACGATTGACTCCTGAGAGTGCGCCGGGCGGACACCGATGAATTTTCTGCCCGAGCACTGTCGAAACGGTGTCGGCTCGTTCGTGGAACTGGTGAAGCGAGAGCCGCCCGATTCGTCCGGCAGCACCTGGTCGGCCACCGCTGGACCCTGCCACCCAACGTTAGGACCCTGTCATGACTGCGCCCATCGAGACCGGCGACATCGCCGAGTTCGAGCAGGACTTCGCCGCGGGCACCGTCGCCCCGGGTCGGACCCCGCTCGTCATCAAGCTGCTCGTCGCGGCGACCTTCGTGGTCATCCTCAACGAGACGATCATGGTCAACGCCGTCCCGCGGCTGATGACCGACTTCCAGATCACCTCGACCACCGCCCAGTGGGCGCTGACCGTCTTCATGCTCACCATGGCGGCGGTGATCCCGGTGACCGGCTGGTTCCTCCAGCGGGTGAGCACCCGGGCGGCGTACGCGACGGCGATGATCACGTTCAGCGCCGGCACGCTGGTCGCCGCGCTGGCGCCGACCTTCGGCGTGCTCCTGGTGGGCCGCGTCGTCCAGGCGAGCGGCACGGCGGTGATGATGCCGCTGCTGATGACCACCCTGATGACCGTGGTGGCCGCGGAGGACCGCGGCCGGGTCATGGGCCAGGTCACCCTCGCCATGTCGTGCGCCCCGGCGCTCGGCCCGGCCGTGTCCGGCGTGCTGCTGCACATGGGCTCGTGGCGGCTGATCTTCGTCGCCGTGCTCCCGATCGCGGTGCTGGTCGGCTTCTTCGGCCACCGCGCGCTGGAGAACGTCGGTGAGACCACCGCGAGCCCGGTCAGCTGGCTCAGCGTGGTGCTGGCCGCCGGTGGCTTCGCGACCTTCGTCTACGGCCTGAGCAAGGTCGGCAACGCCGAGTGGCAGGAGCCGACGCTGCTCATCGGCGCCGGCGTGGTGCTGATCGCCGCGTTCGCGCTCTACCAGGTCCACCTGCAGCGCTCGGAGCGCCCGCTGATGGACCTGCGCACCCTCAAGCACCGCAACTTCGCGGTCTCGCTGGTGCTCATGTCGGCCGGCTTCATGGCCTTCCTCGGCTCGATGATCCTGCTGCCGCTCTACCTGCAGGACCTGCGCGGGCTCTCCGAGCTGCAGACCGGACTGCTCGTCATGCCCGGTGGTCTGGCGATGGGCCTGCTCGGCCCGCAGGTCGGCAAGCTCTACGACCGGATCGGTGCCCGTCCGATCGTGATCCCGGGCTCCGTGGTCATGGTGGCGCTGCTGTTCGGCCTCAGCCGGATCGGTGCCGAGACGTCGTACGTCGTCATCCTGGCCCTGCACGTGGCCCTGATGATCAGCCTGGCGACCATCTTCACGCCGGTCTTCACGATCGGCCTGGGAGACCTGTCGCCGCAGCTGTACTCGCACGGCAGTTCGCTGCTCGGCACGCTGCAGCAGGTCTCCGGCGCCATCGGCACCGCCCTGCTGATCGTGATCATGACCAACCGCGGCAAGCACCTCGCCGAGGGTGGCGCCAGCCAGGGCGAGGCGTTCGTCGGCGGCCTGCAGTGGGCCTTCGCCACCGGCGCCGTGATCGGCGTCGTGGTGGTCGCGATGGCGCTCCTGCTGCCGTCCAAGGCGGACGCGCCGGCCGCGCACCACTGAGCACGCCCGATCGCTGCCGGTCCGACCTCGGGGTCGGGCCGGCAGCGGCGCTTCTCAGCCCAGGAAGGCGTCCATCGCGGGCCAGCTGAGCTCGGCGGCCCGCGGGCCGGCGACCAGGCCGAGGTGGCTCAGGCCGTCCGCGGCGGCGTACCGCGCCCCGGGGACGACGTCGGCGCCCGCGCGGACCGCGGGCCCGTCGGCGATGTTGTCGCTCTCGCTGCCGACGAAGAGCACCCGGGCCCGGACGTCGGCCAGGTGCACCTCCCGGCCGCGGCCGAGCCGCACGGTGCCGGAGGCCAGCTCGTTGCGGGCCATCAGCCGGGTGTGGATCTGGTGGTAGGCGCGGCCCGGGTAGCCCGGCATCTCGGCGATGAAGTCGTCGATCGCGGAGGTGCGGGCCAGGGTCTCGACGTCGAGGATGTTCTTGGCGAGGTGGACGGCCTTGGTGAGCTCGCGCTTGGGAGCCATCGCGCGGTAGCTGGCGCGGACCAGGTGCTTCGGCACGCCGCCGAGCGCGGCGGTCGGCACGGTCATCGCGCGGGAGCCGAGCAGCCGGTCCGCCGCGATGAGCGGCTGCACGGCGGGGATCTTGGTGTAGTCGATGGGCGTGCCGAAGGCCGTCAGCGAGGCGATCGGCAGGTCCGGGTGCGCGGCGGCGGTGAGCAGGCTCATCGTGCCGCCGAGCGACCAGCCGACCAGGTCGACGCCGTCGGCCAGCTCGCCGGCCTCGGCGTGGTCGGCCAGGACCGCGTGGATCGCGGTGGGCAGGATGTCGTCGATCCAGGTCTCGAAACCCATCGCGCGGTCGGCGAAGGTGATCGCGCCGTAGTCCACCAGGTACGTCGCCCGCCCGCTCTCCAGCAGGTGGGCGGCCAGGCTCTGCCCGGGCCGCAGGTCGAAGCAGCGCGCGGCCACGGCGAGCGGCGGGACGAGGAGCACCGGCCGCGGCGCGGTGGCCGGGGTGCTGCGGTCGTAGCGGGTGAGCCGGCGGTGCGGGGCGTCGCTGAGGACGGTGGCCGGCAGGCCGTCGTACTGCTCGATGCCGGGGCCGAGGGGGGAGATCGCCCACGCGTTGCGGGCGGCGGTGGTCAGGCTCTGGACTGCGGTGGACACCGCGCCATGGTGACTGGTCGGTAACTTCGCGTCCACCGAAAGTGACGAGCCTGACGCCGCCGCCCGCTTCGTGGCGACCGGGCGGGTCAGGAGCAGGGCACGATGTCCTGCGCGCCGAAGACCCCGCGGTAGACGCGGGCCTGGGTGCCGGCCATGGTGCGGGTCTGCGGGTCGGCCCAGGCCAGCGTGGTCAGCGCCGGGCCGCCGTTGCCGGCGACCCGGACCTTGCGGGCGTTGAGGCGCAGCACGAGCCGGTCGGCCGTCGTACCGGGGAAGCAGGCGGAGCCGCGGCGCTGCGCGCGAGCCTCGGCGAAGGTGACCCGCTCGCCGGCGGCGACGCCGCGGTAGCGCAGGGTGGCGATGGCCTGGAAGCCGGACGGGTGCGGGCTGGTGGTCTCCCAGGTGCCGGTGACCGCGACGGTCATGCCCCGGGTCCGCCCGGACGGTACGACGAACACGGCCCGGCCGTCGTGGACGCGGCGGGTCGGGCTGGACCACCAGCGGTGGCGCAGGCCCTGCTGGAGGGAGACCTCGCAGCCCTCGCAGTGCGCGATCTTCACCACCACGCGGGTGCGGTGGACGGCGGCGGCCTCCGCCGGGGTGGCGCCGAGTGGCGCGAGCAGCCCGGCGAGCAGGGCGAGGAGGGTGAGCAGACGGGCCGGGACGGACATGGTGATGGCTCCCTGGTGGGGTGGGGGGACGGTTGCACCAGGGGAGACGCCGGGAGTGGGCGTTTGGTTGCGAGAGGTCGCGACTAGTCCGTGGAGCGCCAGCTCATCGCGCCGATGATCATCATCCGCAGCTGGCGGCGGGCGGTGTCGGCGATCCGCTCCTCGGCGGGCGAGCCCGGGCCGGCGGCGATCAGCCGCTCGGCGGCGGTGACCATGGCGCCGACGATCAGCGAGGCGAGCACGCTCAGGTCCCGCTCGGACCAGGTGTCGGTGCCGGGCAGGTGGGCCAGGTCGATCGCCAGCTCGCGCTCGGCGGTGTCGATGCCGTGCGCGATGGCCTCGCGGACGGTGGCCGGCCCGGCGAAGCGCTCGCGGGCGATGAAGCCGAAGTGCCGGTGGTTGAGGTGCACCTGGTCGACGAGCACGCTGACCGAGCCGTCGATGATCGTGCCGAAGTCGGCACCGGCCGTGCGCCGCAGCTCGCGCAGCAGCGCACGCAGGGTGTCGAGCGACTCCTCGACCAGCGCGAGGCCGAGGTCCTCGATCGAGGGGAAGTGCCGGTAGAACGCGGTCGGGACGATGCCGACCTCCTTGGCGACCTGCCGCAGGGAGAGCGCGACCAGGGTCGTCTCCTCCGACAGGGTCAGCGCGGCGTCGAGGATGGCGCGGCGGGTCCGCTCCTTGCGCTCGACGCGGGTCTCGGTCATGTACCCGATCCTACCTTTGGTGAACATGTGTGCACTGTCACGCGGGCGGGTCGTTGACCACCCTGGGGGAGTCGCGGGAGAGTTTCGGTGTACAGACGTACACCCAATCTTCCGCCAACGAAGGAGGCGCGAATGTCCGCGCTCATCTCCCCGCCGGCGCCCAACGGCGTGGTGGAGCGGCTCCTGCGCTCGCGGCTCGCCGCGGCCTTGGCCACCCCCCACACCGTCGACCGCTACCTCGAGCGCTTCAACCCGATGTGGGCCGCGCACGAGGTCCGGGCCCAGGTCGTCTCCGTGCACCGCGAGACCGAGGGCACCGACACCGCGCCGGTCGCCACGCTCACCCTCCAGCCCACCGGCACCTGGCGCGGCCACCGCGCCGGCCAGCACGTCCTCGTCGGTGTCGACCTGCCGGGGTCCGGCAAGCGGCACACCCGGGCGTTCTCGATCTCGTCGGCGGCCTCCGCGCCCGGTGAGCAGATCACGCTCACCATCCGCGCGCACGACGAGGGCCAGGTGTCGTCGTACCTGGTCCGTGAGGCGGAGCCCGGCCAGCTCGTGCACCTCTCGCAGGCGCAGGGCGAGTTCACCCTCGTCGAGAGCCCGGCCACGCCGACCAACAACCACCTGCTCTTCATCACCGGCGGCTCGGGCATCACGCCCGCGATGTCGATGGTGCGCACCCTGCTCCGCGACGGGTACGACGGCCGGGCCGGCCGCAAGGTGACCTTCCTCCACTTCGCGCGCGGCCCCGAGGACCAGATCTTCGCAACGGAGCTCGCCGAGATCGCCGAGGCCGACAACGACGTGACCGTGCACCTGCGGCACGGCACGCAGGTGTTCAGCGAGTTCGAGCTGCGCCGCCTCGTGCCGTCGTACCGGGACACCGACACCTGGCTGTGCGGTCCCGCGGGCCTGGTCGAGCTGGTCAAGGACGCCTACACCGACGCCGAGGGCGAGCTCTCGCCGCGGCTGCGGATGGAGTTCTTCAAGCCGGCCGTCGCGCGCGCCGCCCAGCCCGGCGAGGAGGTGGAGGGCGAGGTGTCCTTCACCCGCTCGGGCAAGACCGTCGCCGCCACCGGCGCCAGCCTGCTGGAGCAGGCCGAGGAGCTGGGCCTGAACCCGGAGTTCGGCTGCCGCATGGGCATCTGCTTCTCCTGCACCAAGACCAAGACCGCCGGCACCGTCCGCAACGTCCTCACCGGCGAGGAGTCCTCCCTGCCGGACGAGGAGATCCGCATCTGCGTCACCGCCGCTGCCGGTGACTGCCACATCGACCTCTGAGCACTCCGAGACCCCGAGGAGAGAACTGATGAGCACCGACACCCTGACCCCCGAGCCCCTGGCCGACGAGAAGTACCACGGGCTGACGCCTGCGCAGATCGAGCAGCTCGGCGCCGAGCTCGACGACCTGCGCCAGCGGGTGATCGCCGACCTCGGCGAGGCGGACGCGGAGTACCTCCGCAAGGTCGTCACCACCCAGCGCAAGATGGAGATCGCCGGCCGCGCGCTGTTCTACCTGCCCGTCGTCGGCTGGCTCCCGGCCGTCGCCTGCCTGAGCGTGTCGAAGATCCTCGACAACATGGAGATCGGGCACAACGTGATGCACGGGCAGTACGACTTCCTGGGCGACCCGGCCTTCAACTCCCGGATGTTCGACTGGGACACCGTGTGCCCCGGTGAGCAGTGGAAGTACAGCCACAACTACATCCACCACACCTTCACCAACATCGTCGGCAAGGACCGCGACGTGGGCTACGGGATCCTGCGGATGGACCCCGACCAGAAGTGGCACCCCTACTACCTGGGCAACCCGCTCTACGCCTTCCTGCTGATGGTGTTCTTCGAGTGGGGCGTGGCGCTGCACGACCTGGAGGTCGAGAACATCGTCTCCGGCAAGCGCAAGCTGGCCGACAACAAGCCGCTCTACCCGGGCCTGATGAAGAAGATCCGCCGCCAGGCGCTCAAGGACTACGTCCTGTTCCCGGCGCTGACCGGACCGCTCTTCCCGCTGACCTTCGCGGGCAACGCCACCGCCAACCTGGTCCGCAACATCTGGGCCTTCAACATCATCTTCTGCGGTCACTTCCCGGCCGGCGTCGCGTCCTTCTCCGAGGAGGAGACCGAGAACGAGACGCGCGGGCACTGGTACCTGCGGCAGATGCTCGGCTCGGCCAACATCAAGGGCAGCAAGCTCATGCACCTGATGAGCGGCAACCTCTCGCACCAGATCGAGCACCACCTGTTCCCCGACCTGCCGGCCCGGCGCTACCCGGAGATGGCCGTCGAGGTGCAGGAGATCTGCGAGCGCTACGGCCTGCCCTACAACACCGGCAGCCTGGGCAAGCAGCTCTTCAGCGTGTTCAAGAAGATCGTGCGCTTCTCGCTGCCCGGCGGCGACGCCAAGGTGGCGCCGGTGCCCGGCCCGGACGCCGTGACCGACGACTCGTTGGCAGCCTGAGGCCCACCGGGGGACACTGGTGCCCATGAGCGGACGTGACCACCTGAGCAAGGGCGAGATCGCGAAGGACGCCGTCCAGGCTGGTGCCGAGGCGGCCGCCAACACGGTCGGCGAGGTCGCCACGATCCTCACCAAGGCGGTCGGCGAGGTCGCCGCCGCCGTGGGTGGCTTCGCGACCGAGATCTTCGAGATCCGCGACTCCTCGCGGCGCGCGCTGGCCGAGCACGGCGAGCTCGCGCCCGCGGTGGACCCCGCGGCTCCCGTCGTCGACGAGGAGGACTGAGTCCGGGGGCCTCAGTCGAAGGCGAGCCGGAAGGCCGCCATCCGGAACGACCCGAGCCGACGGGCCTCTCGCAGGAACGCGAGGGGTCCGTCGCTCGCGAAGTCCCACCGCGATCGGCACGGCAGCGCCTTGGCGCTGCCCTTCATCGTCACGTCGGCGACCTCCGGGTGCTCGGCGATGCCGGGCTGCTCGACCAGGCCGGTGAAGGGCACCCGCAGCGCCGCCCGCGAGACATCGGTGAACGACGCCGAGACGATCGGGCGGCGGTCGACGGTCGCGGTCCAGTCGGTCGAGGTGACCGGCCCGCGGTAGCCGCCCTCGGTGTCGAAGTCGCACAGCTGCTTCGGGATCGCCCACAGCGCGCGGCCGCCGGCCTGCGAGGCGGGGGAGTCGACCCAGATGTCGGTGATGGTGACCGCGCCCCTGCCGTGGCGGTTCTTGGTCGTCCGGGCGACGAGCAGCTCGTGGTAGGTCAGCGGGCTCGGCTCCTCGTAGGAGACCAGTGCGACGCCGTAGGTCCCGGCGGGGTGGCGCTCGTCGGCGTCCTCGCGCAGCCGGAAGGCCGAGAGCCACAGCGAGCCGTGCATGTGCCACGGAGCCGGGGGATAGGCGTGCTCGCTCACTGCTCGTCCTCCGGGTCGAGGAAGAGCTGTGCGCTGTGCTCGATCTCGGTCTCCAGCGCGGCGGGCAGGTCGTCGGTCAGCTCGGCGGCCATCGGGCTCTCCTCGCGCGGGCCGAGCCCGGCGGCGGCACGCTCGACCGCCGCGGCCACGTCGATCGTGGTGGCCTCGCGGACGTAGGGCTTGTCGAGCTCCTTGGCGACGTACTTGGCCACGAACCGGCGCAGCTCGCCCTCGACGTTGGCGGCCCTGCTGGTGAGCGAGGCGCGCAGCCCCTGCGCCTTGAGCCGTACGACGACCTGGGCCGTGCGCGGCGGGGTCACCTCCAGCGCGATCGCCAGGTCGGCCCGGGCGTGCGCGGTGATGACGAGCGGGACGGTGATCTCGGCGTCGAAGTGCTGCTTGTCCATGCCGAGGTCGATGGTGAAGCGCAGGGTGACCGGCAGGTCGACGTGGAAGGACACCGGGTCCGCGCCGGCGCGCTGGCCGGTGGCGGTGCCGATCCGGCCCTGCGCGGTGACCTTGGCGATCCGGCCGGGGCCGACGCCCAGCGGCCCGACGTCGATCGGCCGGCCGGACAGCACGTTGACCCCGGCCAGCACCCGTTCGGCGGTGACGGCGGTGGCGAAGAAGCGCTCGCCCCAGGCCGCGTAGTCGATCAGCTCGTCGCTCACGCCGAGGACACTAGCGGGCGCGGCGGGCCTCCGGGCCGGTCGCGAGCCCGCGGACGGTCAGGTCGAGGGTGCGCTCGATCGCGTCCTCGCGCTCGGCGTCGTCGAGGTCCTTGAGCGGGCCGTCGACGAGCAGCAGGGCCAGCCCGTGCACGGCGGCCCAGGGCCCGGCCTCGGCGCCGGGCCGGTCCTCGGGGGCGAGCCAGCCGACCTCGACCAGCTCGTCGAGCATCTCCCCGAGCAGGGCGTACGGCGCCGGGTCCTCCGGCATCGGGTCGGAGGGGAAGCGCAGCTGGCCGGTGAAGCAGGTGCGGAAGATCCCGGGCTCCTCCAGCGCGAACCGGATGTAGCCGCGTCCCGTCGAGCGCAGCCGGGCGATCGCGCGCTCGGTCGCGTCGCCGTCCGCCGGCACGGCCGCCACCAGCTCGCCCATCGCAGCGGCCATCCCGTCCATCGTCAGCGCACGGGCGGCCTCCAGCAGGTCGGACTGGTCGGCGAAGTGCCGGTACGCCGCCGTGGGCGTCACCCCCACCTCGCGGGCCGCGCCGCGGATGGTCACCGCGTCCGGTCCGCCGGTCGCGGCCAGCTCGGCCGCCGCTCGGGCGAGGGCGTTGCGCAGGTCGCCGTGGTGGTAGCTGCCGCGAGACGTCACGGAGACATGTTGACACCCGCACACATTCCTGCCAAGTTAACACCCATAAAGTTCACGCCCGTACACATGGAGGTCGTCATGTTCCGCTGGATCGGAGAGGTCGTCACCCGGCACTCCCGCCGGGTGCTCGCCCTGGGCCTGCTCGGGGTGGTCGCCGCCGCCGTCGTCGGGGTCGGCGCGTTCGGCAAGCTGCAGACCGAGGGGTTCGACGACCCCGGGTCCGACAGCAGCCGCGCCGCCGCCCTGCTGGAGGAGCGCTTCGGCGGCTCCGCCGACTACGTCCTGGTCGTCGACGCCGCGGACGGCGACGTCGACTCGGCCGCCTCCGCGGCCGCCGGCCGGGCGCTCACCCAGCGGCTGCGGGCCGACCCGGGGCTGGCCGACGTGACGTCGTACTTCGACGGGCGGGCCGGCCCGCTCCGCTCGACCGACGGCTCCCACGCGCTGGTCACCGCGGCCGTCGCGCCCAGCACCGACGCCGACCCGGCCCACCTGCTCGACGCCTACCGCACCGCCGACGGCGCGCTCCGGGTCGCCGTCGGCGGGCGTGAGGTCGTGGGGGAGGAGATCGGTGGCCAGATCGGCAAGGACCTCGGCCTCGCCGAGTCGATCGCCATCCCGCTGATCCTGGTGCTGCTCGTGCTCGCCTTCGGCAACGTCGTCGGCGCCCTGGTCACCCTCGGCGTGGGCCTCGCCGCGATCCTGGGCACCTTCGCCGAGCTGTCGATCCTCGGCTCGGTCACCGACGTCTCGATCTACGCCGTCAACCTCACCACCGGTCTCGGGCTCGGGCTCGCCGTCGACTACGGGCTCCTCATGGTGGCCCGGGTGCGCGAGGAGCGGGCGGCGGGCCGCGACTCCGACGCCGCCGTACGACGCGCGGTGGAGACGGCCGGGCGCACCATCACCTTCAGCGCGACCACCGTCGCCGTCGCGCTGGCGGCCCTGCTCGTCTTCCCGATGTACTTCCTGCGCTCCTTCGCCTACGCCGGCATCGGGGTCATGCTGATCACCGCGTTCAGCGCGGTCGTGGTCCTGCCCGCCGGGCTCAGCCTGCTCGGCGACCGGATCGACGCCTGGCGGGTGCCCCGGGTGCGCGGCATCCGTGGCGAGGAGGCGCCCGCGTGGCGCCGGCTCGCGGGCTTCGTCACCCGTCACCCGGTGCTCAGCGCGGTCCCGGTCCTGGCCGGCCTGCTGGTGATGGCCGTCCCGCTCGCCGGGATCGAGCTCGGCACGCCCGACGACCGGGTGCTGCCGGCCAGCGCCTCGAGCCGCGAGGCCGGCGACGCGCTGCGCACCGAGTTCGCCGGGGACGGCACCCACCCGATCCAGGTCGTCACGACCTCCTCGGTCGACGAGACCGCCCTCGCGTCGTACGCCGGCCGGCTGGGCGCGCTCGACGACGTGGTCCGTGTCGACACCCGTCCCGGCGAGGGGGCGGCGCTGCTCTCCGTGGTCACCGACCTGGACCCGCGCTCGGCGGCGGCCCGGGCGCTGGTCGAGGACGTCCGGGCGGTCCCCGCGCCGCCGGGTGCCGACGCCCTGGTCGGTGGCGCGAGCGCGGAGCTGCACGACCAGATGACCGGCATCGGCTCCCGCCTGCCGTGGGTCGCCGGCTGGCTGGTGCTGACCACCATGGTGATCCTGTTCCTGTTCACCGGCAGCGTCGTGCAGCCGGTGCGGGCGCTGCTGCTCAACGCGGTGGGCCTGGGCGCCACCCTCGGTGCGATGGTCTGGGTGTTCCAGGACGGCCACCTGGCGGGGCTGCTCGGCTTCACCCCGCAGCCGATGGACTCCTCGATGATGGTGCTGCTGTTCTGCGTCGCCTTCGGGCTCTCGATGGACTACGAGGTCTTCGTGATGAGCCGGATCAAGGAGATGCGCGACCTCGGCATGGGCAACGAGGAGGCGCTGGTGCACGGGCTCGCGCACACCGGGCGGATCGTCAGCACGGCCGCCGCGCTGATCGCGATCAGCTTCTTCGCCTTCCTGGTGAGCTCGGTGAGCTTCATCCAGTTCTTCGGGCTCGGCACCGGGCTGGCGATCCTGATCGACGCGACGCTGGTCCGGGGCGTGCTGGTCCCGGCCAGCATCCGGCTGCTGGGGGAGCGGGCCTGGTGGGCGCCGCGACCGCTGCGTGCGGTGCACCGGCGGTTCGGGCTCTCCGAGGCCGTGCCGGCCTGAGACGCGACGAGGGGCCCGGCGGAGATCCGCCGGGCCCCTCGTCGTACCTGCTCAGTCCTCGGGGTCGTCGAGCCGGGCCAGCCAGGTCGCGAACCGCTCGACGGCGGTCTCGAACTCCGGGTGGGTGTCGACGAACTCCTGCAGCCGCTCGCCCAGCCAGGCCAGGGTGACCTCCTCGTCACCCCGGCGCTGCTGGAGCTCCTCGATCCCGCGGTCGGTGAAGTACACGTCACTCCTCCTGCGTAGGTGCACGGATCTCGATACGGCGGCCACGACCTCGTTCCTCGGTCGTGCGCCTACTCGATCTGCCTGACCGGTCGGTGCCCGTCCTCGTTCCTCGGACGGTCACCGGTCACGCAAACGCCTCGCCGATCAGGACCTTGGCCTCCTCGAGGTGGCGCTTGGCCGTGCCGACCGCCGTCGTCGAGGACGCCGTGCGGGTGATCGGCTCGATCTCCCGGTCCAGCTGCGGCACCACGTTGAGGTAGTAGGACGGCCACGGGCCCTGGTTGTAGGGCTCGTCCTGGACCCACTTGACCTTGGCGTCGGGGTACTTCGCCAGCTCGGCCTTGATCGCCTCGACCGGCCACGGGTAGAGCTGCTCGACCCGCAGGATCGCGACGTCCTCGCGGCTGCTCTTCTGCCGCTCGACCATCAGGTCCCAGGTGAGCCGGCCGGAGACCAGCAGCACGGTGGAGACCTTGGCCGGGTCCACCGTGTCGTCGCCGATGACCGCGCGGAACTCGCCGCTGGTGAAGTCGGCCGGCTGCGAGGCCGCCTCCTTGCGCTTGAGCATCGACTTCGGGGTGAAGACGATGAGCGGCTTGTGCTCCCCGCCCAGCGAGTGCTGGCGCAGCAGGTGGAAGTACGACGCCGGGGTGGACGGCTGGGCGACGACCATCGCGTCGTCCGCGCAGAGCGTCAGGAAGCGCTCGATGCGGGCGGAGGAGTGGTCGGCACCCTGGCCCTCGTAGCCGTGCGGCAGCAGCAGCACGACGCCGGAGTCCTGGCCCCACTTGGTCTTGCCGGCGGAGATGTACTCGTCGATGACCGACTGGGCGCCGTTGACGAAGTCGCCGAACTGCGCCTCCCACAGCACCAGGGCCTCGGGCCGGGCGACCGAGTAGCCGTACTCGAAGCCGAGCGCGGCGTACTCCGAGAGCAGGCTGTCGTAGGCGAAGAACTTCGCCTGGTCCTCGGTGAGGTTGGCCAGCGGCGTCCACTCGTCGGCGTTGTGCCGGTCGATGATGGTGGCGAAGCGGGACACGAAGGTGCCGCGCCGCGAGTCCTGGCCGGCCAGGCGGACCGGGCGGCCCTCCATGAGCAGGGAGCCGAAGGCGAGGATCTCGCCGGTGCCCCAGTCGATCGGGCCGTCGGCGATCGCCGCGGCGCGACGCTGCAGCTGCGGCATCACCTTCGGGTGGACGGTGAAGCCCTCGGGCGGGGTGACGTAGGCGTCGGCGATCCGCTTGAGGACCTCCGGGGTCACCGCCGTCTGGGTCTCGCCCTCCGGCTTGTCCGGGTAGTCCGGCACCGTCGTCCACTCGTCGGGCTTGGTGTCGGCCTCGCGCACCTCGGTGAAGACCCGCTCCAGCTGCTGCTGGTAGTCGCGCAGGACCTGCTCGGCCTCCTCGATCGTGATGTCACCACGACCGATGAGCGACTCGGTGTAGAGCTTGCGCACCGAGCGCTTCTGCTCGATCAGGTCGTACATCAGCGGCTGGGTGTACGACGGGTCGTCGCCCTCGTTGTGCCCGCGGCGGCGGTAGCAGACGAGGTCGATGACCACGTCGCTGTGGAAGGTCTGGCGGTACTCGAAGGCCAGCCGCGCGACGCGGATGCAGGCCTCCGGGTCGTCGCCGTTGACGTGGAAGATCGGCGCCTGGACCATCCGCGCGACGTCGGTGCAGTAGAGCGTCGAGCGCGAGGAGCCGGGTGAGGTGGTGAACCCGACCTGGTTGTTGATGACGACGTGGATCGTGCCACCGGTGCGGTAGCCGCGCAGCTGCGAGAGGTTGAGCGTCTCGGCGACCACGCCCTGGCCGGCGAACGCGGCGTCGCCGTGCAGCAGGACCGGCAGCACCGGGAACTTCTCGCCCTGGTTGAGGACGTCCTGCTTGGCGCGGGCGATGCCCTCCAGCACCGGGTCGACGGTCTCCAGGTGGGAGGGGTTCGCGGCGACCGAGACGTTGATGGTCTCGCCGGTGCCGGCGACGAACTCGCCCTCGGCGCCCAGGTGGTACTTCACGTCGCCGGAGCCCTGGACCGTGCGCGGGTCGATGTTGCCCTCGAACTCGCGGAAGATCTGGTTGTAGGACTTGCCGACGATGTTGGCCAGCACGTTGAGCCGGCCGCGGTGGGCCATGCCGATCGCGACCTCGTCGAGGCCGGCCTGCGCGGCCGCCTCGGCGATCTCGTCGACGACCGGGACCGTGGTCTCGCCGCCCTCGAGGGAGAACCGCTTCTGGCCGACGAACTTGGTCTGCAGGAAGGTCTCGAAGGCCTCGGCCTGGTTGAGCTTGAGCAGGATCCGCAGCTGCTCCTCGCGGGGCGGCTTGGTGTGCGGCTGCTCGACGCGCTCCTGGATCCACCGGCGCTGCTCGGGGTCCATGATGTGCATGTACTCGATGCCGGTCGTGCGGCAGTAGGAGTCGCGCAGGATCCCGAGGATGTGGCGCAGCTTCATGAAGCGGCGGTCGCCACCGCCGAAGGAGCCGGTCGGGAACTCGCGGTCGAGGTCCCACAGGGTCAGCCCGTGCGACTCGATGCGGAGGTCGGGGTGGCTGCGCTGCTTGTACTCCAGCGGGTCGGTGTCGGCCATCAGGTGGCCGCGCACGCGGTAGGCGTGGATCAGCTCCAGGATCCGCGCCTGCTTGTCGATCTCGTCGTCGTGCGAGGTGGCGACGTCGGCGTTCCAGCGGATCGGCTCGTAGGGGATCCGCAGGGCCCGGAAGATCTCGTCGTAGAAGCCCTCCTCGCCGAGCAGGTAGCGGTGCACCTGGCCGAGGAACTCGCCCGACTGCGCGCCCTGGATGACCCGGTGGTCGTACGTCGAGGTCATCGTCATGATCCGGGAGATCGCGTTGCGCGCGATCGTCTCCTCCGACGCGCCCTGGAACTCCGGCGGGTAGTCCATCGAGCCGACGCCGATGATCGCGGCCTGGCCCTGCATGAGGCGGGGGACCGAGTTGTTGGTGCCGAGGCCGCCGACGTTGGTGAGGCTGACCGTCGTGCCGGAGTAGTCCTCCATGGTCAGCTTGTTGTCCTTGGCCTTGCGCACGATCTCCTCGTACGCCGTCCAGAACTGCGCGAAGTCCATCGACTCCGTCGCCTTGATGCTCGGGGCGACCAGCTGGCGGCTGCCGTCGGGCTTGACCTGGTCGATCGCGAGGCCCAGGTTGATGTGGGCCGGCGTGACCATGGTCGGCTTGCCGTTGACCTCGTCGTAGGTGTTGTTCATCGCCGGCTGCGCCTTGATCGCCTTGATGATGGCGTAGCCGATGAGGTGGGTGAAGGAGACCTTGCCGCCGCGGGCGCGCTTGAGGTGGCTGTTGATGACGATCCGGTTGTCCCACAGCAGCTTGACCGGGATGTTGCGGACCGAGGTCGCGGTCGGCACGGACAGCGAGATGTCCATGTTCTTCGCGGTCGCCGCGGGGATGCCGCGCAGCACGGTCAGGGTCGGCTCGTCGCTCGCGGTCACGGGAGCCGGGCGGGGAGCGTCCTTGGGGGTGGGCTTCTCGGCGTCGGCCTTCGGCGGCGTCGGCGTCGTGGTCGAGGCGGGGCTGACCTGGGGGGCCGGGGTGGCCTTGGGGGTCACCGCGGTGGTGGCCTGCTGGGCAGGGGCCGGCGCGGGTGCCGGCGCGGGTGCCTTCGCGGGTGCCTTCGCCGGGGCCGGGGCTGCCGGGGCCGGGGCCTGCTGGGCGGGCGCCGGGGCGCTCGCGGTGGCGGCCGTCGTCCCGTTCGTGCCCGCCCCCTTGAAGTACGCCGCCCACGCCGGGTCGACGCTGCTGGGGTCAGCCTCGAACTGTTCCTTCATCTCCTCCACGAGCCACTCGTTGGCTCCGAAGTCGACTGGTTCGGGTGAACCGTGGGACTGGTCTGACGACTGCGTCACGACGTGCTTCGCCTCTTCCGAAAATGAGCTGTTGCCCCCCGCCGTCGGTAGCGGGCGGTGTCGACCGCCAAGGCTAGTCCCCCGCCGAAGCAAATACCGCCCCTCGGCCACCCTTTGCGGCAGGGTGTTGCGGAACCGACACCGACCGCGCTTGTGTGGTGGGGATCGAGAGGGGGCCGACGCCATGCGAACAGCACCAGATCGAGTCACCGCGAGAGCGCCCCGCGGCTCGTCCCGAGCAGCCGCGGTGGGACTCGCGATCGCCGTACTGATGGGCTTTCCGGCCTGCTCGGGCGGCGACGACGAGCCGGCATCGAAGCCGGGGACCTCGGCGACACCCGCCCCGAGCCCGATCACGACCGACGCCGCGCTGGGCAAGGTCCGGGGGACGCTGCCGAAGGCGCGCGCCGACCGGGTCGTGGCGGATGTCACGTCCGTGGTCGAGAGTTGGTCGGCCGGAGCGTTCGAGGGGGACTACCCACGCGCCGACTTCAGCGCCGCGTTCACCGACTTCACCCAGGGCGCCCGGGCGCTCGCGGTGAAGCCGACCTCGCTGCTCAGCAACGTCGCCGTCGGGTCCCGGCTGAGCGGCTCGCGCGTCGCGAGCCGGCTGGTCCGCGTCGACGTGCTCGCGCCGCAGGGCAAGGTCGCCGGCGCGACCGCCCGGATCAAGCTGGTGGTCCGGCTGACCGCCGGCTCGACGGAGACGACCCAGGTCCTGGCCGGCCGGTTGGCGCTGACGCCGACCACTGCCGGCTGGCGGGTCTTCGCCTTCGACGTACGACGCGGGGAAGGAGCCTGACGTGCGCGCACTGATCCGTACGACGCTGCTGGCCCTGCTGCTCGGTGTGACCGCGCTGGTCATCCCGGACAGCACGCCGGCGCCGGTCCAGCTCACCCTGGTCAAGATCGACCGGGCGAAGGGGGTGGACGTCAGCCCCGACACGATCTGGGTGCTCGCCGTCGGCTCCGACGCCCGGCCGCGAGAGGACCCGCTGCGCACCCGCGGCGACGCGCTGCAGCTGATCGGCTTCAACACCACCACCCACGCCGCGACCGTGATCGGCATCCCGCGCGACTTCTGGGTGCCCCTGCCCGGCCACGGCTCCAACCGCATCAACGCCGCGATGTACTACGGCGGGCCGAAGCTGCTCGGCCGCGCCGTCGGCAACCTCGTCGGCGTGCAGCCCGACTACGTCGCGGTCGCGACCTTCAGCGGCCTCGCCGACCTGATCTCCGGCATCGGCGGGATCACCGTCAACAACCCGCGGGCCTTCGCCGACGCGCACCTGCACCCGCAGGGCTGGCGCAAGGGCCGGATCACGATCAACGGGATGAAGGCGGTGGAGTTCGCCCGGGTGCGCAAGTCGCTGCCGCGCGGCGACTTCGACCGCTCCGCCAACCAGCAGCGGGTCATCCGCGGCATCCAGCGCCGGGTGGCCGAGCGCGCCGCGCAGCCCGGCTTCCTCGAGGGCCAGGTGCTCAGCGTGATGCGGCACCTGCACACCCAGGGCGTCTCGCCGACGGAGATGTTCCGGATCGCGCAGGCCGTCGCGCAGGTCGATCCGGCGAAGGTCACTGGCTGCGTGCTCTCCGGGACCGGTACGTCGATCAACGGCGCCAGCGTCATCCTGCCCAACACCGCGCTGGCCCGGCGGCTGGGCAACGACGCCCGCCGGGACGCCGTCATCAGGCGCTGCTGACCTCGCCGGAGTCCCGCGCCTCGCGGGCGCCCTGGCCGGCGAGAGCGTCCGCGCGCTCGTTGCCCGGGTCGCCCGCGTGGCCCTTGACCCAGTGCCAGGCGACCTCGTGGCGGGCGGCGGCCTCGTCGAGCCGGCGCCACAGGTCGTCGTTCTTGACCGGTGCCTTGGCCGACGTGCGCCAGCCGTTCGCCTTCCACTTCGCCACCCACGACATGATCCCGTTGCGGACGTAGCTGCTGTCGGTGTGCACGTCCACCGCGGCCGGCCGGGTCAGCGTCTCCAGGGCCACGATGGCGGCCATCAGCTCCATCCGGTTGTTGGTCGTCGCCGGGTCGCCGCCGTGCAGCTCGAGCTCGTGGTCGCCGTACCGCAGCAGGGCACCCCAGCCGCCCGGCCCCGGGTTGCCCAGGCAGGCGCCGTCGGTGTGGATGGTCACGCGGGAGGTCGGCACGACGAGCAGGGTAGACCGCTGGCGAGGCGTGGCCGCGCAGGGCACGATGGCCGGGTGAGCAGGAAGTCGAAGCACGCGCGCCACCGCCGCCACAAGGTCGTCCGCCGCCTGCGTGAGGCGGTCGCCGACCAGCGCCACGTCGAGCTGCACCTGCGCGACGCCGAGCCGCTCACCGGCTTCGTCGTCGACCTCGGCGAGCGGCACGTCGAGCTCGCCCTGCTCGGCGAGCCGGGCCTCGCCGACGGCGTCGAGGTCGTGCGCCTGCGCGACGTCGAGAAGGTCCGCAAGCGCCGCGCCACCGTGGGGGAGACCCCGGTCCGCGGCCGGCTGAGCCAGCTGGAGGAGATCGAGGAGCTGGCCCAGGCCGTCGTCGACGAGGCCTTCGAGGAGGGCTGGCCCTACGACGCGCAGGGGATCGAGGAGCTCACCGACCTGCAGAAGGCGGTGCGGGCGCTGGCGTGCGTCGTACGCCGGCCGGAGCCGGCGGGGGACTGACACCCGGAAAGCAGGAGCGCCTCCGGCAGGATTCGAACCTGCGACACCTGGTACCGGAAACCAGTGCTCTATCCCCTGAGCTACGGAGGCATGTCGCCGGGCGGGCCCGGCGATGCGATCCCGAACACTACCGGGCGATATCGGCGCGAAGGAAACCGGCACGCGCCGATAGGCTTGCGGGGTGACTCCTGCCCAGCTCTCCACGACCATCGTCGCGGCCCTCTCCTCGCTCGTCGAGGACGGTGCCCTGACCCTGCCCGACGGCGTACCGGCGGAGGTCACGGTGGAGCGACCCCGGCAGAAGGGGCACGGCGACTACGCGACGAACGTTGCGCTGCAGCTCGCCAAGAAGGCCGGCACCAACCCGCGCGCGCTCGGTGAGCAGCTCGCGGAGCGGTTGCGCGCGGCCGAGGGGATCGCCGCGGTCGAGCTGGCGGGCCCGGGCTTCCTCAACATCACCGTCGAGGCGGGCGCGCAGGGCAAGGTGGCCGCGGAGATCGTGGCCGCGGGCGCGTCGTACGGCCGGGCGGAGACGCTGGCGGGTCAGAAGATCAACATCGAGTTCATCTCCGCCAACCCGACCGGCCCGCTGCACCTGGGGCACACCCGGTGGGCGGTGCTGGGCGACGCGATCGCGCGGGTGCTCGCGGCGGCGGGAGCCGAGGTGACGCGGGAGTTCTACATCAACGACCGCGGGGTGCAGATGAACCACTTCGCGGACTCGATCATCGCCGCGGCGCTGGGCCAGCCCAAGCCCGAGGACGGGTACGCCGGCGGCTACGTCGACGACCTCGCGAAGGCCGTCGCGACGGCCAGTCCCGGCATCTTCGAGCTGCCCGCCGACGAGCGCCGCGCGGCCGTGCGGGCCAAGGGCTACGAGATCCAGCTCGCCGAGCAGCAGGCGCAGCTCGAGGGCTTCAACACCCACTTCGACGTCTGGTTCTCCGAGCTCTCCCTGCACGAGTCGGGCTCGGTGCCCGAGACCCTGCAACGGCTCAAGGACCTGGGTCACGTCTTCGAGCAGGACGGCGCGCTGTGGATGCGCACCACCGACTTCGGCGACGACAAGGACCGCGTCCTCATCAAGTCCGACGGCGAGCTGACCTACTTCGCCTCCGACACGGCCTACTACCTCGACAAGCGGGAGCGGGGCTTCGGCCACTGCATCTACCTGCTCGGCGCCGACCACCACGGCTACGTCGGCCGGCTCCGCGCGATGGCGGCGTGCGTCGGCGACGACCCGGACCAGACCCTGGACGTGATGATCGGCCAGCTGGTGAAGATCATGCAGGGCGGCGAGGAGCTCAAGCTCTCCAAGCGCAAGGGCACGATCGTGACGCTCGACGAGCTGGCCGACGAGATCGGCGTGGACGCCCTGCGCTACTCCCTGGCCCGCTACCCGGCGGACTCGCCGCTGGTCCTCGACGTCGCCGAGATCACCAAGCAGACCAACGACAACCCCGTGCACTACGTGCAGTACGCCCACGCGCGCACCTGCCGGATGGTCGAGAACGCCGCGCAGCTGGGCATGAGCCTGCCCGACGACTTCGACCCGGCCCTGCTCGGTCATGAGCGCGACGGCGAGCTGCTGCGCGCGCTGGCGGACTACCCGCGGGTGGTGGCGAGCGCCGCCGAGCTGCGCGAGCCGCACCGGGTCGCGCGCTACCTGGAGGACACCGCGTCGGTGTTCAACAAGTGGTACGACACCAAGGAGTGCCGGATGCTGCCGCAGGGCGACGAGCCGGTGCAGCCGGTCAACGAGGCCCGCCTCGTGCTGACGGTCGCCACGCGCACGGTCATCGCCAACGGCCTGGACCTGCTGGGCGTCTCGGCGCCGGAGCGGATGTGAGCGGCCGGGTCCCGCCCGGCGACTTCGCCGGGACCTCGCCGCACTGGCTGCGCGAGCCCACCGACGTCAACGCCCTGGTGCCCGCCCTGTGGTCGAGCACGGCGCGCAAGGCGGACGGCGTGCTGCACGTCGGGGGGCTGGCGGTCCCGGACCTCGTCGCCGACGTCAACACCCCGGCGTACGTCCTCGACGAGGACGACTTCCGGTCCCGGGCCCGCGCGTTCCGCGACGCCTTCGACGGCTACGACGTCTACTACGCCGGCAAGGCGTTCCTGTGCACCGAGCTCGCCCGGTGGGTGGCCCAGGAGGGCTTGAGCCTCGACGTGTGCAGCAACGGCGAGCTGAGCGTCGCCCTGCGCGCCGGTGTCGACCCGGCCCGGATCGGCTACCACGGCAACAACAAGACGGCGATGGAGCTGCGGCGAGCGGTCGCGGCGGGCGTCGGCCGGATCATCGTCGACTCCTCCGACGAGATCGAGCGGCTCGCCGACGTCGCCGGCCAGCTCGGGGTGGTCCAGGGCGTCATGGTCCGGGTCACGGCGGGCGTCGAGGCGCACACCCACGAGTTCATCGCGACCGCGCACGAGGACCAGAAGTTCGGCTTCTCGATCTCCTCCGGCGCGGCCTTCGAGGCGGTCTCGCGGGTGCTGGGGCACGCCGGCCTCGACCTGCGCGGGCTGCACAGCCACATCGGCTCGCAGATCTTCGACACCTCCGGCTGGGAGGTCGCCGGGCGCCGCGTGCTCGCCCTGCACGCCCGGGTCGCGACCGAGCTCGGCCACGTCTCGCCCGAGCTCGACCTCGGCGGCGGCTTCGGCATCGCCTACACGACCCAGGACGACCCGGCCGACCCGGCGGTGCTGGCCGAGCAGATCACCAAGATCGTGACCGCGGAGTGCGCGGCGCTCGGCATCGCCGTGCCGCACCTGTCGATCGAGCCCGGCCGCGCGATCGTCGGCCCCTCGATGTGCACCGTCTACACCGTCGGCACGGTCAAGGAGGTCGCGCTCGACGGCGGCGCCACCCGCACCTACGTCAGCGTCGACGGCGGGATGAGCGACAACCTCCGCCCCGCCCTGTACGACGCCGACTACTCCTGCACGCTGGCGTCCCGGACCTCCTCGGCCGCCCCGGTGCTCGCGCGGGTCGTCGGCAAGCACTGCGAGTCGGGCGACATCGTGGTCAAGGACGAGTTCCTGCCCGGCGACGTCGCTCCCGGTGACCTGGTCGCCGTGCCCGCGACCGGTGCCTACGGCCGCTCGATGGCCTCCAACTACAACCACGCCCTCCGCCCGCCGGTGGTCGCGGTCAAGGACGGCGTGGCGCGGGTGGTCGTGCGCCGCGAGACCGAGGAAGACCTGCTCGCCACCGACCTCGGCTGAGTCCGCTCGCCGGCCCGTGCGCCGGCGCACGGAGCGCTCAGCGGCCCAGCAGGCGCACCGGCCCGTCGCCGTGCTCGCGCAGCGCGTCGCCGGGGTTGGCGAGCGCGCACGAGCGCATCGACAGGCAGCCGCAGCCGATGCAGTCGTCGAGGGTGTCGCGCAGGCGCTCCAGCCGGTCGATCCGCTCGTCGAGGGTGGTGCGCCACGAGCGGGAGAGCCGGGTCCAGTCGGCCTTGGTCGGCGTGCGGCCCTCGGGGAGGGTGGCAAGTGCGGCACGGATGTCGGCGAGCGAGATGCCGACGCCCTGCGAGACCCGGACGAAGGCGACCCGGCGCAGCACGTCGCGGTGGTAGCGGCGCTGGTTGCCGGCCGTGCGGACGCTGTCGATCAGGCCCTCGCGCTCGTAGAAGTGCAGCGCGGACACGGTGACACCCGCCCGCCGCGCCACCTCGCCCGGTGCCAGGTCGTGGGTCCGGATCTCCCGGTTGCTCTCGCTCATTGACCTCAACCTTAGTTGAGGTTGTCGGATGAGCACATGCACGCGATCCGGCACCATGCCTTCGGCCCCGCCTCCGTCCTCCGCCTCGAGCAGCTCCCGGACCCCGAGCCGGGGTCCGGGCAGGTCCGGATCGCCGTGGAGGCCGCGGGGGTCCACCTGCTCGACACCTACCTGCGGGCGGGCAACGGCCCGGCGACCGTCGCCGCACCGGAGCTGCCGATGGTCCCCGGGCGCGAGGTCGCCGGCGTCGTGGACCGGCTCGGCGCGGTCGTCGACGACGGGTGGCTCGGCCGGCGGGTGGTGGTCCACCTCGGCCCCACCGGCCGGGGTGGGTACGCCGAGCGGGTGGTCGCGGACGTGACCCGCCTGCACGTCGTACCGCCGGGGATGGAGGCGGCGACCGCCGTCGCCGCGATCGGCACCGGCCGCACCGCCGCCGGCATCCTCGACCTCGCCGGCCTGACCGCCGACGACGTCGTGGTCGTGACCTCGGCGGCCGGCGGCCTGGGCACGCTGCTGCTGCAGGGCGCGCGCAACGCCGGCGCTCGCGCGGTCGGCCTCGCCAGCGGGCCGAAGCTGCACGTCGCGCGGCGCTTCGGCGCCGAGACCACGATCGACTACCGCGACCCCGAGTGGCCCGCCGTGCTGCGTGCCGCGGAGCCGCGACTGACCGTGCTGCTCGACGGCGTCGGCGGAGAGGTGCCGCGCACCGTGCACGCGATGCTCGCGCCCGGCGGGCGGACCGTCCGCTTCTCCGGGGACCAGGAGGGCTACGACGGCGGCACCGTCGTCGACGTCCTCGGCCCCGCTCTCGCGAGCCGGGTGCCGGAGCTGGAGAAGGCCGCCCTCGAGGCGGCCGCCGACGGCAGCCGGGTCCCGTACGTCGGCTCGGTGTTCCCGCTCGCCGACGCCGCCCGCGCGCACGAGGCGCTGGAGGCCCGCGAGACGCTCGGCAAGGTCGTGCTGGCGGTCGGGCGGTGACCGCGCTCACCGACGCCACGGTGGTCTCGCCGTGGCGGGGCCGGCACGCGCGCACCACGCTCGGCGTCTTCTCGCTGGCCTTCCTGTTCGCCTTCGAGGCGCTCGCGGTGTCGACGGTGACGCCCGAGGTCGCGGCCGACCTCGACGGCCTGCGCTGGTACGCCGTCGCCTTCGCCGCGCCGCTCGCCGCCGGCATCGTCGCGCTCGCCGCGAGCGGGCCGCAGGTCGACCGGCTCGGTCCCGGTCCGGCGCTGCGCATCGGGCTGGTCGTCTTCGGCGCCGGCGTGCTCGTCGCGGGGCTCGCGCCCGACATGCCGGTCTTCGTGGTCGGACGGTTGGTGCACGGCTACGGCGGCGGATTGATCGGCGTCGCGCTCTACGTCGTCATCGCGCAGGCCTACCCCGAGTCGCTGCGGCCGCGGGTGTTCGCGGTCCTGACGACCGCCTGGGTGCTGCCCGCGCTCGTCGGACCGGTGCTGGCCGCGCAGGTGGCGGACCGGCTCGGCTGGCGGTGGGTCTTCCTCGGCGTACCGCTGCTGGCCTTCGCCGCATGGCTGCTCGTCGCGGACGCGCCCTCCCGTCCGGGGTCGGCCGCCCCGGTCCCGGGCCGGCTGCGCTGGGCGCTGGTCGCGGCGGGTGGCGCGCTCGCGGTCAGCCTCGGTGGCCAGCAGGTCGTGCGTGCCTGGCCGCTGCTCGTCGCCGCGGGCCTGCTCGCGATGGCCGTCGCCGGACACCGGCTGCTCCCGCCCGGCTCCTGGAGCCTGCGTCCCGGGCTGCCGGCCGTGCTCGGCAGCCGGGCGGCGATCAGCACGTCGATGGCGGCCGCCGAGGTGTACGTCCCGCTGCTCCTGGTCCTGCAGCGCGACCTCACCATCGCCCAGGCCGGCTGGGTGCTCACGGTCTCCGCGGTGAGCTGGTCCGGGGGAGCGGTGCTCGCCGCCCGGTGGCACGTGCTCGCCGACCAGCCGCGCCGGGTCCGGCTCGGCGCGGGACTGCTCGCGGCCGGGGTCGGGGGCTTCGCGACGGTGTCGGTGCCCGGCGTACCGCTGCTCGTCGTGGTGCTCGCCTGGGGCGTCGCCGGCCTCGGCATCGGGATGGCCTTCTCCACGCTGTCGGTGCTCGCGCTCGCCACCGCGGCCGACGGCGAGGAGGGGCGGGTGTCCTCGGCGCTGCAGCTCAACGACTACCTCACCAACGGTGCTGGGGTGGCGCTCGGGGGCGTCGTCTTCGCCGCCCTCGCCGAGAGCGCGCCCGGCGCCGCGGCGACCGGGCTGGTGCTCGCCGCCGCGGTCGTCGCGGCGCTGGCGTCGGTCCCGGCGAGGCGGCTCTGACGGCCCACCGCGGGCGTCTACCCGGGTGTTGTGGCCTCTACCAGGGTGGTCGACCACCCTGGTAGAGGCATGAACACGTAGTTACAAGTGCCGGACGTCTGTCCGCGTTCTGCCGTCGCTGACGGTGCCCGACCGGAGCGCCGATACGATCACCTGGTGAACAGTCCCCTCAAGGTCGCCGTGCTCGGCTGTGGCTCCGTGGGGTCGCAGGTGGTCCGACTCCTCGGGGAGCAGGCGGACGACCTGGCGGCCCGGGTGGGCGCCCGGGTGGAGCTCGCCGGTGTCGCCGTACGACGCCTCGACGCCCCGCGCGAGGTCGACGTCCCGGCCGAGCTGCTCACCACCGACGCGGCCGCGCTGGTCGCCCGCGACGACATCGACCTGGTCATCGAGGTGATCGGCGGCATCGAGCCGGCGCGCTCGCTGATCCTGTCCGCGCTGGAGAACGGCGCGTCGGTCGTCACGGCCAACAAGGCGCTGCTCGCCGAGGACGGCCCCACGCTCTTCGAGGCCGCCGAGAAGGCCGGCCGCGACCTCTACTACGAGGCGGCCGTCGCCGGCGCGATCCCGATCCTGCGCCCGCTGCGCGAGTCGCTCGCCGGTGACCGGGTGACCCGCGTGCTGGGCATCGTCAACGGCACCACGAACTTCATCCTCGACAAGATGGACACCTCCGGCGCCGGCTTCTCCGACGCGCTGGAGGAGGCCCAGGCGCTCGGCTACGCCGAGGCCGACCCGACCGCCGACGTCGAGGGCTTCGACGCCGCCGCCAAGGCCGCGATCCTGGCGAGCCTGGCGTTCCACTCCCGGGTGACCGCGGCCGACGTGCACCGCGAGGGCATCACCGACGTGTCCGCCGGCGACGTGCGCTCCGCGCGCGAGATGGACAGCGTCGTCAAGCTGCTCGCGATCGCCGAGCTGGTGCCCGGCGGTGCCGGCGAGGACCCCGGCGTCAGCGTCCGGGTGCACCCGGCGATGATCCCGCGCTCCCACCCGCTGGCCAGCGTGCGCGAGGCCTACAACGCGGTGTTCGTGGAGTCCGAGGCCGCCGGCCAGCTGATGTTCTACGGCCCCGGCGCCGGTGGCTCGCCCACCGCGAGCGCCGTCCTGGGCGACCTGGTGACGGTCGCCCGCAACCAGCGTCAGGGCACGCGCGGCGCGGGCGAGTCGGCGTACGCCGACCGTGCGGTGCTGCCCATGGGCGAGACCCGCACCCGCTACCACGTGGCGATCGACGTCGACGACCGCGCCGGTGTACTGGCCGCGGTGGCGCTGGCGTTCGCCGAGCACGGGGTCTCGATCCAGACCGTCCGCCAGGAGGGCCGGGGCAACGACGCCCAGCTCGTCGTGGTCTCGCACGAGGCGACGGACGCGGCGCTGGCCGCCACCGTCGAGCACCTGCGGGGCATGGAGATCGTCCGCGACGTCACCTCGGTGATGCGCGTCGAGGGAGTCGAGGAATGACCCATCAGTGGCGCGGCGTGATCGAGGAGTACCGCAGCCTCCTCGAGATCCCGCAGGACACCCCTGCCGTCACCCTGCGTGAGGGCGGCACCCCGCTGGTCCACTCCGACTGGCTGTCCGGGCTCACCGGCGCCGAGGTGTGGCTCAAGGTCGAGGGCAACAACCCGACCGGCTCGTTCAAGGACCGCGGCATGACCACGGCCCTCTCCGTCGCCGTCCACGAGGGCGCGAAGGCGGTCGTGTGCGCCTCGACCGGCAACACCTCGGCCTCGATGGCGGCCTACGCCGCGAAGGCCGGCGTCACCCCGGTCGTGCTGGTGCCCGAGGGCAAGATCTCCGCCGGCAAGATGGCCCAGGCCGTGCTGCACGGCTCACAGGTCATCCAGGTCCGCGGCAACTTCGACGACTGCCTGCGGATGGCACGCGAGATGGCCTGGAAGTACCCCGTCGCGCTCGTCAACTCCGTCAACCCGCACCGCCTCGAGGGCCAGAAGACCGCGGCCTTCGAGATCGTCGACTTCCTCGGCGACGCCCCCGACTTCCACCTGCTGCCGGTCGGCAACGCAGGCAACATCTCGGCCTACTGGCTCGGCTACACCCAGTACGCCGCCCTGGGCCGGGCCACCAAGCGGCCGGTGATGCGCGGCTTCCAGGCAGAGGGCGCCGCCCCGCTGGTCACCGGCGAGCCCTTCCCGGACCCGGAGACCGCGGCCACCGCCATCCGGATCGGCAACCCCGCCTCGTGGAAGCTCGCCGAGGCCGCCCGCGACGAGTCCGGCGGCCGCTTCGCCGCCGTCTCCGACGCGCAGATCCTCGCCGCGCAGAAGGAGCTGGCCGCCAGCGACGGCGTCTTCGTCGAGCCCGCCTCCGCCGCCGGCATCGCCGGGCTGCTGGCCGAGCTCGCCGCGGGGGAGTCCTACGCCGGCACCACCGTCGCGATCACCGTCACCGGTCACGGCCTCAAGGACATCGCCACCGCGCTCGAGGGCCTGGCGCTGCCGGACTCGGTCGTCGACGCCGACGTCGACCAGGCCGCGCACGCCGCGGGCCTCTGACGCCGATGACCTTCGTGGAGGGCCCCGTCGGGGTCCGCGTCCCGGCGACCTCGGCCAACCTCGGCCCGGGGTTCGACACCCTCGGCCTGGCGCTCGACCTCTGCGACAGCCTGGAGGCCGAGGTGACCGGCGGCGGGCTGTTCGTCGAGGTCGAGGGGTACGGCGCCGGCGAGGTCCCGCTCGACGAGCGGCACCTGGTGGTCCGGGCCATGCGGGCCACCTTCGAGCGGCTCGGCCAGTCGCCGGCCGGGCTGCGCCTGTCGTGCACCAACGTCATCCCGCACGCGCGCGGTCTCGGCTCCTCCTCGGCGGCGATCGTCGGTGGGGTGTGGCTGGCCCGCGAGCTGGTCGCCGGCGGCCGGCTGCTGCTCGACGACACCGCCCTGCTCGACCTCGCCGCCCGGATGGAGGGGCACCCCGACAACGTCGCCCCGGCCCTGCTCGGTGGCTTCGTGATCTCCGGGCAGGACCCCGACGGCTCGTTCTGGGCGGTGCCCGGCGCGGTGGACCCGCGGGTCGGTGCGGTCGTCTTCGTCCCGCCGACCCCGGTCGAGACCGAGGCCGCGCGCGGGCTGCTGCCGGCCGACGTACCGCACCGCGACGCGGCGGCCAACGCCGGCCGGGCCGCGCTGCTGGTCGCCGCGCTCTCGCAGAGCCCGGAGCAGCTGCTGCGCGCGACCGAGGACCGGCTGCACCAGGACTACCGCCGCCCGGCGATGCCCGAGAGCCTCGCCCTCGTCGAGGCACTGCGTGCCGACGGGGTGCCCGCGGTGGTCTCCGGCGCGGGCCCGACGGTCCTCGCCTTCACCGACGGCCCCGGTACGACGGCCGCCACCGCGTTGCTCGCCCGCTGTCCCGCGGGCTGGGCCGCGCAGGCACTCGCCGTGACCCCGGCCGGCGCCACGCCCGCGGACACCCGCTGAGCCACCGGCGCGCGGTGGTACATTGACGGAGCGTCGCACTCGTCGGCGCGCCGCACGTCCGCTCGGACGTGCCGATTCTCCGGCCCGGCCGGACCCGCTGGACTCGTCCCGTGTGGTCGTCCGTGCCGGATCCATCCAGTTGCCGTCACGGGTGGCGGGTCGCCGCCGCCGGGACGGGCATGACGTGGGAAAGGGCTCACGTGACCGAGACTTCCGACTCCACCGAGAAGGCGCCCAAGAAGCGCGCCGGTGGACTCAACTCCATGCTGCTCGCCGACCTCAAGGCGATGGCGAACGGCATGGGCATCCCGGGCGCCGGGAGCATGAAGAAGGCCGCCCTGGTTGAGGCCATCAAGGCCTCCCAGGCCGGCCAGGGTGCGCCCCGGGCGAAGCAGCCGGCGGAGCAGCCGAAGCAGCAGCCGAAGCAGCAGCCGAAGCAGCAGCCCGCGGAGCAGCCGAAGGACCAGCCCCAGGCCGAGCGGCCGAAGGAGCAGCCCAAGGCCGAGGAGCCGAAGAAGGCCGAGGAGCCGAAGAAGGCCGAGCCGAACCGCCAGCAGGGCGGCCAGAAGCAGCGCCAGGGCAACCAGCAGGGCAACCAGGGCAACCAGCCGAAGCAGGGCAACCAGCAGAACAAGCAGAACCAGAAGCAGGACGAGCCCCGCAACCAGGCCGAGGACGACGCCCACGAGGGCGACGACGGCGAGGGCGAGGGCGGCAGCCGTCGTAACCGCCGCCGCCGCGGCCGGGACCGCGACCGGACGACCCGCGCCGGCCGCGAGCCCGACACCGAGGTGCGCGAGGACGACGTGCTCGTCCCGGCGGCGGGCATCCTCGACGTGCTCGACAACTACGCCTTCGTGCGCACCAGCGGCTACCTCGCCGGTCCCGACGACGTCTACCTGTCGCTGTCGATGGTGCGCAAGTACGGCCTGCGCCGCGGTGACGCCGTCGTCGGCCAGGTCCGCCAGCCCCGCGAGGGCGAGCGGCGCGAGAAGTTCAACCCGATGGTGCGGATCGAGACCGTCAACGGGGTGGACCCCGAGCAGGCCAAGAACCGCGCCGAGTTCGACGCGCTCACGCCCGTCTCGCCCAACGACCGGCTCCGTCTGGAGACCGGCCCGGACGCCGTGACCGCGCGGGTCATCGACCTGGTCACCCCGATCGGCAAGGGCCAGCGCGGCCTGGTGCTCGCGCCGAGCAACGCCGGCAAGACCGCGACCGTGCAGGCGATCGCCAACGCGATCACGGCCAACAACCCCGAGGCGCACCTGATGGTCGTCCTGGTCGACGAGCGTCCCGAGGAGGTCACCGACTTCCAGCGCGCCGTCAAGGGCGAGGTCGTCGCGAGCACCTTCGACCGTCCGGCCGCCGACCACACGACGCTGGCCGAGCTCGCGATCGAGCGGGCCAAGCGCCTCGTCGAGCTGGGCCACGACGTCGTCGTGCTGCTCGACGGGCTGACCCGCCTGGGGCGGGCCTACAACCTGACCGCGCCCGCCAGCGGCCGGATCCTGCCGGGCGGCGTCGACGCGGCCGCGTTGTACCCGCCCAAGAAGCTCTTCGGTGCCGCCCGCAACATCGACAACGGGGGCTCGCTCACCATCCTCGCGACGGCGCTCGTCGACGGCTCGAAGATGGACGAGGCCGTGCTGGAGGAGCTCACCGGCACCGACAACCTGCGCCTGCAGCTGAGCCGTGAGCTGGCCGAGCGCGGGCTGCTCCCGGCCGTCGACGTACGGGCCTCGGGCACGCGCCGCGAGGACCAGCTGCTCACCAGGGAGGAGCAGGCGGTGCACGCCGCGCTGCGGTCCGAGCTGGCCGGCAAGGACGCCGCCGAGGCGCTGGAGCAGCTGATCGGCATGGTCCGCAACAGCCCGACCAACGACGAGCTGCTGGTCAAGCTCCAGCGGCGCTGAGGCAGGAACAACCTCGGCTCCCCGGTGGTTTGGGGAGCCGAGGGATCTCGCCGTAAGATCTCCCGTTGGCTCCGGTTCACGTCCGCATCCCGCGAGGCGACCCGGGCCCCTTTGAGAGGACACCCATGAAGAAGGACATCCACCCCGAGTACGTCGCGACCCAGGTGACCTGCACCTGTGGTGCCACGTTCACCACCCGCAGCACCGCGACCTCCGGCTCGATCCACGCCGACGTCTGCTCGCAGTGCCACCCGTTCTACACCGGCAAGCAGAAGATCCTCGACACCGGCGGCCGCGTCGCCCGCTTCGAGGCCCGCTACGCCAAGGCTGCCAAGAAGTAGCTGCCTCCGAGCGCCGGTCCACCCCACGGGGTGGGCCGGCGCTCGTCATTTGTCCGCTGGGGTTCTTGACCTCTTTCCTGCACCACGAGGAGCCAAGGTGTTCGAAGCCGTCGAGGGGATGCTCGCCGAGCATGCCGAGCTGGAGACCCGGCTCGCCCTGCCCGAGACCCACGCCGACGCCCGGCTGGCGCGCACGCTCAACCGCCGGTACGCCGAGCTGAACGCCATCATCGCGACCTGGCGCGAGTGGCGGCAGGCCGGCGAGGACGCCGAGGCGGCCCGGGAGCTCGGCGCCGACGACCCGGCGTTCGCCGAGGAGGTCGACGGGCTCGTGGCCCAGCAGGAGGAGGCCGCCGAGCGGCTGCGCCGGCTGCTGGTCCCGCGTGACCCGGCCGACGACAAGGACGCGCTGTTGGAGGTCAAGTCCGGGGAGGGCGGCGAGGAGAGCGCGCTCTTCGCCGGCGACCTGCTGCGGATGTACAGCCGCTACGCCGAGCGCCGTGGCTGGAAGACCGAGGTCCTCGACGCCACCGAGTCCGACCTGGGCGGCTACAAGTCCGTGACCGTCGCCGTGAAGAGCACCGGCAGCGCCGAGGCCGGCCAGACGCCGTACGCGCTGCTGAAGTTCGAGGGCGGGGTGCACCGGGTCCAGCGGGTGCCGGTGACCGAGTCGCAGGGCCGGATCCACACCAGCGCCGCCGGCGTGCTGGTGATGCCGGAGGCCGAGCAGGTCGACGTCGAGATCAACGACAACGACCTGCGCATCGACGTCTTCCGCTCCTCGGGCCCCGGTGGCCAGAGCGTCAACACGACCGACTCCGCGGTGCGGATCACCCACCTGCCGACCGGCATCGTGGTGAGCTGCCAGAACGAGAAGTCGCAGCTGCAGAACAAGGAGCAGGCGCTGCGCATCCTGCGGGCGCGGCTGCTCCAGGCGGCCCAGGACGCGGCCGACGCCGAGGCCAGCGACGCCCGGCGCAGCCAGGTCCGCACCGTCGACCGCTCCGAGCGGATCCGCACCTACAACTTCCCGGAGAACCGCATCTCCGACCACCGCACCGGCTACAAGTCCTACAACCTCGACCAGGTCCTCGACGGCGACCTCCAGCCGGTCCTCGACTCCTGCGTGGAGGCCGACATGGCCGCCCGGCTGGCCGCGCTCGAGGAATGAGCGCCCGAGTGCTGGTCCGCGCGGCGGCCGAGCGGCTGGCCGCGGCCGGCGTGGCCAGCCCCGAGCACGACGCCGCCGAGCTGCTCGCGCACGTCCTGGGCACGAGCCGCTCCCGGCTGCCGCTGGTCGACGACGTCGATCCCACCTCCCTGGCCCGGTACGACGACCTGGTGGCCCGCCGCGCCGCCCGTGAGCCGCTGCAGCACCTCACCGGGACCGCCGCCTTCCGCCACGTCGAGGTGCAGGTCGGCCCCGGCGTCTTCGTCCCGCGTCCCGAGACCGAGCTGCTCGCCGGCTGGGCGGTCGACCGGGCCCGCGAGGTGCTCGCGGCAGGGGAGAGCCCGGTCGTGGTGGACCTGTGCACCGGCTCCGGGGTGATCGCGCGCAGCATCGCCGAGGAGGTGCCCGAGGCGCGGGTGCACGCCGTCGAGCTGGACCCGGCGGCCCACGCCTGGGCCGAGCGGAACCTGGCCGGCACCGGCGTCGACCTGCGCCTGGGCGACCTGGCCACGGCGTTCGACGACCTGGCGGGGCAGGTGCACGTGCTGGTCAGCAACCCGCCGTACGTCCCCCTGGAGGCGTGGGAGTCGGTCGCCGTCGAGGCCCGCGACCACGACCCGCACCTGGCGCTCTTCTCCGGTGACGACGGCCTGGACGCGATCCGGGTGCTCGCGCGCCGCGGCCTGGTGCTGCTGCGCCCGGGCGGCGTGGTCGGCGTCGAGCACGCCGACGTGCAGGGCGAGGCGGCCCCCGCGGTGTTCAGCGACGGCGGCCGCTGGGAGGAGGTCCGCGACCACCGCGACCTCGCCGGCCGGGCCCGCTACCTCACCGCCCGTGCCCCGCGATGAGAGGATGGGCCCCGTGAGTGCCGAGCGGTTCGCGACCGAGACCGACGAGGAGCGCGAGGCGGCCCTCGACGCGGCCAGCCAGGCCGTCCGTCGTGGCCGTCTGGTCGTCCTCCCGACCGACACCGTCTACGGCGTCGGCGCCGACGCCTTCGACGCCGAAGCGGTCACCCGGCTGCTGGCCGCCAAGGGCCGCGGCCGGGAGATGCCGCCACCGGTGCTGGTCGGCACGAAGGGCACGCTGGAGGCGCTCGCGACCCGGGTGCCGGCGTACGTCGCCCCGCTGGTCGCGGAGTTCTGGCCGGGCGCGCTGACGCTGGTGTGCCACCAGCAGCCCTCGCTGCAGTGGGACCTCGGCGAGACCCGGGGCACCGTCGCCGTACGGATGCCCGACCACGACCTGGCTCGCGCGCTGCTCGACCGCACCGGCCCGCTGGCCGTGAGCTCGGCCAACCTGACCGGCAGCGACGCCGCGGTCGACGCCGACGCGGCCGACACCATGCTCGGCGCCGCGGTCGACGTGATCATCGACGGCGGCACCGCCCCCGGCGGGGTGGCCTCGACGATCATCGACGCGACGGGGGAGCGGCCCCGGCTGCTGCGCGCCGGCGCGATCGCCGTCGCCGAGATCGACGCCGTGCTCGCCGACCTCGGCGTCACCGTCGACACGAGCGAGCCCGGAGCGCCCGGCGAGCCCGGAGCGCCCGACGAGCCCGACGAGGGGGCCGAGCCGGCGGATGCGTGAGTACCTCGTCGTCTTCCTGGTCGCCGCCGCGGTCACCTACCTGCTGACGGTCGTCGCCCGTGAGATCGCGATCCGCACCGGCGCGGTGGCCAAGGTGCGCGACCGCGACGTGCACGCCGAGCCGGTGCCCTACCTCGGGGGCCTGGCGATGCTGGGCGGGCTCTGGGCGGCGTACTTCGTCGCCAAGGCGCTGCCCTTCCTCGGCCAGGACCGGCCCTTCGTCTTCGACGACGCGCTCGCCGTGCTGCTGGCCGGCACCCTGGTCTGCGCGGTCGGCGTGATCGACGACATCATCGACCTCGACGCGCTGACGAAGTTCGGCGGCCAGGTGCTCGCCGTGGGTGTGCTGGTCTACTCCGGCATCCAGTTCCGCTACTTCTACCAGTCCCAGGGCGAGGTGTTCGCGCTCGACCTGGGCCAGGGGGCGTTGCTCACCGCCTTCGCGGTGGTCGCCACCGTCAACGCGGTCAACTTCATCGACGGACTCGACGGGCTCGCCGCCGGCGTGATCGGGATCAGCTCGGCGGCCTTCTTCCTGTTCTGCTACTCGCTGACCTTCCTCAACGACGTCACCCGGGCCACCACGGGCGCGCTGCTCTCCGCGGCGCTGGCGGGGGTGTGTGTGGGCTTCCTGGTCCACAACTTCCACCCGGCGCGGCTGTTCATGGGTGACAGCGGGTCGATGCTGATCGGGCTGGTGCTCTCGGCCACCGCGATCACGATCACCACCCAGTTCGCGCCCGGCGACCTCACCCAGGGCGCCGACGGCACCCGGGCCAGCCTGCTGCCGGTCCTGCTGCCGGTCCTGCTGCCGATCCTGATCCTGCTGGTGCCCCTCGTCGACCTGGTCCTGGCCGTCGTACGACGCACGCGGGCCGGGCGCTCGCCGTTCGCCCCCGACAAGCAGCACCTGCACCACCGGCTGCTCGAGATCGGTCACTCCCACCGCCGGGCCGTGGTCATCATGTGGCTGTGGGCCGGGCTGATCGCCTTCAGCGTGGTGATCGCCAGCCTCTTCACCGGGCCGGTCGTGTGGGGCATCCTGGGAGCCAGCTTCGTCGTCACGGTGACCCTCACCTTCGTGCTCCCGCTGGTCCATGCGCCGCTCGTCGACCAGGTCATCGACGAGATGCTGGAGCCAGCCGAACCACCGCTCCCGGAGCCTGCGGGGGCCCCCGATGCGGACCCTCCCGGGACTTTGTGATAACTTTCACGAACTCCCGGAGAGCATTCTCCGAGACCGACGACCGCGACGAGCAGAACGGCCGCCGATGATGACGACCGACACCCGGACATCCCGCGTGGTGACCCGTGCGGCCCTCGTGGCCGCGGTCGCCGCAGCGGTCCTCGTCCTGGTCGCCGCGCTCGTCGCCGGGCGGTCCGCCGCCGCCGGCGCCGCGGTCGGGGGAGTGATCGCGGTGGGTGTCTTCGCCTTCGGCTCCTTCGCCGTCGAGGCCGTCTCGCGGCTGATGCCGGCGGCCTCGCTGCTGTTCGCGATGGTGACCTACACCTTCCAGGTCGCGGCCATGGCACTGGTCTTCGTGGTCCTCAACACCTCTGGCCTGCTGGACGACGAGCTCGACGGCAACTGGGTCGGCGGCGCCATCATCCTGGGTGCCTTCGTGTGGATGGGCGTGCAGATCGCGCTCGCCACCACGGCCCGCATCCCGGCCTTCGAGACCACCGCGTCCAGGCCGTCCGAGGGCGGTGCGCGATGAGGTTTCGAGACTGCTATTGTCCGGGGCGCAATGAGTCAGCCCGAGGAGAAGCCCAAGGGCGATCCGTGGCATGCGTTCGGCTACGTCGTGGCCGGGGTCGCGTTCTACGGCCTGCTGGGATGGCTCGCGGACCGGTGGCTGGGCACCACGTTCCTCGTTGCGATCGGCATCCTCGCGGGTGCCGCGCTGGGGATCTACATGACCGCCCAGCGGTTCCGCACGGAACCACCAGCTCAGCCCGACAGCCCGAAGACAGACGAGCAGTGAACGCAGAGGAGACCTGGTGATCATCGCAGCCAGCGCCACCATCGCCGCCGAGGGAGGCGAGGAGTTCCACGCCCCGGGCCCGAGCCTGTTCGACCTGCCCGGCATCGCCGGCTCCGAGGTCACCAAGCCGATGGTCCTGGTGGTCCTGTCCGGCATCGTGGTGTTCACCTTCTTCTTCCTCGCCGCGCGCAAGCGGGCGCTGGTCCCCGGCAAGCTGCAGTTCGCCGGCGAGGGCGCCTACGGCTTCGTGCGCAACAGCGTCGCCCGCGACATCATCGGCAGCCACGACTTCCAGAAGTTCGTGCCCTACCTGGTCACGGTCTTCTTCTTCATCCTGGTCAACAACCTGTTCGCCAGCATCCCGTTCGTCCAGTTCCCGACGTTCAGCCGTGCGGGCATGGCCTACGCGGTGGCCGGGCTCTCCTGGGTGGTCTACAACGGCGTCGGCATCGCCAAGCACGGCCTGCTCGGCTACCTCAAGCTGCAGAGCGTGCCCTCCGGCGTCAGCCCGGTGATGTACCCGCTGCTGGTCCCGCTGGAGTTCTTCTCCAACATCCTGGTCCGCCCGGTCACGCTGGCCCTGCGTCTGTTCTGCAACATGTTCGCCGGCCACATCCTGCTCGCGCTCTTCGCGACCGGTGGGCTCTACCTCATCGAGCACGTCGGTGGCATCGGCTACGTCGCCGGGCCGCTCGCCTGGGTGCTGGCGATCCTCGTCAGCTTCCTCGAGATCCTGGTGCAGTTCCTGCAGGCCTACGTCTTCGTCCTGCTGAACGCGATGTACATCCAGGGCGCGCTCGCCGACGAGCACTGATCCGCACCGTCCGCTCCACCAACCCCACAGTTCTCGCACGAGAAAACAACCCGAAAGGAAAGAAGCCATGGGTGGCTCTCTCAACATGATCGGTTACGGCCTGGCCGCCATCGGCCCGGGTATCGGCATCGGTCTCATCTTCGCCGCGTACATCAACGGCGTTGCCCGCCAGCCCGAGGCGCAGAGCCGCCTCCAGTCGATCGCGATCCTCGGCTTCGCGCTCGCCGAGGCGCTGGCGATCATCGGCATCGCCCTGGCGTTCGTCCTCAAGGCATCCAACACCTGAGCCGAACCGGCCTCCTGTCAGTACGAGATCTAGGTCAGGTCCATGAAGTCACTGTTGATCGTCGCCGCCGCTGAGGCGGAGGAGCACAACCCGCTCGTCCCCGAGTGGATCGAGGTCGTCCTCGCCCTCGTCGTGTTCGGCATCCTCTTCTTCGCCATCAAGAAGTTCGTCGCGCCGAACTTCGAGAAGACGTTCGCCGAGCGCTCGGCTGCGATCGAGGGCGGCATCGCCGCGGCCGCGACCAAGCAGGCCGAGGCGGACGCGAAGCTGGCCGAGCTCGAGCAGCAGCTGGCCGACGCCCGGCACGAGGCCGCGCGCATCCGCGAGGAGGCGCGCGAGCAGGGTGCCGCGATCGTGGCGGAGATGCGGGAGCAGGCCCAGGCCGAGTCCCAGCGCATCGTCGACCACGGCAAGGCGCAGATCGAGGCCGAGCGCCAGCAGGCGGTCACCTCGCTCCGTGCCGAGGTCGGCACCCTCGCGACCGGCCTGGCCGGTCGCATCGTCGGCGAGTCGCTGGACGACGACGCGCGTCAGGCGCGGGTCGTCGAGCGCTTCCTCGCCGAGCTGGAGACGGCTGACGCCGCCGACGCGGGGCGGGACGCCTGATGGTGTCCTTCCGCACCGCGTCCGCGGACGCCGTGGCCGCCCTCACCGACCAGGTCGGTGGGGTGGCCGAGGCGTCGGCCGCGACGGTGGCGGGCGACCTGTTCGCCGCTGCCGCCGCCGTGCGCGCCGAGGCGTCCCTGCGCCGGGTCGTCACCGACCAGTCGGTCCCGGCCGAGGCCCGCTCGGGCCTGGTCGGCGACCTGTTCCAGGGCAAGGTCGACGCGGTCTCGCTCGGCCTGCTCCGGGACGCCGCCGGTCGTCGCTGGTCGCGCACCCGCGACTTCGCGGACGCGCTGGAGCAGCTGGGTGTCGTGGCCGCCGTACGGTCCACCGGGGCGCAGGGTGACCGGCTCGTCGACGAGCTGTTCACGGTGCGCCGCCTGGTGACCGACAACAGCGACCTGCGCAACGCGCTGTCCGACCCGGTGCGCTCCTCGGCCGACAAGGGCGCGCTCGTCGCGTCCCTGCTCGAGGGCAAGGCGCTGCCGGCGACGGTGCAGCTGGTCACCCAGGCGCTGTCCGGCTCCTACCGCACCGTGGTCGCCGCGCTCGAGGACTACGAGCGCACCGCCGCCCAGGCGCAGGGGGAGGGCGTGGCCACCGTCCACGTCGCCCGGGCGCTGTCCGCGGCCGACCAGGAGCGGCTCGCCGCGGCACTGACGCGGCAGTACGGCCGCCCGGTGCACCTCAACATCGTCATCGACCCCGAGGTCCTCGGCGGCCTCCGGGTGGAGATCGGCGATGACGTCATCGATGGCACCGTCGTCAGCCGCCTCGACGACGCTCGCCGCAAGATCGCCGGCTGACCGGCGATCACCGCACCACCCACGACTTCACGCAGTAGACAAGAGAGAAGGCACCTGAGATGACGGAACTCTCCATCCGTCCGGACGAGATCCGCGACGCCCTCGCCAAGTACGTCGCGGACTTCGAGCCCGCCGCCGCGAGCAAGGAGGAGGTCGGCACCGTCGCCTCCGCCGGTGACGGCATCGCCCGCGTGTCGGGTCTGCCCTCCGCCATGGCCAACGAGCTCCTCGAGTTCGAGGACGGCACGCTCGGCCTCGCGCTGAACCTCGAGGACCGCGAGATCGGTGTCGTCATCCTCGGTGACTTCGACAAGATCGAGGAGGGCCAGACGGTCCGCCGCACCGGCGAGATCCTCTCGGTCCCCGTCGGCGAGGGCTACCTCGGCCGCGTGGTCGACCCGCTCGGCAAGCCGATCGACGGCCTCGGCGACATCGCCACCGACGGCCGCCGCGCCCTCGAGCTCCAGGCGCCCGGCGTGATGGCCCGCAAGTCGGTCCACGAGCCGCTCGCCACCGGCATCAAGGCCATCGACTCGATGACCCCGATCGGCCGTGGCCAGCGCCAGCTGATCATCGGCGACCGCGCCACCGGCAAGACCACGGTCGCGATCGACACGATCATCAACCAGAAGCAGAACTGGGAGTCGGGCGACCCGAGCAAGCAGGTCCGCTGCATCTACGTCGCCGTCGGCCAGAAGGGCTCCACCATCGCCTCCGTGCGCGGTGCCCTCGAGGAGGCCGGCGCGCTGGAGTACACCACCATCGTGGCGGCCCCGGCCTCCGACAGCGCGGGCTTCAAGTACCTCGCCCCCTACACCGGCTCGGCCATCGGCCAGCACTGGATGTACGACGGCAAGCACGTCCTCATCGTGTTCGACGACCTGACCAAGCAGGCCGAGGCCTACCGCGCCGTGTCCCTGCTGCTGCGCCGCCCGCCGGGCCGCGAGGCCTACCCGGGTGACGTCTTCTACCTGCACTCCCGCCTGCTGGAGCGCTGCGCGAAGCTGTCCGACGCGCTGGGCTCGGGCTCGATGACCGGGCTGCCGATCATCGAGACCAAGGCGAACGACGTCTCGGCGTTCATCCCGACCAACGTCATCTCGATCACCGACGGCCAGATCTTCCTCCAGTCGGACCTGTTCGCCGCCAACCAGCGGCCCGCGATCGACGTCGGCATCTCGGTCTCCCGCGTCGGTGGCGCGGCGATGACCAAGGCGATGAAGGCCGTCACCGGCTCGCTCAAGGTCGACCTCGCGCAGTTCCGCGCGATGGAGGCCTTCGCGATGTTCGCCTCCGACCTCGACGCGGCCTCCAAGCAGCAGCTGGCCCGTGGCCAGCGGCTGATGGCGCTGCTGCGGCAGCCGGCCTACTCGCCGTACCCGCTGGAGGAGATGACCGTCTCCCTGTGGCTCGGTACGTCGGGTCGCCTCGACGCCGTCCCGACCGACGACGTGCTGCGCTTCGAGGGCGAGTTCCTCGACTACCTGCGCCGCTCGCACGACGGTCTCCTGGCCGGCATCCGCGAGACGCAGAAGTTCGAGGACGAGGACGGCCTCGTCGCGGCGTACGACTCCTTCCTGAACCAGTTCGAGACCTCCGAGGGCGGCAGCATCAAGGCCGGGCACGAGCCCGAGGCCGAGGCGCTGGGCGACGACGAGCTCGAGCAGGAGCAGATCGTCAAGCAGAAGCGGGGCTGACGCATGGCCGTATCGCTGCGTGAGTACCGCGCGCGGATCAAGTCGACGGAGTCGATGAAGAAGATCACGCGCGCCATGGAGCTCATCGCTGCGTCCCGGATCATCAAGGCGCAGCAGCGGGCCGCCTCGGCGGCGCCGTACGCCCGCGAGCTGACCCGTGCCGTGTCGGCGGTGGCGACGTTCTCGAACGTCGACCACCCGCTGACCCGGGAGGAGGAGAACCCGAAGCGTGCCGCGGTCCTGGTCATCACCAGCGACCGGGGCCTGGCAGGTGCCTACTCCTCGAGCGTCATCAAGGAGGCCGAGCGGCTCTCCGGCCGGCTGCGCGAGGAGGGCAAGGAGATCGACTTCTTCCTCGCCGGTCGCAAGGCGGAGGCCTACTTCAAGTTCCGCGGCCGCGACTTCGTCCAGGCCTGGACCGGCTTCTCGGACCAGCCGACCTACGACAAGGCGGCGGAGATCGGCCGGGCGCTGATCGATGCCTTCCTCAAGGAGCAGGGCGAGGACGGTGACGTGGACGAGGTCCACGTGGTCTACACCCGGTTCCGCTCGATGCTGACCCAGGAGCCGACGGCGATCCGCCTGCTGCCCCTGGAGGTCGTCGAGGCCGGAGAAGGTGGGAGCAGCGAGGCGCCGGAGAGCGACGACCTGCTTCCCCTCTACGAGTTCGAGCCGTCGGCCGAGCAGGTCCTGGACGGGCTGCTCCCGCAGTACGTCCAGAGCCGGATCTTCTACAGCCTGCTGCAGGCCGCGGCCTCCGAGCTCGCCGCCCGCCAGAAGGCCATGAAGGCCGCGACGGACAATGCCTCGGAGCTGATCAAGAAGCTCACCCGGGTCGCCAACCAGGCACGCCAGGCGGGCATCACCCAGGAGATCAGCGAGATCGTCGGTGGCGTCAACGCGCTCGCCGACGCCCAGGCTGCGAACGACTGACCCCACCAGAGAAAACACCTAACGGAGTAAGACATGACTGCAACGGTTGAAGAGACCACCGCCAGCGGTGCGGCCTCGGTGGGTCGGATCGCGCGGGTCATCGGCCCGGTCGTCGACATCGAGTTCCCCGTCGACGCGATGCCCGACATCTACAACAAGCTCGAGGCCGAGGTCACCCTCGACGGCGAGACCTCCACCCTGCCGCTCGAGGTGGCCCAGCACATCGGTGACGGCGTCGTCCGCGCGATCTCGCTGAAGCCGACCGACGGCCTGGTCCGCGGCCAGACCGTGACCGACACCGGCGCCCCGATCGAGGTCCCCGTCGGCGACGTGACCCTCGGCAAGGTGTTCAACGCCACCGGCGACTTCCTCAACCTCGAGGAGGGCGAGAAGGTCGAGGTGACCGAGCGCTGGGGCATCCACCGCAAGGCGCCGGCGTTCGACCAGCTGGAGTCGAAGACCCAGATGTTCGAGACCGGCATCAAGGTCATCGACCTGCTCGCGCCGTACGTCACCGGTGGAAAGATCGGCCTGTTCGGTGGTGCCGGCGTCGGCAAGACCGTGCTGATCCAGGAGATGATCGCCCGCGTCGCCAAGAACCACGGTGGTGTGTCGGTGTTCGCCGGTGTCGGCGAGCGCACCCGTGAGGGCAACGACCTGATCGAGGAGATGCAGGAGGCCGGCGTCTTCGACAAGGTCGCCCTGGTCTTCGGCCAGATGGACGAGCCGCCGGGCACGCGACTGCGCGTCGCGCTCTCCGCGCTGACGATGGCGGAGTACTTCCGCGACGTCCAGAACCAGGACGTGCTGCTGTTCATCGACAACATCTTCCGGTTCACCCAGGCGGGCTCCGAGGTGTCGACCCTGCTCGGCCGCATGCCGTCCGCGGTGGGCTACCAGCCCAACCTCGCCGACGAGATGGGCACGCTGCAGGAGCGGATCACCTCGACGCGCGGTCGCTCGATCACCTCGATGCAGGCGATCTACGTCCCCGCCGACGACTACACCGACCCGGCGCCGGCCGCGACCTTCGCGCACCTCGACGCCACGACCGAGCTGTCCCGCGACATCGCCTCGCAGGGCATCTACCCGGCCGTGGACCCGCTGACCTCGACCTCGCGGATCCTCGACCCGCAGTACATCGGTCAGGCGCACTACGACTGCGCGATCCGCGTCAAGCAGATCCTGCAGCGCAACAAGGAGCTCCAGGACATCATCGCGATCCTCGGTGTCGACGAGCTCTCCGAGGAGGACAAGATCATCGTCTCCCGGGCGCGTCGTATCCAGCGCTTCCTGTCGCAGAACACCTACGTCGCCAAGCAGTTCACCGGCATCGAGGGCTCGACGGTCCCCGTGGCCGACACCATCGAGGCGTTCAACAAGATCGCCGACGGTGAGTACGACCACGTGGCCGAGCAGGCGTTCTTCATGTGCGGTGGTCTCGACGACGTCGAGCGCAACTGGGCCGAGATCCAGAAGAGCCTCTGATCATGGCGGACACGACGGTCGAGCACCTGCACGTGGAGCTCGTCGCTGCGGACCGGACCGTGTGGTCCGGTGACGCGGCGATGATCATCGCGCGCACGCTCGAGGGTGACATCGGCGTGCTGCGCGGTCACGCGCCCACGCTGTCGCTGCTGTCGGCGTCGGTGATCGAGATCCAGGTCGCGGACACGAACCAGATCGTGGTCGCGGCCGTCGACGGGGGCTTCCTGTCGGTGGCCAACGACCGGGTCTCGATCCTCGCCGAGCGGGTCGAGCGCGCCGAGGACATCGAGGTCGAGCAGGCACGTGTCGACCTCGAGGAGGCCAAGCGCCTGCTCGACTCGAGCAACGAGGCCGAGCAGCGGGTGCGCCACGCCGAGGCACGCATCCGCGCGGCGGAGAAGGTCAGCTAGCACGCATATGGTCTGGTGGGAGTGGCTGCTCGACGCCTGTGGCGCGCTCCTGCTGTTGTTCGTGCTGTACGGCGCCGGACTCATCGTCCGGCGCCGTCTGCTGTCCCGGCACGGTGGCACCTTCGAGCTGAGCCACCGCTACCGCACCGAGCGGCCCGAGCGCGGCTGGGTGCTGGGCCTGGGCCGCTACTCGGGGGAGACCCTGGAGTGGTTCCGGGTGTTCTCCCTGTCCCCGCGCCCCAAGCAGGCGTGGCGGCGCGAGGAGCTGCTGTACGACGGCCGCCGGGAGCCGCTGGGCGCCGAGCAGGCCTCGCTGTACCCCGACCACCTCGTGATCCGTTGCCAGTCGCCGCGCGGTGAGGTGGAGCTGGCGATGAGCGTGTCCTCGCTCACCGGTTTCCAGGCGTGGCTCGAGGCGAAGCCGCCCGGCACGGACTGGAACCGCCTCCAGGGCTGATCCGCGCCCTCCCGCACCCTTCCGGGCCGTGTCGTCGTACCCGCGTCGCGGTGTCGCGACGGGCGTTGCTCAACGGGCAGATCGAGGAAGAGATACGCAAGGGTTCTCAGATCTGTCCCTTTTTTCGGACGTGACCCTTGACACATCGTCCAACCGGACGCAGGTTGTACCTGCGTGTTACCCCGAGTAACACGACGCTTGTTGGGAGAGGCGAGCGGCACGACGGACCAGCCGACGGTGTTGTTGGGGAGCAACGCCCGGGGCCGGTGCGCCAGCCTGCACACCCGGGAGGGCCTCTCGTGATCTCGCGATCACTCCACACAGCAACCCACAGCACCGACCAGCTCGGCGAGCTCGGCGACACCGACGCGGTGATCGCCCTGCGCGGCGTCACCAAGTCGTTCGGCACGACGACGATCCTCGACGACGTCAGCTTCGACGTCGCCCGCGGCAAGATCACCGCCGTGCTCGGCCCGTCCGGCACGGGCAAGTCGGTGCTGCTCAACACCATCATCGGGATGTACCCGCCCGAGCAGGGGCAGATCTACGTCGACGGCGAGCCGATCGTCGGGATGCGCCACCGCGACCTGATGCGGGTGCGCCGCAAGTTCGGCGTGCTCTTCCAGGACGGCGCGCTCTTCGGCTCGATCAGCCTCTACGACAACATCGCCTTCCCGCTGCGCGAGCACACCGACCTCACCGAGGCGCAGGTGCGCGAGGTGGTGCACACCAAGGCGGACATGGTCGGCCTGGTCAAGCACCTCGGCAAGATGCCCGGCGAGGTCTCCGGTGGGATGAAGAAGCGCGCGGGCCTGGCCCGGGCGCTGGCGCTGGACCCCGAGATCGTCTTCTTCGACGAGCCCGACTCGGGTCTCGACCCGGTCCGGGTGGCCCACCTCGACGAGCTGATGCAGGCGGTCCAGGAGGTCACCGGCTGCACCTTCTTCGTGATCACGCACAACATCGACTCGGTCAAGCGCACGGCCGACCACATCGGGATGCTCTTCCGTTCCCGGCTGGTCGCCTTCGGCCCGGCCGACGAGGTGCTGTCCAGCGACCGCCCGATCGTCGAGCAGTTCTTCGCCGGTCGCGCCCGCGGCCCGATCGGCATGGACGAGATGGCCGACGCCGAGGCCCACCACGACCTCGAGCTCAGCGGCGCCGGCTCCGCCGGCGCCTGAGTCACCACCGCGTGTGCCGCCGTACCCGCGGGCGGGTGTGCTCGGCACACGCTCCAACCAGGGAGAGAACATGACCATCGACGAAGCCGTCCACGACGACCTCGACACCACGACCGACACCACGACCGACACCGACGCCCCGCGTGTGGAGCCCCCCGCCACGCCCGGAGCGGCACGTGACTGGCGCAAGATCGCCGCCGCCGTGCTGGTGGTGCTGCTCGCGCTGGGCGCGATCGGCTACCTCGCCGTCCAGCTGCGCGCCGCGCACCGCGACCTCGACCGCTACGACGCCGCGAAGGTCGCCGAGGCCGAGGTGCTGGAGAGCGCCCGGGGCCTGGCGGTGGCGCTGACGACCTACGACTACCGCGACCTGGCGGCACAGCAGCGCCAGCTCGAGCAGGGCTCGACCGAGGCCTTCCTGCAGAAGTTCGCCGAGACCAACAAGACGCTCGGCCCGATGTTCACCCAGCTGCAGGCCTCCGCGAAGGGCACGGTCGTCGAGATCGCGGTGCGCGAGGTGCGCGGCGACCTCGCCACCGTCCTCGCCGCGGTCGACCAGGCGGCGACGAGCAAGCAGAGCGCCCAGCCCACGACCCAGGCCAGCCGGCTGCGGCTGCACCTGGTCCGCCAGGGCGACCGGTGGTTGCTGGACAGCGTGGACCTCCTGTGAAGGTTCCGGTGGACGCGCTCACGGGCAGTGCCCGGGGCTTCGGCGGCATGGTGGCGATGTTCGTCGACTCGACCGCGGTGACGGTGCGGGCGCTGGTGCGCCGGCGGTTCTCCTGGTGGGAGTTCGTCCTGCAGACGCGCTTCCTCGCCTCGGTCTCGCTGCTGCCGACGATCCTGATCGCGATCCCGTTCGGCCTGGTGCTGGTGCTGACCGTGGGCGGCCTGACCAGCCAGGTCGGCGCGGCCTCGCTGGTCGGTGGCGTCAACTCGGTCGCCACGGTGCGCCAGGCGGCGCCGATCATCAGCGGCATCGTGCTCGCGGGCGCCGGTGGGTCGGCGATCTGCGCCGACCTCGGCTCCCGGGCGATCCGCAGCGAGATCGCCGCCATGCGGGTGATGGCCGTCGACCCGCTCGAGCGCCTGGTGGCGCCGCGGATCCTCGCGACGATGCTGGTCAGCGTCCTGCTCAACGGCGTGGTCGCCTTCGTCGGCATCGTCAGCGGCTACCTCTCCGCGGTCTACCTGCTCGACTCCACCGCCGGTGGCTTCCTGCACTCCTTCAGCGCGTTCTCGCAGCCGGCCGACCTCATCGAGTCGACCGTCAAGGCGGCGATGTTCGGCGTGGTGGCCGCGCTCGTCGCGTCGTACCAGGGGATGAACGCCCAGCACGGCCCGGCCGGGGTGGGCGACGCGGTCAACCGCTCGGTCGTGGTGACCGGCGTGCTGCTCTTCGTCATCAATCTCGTGGTCAGCCAGATCTTCCTGCTCGCCGCGCCACCGAGGGTGGGGTGAGCACGTGACCACCTCGCTTCAGGTCGGCCCGCGCGGCTGGCTCGACGGCATCAGCCGGCCGCTCGGCACCATCCTGCGCCGCCAGGGCGCGATGCTCCTGTTCTGCGTGCACGCCGTGGCGACCATCCCGCTGGCACTGCGCCGCTACCGCCACGAGGTCTGGCGGCTGCTCGCCGAGATCGCCTTCGGCAAGGGCCTGCTGACCGTCGCGGCCAGCACCGTCTTCGTCTCCGCGCTGCTCTCCGCGGTGATCGGCGTCCAGCTCGGGCTCGAGGGCCTGCAGGGCCTCAACGTCGTCGGCCTCGCCCCGCTCTCGGGGCTGGTCGCCGCGGTCGGCAACACCCGTGAGCTGGCCCCGCTGATCACCGCCTTCGGTCTCGCCGCCCAGATGGGCTGCCGGTTCACCGCGCAGCTCGGCGCGATGCGGATCAGTGGCGAGATCGACGCGATGGACACGATGGCCGTCTCCAGCATGGAGTACCTCGTCACCACCCGGCTGATCGCGGTCTCGATCTTCGTGGTGCCGCTCTACCTCGTCTCGCTCTCCGGCGCCTACCTCGCCTCCGAGCTCACCGTGCAGCTGATCGCGGGGCAGGGGACCGGCACCTACGACCACTACTTCTACCTGTTCCTCGACACCGGCGACGTGCTGCTGTCGATCCTGAAGGTGGTCGTGCTCGGCCTGCTGATCACCTTCATCCACTGCTTCTACGGCTACACCGCCTCCGGCGGTCCGGAGGGCGTGGGCGTCGCCTCGGGCCGGGCGATCCGGGCCAGCATCGTGACGATCGCGGTGGCCGACATGCTGATGACCCTGCTGTTCTGGGGCACGTCGACCGGGGTGCGGGTGTAGCCGTGGACCTCTACTCGCTCGCCAGCAACCAGCGCGCGCTGGGCCGCCTCGGGGTGGTGTTCTGCGCCCTGGTCCTGGGTGTCGCCGGCCTCGTCGTCGCCCAGTTCAACGGCTTGTTCTCCGGTGACCCGACGTTGCGCGTGCAGCTGCCGGCGCAGAGCTCGGTGGTCGCCGTCGGCAGCCCGGTGACCTACCGCGACGTGCGCATCGGCAAGGTGCTCGACACGGCCGGCCCCGGTGCGGACACCGTCCCGCAGGTCCAGGTCGAGATCGAGCGGCGCTGGCTGGACCGGCTGCCGCGCGACGTGGTCGCCACCGTCGGACCGGTCTCGATCTTCGGCAACCAGTACGTCCAGCTGCTCTCGCCGAGCGACGACGGACCGGCCGGCCTGGCCGACGACGCCACCATCCCGGCGTACGACGCCCGGGAGACGCCGTCCCTGCAGGGCACCTTCGTCTCCCTCAACGACCTGCTCAAGGAGGTCAGCCCGGCCAAGCTCAACGCCGGCCTGTCCGGTCTCGCGACCGCGCTCCAGGGCCAGGGCGAGGAGCTCGGCAGGACGCTGGTCTCCACCAACGACTGGCTCGGCCTGATGCTCCCGCTGTGGCCGACCCTGGTCACCGACCTCGACCAGCTCGCAGAGGTCGCGGGCGGCCTGGAGCAGGTGACCCCCGAGCTCCTCTCGCTCGTCGAGAACGCCACCGTCTCGGCCCGCACGGTCAACGAGAACGCCGCAGCCTTCCGGGCGCTGGTCTCCGACGGCGGCACGCTGGTGAGCACGACCTCCGGACTGCTGCGCGACACCATCGGCTCCTACGCCGACACCGTCGAGGGCGCGGTCGCGCTGCTCGCGGCGCTCTCGCAGGGACCCGACGTGATCACCCAGCTGCTGCGCGGCGTCGACACCTGGGCCGCGTCCTGGGCGCCGGCGCTGGCCGACGGGATGCCCGACGTACGCCTCGCGTCGCTGTCGGTGCGCAACCCCGCCGACCTGACGCTGGTGATGGCCGCGGGCGGCAACCCGGCCGACGTCGTCCGCCTGCTCAACGAGGCGGTCCGCCCCGGCTTCGCCAACCCGCCCACCTACCAGGGCTGCCCCGCCCAGCTCTGCGCCTTCAGCAAGCGCCCGACCGAGGGGAGCACGCGATGAGCAGCGGTCGTCCCGCCCGTCCCGTCCGGCTGCTGGCCTCGGTCGCCGCCTTCGTGGCGCTGGCGCTGCTGCTCACCGTCTTCGTGGTGATCTCGGTGCTCGACCTGAGCCGGCGCAACGGCACGGAGTACCACGCGCTGGTCGCCGACGCCGCCGGCCTGCGCGCCGGCGACGACGTCAACATCGCCGGCCTCGAGGTCGGCAAGGTCACCGCCGTCGACCTGCGCGGCAAGGACGTACGGGTCACCTTCGTCGTCAGCGGTGAGCACCGGCTCGACACCGAGACCCGTACGGCGGTGCGCTACGCCAACCTGATCGGCACGCGCTACCTCGCGCTGCTGCCGCCCGGGTCCGGCTCGTCCGGTGCGCGCCTCGACGCGGGCGGCACGCTGCCGGTGCGCCAGAGCCTGCCGACCGTCGACCTGACCGCGGTCTTCGACGGCTTCCAGCCGCTCTTCGACGCGCTCGACCCGGCCCAGGTCAACGAGCTGACCGCCTCGATCATCGCGATCTTCCAGGGCGAGAGCGGCACGGTCGCCAACCTCGTCGAGCAGGTCGGCACGATCACCACCCACCTCGCCGGCCGCAAGGAGGTCATCTCGACCGTGATCACCAACCTCGCCGACCTGCTCACCAGCGTCAACGAGCAGGGTGACTCGCTGGGCCAGATGATCGACAGCTTCGGCACCGTGGTCGGCACCCTCCACGACCAGCGCACGGTGCTGGCCTCGACCATCGACGGGCTCGCCGCCTTCGGGGAGAACGCCTCGCGGCTCACCCGGCAGTCGACGGAGGCCATCAACGCCGACATCGACGGGGTGAGCAAGGCCGCGGAGACGCTGAGCCAGAGCTCGGACGCGATCATCGACCTGATGCGCGACGTACCGGTCACGGTGGAGGCGCTCAACCGGATCCTCGACTCCGGCTCCTTCGCCAAGGTCTACCTCTGCAACCTGGAGCTGACCGTGACCGGCCGGCTGAACCTGTCGCTGGTGCCGGGCGTGCCCGCGCCGCAGGACCCGAAGGGCCTGGCGCTGCCGACCGGCACGGTCGGTGACCCGGGCCGCGTGGGGAGGGTCTGCCGATGAGCTGGCGCGACTTCGACCTCGACGACTGGCGGGTCTCCGACCGCGACCCGGTCAAGGTGGCCGCGGTGGCCGGCGTGGTGCTCCTGGCGCTGGTGCTGCTGGCGCTCAACGTGACCCGGCTGCCGCTGGTCAGCCACCACGACTCCTACTCCGCCTACCTCGCCAACGCCTCCGGGCTGAGCGGCGGGGAGACCGTGCAGGTGCGCGGCGTGCGGGTCGGCAAGATCACCGCCGTCGTGCTGGAGGACGACAAGGTCCGGGTCGACTTCGAGGTCGACGACGACGTCGACCTGGGGGAGGAGACCGCGGCCCGGGTCAAGGTGCTCAACCCGCTCGGCTCGCAGTTCCTCGAGCTGCAGCCCGCGGGTCCCGGCACCCTGGACCAGCCGATCCCGCTGGACCGGACCTTCGCCAGCCGCACCCTGGTCGGCGAGCTCGGCCGGGTCTCCGGCCAGCTCGACAAGACCGACATCCCGCAGCTGCAGAAGGCGCTGGACACGGTCACCGCCACGCTCAACGGCACGTCCGCGGCGTCCGTGGAGCGGGCGCTCACCGGCCTCAACGACTTCGCCAGCAACCTCGCCGGCGACGCCGACAAGATCAGCGAGCTGATCTCGGCCGGCAGCGACGTCGTGAAGATCATCAACGAGAGGCGTGACGTGCTCGTCAACATCGTCAGCCAGGGCGACGCGCTCACCGCGGTGCTGCGCGAGCGGCGGGCGGCGATCAGCCGGCTGGTCCGCGGCACCGCGGACCTCAGCGCGCAGGTCGCCAAGATCCTGTCGGTCAACCAGGCCAAGCTCGGGCCGATGCTGCGCAACCTGGAGAAGATCTCCGCGGCGCTCGCCACCGAGAACGAGACGCTCGGGCGCGCGATCCCGGCGATGGCGCAGCTGAGCACCAACATCGCCCGGGTGACCGGCACCGGACGGTTCGTGGACATCCTCGTCGGCAACGGCCTGGTCCCCGACGCGGTCGTCCAGCAGTGCGACGCCGCGGCCTTCCCGGCCAAGGACCAGCGCGTGGGGTGCCGGCCATGAGCGCCTCGATCCGCCGCGGGCTGGTGATCGCGCTCGTGGCCACGGTGCTCGTCGCGGCCGCCGTGGTCGGCATCCGCGCACTCACCGGCTCCGGCACCTACCGGGTCACCGCGACCTTCGTCGAGATGCCAGGCGTCTACCCGGGCAACTCGGTGAAGATCCTCGGCGTCCCGGTGGGCCACGTGGTCCGCGTCGACCCCGGCGTGAAGGGGGTCGAGGTCGAGCTGGAGATCGACGAGGAGCACCGGCTGCCGACCGACGTGAGCGCCTTCCTGATGGCCCCGAACGCGGTCAACGACCGGTTCATCGAGCTCGCGCCGGCGTACTCCGGCTCGGGTCCGCGGTTGCCGGACGGCGGCCGGATCGCGGCCGACCACACCGTCGTGCCGCAGTCGGTGGACCAGATCATCGACAGCCTCGACGAGTTCTCCCGCCTGCTCGGGCCCGAGGGCGCCAACGCCGACGGCTCGCTGTCGCGGGTCCTGGCCTCGCTCGCCGACACCCTCGGCGGGCAGGGCGGCACGGTGCACGAGCTCGTCGACAGCCTCGGTACGACGCTCGACGCCGTCGGCAAGGACGGCGACGCCCTCACCGACGGCATCAACGACCTCGGTGACCTGACCACGGCGGCCGCCTCGGTGAGCGGCAGCTACCGCAGGCTCGCGGAGAACCTCGCCGCGGTCAGCGGTGGCCTGGCCGGGGACGCGCCGCAGGTGACCGCGGTGCTGACCAACCTGCAGGACCTGCTGGCCGAGCTCAACACGTTCGTCACCGACAACAAGGACCAGCTCTCCGGCACCATCAGCAGCCTGTCCGGGGTCGCGGGGGAGATCGGCAAGCAGCAGAAGGCGCTGACCCGGCTGATGCGCACCCTGCCGCTCGCGGTCTCCAACACCGGCAACACGGTGGTCAAGACCAAGGACGGGATGGCGATCCGGGCCCGGCTGAGCCAACCGCGCAACGCCAAGGTGCGCGCGGAGGTCTGTGCCGACGGGCTGCTGCGGCTGATGGCCGTCGCCCTGGAGCCGACCCCGACCAAGCGCGAGGTGCTCGACCTGGCCTGCGGCGTCGACCGCTGGCTCGACGAGCTGCCGAAGGGGGCCGGGGCACCCGACGCCTCGGCCTGGACCCTCGCCGCGCTGCGTGGGTTGGGGGGTTGAGATGACCCGGACCTGGAGGCTCCTGCCCGTCGCCCTGCTGGCGCTGGTGCTGTCCGGCTGCTCGCTGAGCCTGCACGACATGCCGAAGCCCGGCGGGCTCGACGGATCGACGTACAGCGTCACGGCGTCCTTCGACGACGTGCTCAACCTGCCCGCCAACGCCGAGATCCGCGACGGTGCCCGGGTCGTCGGCGAGGTCGGCACGATGGAGGTCGACGGCTACCGCGCCCGGGTCGAGCTGCGTTTCCTCGACGGCGTCGAGATCCCGCGCGGGACCACGGTCGAGGTCCGCTTCGACAACCCGCTCGGAGACCAGTACGTCGAGGTGCACCAGCCCACCGAGGGCGGCGCCTCGATGCCGCTGCTGCGCGACGGTGACACCATGGACGTCGCGGACACCGCGGCCGCGCCGACCGTCGAGGACACCCTCGGTGCGTTCGCCACCATCCTCACCGGTGGCGGGGTCGGCGACCTGCACACGATCTCCCGCGAGCTGAACGCCGTGTTCTCCGGCAACCAGCAGCAGGTCCGTCAGCTGCTCGGACGGCTGGAGACCTCCGCGGAGCTGCTCGCCGGGGGGCTCGGGCCGATCGACCGGGCGCTGACCCAGGTCGGACGGCTGGTCAAGCAGCTCAACGACGGCAGCGGCGTGCTCGTCGAGGGCCTGAAGGAGATCGCGCCGGCGCTGAAGGTCCTCGGGGACCTCAACGACGACTTCCAGACGTTGCTCACCGGCCTCGACGGGTTCGCCAAGGCGGGCAACGCCGTGGTCGCGCGCAGCGGTGACCAGACGGTCAAGGCGCTGAAGGACCTGGTGCCCGTGGTGCGGCAGATCGTCGACTCCCGCGAGCTGATCACCCCGGTGCTCAAGAACGTCCGGGTGCTGGCCGACCAGGTCCCGAAGCTGACGAAGTACGGCTACGCGCGGGCCTCGGTGGTCGCCCCGATTGCGTTCAGCTCCACGCCCTCGGAGGCCAGCGGCACCATCCGCCCACGCTCGGCCGTCACCTCGCTGATGACCGCGCTGGGCCCGATCGAGTCGGGGAGGCAGCCGTGAGCAGGACGTCCCTGTGGCCGCGGATGATCGGCATCCTGGTCGGCACCGCGCTGGGCCTCTACTACATCGGCATCCAGATCATCGGGTGGTCACCCGTCGACGACGACTACCGGGTCAGCGTCGACGTCCCCCGCTCCTCGGGGTTGTTCGAGGACAGCGAGGTGACCTACCGCGGCGTCACCGTCGGCAAGGTGGAGGCGATGACGGTCGGGCCGTCCGGCGTACGCCTGGACCTGGAGCTCACCACGGACCAGCCGATCCCCAAGGACGTCGAGGCCCGGGTGCGGATGCTCTCGGCGCTGGGGGAGAGCTACGTCGACCTGGTGCCGACCGGTGCCGCCGAGCCGGAGCTCGCCGACGGTGCCGTGATCGCCACCGCGCAGGTGCCGACCAGCGTCAGCCAGGCGCTGGAGAGCGGGACGAAGCTGCTGCGCTCCATCGACCCCGACGACCTCGACGTCGTGCAGACGCTGTTCGCCGACGCCTTCAGCGGGCTCGCGCCGGAGCTGCGCACGCTCGTGGTCAGCGGCCAGCGCTTCCTCAACGCCGTCACCGAGGCCGCCCCCGGCACCCGCAAGCTGATCCTCGACGGGCTCACCGTGCTGCGCACCGGCAACGCCACCCAGCAGCAGCTCGCCGCGATCATCCGCTCCTTCGACGTGCTGTCCCAGCAGCTCGCCGACAACGACGCCGACTTCGCGCAGCTGCTGCGTGACGGCGGCTCGGCGGCCTCGACCATCGAGGAGCTGGTGCGCACCCAGAGCGGCCCGTTCCGCGAGCTGCTGAAGGGCTCCGGTGCGATCGGCACCGCGCTCAGCCAGAACTCCGCCGCGATCAAGGTGCTCTTCGCGCTCCTGCCGAAGGTCAGCACCGACCTCAGCAAGGTCGCGCGCGACGGCGTCTTCCACGGCGACCTCACCATCAACGTCGGCCAGCCGCTGTGCAGCCACGGCCCGCTGCCGCTGCCCTCCACCACCGGTGGCGGGACGCCGCAGCCCTGTGCGAAGGGTCCGCGCCTGCTGCAGCGCGGGCCGGACTAGGAGAAGCCCGATGCGACCGAACCTCCGGCCGGCCACGTTCCGGCACGGTGCCCTGGTGGGGCTGCTCGCCCTCGCCGGCACCCTGCTCACCCTGCCGGCCAGCGCCGACCAGGCCCCGTCGCGGGCGCCCTCGCCCGTCGTACGGGCGGTGGCTCCGCAGGTCCCGCCCGGCTGCCGACCGAACCGGAACCCCCCGCCCACCGAGTACGGCGTGGTGGCCCGGGTCGAGTCCGGATCGATCGACGCGGGTGTGCTGAAGATCGACGACATGGACATCAGCATCTGCGGGGTGCTGCGCCTGGTCCGCAGCGGCGAGTCCGCGTGCCCGGTCTCGACCCAGCTCGTGATCCCGGCCGACGGCGTGAAGGCCAACGCCCTGCGCGCCATCTTCGACATCATCCCGGACAAGCCGCTCGAGGTGCCGGTCAGCATGAGCGCCAGCGCCACCCGGTCGACCGTCTCCTGCACCGGCAGCTCGAGCGGCGGCTTCAAGGCGGACCTCAACGTCTCCCTGCAGGGGCGCGCGCGCCTGTTCGGCCTCCAGTGCGTCATCCCGTTCACCGGTGTCGCGAAGGCCGTCATCACCGGCCCGCTCCTCTCCCCGCCGTACGAGGGGACGGCGACGTTGAAGGGCGACAGCTTCACCGTCGCGAAGGTCGCCAACCACGACAAGTACTGCCCGGGCGAGCTGCCCGCCCGCATCGACCGGCTGGCCCGGCTCCCCATCACCAAGGTCCCGATCGACCTCGAAGCCAAGATCAGCGTCTACCAGGACCCGGCGTGAGCCGCGGGCCTGAGAGGAGACACCGATGAGCATCCACCTCGACCAGCGTCGATCCCGCGCGGTCGCGGCGTTCGGCGCCGCCATAGCCGCGACGAGTCTCCTGGCGGCGGCGGTCCCGGCCGGGGCCGACCCGGGACCGGGCGAGCCGGGCTACTCGCAGCACCCCTACTACTTCGCCCCGGACGAGCTCGCCCAGCTCTCAGTGCCATGGGGTGTCAGCCGTGACCCCCGACTGCCGTCGGGTGTCGCCGACCTGGCCTCCGGCGACCCGTCGTGCCCCGCGCCCGCGCCGCTGGCCGCTACGGATGACGGCTCCCCGGAGGGCTACACGCTCCCCGTCCGGATCAAGGTCACCAACGGCACCATGGTGGCCGGGTACTCGCCGTCCGCGGATCACTGGGGACAAGGAGTTCCCTACTCCACCACGCTGCGCGGCCTGACCGGGTGGGTCAACGCTCGTGTGCAGCTGCCGTCGATGAAGCTGCTCGTGGATCGTGACGACGTCGACTTCTGCGACGGCGCCGGCGTCTCGATCGCGGACATCAGCGGGATCACCCCTCCAGACTGGGGAACCTGGGACGACGAGGGCTCGTACGTCAACAGTCGCAAGACGCGCGCCGACGGGTCGGAGTTCTATGCCTATCCCGGCACCTTCCTCGGCAGCTACCTGTACGCCCCTGACATGGAGCCCGCCCGGCGCCTCAATGTCGAGGACCTGGCCGTCAAGAGCATCTCAGCGAAGCTGTCCGGCATCCGGGCCGACGGGTCCTTGGACCTGTCGGTCGACCTCGCGCTGGGCGCGACCCTGGCGATCGGCAACGGAAATCCCGACCTCCAGTTCCCGATCGACATCAAGGGGACCTTCTCGACTGCGGTGAAGATGCCGATCACCCCGCAGGTCTCGGGGATCTCCTGGGACATCGGCGAGCCCCCGTCGAAGCGGTCTCCGATGATGCCGACGAAGCCCCTCGCAGGCGCTGTCGAAGGTGGTCGGACCAGCGTCGGCTCGAATGCGTTCACCTTCGACACCGGTCGACTCGACGCGATGCCGCCGGGCGACGGACGCAGCCTGGCGGTGTCCTTGCTGACCTTTCTCTACGGATCCGACAAGTACGGGGCGGACGTCCTCCTCGACCAGCCGTGGGGCGACTACTACAACGCCTTCATCAACGGCATGTTGGACGGCTCCGCCTCCTTCCCGGCGATCGCAGAGGGCGTGTCCGAGGTCGGCGTCGACATGACGGTCGACAAGGTCGGGCTCCCGAAGGGCGTGCCGGCCGGATACGGCTTCGACGGATGACCCACGATCTTCTGCCACTACGGCAGATGCCCGTGCCGCGCCGTGCGGCCGGGACCCCCATGAAAGGAACGAAGATGCAGTCAACTCTCCGTAAGGCGATGGGCATTCTCGGTGGTGCGGCGCTGGCGGCGACCGCGGTCGCCGCCACCACTGCGCCGGCCCACGCCAACCCGAACTGGACCCTCTACAACGAGGGCACCGGGGCTCCGCTGACCAGCACCGACGTGCTCAGCGGCACCGGGTCGGCCGTGTTCGCGGCGACCATCGCCGGCGCCCCGCGTACGATCACCTGCACGTTCGGCGCCAGCAACCCTCTGACCCTGTCGGCCAGCGGTCCCTTCTCCGGTGCGCCCGGCAGCACCCTGACGGTCAACGCGACCCCGCCCTCCTCGCTCAACTGCACCAGCGGCACGCTCAACGTGCCGGTCACCCTCACCGGCACCTGGGGCGTCAGCTTCACCGTGCCGGCGGCCGGCTCCACCCCGGGCCAGCTCTACAACGGAGTTCTGACGGGTTCGCTCAACGTCCCGGCCAACGCCGTGAACGCCAACCTGTCCGCTTTCGTCGCGGGCTGCTCGGCGGTCGGGCCGACCACCGCCAAGGCCTTTACCGGCAGCTACAACGCCAGCAACGGTGCCGTGACCGCGAACGCCAACCAGGCGTTCACGGCGACGGCGACGGGCTGCACGGTCACGAGCACCCGTCTCGTGAGCGCGAGCCTGACGGCGAACCCGATCATCGACCTCCAGTGGTGATCGGAGTCGCTGGCTGAGATGAGGGACTGATGGGTCGGTCCGGCTCGGTCCACGCCGGTCTCGCGCCCAAGCGAGCCCGGTCGAGCCCGACTGGCTGACATGGGGCGCGTGAGGTGACCCGGGCACTCACCCGGGTCACCTCACGACAGGAAATCGAGATGACTTTCCGCGGGGTTCACGGCCCCGCGTTCGAGAATGGAGTGTTCCAGTGAAGTTTTCAACATCACGCCCGCGGCGGCTCGCCGCCGGGGTCGTCGCGATGGGTGGTGCCGTCGGCCTGCTCGGCCTCGCCCCGGGGACGGCGACCGCCGACCCCACGTTGCCGCCGAACCTGGCGAAGTACGCCAACTGCCCGATCGACAACCCTGAGGTCGCGAGCTGTCTCTACATCGAGACCTACAACACCCAGCTCAAGGTCGGGAAGTTCGACCTTCGCACCACCAAGCCGATCACGATCGAGGTCGGTGTGAAGTACCCCGAGTCGAACAACTACGAGCCGATCACCGTCGCGCCCACCAACGGGCACAAGGTGCTCACCTCGGCACCGATCGAGGTCCCCGGCGGCGTGCTCGGCATCCCAGGCGCCGGGATCGGCCCGCTCGCGGCGTACGTGACACCGGAGGTGACCGCGCTCCCGACGATCAGCATCGACAACCTGTTGTCGCGCCAGGGCACCGCGTTCGGCCTGAAGGTCAAGGCGAAGGTGCACAACCCCTTCACCGACGTCCTCAGCATCCTCGGTCCGGGTTGCTACATCGGCAGCAACAGCTCGCCGATCGCGCTCAACCTCACGACCGGCACCACCGCTCCGCCGGCGCCCAACCGGCCGATCACCGGTGCGATCGCCCCCGGGACGGCCGAGGGGGCGGGCATCAAGTTCGACGACGTCAAGGCCGTCGACAACGCCTTCGCCGCGCCCGGCGCCAGCGGATGCGGCACGCCCTTCGGGTGGCTCAACCCGACCGTCAACCTGATCGCCGGGATCCCGAAGGCGGCCGGCAACAACACCGCTGTCCTGGACGCCGACGTCTCCATCACCGACGCCAACGAGGTCCGCGAGGCGCTCGGTCTCGACCCCGTCTACCAGTGAGTCGGCGCATCGTGAAAGAGGTGACGGCCTGAGACAGCACGAGCTCACCATGTCGGCCTGAGGAGCGGGTTGAACATGGGGCGCGGGGTGGCTCGGGCACCCGCTCGAGCCACCCCGCGGACACCCAACCAGCGGTACCGCGGGGCCTCGCCCCGCGCTTCAGAATGGAGACTCCGATGAAGTTCTCGACGACGAACAGCGTGCGGGCGGCCGCGGGTGCGATGGTGCTCGGCGCGACCGTCAGTCTGCTCGGCCCGCCGGCGCCCGCCACGGCCGACCCGACTTTGCCGCCGAACCTGGCGAAGTACGCCAACTGCCCGATCGACAACCCTGAGGTCGCGAGCTGTCTCTACATCGAGACCTACGACACCCAGCTCAAGGTGGGGAAGTTCGACCTTCGCACCACCGAACCGATCACGATCGAGGTCGGTGTGAAGTACCCCGAGTCGAACAACTACGAGCCGATCACCGTCGCGCCCACCAACGGGCACAAGGTGCTCACCTCGGCACCGATCGAGGTCCCCGGCGGGGTGCTCGGGATCCCGGGTGCAGGTGTAGGTCCGCTCGCGGCGTACGTGACACCGGAGGTGACCGCGCTCCCGACGATCAGCATCGACAACCTGTTGTCGCGCCAGGGCACTGCGTTCGGGCTGAAGGTCAAGGCGAAGGTGCACAACCCCTTCACCGACGTCCTCAGCATCCTCGGTCCGGGTTGCTACATCGGCAGCAACAGCTCGCCGATCGCGCTCAACCTGACGACGGGCACGACGGCCCCGCCGCCGCCGAACACGCCGATCACCGGTGCGATCGCCCCCGGGACGGCGGAGGGGGCGGGCATCAAGTTCGACGACGTCAAGGCCGTCGACAACGCCTTCGCGGCGCCCGGCGCCAGCGGATGCGGCACGCCCTTCGGCTACCTCAACCCGACCGTGAACACGATCGCGGGCGTGCCCAAGGCTCCCGGCAACAACACCGCGGTCCTGGACGCCGACGTCTCCATCACCGACGCCAACGAGGTCCGCGAGGCGCTCGGTCTGGACCCGGTCTACCAGTGAGGGAACGACGGATGACGACGCGACCCCGTCGGCTGGCGGGGGCCCTCGGCGGTGCGGTCCTGGCGGTGGCTGGCGCCACCGCCGGGGTCGCCCCGGCGCACGCCAACCCCAGCTGGACGCTCTACAACGAAGGCACCGGCGCGCCGCTGGCCGCCGGCGACGTGCTGGCGGCGACCGGCACCATCGTGATGGGAGCGACCGTCGCGGGGAGCCCGCACAACGTCACCTGCACGTTCGACGCGACGCACTCCCTGACGCTCACGTCCACGGGCCCCTTCTCGGGTGCGCCAGGAACGGTGTTGACCGTCAGCGCGGCTCCTCCGCCCACGATGAGCTGCAAGAACCAGGCCGGCGTGCTGATCCCGATGACCAAGAGCGGGACCTGGGGCGTCTCGATCACGCTGCCGGCGGCCGGGAGCACACCGGGGCAGCTCTACAACGGCACGCTCACCGGAAGCCTGAACGTCCCGGCCAACGGCGTGACGGCCAACATGTCGGCGATCGTCGCCGGCTGCACGGCCACCGGCCCGACCCTCGCGAAGAGCTTCACGGGCAGCTACAGCGCCAGCACCGGCGTCGTGACGCAGAGCGGCACGCAGGGTTTCGCCGTGACGTCGACCGGTTGCGTCGTGACGAGCACCCGCATCACCAGCGCGACCTTCACCCTCGACCCGGTCATCGATCTCCAATGGTGACCTCCACCCGTCGTACGACGGACCCACCCTGATCGGCCGGACGGCTGGCCCCATCCAGCCGCCCGGTCCACCGGCGCGCCTCCTGCTTCGGCGCCGGTGACGAGAACGCGCGGTCGGCGTCGCACCTCTCCCGCGGCGCCGGCCGCGCCCGTTCTCACCCGTACCCACCCGTGCGCGCACGGGTGGGTCAGTCGGCGAAGAGGCTGCGGATGTCGTCGGCACCGATGGTGGTGCTCATCGCGCCGTCGCCGTCGATCACCTGGGCGAACAGCTCGGCCTTGCGGGCCTTGAGCTCCATCACCTTCTCCTCGACCGTGTCGGTCGCGACGAGGCGGTAGACGTGCACGTGCTTCGTCTGGCCGATCCGGTGGGCACGGTCGACGGCCTGCGCCTCGGCGGCGGGGTTCCACCAGGGGTCGAGGACGAAGACGTAGTCGGCCTCGGTGAGGGTGAGCCCGACACCGCCGGCCTTGAGGGAGATCAGGAAGACGGGCGCGGTGCCGGCGCGGAAGTCGTCGATGACGGCGGCGCGGTCCCGTGTCCCCCCGTCGAGGTACGTCGTGGCGATCTCCGCCTCGTCCAGCCGGGTCCGCACCCGGGCGAGGAAGGAGGTGAACTGGCTGAACACCAGCGCCCGGTGTCCCTCGGCGGTGATCTCGCGCAGGTGGTCGACGAGCACGTCGAGCTTGGCCGAGCCGACGGTGTCGTGCTCGGGGTCGACGAGCGCGGGGTCGAGCGCGAGCTGGCGCAGCGTGGTGAGCGCGCTGAAGATCGCGACCCGGTTGCGGTCGAAGTCCTCGACGAGGCCGAGGATCCGCTGCCGCTCGCGGGCGAGGTGGGTGTCGTAGATCTTGCGGTGCCGCGGTCCGAGGTCGACGGCGAGCACCTGCTCCTGCTTGGGCGGGAGGTCGTCGGCCACCAGCTCCTTGGTGCGCCGCAGCAGGAACGGCTTCACCCGGGCCCGGAACCGGTCGAGCACGGCCTGGTCGGCGTCCCGCTCGATCGGGCGCACGACGCGCTCGGCGAAGCGGCGCGGCCACGGGTACAGCCCCGGCACGGTCACCGACAGCAGCGACCAGAGCTCCATCAACCGGTTCTCGAACGGGGTGCCGGTGACGGCCAGCCGGAAGGGCGCCTCGATCATCCGCACCGCGGTGTAGGTCTTGCTCTGGTGGTTCTTCACCTGCTGCGCCTCGTCGAGCACGAGCCCGGCCCAGCCGACGGCGGCGTACTGGTCCTGGGCGAGCCGCAGCAGCGTGTACGTCGTGACCACGATGTCGCTGCCCGCCGCGATCTCCGCGACGTCGTCGGTGCCGCGGCGCACCACGCCGACCCGCAGGCCGGGCGCGTGGCGGGCCGCCTCGTCCACCCACGCGGTGACGACGCTGGTCGGCGCGACGACGAGGAAGGGTGGCTCGGCGGGCCGCTCCGCGCGGGCGTGCGCGATCAGCGCGAGCACCTGGAGCGTCTTGCCGAGGCCCATGTCGTCGGCGAGGATCCCGCCGAGCCCGTGCTGCCACAGGAAGGCCAGCCACCAGAAGCCCTCGCGCTGGTAGCTGCGCAGCGTGGTGGCGAGCCCGGTGGGCTCGGGGCGCGGGATGTCGGTGAGGTCGCGCAGCGCCTCGGCGCGGCGCACCCAGTCGGCGACCTGGGTGTCGACGAGCCCGGTCTCGGCGAGCTGCGCCCACAGCCCGAGGTCCTGGCGTCCGACGCCGATCCGGTCGCCGTCCCGGTCGTGCAGCTCGGCGGCGGCCGCGACCACCTCGCGCAGGCGGTCGAACTCGGGCCGGTCGGTGGTGACGTAGCGGCCGCTGGGCAGCACCAGGAACTCGTTGCCCAGTGTCAGCGCGGCCAGCACGTCGGGCAGCGGGATGCCCTCCTCGGCGACCCGTACCGTCACCGCCAGGTCGAACCAGTCGGTCGAGGGCCGCTCGTCGTCGGGCTCGACCAGGTCGAAGCTGATCTCCGGCGCGACGTCGATCTCGCGGAAGTCGGGCCGCTCCTCCTCGACGACCCGCACGCCCTCGATCGTGCGCAGGTGGGGGAGGTCGTGGATGGCGAGGGTGAGCGCGTCGCCGTCGGCGGCGCTCGTCGTGCGGAGCAGCTCGGCCGGCACGTGCGCGAGCAGAGCGCGCTCCGCGACCCGGTCCCGTACGCCGCCGAGCGGGTCGCTGCTCCCGACGGCACAGGTGCGGGTGTCGTCGTCGCCGTAGGCCCAGGTCCAGGTGAGCGCCGCCTTGGTCGCGCTGTGCCAGGTCACGGTCAGCACGAGGGCCGGGGTCAGTGGCTCGGGCAGCTCGATCGCGGCCGTCTCCGCGCGCACCGTCAGGTGCCGCATCAGCAGTGGCAGCTCGGCACGGAGGTCGTCGGCCTCGGCGGGCGGCACCGTGAAGCCCGGCCCGTCGACGAGGTGGCGCACGGCCAGCGGCATCGGCGCGGTCAGGTCGGCGACGACGAGGTGGCCGAGCTGGTCGAGGAGGCCGACCGCGGTCGCCGGGTTGCCGATCGGCACCACGCCGTCACCGCGCCAGCTCGTCTCGCCGAGGGTGACCAGGCCCTGCACCTCGGTGCCGCCGGTCTCCGCGTCGCCCAGCCGCACGACGACCTCGGCCTCCTCGTCGGCGACCTCCACCGTCGCCACGGCGCCTCCGCCGAGCAGGGTCACCCCGGCGTCGCGGGCGGTGCGCAGCGCGCGGACCACCTGGCTGCCCAGCTCGTCGAGCGAGGGGGTCACCCCGTTGCCGTAGCCACGGTGACCGGACCAGAGCGTGTGCAGCGCGGTGACGGCCTCGGCCTGCGCGCGGGGGAACCCGCCGGTGATCGCCGCGGCCGCCACGTCGGACCAGTCGGCGCCGGTCTTGACCCACGGCTTGTTGCGGCCCGCGCGCAGCGGACGCACGTGCAGGGTCGTGCCGGGGGACTGGTAGGCGCGGCGCGGCGGGGCGAGGCTGATCTCCAGCGCGAGCGCGACCTCCTCGCGCGGCTCGGTGCGCTGCCGGTCGAGCTCGGTGACGATCCGCTCCAGGGTCCGCCGCCAGGCCGAGGTGGGCGCCGCGGTCGGCTGCGCGAAGGACTGGCGCAGGGTGAGCGCCAGCGCGGCGCCGTGCTTGCAGACCGAGCGCACCGGGCAGGTGCAGACGGTGAACAGCCAGCCGTCGTAGCCCTCCGCGGGCGCCTCGGCGTGCAGCTGCACCTGGTAGGGCTGCTCGCGCGAGCCCTGCACGTCGGCGGTCGCGGTGACCGAGCCCTTCGAGAGCATCCCGATCTCCGGGCGTCGTACGCCGCCGCGGGCCACGACCTCGCGGGCGCGCTCCAACGTCGCGGCGTCGAAGTGACGCTGCAGGAAGTCGTCGGTGAGCTGGGCCAGGACGTTCACGATCCGACCATGGTGGCACGCACCTCCGACGCGACCCGCATCGCAGGACGAGCCTCAGCGGCCGGTGCGCCGCCTCTTGCCGCTGCCCTCCGGGAAGGGCCAGTCCATGGTGATCGAGGCGCCGGGGGAGAGCGCCGCCCAGCGGGTGGCGAAGTCGTCGTAGCGGGCGAAGAGCCGGTCGAGCAAGCCGTCGTCGATGCCGTGGTCCGCGGCCCGCCCGGGCCAGGCGGGGTCGGCCGTGCGCCAGCCACGGGCGACCTCCCACAGCGCGACGCTGGCCGAGGCCAGGGCCTCCGAGCGGCCCATGTCGGCCGACTCCTCCGGCGTCGGGGGACGACGGCGCTTCAGCGAGGCCCGCCGCTCGGCCGGGTCGAGCGGCCAGAACATGCCGTCGTCACCGTCGGCGGCCGCGAGCCGGCCGTAGACCCCGCCGCGCAGCCCGTCCTCCACCTCGACGATGAGGTGCGCGACGTCGTGCGGCACCCGGTCGCTGTGCCCGGGGCCGTTGCGCGGCGCGAGCGCGGCGCCGGCACCGCGCCGGACCGCGATCTCGTAGCGCCCGCGCAGCTTGGTGAAGGTGACGTCCACCCCGCCATCGTCGGCGGCGGCCGCACCGACCGGCAAGCGGTTATCCGCGCTCGCCGCCCGGCACCCACAGCACGTCGCCACGCTCGCGGTTGGCGTGGCGGGCCAGGATGAAGACCAGGTCCGAGAGCCGGTTGAGGTAGGTGATGGCCAGCTTGTTCATCGACTCGCCATGGACCTCGTACGCCGCCCACGCGCCCCGCTCCGCACGCCGCACCACGGTCCGCGCGACGTGCAGCTGCGCGGCCGCGGGGGTGCCGCCGTTGAGGATGAAGGAGCGCAGCTTCTCCAGCGGCTCGTTGTAGTGGTCGCACCAGCCCTCGAGCCGGTCGACGTAGTCCTGCTCGATGCGCAGCGGCGGGTACTCCGGGTCGGGCACCACCGGCGTGCACAGGTCGGCCCCGACGTCGAAGAGGTCGTTCTGCACGTGGGTGAGCACCGCGACCACGTCGTCGTCCAGGCCGCCGGTCGCGATCGCGACGCCGAGGTGGGCGTTGGCCTCGTCGACGTCGGCGTAGGCGAGCAGCCGCGGATCGGTCTTCGTGGTCACGCTCATGTCGCCGAGCCGGGTCTCGCCGGCGTCGCCGGTCCGGGTGTAGATGCGGGTGAGGTTGACCATGAGGCGACCATAACCGGCGACACGCTCGAGATTTTCCGCGGCTCAGTGCAACCGAATGGGGTAACAGAGCGTCAAGGTGGGTAGGGAGGCCCGTGGGAGGGTCCGGATCTCGGGAGGCCAAGGATGAGCGTGACGACGATCAGCACCGACCTCGACACCACCGGCGCGGTGCTCGTGCTCGAGGGCGACCTCGACGTGCGCAGCACCGGCGAGATCCGTGCCGCGCTCTACGAGCACCTGCGGGTGCACGGCTCCTACACCGGCGGCCGGGTCGTGGTCGACCTCAGCGAGGTCACCTCCGTCGACGAGACCGCGCTCAAGGTGCTGGCCGCCGCCAGCCGCCGGGCCCGCCGGATGGGCGGTTCGATGGTGCTGCGTGGCGCCTGTCCCGCCGTACGACGCATGCTGCACCTGACCCACCTGATCCGCCTGGTCGAGCTCGAGCGGGACCCGATCCCCGCCTGATCCGCCGCCTCGTGGCGCCGCTGTGGAGAACCACACACCGAACGAGCGTTACCAACCGGTAGCAATCGGCCTACTCTTCGCTCTATGAGCACCACGTCTGACGCCGCTGCCACCCCCGAGCAGACGCCGCCCGTCAAGGACCGCCCCTGGGTGATGCGGACCTACGCCGGCCACTCGACCGCCGAGGCGTCCAACGCGCTCTACCGCACCAACCTTGCCAAGGGGCAGACCGGCCTGTCGGTCGCGTTCGACCTGGTGACCCAGACCGGCTACGACCCCGACAGCCCGATGGCGCGCGGTGAGGTCGGCAAGGTCGGCGTGCCGATCCCGCACCTGGGGGAGATGCGCAAGCTCTTCGACCAGATCCCGGTCACCGAGATGAACACCTCGATGACGATCAACGCCGTCGCGATGTGGATGCTCGCGATGTACCAGGTGGTCGCCGAGGAGCAGAACCCCGAGATGGAGCCGGCCGAGGTCGCCAAGCTCCTGGCGGGCACGACCCAGAACGACATCATCAAGGAGTACCTCTCGCGCGGGACCTACGTGTTCCCGCCGGAGGCCTCGCTGCGCCTGATCGCGGACATGATCGCCTACACGGTCAACTACATCCCGAAGTGGAACCCGATCAACATCTGCAGCTACCACCTGCAGGAGGCGGGCGCGACCCCGACCCAGGAGCTGGCGTACGCGCTGTGCACCTCGATCGCGGTGCTCGACCAGGTCAAGAACTCAGGGCAGGTCAGCGACGACGACTTCGAGAAGGTCGTCGGCCGGATCTCCTTCTTCGTCAACGCCGGGGTCCGCTTCATCGAGGAGACGTGCAAGATGCGCGCCTTCACCGAGCTGTGGGACGAGATCACCCAGGAGCGCTACGGCGTCCAGGACCCGAAGATGCGCCGCTTCCGCTACGGCGTGCAGGTCAACAGCCTCGGCCTGACCGAGGCCCAGCCGGAGAACAACGTCCAGCGCATCGTGCTGGAGATGCTGGGCGTGACGCTGTCGAAGAGCGCTCGCGCCCGCGCCGTGCAGCTGCCCGCCTGGAACGAGGCGCTCGGCCTGCCGCGGCCCTGGGACCAGCAGTGGTCGCTGCGCCTGCAGCAGGTGCTGGCCTTCGAGTCCGACCTGCTCGAGTACGAGGACATCTTCGAGGGCTCCCACGTCATCGAGGCCAAGGTCGCCGAGCTCAAGGCCGGCGCGCGCGCCGAGATGGACCGGGTCCAGGCCATGGGCGGCGCGATGGGCGCCGTCGACTACATGAAGTCCGAGCTGGTCTCCTCCCACGCCCGCCGCCGCGCGCGGATCGAGGCGAACGAGGAGGTCATCGTCGGGGTCAACAAGTTCACCACCACCGAGCCGAGCCCGCTGACCGCCAACCTCGACGAGGCGATCATGACCGCGGACCCGCAGGCCGAGCAGGCCGCCCGCGCCTCGGTCGAGGCGTGGAAGGCCCAGCGCGACGAGACCGAGGTCGCCGAGGCGCTCGCGAAGGTCGCCGAGGACGCCAAGGGCGAGGTCAACCTGATGCCGGCGACGCTGGCCGCCGCGCGTGCCGGCGCCACCACGGGGGAGTGGGCGGCGACCCTGCGCGAGGTCTTCGGCGAGTTCCGTGCCCCGACCGGTGTCTCCGGGGCCGTCGGCGTCGCCGCCGCCGGTGCCGAGCTGACCGCCGTCCGCGACGCCGTCCGTACGACGGGCGAGGAGCTCGGCGGCCGGCTGCGCCTGCTCGTCGGCAAGCCCGGGCTGGACGGCCACTCCAACGGCGCCGAGCAGGTCGCCGTGCGCGCTCGTGACGCCGGCTTCGAGGTGATCTACCAGGGGATCCGGCTCACCCCGGAGCAGATCGTCGCGGCCGCCGTGGCCGAGGACGTGCACTGCGTGGGCCTGTCGATCCTCTCCGGCTCGCACATGGAGCTGGTGCCGGCGGTGCTGGACGGCCTCAAGGCGGCCGGCATGTCCGACGTACCGGTCATCGTGGGCGGGATCATCCCCGACTCCGACGGCAAGGCGCTGGTCGACCTCGGCGTGGCCGCCGTCTACACCCCCAAGGACTTCGGGCTCACCGAGATCATGGGCGGCATCGTCGAGGTGATCCGCAAGGCCAACGGCCTGTCCTGAGCCCGCTGTCCTGGGCCCGCTGTCCTGGGCCCGCTGCCCTCAGCCCGCGTCGATGACGCGGGCGAGGGAGTCGGGGTCGCGGCCGACGACCGTCGTGCCGTCGGTGGCCGTGAGGATCGGCCGCTGGATGAGCCTCGGGTGCTCGGCCAGGAGCGCCACCCAGGCCTCGCGCTGGTCCGCCTGCTTGGCGGGCAGGGCGACGCCGAGCTTGCGGGCGTCCGCCGTCCGGGCGATGTCCCACGGCTCCAGCGCGAGGCGGCCCAGCACGTCCTCCAGCTCGGCGACGGTGGGCGGGTCGTCGAGGTAGCGGCGCACGACGTACTCCGTGCCGGCGGCCTGGAGCTCGCTCTCGGCGGTGCGGCACTTGGAGCAGGCGGGGTTGAGCCAGATCTCGATCACGGGGCAGACCCTAGCGACGCGCGTCACGAGTGAGGCCCGTCACGTCGGTTAGGTCTGCCTATCCTTCGTCACCTATCCTCGTGCCCGTGGGCAAGGACAAGAAGAAGTCGAAGGGGAAGCAGAAGCTCCCCAAGACGAAGTGCTGCGTCTCGAAGTCAAAGTGCGGCCGCTGTCCCCTGCGCATGCTCAAGGAGGGCACGCTGCCCGACGGCTACACCGTCAAGCGCCGGGTCCTGGTCACCACGAGCGGCAAGAAGGTCACCAAGAAGGCGCTGCAGAAGGCCGCCTGATCCGCCACGACGATAGGGTGCCGCGCATGGCCGCTCCTCGCTTCACCGACCAGCTCAACGTCCAGATCGGCAACGAGTTCGCCGCGCACAACCAGTACCTCGCGTGCGCGGTCCACTACGACGCCCTGACGATGCCGCAGCTCGCCGGCCTGTTCTACGCCCAGGCGCTGGAGGAGCGCGAGCACGCCATGATGATGGTGCAGTACCTGCTCGACACCGACGCGCCCGTCGAGATCCCCGGCGTCGAGGCGCCGATCTCCGCCTTCGCCGACATCACCGCGCCGATCCAGCTCGCGCTGGAGCAGGAGAAGCGGGTCACCGAGCAGATCTACGGCCTGCTGCGGATCGCCAGGGAGGAGAACGACTTCGCCTCCGAGCAGTTCATGCAGTGGTTCATCAAGGAGCAGGTCGAGGAGGTCGCCACCATGAACGACCTGCTCGCCGTCGTCACCCGCAGCAAGGACGACATCAACGCGATCGAGGACTGGGTCGCCCGCGAGCAGAACGGCGGCGCCACCGACCCGACCGCACCCGCCGCGGCCGGCGCCTGAGCCGCTAGGTGTGATGTCCGGGGAGGTTGGTCATCCGGGTGATCGGTGGCCGGCCTCCGATCGCGGAGTGGGCTCGGTGGTGATTGTAGAAGTGGAGCCAGTCGGGCAAGGCTGCTCGGCGGGCGGCTTCTGAGTC
>NZ_JBEGHK010000015.1:0-1106 GCF_040676175.1 Nocardioides sp. LML1-1-1.1 | reverse complement strand
TGTGATGTCCGGGGAGGTTGGTCATCCGGGTGATCGGTGGCCGGCCTCCGATCGCGGAGTGGGCTCGGTGGTGATTGTAGAAGTGGAGCCAGTCGGGCAAGGCTGCTCGGCGGGCGGCTTCTGAGTCGTAGAAGCGGGCGTAGGCCCAGCCGTCGGCGAGGGTGCGGTGGAAGCGCTCGATCTTGCCGTTGGTCTGGGGCCGGTACGGACGTGTTCGTTTCGGTGTCACGCCCAGCGCAGCGCAGGCCTCGCGCCAAGCGTGGGAGCGGTAGGCCGAGCCGTTGTCGGTCAGCACACGCTCGACCGTGACGTCATGATCGGCAAACCAGGCAGCTGCCCTTTGGAGGACTCCGATCGCAGTGGTGGCCTTCTCGTCGGCGTGGATCTCGGCGTAGGCCACGCGGGAGTGGTCGTCGATCACGGTATGCACGAACGCGGTCCCGATCAGTGGCCCTCGTACGTAGCCCTTCCGACGCTGGGTGTCGGTTGCCGCGCGGTTGCGATAGCCCTGCTGCTTGCCCAGGTAGCGCCAGCCACCACCGTTAGGGATGTTTCCGAACTTGGTGACATCGACGTGGATCAACGACCCCGGGTGTGGGTGTTCGTAGCGGCGCAGCGGTTCGCCGGTGACGCGGTCGATGTGGGACAGGCGGTTGATCCGGCAACGGACCAGCACGGCGTGCACTGTCGATGCCTGCATCCCGAGCTGGCCGGCGATCTGAACCGGCCCGAGCCGGTGCCGCCACCGCAGCCGCACGATCCGCCGGACCAGCTCTGGGCTGGTCTTCGTCGGACTCGAGTGCGGGCGCGAGCTGCGGTCGTTCATCCCAGCGGCACCTTCGGCGCGATACCGGTCGGCCCACTTCTTCGCTGTGCGTGGGGCGACCATGAACATCTTGGCCGCCGCGGCGTGTGTCCAGCCGCGGTCGACGATGAGCTGAGCGAGCCGCAAACGAGCTCGTGGGGTCAGGGCAGCGTTAGCGTGGGACATGAGGGCCTCCGGTCGGGTGAAGCGGTTCCTAGACAGCTCCACTTCACAACCGGAGGCCTTCGTCTGTCAGACAGGCTCACCGATGCCGGGCGGTACAACCTCCCTGGACATCACA
>NZ_JBEGHK010000014.1:0-1402 GCF_040676175.1 Nocardioides sp. LML1-1-1.1 | reverse complement strand
AGGAGAGTCCCGTGGAGTGGTGGGGTTTGAGGACCGGCGTGGTGGCGTGAAGTAGGCGGCCATCGGCGGGATCTTCGGTGTGAAACGACCAAGTCACGCACTGAAGGAGAACCACCGATGGCCTTGTCCCAGTCTGCCCTGTCCGAGCTGCTCGAGGCGTTCCGCACCGGCGATGGTGTCGACATGATCCGTGAATCGGTTCGCACCGTGCTCCAAGAGCTCGTCGAGTTCGAAGCCGCCGGGGTGATCGGCGCCGGCCGCTACGAACGCACCGAGGACCGCGTCACCGAACGCAACGGCACCCGACCCAAGCTGCTGGCGACCAAGGCCGGCGACATCGAAGTCCGGATCCCCAAGCTCCGCAAAGGCTCCTACTTTCCCTCCATCCTCGAGCCGCGCCGCCGCATCGACCAGGCGCTCTACGCGGTCGTGATGGAGGCCTACGTCCACGGCATCTCGACCCGCAGCGTGGACGACCTGGTGGTCGCGCTCGGCGCTGACTCCGGGATCAGCAAGTCCGAGGTCTCCCGTATCTGCGAGCAGCTCGACGAGTCCGTCGGCGCGTTCCGCACCCGCCCCCTCGACCACACGAGCTTCCCCTACGTCTACCTCGACGCGACCTACCTGCACGTGCGCAACAAGCCCGGCAAGGGCGGCCAGGTGGTCTCGATGGCAGTCGTGGTCGCGACCGGGATCGCCGCCGACGGCACACGGGAGGTCCTCGGGCTCGACGTCGGCGACAGCGAGGACGAGGTCTTCTGGCGCAGCTTCCTGCTCAGCCTCAAACAACGCGGCCTGGGCGGGGTGCGGCTGGTCATTTCCGATCAGCACTCCGGCCTCGTGGCGGCGCTCAAGCGGTCCTTCCAAGGCTCCGCGCACCAGCGGTGCCGGGTCCACTTCGCCCGCAACCTGCTCGCCCACGTGCCGAAGTCTCACGCCGACATGGTCGCGGCGGTGTTCCGCACGATCTTCGCCCAACCCGACCCGAAGGCCGTCAACGCAGCGTGGGACGAGGTCCGCGACCAGCTCGCCGCCTCGTTCCCCAAAGTCGGCCCCCTGATGGATGAGGCGAAGGCCGAGGTCCTCGCGTTCACCGGATTCCCCAAGGCCCACTGGCGCAAGATCTGGTCCACCAACCCACTCGAGCGAGTCAACAAGGAGATCAAGCGCCGCGCCCGGGTCGTGGGGATCTTCCCCAACGCCGCCGCCGTGATCAGGCTCGTCGGTGCGGTCCTGATCGACATGCACGACGAATGGATCGCCGGCGACCGCCGCTACCTCTCAGAAGAGTCCATGGCGCTACTCAACGACCCGGTGGATACTGGTGATCACGCCGCCATCGAGGCTGGCGAGTAGGGCACCGAGGACCACCTCAAAGCCCACCACCCCGCGGGGCTCTGTC
>NZ_JBEGHK010000013.1:0-4063 GCF_040676175.1 Nocardioides sp. LML1-1-1.1 | reverse complement strand
TACCTCTCAGAAGAGTCCATGGCGCTACTCAACGACCCGGTGGATACTGGTGATCACGCCGCCATCGAGGCTGGCGAGTAGGGCACCGAGGACCACCTCAAAGCCCACCACCCCGCGGGGCTCTGTCCTGGTGCCTGGAGCCACCCGACATGCGGTCGAGCAGCTCCTGCTGTCAGTCGGGTGACGGCGATCACAAGGGGAGACTAAGGACCTTCCCACCCTAAGTCAATGGGCAATAAGTTGAAGCGGGGCATCATGTCGGCGGGTTTTTGCGCGGGCGAGTGAGTTCAAGTCAAGAAAGAGTCAGTCGAGTCCGACGGCCGGGCGATGCTGTCGAACGCGTGTCGATACCGCTGGAAACCGGCCCGTTTCGGACAGGGGCGAAAATTGGTGTTACTCCAGGGACCTGTCCTCACCGATCAAGATGATCGCCAGGAGGTTGGGGATCACCCGCAGCGCCGTCCGTGCCGCGCTGGCTTCTGATGGGCCGCCGAAGGTGCGCCCGCAAGCCGCCGGGGGTCGGCGGTCGATGAGTTCGATGCGCGGATCCGTGAGCAGCGGGTGGTACCGACGGCGCCGGCCACGGTGATCGCCGAGCGGGTCGGCTGGACGCGTGGGACGACAGCGTTCAAGCAACGGGTCCGGGAGCCTGCGGCCGGGCCAGGCCCACCTTCCACCCGATCCGCGCTGTCGACCCAGCTGGAAGATGCGCCAAAGACGTTGGGATGGGACGGCGAACGAGGTTCCGGCTGGTGGCGAGCCACACAGCCCGGGCGGGTGACGTCTGGGTGCGATCGTCGCTGGCCACACCCGGCGGGCGGACCTGGGCACAGCGCCAGACGGTTATCGACTTCGAGTACAACGAAGAGGACAAGCCGAGGGGGTCAGCGTTCGGACGAAAGGGGGATCAGCCTTCGACCGCCGCTGACACGGCGCTCGTCGTGGGCGTCGCGTCCGTCGAGCGCCGATCCCAACGCCTGCACGCTGCCGAAAGCAGCAGCGCGTCAGCGCTACGCACGCAGAGCCCAGTAAGCAGGAACGTGGCGGTGGCGCCAACCAGCGGGGCCTACGTCATCAGTCGTAAGGGGCCTTGACCGGAAGGGGCGGCAGCGTGGCCGCTCAGCGTGTCCCTCGGTGTCGCGCAGGCGCCTGGGCGAGTGTTCGACACTCAGCCAGAGTCAGCGAGCTTGCGGAAGTCCCAGCTCGTGAACTTGTCGGGAGTGATCCGCAACCAGGCGTGCAGCCCGTCCGGGGGCACCGGCTGGTCGGTTCCGGTGTACTTGCGCGCGAATGCGACCTCGACCGCGTTGACCGCCCCGTCGATCCCGCCGACCCAGGGGACGTCCCCGACCACCTCCGCGACACCCTCCACCACGACCCCGTGCAGCTCGAGGTAGTCCTCGCCTGCGTCGAAGACGATCGCGATCCGGGCTGCCGCGGCGGCTGCCCGACATCCACGGGCCTGCGTGGCCACCCCGTCGGGGCACAGCGCGTGGACGCGCAGGGGTCGCGCATCAGGTCGGTCCAGCGCTGGCTGCGGATCAGCGAGTGGAGCCAGACTCGGGTCCCGTCCCACACGAACCACAGCGGGGCCACGTGCGGGCGTCCATCCGACCCCACCGAGGCCACACGACAGGTGCGGTGCCTGCTGAGGAAGTCGTCACGCTCCTCCTCGGTCATCGCGATGGCCCGACTGCGCTTCTGGGTCCGCTGCCGGGTCTTCGGTGGTGTTGTCACGCGCCCGGGTCCTTCCCGCTCAGTCCGTCGAGGACGCCGGCGAGCAGATCAGCAAGCGCAACCGGGTCTTCAAGCATCGGGTTGTGCCCGGCACCGCCCATCGGCACCACGGTCAGCGCTGCGCCGCCCGGCTGGCTTCGGGCCCGCTCCACCATCTTCCTGGTCGCGAGCCCGGACTCAGGGAGGACGTAGGCCAAACGACAGCCGGGATCTGGCGGCACGGCCCGCTCGATCCGGCCCGCCTGGCTGAAACGAGGGTCGAACTTCCAGCGGTAGCCGCCTGGAACCGCGGCGATCGAGTGGCGGCCGACGTGGCGTAAGAGGAATGGAGGAATGGCGCCGGAGTCCAGAATTGGCCGCCACCGGCTCTCCATGGCCGACCTGCTCGACTCGATACGGCTGGGCCTCGCCAACGCCGACCGTTCCTCCGGTGATTCCCACTCGAAGTCGAGGGGCGAGTCGATGACCACGACGCCGCCCAGGAGCTCCCCAGCGTCCGCGGCGGCGCGCAGGCACACCAGCCCGCCCATGCTGTGGCCGATCAGCACCGGCCGCGGCGGCAGCAGGGCCTTGCATGCGGCGATCACCTCGCCCACCCACAGATTGGGCGAGTAGTTCGAGCGCCAGTCGCTGTCACCATGACCCGAAAGGTCGATCGCCACGACGGGACCTCGGCCCAGGCGCGGGGCGACGACGTCCCACCACCTAGCATTCGCCGCCCCGCCGTGCACGAGCAGGACGCCTTGTTCGCCGGGCCCATCCCACCGTCGGTAGGCGATGTCGGCGCCCGCGAACTCTAGCGTGCCGGTCTCGACCCGAGCCTGGACGGCCTCAGCGAACCAAGTGGGCGGATGCCCCGACGCCTCGGTGGGGTCGGCCGCCGTCGTTGTCACGAAGCCCGCCTTCGCGGTACGGCGGAGTCGAATGCCTTCACGATCTAGTTCGAGCCCATCTGCCCTCGACCAGGCACCGGGGGCCGGGACGCGACTCGGCGAATCTGCTACACCGGACACCAACACTCCTGCACCTAAGAGAACGTATACATACAAGCACGTCGCTTGCCCCGTCAACCTTACTCTCTCTTCACTTCGCTTGGGAAGAGAGGCGGCGGATGAGGGTGCTCTCAGACCGTATGACGTGACCGCCTCGCTCTGAGGGGGTTGCGGGCCGGGGCCTCTCATACGCATGTTCGTGGGTTACCGAGCAGGGGCCGCCTGCTCGGCCTATCCACAGTCGTAGGAGGCCCCGGGTGATTTCTGAGCGTACGAGTGTTGGCCTGGATGTGCACGCACGATCTGTCGTAGCGACAGGCCTGGACAGCAAGACCGGCGAGGTGTTCAAGACAACCCTCGTGCCGGCCCATGAGGCGGTGATCGACTGGCTGCGTGGCTTGCCCGGCCCGATCGCGACGACCTACGAGGCCGGCCCGACCGGTTTCGGCCTGTACCGCGCCCTGACCGCGGCCGGGATCCGGTGTGAGGTCGCGGCGCCCTCGAAGCTGAACCGGCCTTCGGGCGAGCGGGTCAAGACCGACGCCAAGGACGCGTTGTTGTTGGCCCAGTTGCTGCAGGTCGGACAGATCACCAGCGTGCGGGTGCCGACGGTGACCGAGGAAGCCGCGCGGGACCTGGTCCGCGCCCGCGAAGATGTCCGCGGTGACCTGCTCCGAGCCCGGCACCGGGTTTCCAACTGCTGCTGCGCCATGGGCACGTCTACAACGGCGGGAAAGCTTGGACGGGCGCACACGACGCATGGCTGCGGCGGATCCGGTTCGACCAGCCCGGCACCCTCGCCGCCTACGAAGCCGACCTCGAAGCAGTTGAGTTCGCCGTCGCTCGCAGGGACCGGCTCGACGACGCTATCGCGGCGATGGCCGCCGATTCCGAGTTCACCTCCACTGTGCACAAGCTCTGGTGCCTGCGAGGCATCTCGACCCTGACCGCGTTCGCCCTCGCGGTCGAGATCGGCAACTGGGAACGGTTCACCGGCGCCAGCATCGGCGCCTACCTCGGCCTGGTGCCCTCCGAGCACTCCAGCGGACACTCACGCCGCCAGGGTGCGATCACCAAGGCCGGCAACTCCCACGTCCGCAGGCTGCTCGTCGAAGCCGCCTGGCACCACAAGCCACGCTACGTCGTCGGGAAGGTCCTTCAAGCACGCTGGGACCAGGCGCCCCAGACCGCCCGGACCCGTGCCCATGACAGAGCCCCGCGGGGTGGTGGGCTTTGAGGTGGTCCTCGGTGCCCTACTCGCCAGCCTCGATGGCGGCGTGATCACCAGTATCCACCGGGTCGTTGAGTAGCGCCATGGACTCTTCTGAGAGGTA
>NZ_JBEGHK010000012.1:0-5505 GCF_040676175.1 Nocardioides sp. LML1-1-1.1 | reverse complement strand
GAATGTTTGTCCGGCGGCGTCCTACTCTCCCACAGCCTCTCGGTTGCAGTACCATCGGCGCTGGCAGGCTTAACTTCCGGGTTCGGGATGGGACCGGGTGTTTCCCTGCCGCTATGGCCGCCGTAACTCTATGAACCCATCACCTCGGCTGATGTTGTGGCCGGTGGTGGGGTTGGTCTTGTAGTGGACGCGCAGTGTGTTGTCCCGTACATCATCGAACTGTTGTTGTTGATGTGTGTTGGGGGTTTGTTGTGGCAAGTCTTCGGCCTATTAGTACCGGTCGGCTAGGCATTGCTGCTGTACACCTCCGGCCTATCAACCCAATAATCTGTTGGGGGCCTTAACCCCATAAAGGGGTGGGAAACCTCATCTTGAAACGTGCTTCCCGCTTAGATGCGTTCAGCGGTTATCACTTCCGAACGTAGCCAACCAGCCATGCACCTGGCGGTACAACTGGCACACCAGAGGTTCGTCCATCCCGGTCCTCTCGTACTAGGGACAGCCTTTCTCAAGTTTCCTACGCGCGCGGCGGATAGGGACCGAACTGTCTCACGACGTTCTAAACCCAGCTCGCGTGCCGCTTTAATGGGCGAACAGCCCAACCCTTGGGACCTACTCCAGCCCCAGGATGCGACGAGCCGACATCGAGGTGCCAAACCATCCCGTCGATATGGACTCTTGGGGAAGATCAGCCTGTTATCCCCGGGGTACCTTTTATCCGTTGAGCGACAACGCTTCCACTCGCAGTTGCCGGATCACTAGTTCCGACTTTCGTCCCTGCTCGACATGTCTGTCTCACAGTCAAGCTCCCTTGTGCACTTACACTCAACACCTGATTGCCAACCAGGCTGAGGGAACCTTTGAGCGCCTCCGTTACATTTTGGGAGGCAACCGCCCCAGTTAAACTACCCATCAGGCACTGTCCCTGAACCAGATCATGGCCCTAGGTTAGACATCTAGTACGACCAGAGTGGTATTTCAACGATGACTCCACAACCACTGGCGTGGCTGCTTCAAAGTCTCCCACCTATCCTACACAAGCCGAACCAAACACCAATGCCAAACTATAGTAAAGGTCCCGGGGTCTTTCCGTCCTGCCGCGCGTAACGAGCATCTTTACTCGTAGTGCAATTTCGCCGAGTCCATGGTTGAGACAGTAGGAAAGTCGTTACTCCATTCGTGCAGGTCGGAACTTACCCGACAAGGAATTTCGCTACCTTAGGATGGTTATAGTTACCACCGCCGTTTACTGGGGCTTAAATTCTGAGCTTCGACTTACGTCTAACCCGTCCTCTTAACCTTCCAGCACCGGGCAGGAGTCAGTCCGTATACATCGTCTTACAACTTCGCACGGACCTGTGTTTTTAGTAAACAGTCGCTTTCCCCTGGTCTCTGCGGCCCTTCACGCTTCCCCAGCAAGTGGGTACACGCTCCGGGCCCCCCTTCTCCCGAAGTTACGGGGGCATTTTGCCGAGTTCCTTAACCATGGTTGTCTCGATCGCCTTGGTATTCTCTACCTGATCACCTGAGTCGGTTTCGGGTACGGGCGGCTCATGGCTCGCTAGAGGTTTTTCTCGACAGCATAGGATCACCCACTTCGGCCCTACGGCCTCGGCATCACATCTCAGACTCACCCACCAAAGGGCTGCAACCCGGATTTGCCTAGGTCACGTCCTACATGCTTACCCGCCGTCTACCATCGCGGCGGTTGGGCTACCTTCCTGTGTCACCCCATCGCTTGCCTACTACCGGGTCGGGTCCCACGCTCCGCCCAGCCCTCTTTGTCCGAAGACATCGATAAGCTAGGTTTCGGGTGGTTAGCATCACCGGGTTCAGCATGGGCGCCATTTCGCCGGTACGGGAATATCAACCCGTTGTCCATCGACTACGCCTGTCGGCCTCGCCTTAGGTCCCGACTTACCCAGGGCAGATTAGCTTGACCCTGGAACCCTTGATCAATCGGCGCACGGGTTTCTCACCCGTGATTCGCTACTCATGCCTGCATTCTCACTCGTGTCACGTCCAGACCTGGATCACTCCGGCCCTTCACCCGTGACACGACGCTCCCCTACCCATCTGCACCCCTGAACCAACAACAAGTGCGGCTTGGGTTGATGTACAAATGCCATGGCTTCGGCGGGCGGCTTGAGCCCCGCTACATTGTCGGCGCGGAATCACTTGACCAGTGAGCTATTACGCACTCTTTCAAGGGTGGCTGCTTCCAAGCCAACCTCCTGGTTGTCACTGCGACTCCACATCCTTTTCCACTTAGCCGCCTCTTAGGGGCCTTAGCCGATGGTCTGGGCTGTTTCCCTCTCGACTATGAAGCTTATCCCCCACAGTCTCACTGCCACGCTCTCACTTACCGGCATTCGGAGTTTGGCTAACGTCAGTAACCTGGTCGGGCCCATCGGCTATCCAGTGCTCTACCTCCGGCAAGAAACACGCAACGCTGCACCTAAATGCATTTCGGGGAGAACCAGCTATCACGGAGTTTGATTGGCCTTTCACCCCTATCCACAGGTCATCCCCTCCATTTTCAACTGAAGTGGGTTCGGTCCTCCACGCCGTCTTACCGGCGCTTCAACCTGCCCATGGATAGATCACTCCGCTTCGGGTCTTGATCGTGCGACTCAAACGCCCTATTCAGACTCGCTTTCGCTACGGCTTCCCCACACGGGTTAACCTCGCCACACAACGCAAACTCGCAGGCTCATTCTTCAAAAGGCACGCCATCACCCCCACACAAAGTGCATAAGGCTTTGACGGATTGTAGGCACATGGTTTCAGGTACTATTTCACTCCCCGCCAGGGGTACTTTTCACCTTTCCCTCACGGTACTGGTCCGCTATCGGTCATCGAGGAGTATTTAGGCTTAACGGGTGGTCCCGCCAGATTCACACACCATTCCAGGAGTGGCGTGTTACTTGGGAAATGCTGAACACAGCCTCACACTATCGTCTACGGGGCTATCACCCGCTCCGGCACCGCTTTCCAACGGACTTCGACCTCGTCTGAGGTTTCTCACTGTGCGCCACCCCGGCAGAGACGGCAACAACACTCCCACAACCCCCACACCGCAACGCCTGCCGGCTATCACACGATATAGGTTTAGCCTCATCCGATTTCGCTCGCCACTACTCTCGGAATCACGGTTGTTTTCTCTTCCTGTCGGTACTGAGATGTTTCACTTCCCGACGTTCCCTCCACACACCCTATTTTATTCAGATGCGGGTAACACGACATGACTCGTGCTGGGTTTCCCCATTCGGACATCCCCGGATCAACGCTCGGTTGCCAACTCCCCAGGGCATATCGCAGGCTCCAACGTCCTTCATCGGCTCTCGATGCCAAGGCATCCACCATGTGCCCTTAACAACTTGCCCACAACAAACCACCAACACACACAAACAACAAGCCACCAAAGCAGCCCCGTGCAGTCAATGATCCCTCATGGAACAAACCAATTAAGAGAACACACAAAACAATCAATTCAATTCGATACGAAACAACACAACACCCACCAGCCCAAACAACAGACCACGCGGGTGTAATGCTCGCGTCCACTATCAAGAAATCAAACAACCAGAAGCCAACCAGCACCACACCCCACCAAGAGCCAAGAAGACCCAAAGATGTGAGCGGATGCGGCGTCTGATGCCTCAGACACCCAACAGCGTGCCATACCTACCGAACCCCACCCCGACAACCACAAAGCTGCCAGAACCAGAATCCAACGATTGAATGTGTTCCACTAGTGAACACCCCTTTGACGCGACGACACATTCGGCCATCGACTACGGGTGTGCTCCTTAGAAAGGAGGTGATCCAGCCGCACCTTCCGGTACGGCTACCTTGTTACGACTTCGTCCCAATCGCCAGCCCCACCTTCGACGGCTCCCCCCACAAGGGTTAGGCCACCGGCTTCGGGTGTTGCCGACTTTCGTGACGTGACGGGCGGTGTGTACAAGGCCCGGGAACGTATTCACCGCAGCGTTGCTGATCTGCGATTACTAGCGACTCCGACTTCATGGGGTCGAGTTGCAGACCCCAATCCGAACTGAGACCGGCTTTTTGGGATTCGCTCCCCCTCACGGGATCGCAGCCCTTTGTACCGGCCATTGTAGCATGCGTGAAGCCCTGGACATAAGGGGCATGATGACTTGACGTCATCCCCACCTTCCTCCGAGTTGACCCCGGCAGTCTCCCATGAGTCCCCGGCATAACCCGCTGGCAACATGGAACGAGGGTTGCGCTCGTTGCGGGACTTAACCCAACATCTCACGACACGAGCTGACGACAGCCATGCACCACCTGTACACCAGTATCAAAGAGACCCCCATCTCTGGGGGCTTCCGGTGTATGTCAAACCCAGGTAAGGTTCTTCGCGTTGCATCGAATTAATCCGCATGCTCCGCCGCTTGTGCGGGCCCCCGTCAATTCCTTTGAGTTTTAGCCTTGCGGCCGTACTCCCCAGGCGGGGCGCTTAATGCGTTAGCTACGGCACGGAACCCATGGAATAGGTCCCACACCTAGCGCCCAACGTTTACGGTGTGGACTACCAGGGTATCTAATCCTGTTCGCTCCCCACACTTTCGCTCCTCAGCGTCAGGTAATGCCCAGAGAACCGCCTTCGCCACCGGTGTTCCTCCTGATATCTGCGCATTTCACCGCTACACCAGGAATTCCATTCTCCCCTGCATACCTCTAGTCTGCCCGTATCGAAAGCAAGCAACCAGTTAAGCTGGCTGTTTTCACTCCCGACGCGACAAACCGCCTACGAGCCCTTTACGCCCAATAATTCCGGACAACGCTCGGACCCTACGTATTACCGCGGCTGCTGGCACGTAGTTGGCCGGTCCTTCTTCTGTACCTACCGTCACTCTCGCTTCGTCGGTACTGAAAGAGGTTTACAACCCGAAGGCCGTCATCCCTCACGCGGCGTTGCTGGATCAGGCTTCCGCCCATTGTCCAATATTCCCCACTGCTGCCTCCCGTAGGAGTCTGGGCCGTGTCTCAGTCCCAGTGTGACCGGTCACCCTCTCAGGCCGGCTACCCGTCAAAGCCTTGGTGAGCCATTACCTCACCAACAAGCTGATAGGCCGCGAGCACATCCTGCGCCGAAAAACTTTCCACCACCAACCCATGCGGGTAGAGGTCATATCCGGTATTAATCACCGTTTCCGGTGGCTATCCCAGAGCGCAGGGCAGATTACTCACGTGTTACTCACCCGTTCGCCGCTCGAGTACCCCCGAAAGGGCCTTTCCGCTCGACTTGCATGTGTTAAGCACGCCGCCAGCGTTCGTCCTGAGCCAGGATCAAACTCTCCATAAGAAAATCAAAATCCCAACAAACTTCAAACTGCTGACATATAACTGTCCACAGAATCATTTCATTGACAAGCACCAACCACAACCACCAAAAGATGGCCACGATCGAATGCACACAAACGTCACAAACAATCTATGCATGACACACTGTTGAGTTCTCAAACATCACACGCT
>NZ_JBEGHK010000011.1:0-7527 GCF_040676175.1 Nocardioides sp. LML1-1-1.1 | reverse complement strand
ACCGGGCTCAGATCGAGTAAGCGACAAGAGCAGAGGAGTACCCGGAATGTTGCAGATGCACGGACGCGTCAAGAGCGTCAACACCACACCCCGCCCCGACGGCAAGGGTGGCACCTTCGACTCGACCACGATCGTGGTCGAGGGCTGGGGCAACACCTACTACGTCGAGCCCACCCGCGACTTCGGCCCGACCCCGGAGGTCGGTGACGAGGTGGCCATGGAGGTCACTCCTCGGCCGTACAACCGCAAGGACGGCAGTGCCGGCGTCGGCTGGCGTGGCGTGGCCCTCGTCCGCTCGCCCGCTCGCGCGGCTGGCTGACAGAAGGCCGGTGCGCCCCGTCGCTGCCTGCAAGCGGCGACGGGACGACTTCCCAACCCCGGCGAGTAAGCGCCGGGAGAAGGGCGGCTGTCATGGTCGCAGAGAACCAGGGGCTCCGTGCCCCGACTCGCTCGGATTTTGTAGACCCGGCGCCCGCCGTCGGGTGCCAGACGCCCGGATGCGGCTCGACCGCCTCCACGGCTCGTGAGGTCCTGGTGTTCGCCGGCGACGCTGGGGGGCCGCCGTCTCGGACGTGGATGTGTCCCTCTTGCGAGCGCGTTGCCAACGAGTACGGGATCGTCGCACGGGTGCTGGGCAAGCGCCGCTCGGTCGGCCCCGTGGACGTCGACGAGTCACAGGGCGTCCTGTGCTTCGGGTCGTGAGGTGTCTGCTGTGGGTGATCTTCTCCGTCTTGCTGGTGTTGCTCGTGCCGTCCTCCGCGTGGTCGGACGACACCGCGTCGCCGCTTGGCTCAGCCTCGGCATCGCCGTCGTCGTCTTCGTCGCCGGACTCGCCGCCCGATCCGACGCCGCCGGAGGACGAGCCCACGGACGGACCGCCCTCGGAGACGCCCTCGGCTACCTCGGAGGCCTCGCCCTCGCAGCCGGCGCCGTCGGAGCCTTCACCTGGGCCGTCGCCGCTCTCGGAGCCGGAGTCGCCCACGCTGCTCTGCGGCACGGCCGACAGCCCGTGCGTCGTGGAGGCGACTCCGGGAGCGATCGCCTTCCTGGCCCTCACGCAGGGCCTGATCTGCTTGTTCCTCGGAGCGCTGCTGGTCCGCTCGTACGGCTCTTGATGGGACGGCCGTCGTGACCAACTGGGCGGACTTTGCTCCGCTCATCAACTCTCTCTTGATCCCGCTGGGCACGGTGCTGCTGGTGCGGTTCTTCAAGGGGATGGCCAAGTGACTGAGTTGGGCGTCTGGGCAGATGCGGTGCGCTTCGTGCAGGTCCTGACGGTCGTTGGCCTCGCGGTGGGGACCCTCGCCGCGATCGTGTTCAGCCGGGATGACTGAGAGGAGGTAATGGACATGGACGGTCTCTCCGCTTCCGTGCTCGCCGGCTTTGCCGACGCGCCGGCCGAGCTGCTCCTGGTGGTTCCCGCGGCGCTCGGCGTCGCGGCGATCCGCTGGGGCGGCCCCGTGATGGTCGGGTTCTTCAAGCGCCTCGCCAAGTGACCTCTGGGGGTCAGGGTGCGGGCCGGTCCGCCACACGCACGGATCGGCCCGCGCTCTGGGCTCAGAGTCGGCGTAGCAGCCAAGTCGCGGCGGCGAAGAACGCGGCCACGATGGACGCGACTATCAGCCACTCGGCGCCCTGAGGGTTGCCGATGAGAGGAGACATGTGATGCATCGTAACTCTCGCAGCACCGCCGTGCTCTGCGTTGTCCTCGCGCTGGCGGTGGTGCTCGGCGGGCCGGTCGGTCGCGCGGCGGCCGACGGAGAGCCGGTGTACGGCACCACCTCGGGCGTGCTCAACTTCGGCGCGTCTGACGAATTTGGGGTGCTGCCGTGGCTCGCTGAGAAGGCCGGCTGGTGGGTGTCCTGCGACATCGCCGGCTACTGGAAGCGCTACCCGACCGGAGTGACTGAACTCCGGATCGTCGGTGGCTGCCGGCGCGGATGGTCGATGAACGACGGCGACCTCAAGGTCTGGGCAGACGTGCCGTCCTGTGGACGGATGGAGGCGAGCCCCGGCAACATCGACTCGCCGTCGGAGACCGGCTCGTTTGACGTCCTCATGGGCGCCGGCACCTCGTGCGGAATGCCCACGATACTGTGCGCGTCGGTGGATGGCGAGGGAGAGGTGTGCAAGGCGTGGAACGTCGGCGCCCCGCCAGGGGAGGTGCCGGCCGGCGAGACCAGCGGCGGGGGATGCCCGCTCGGAACGCTGATGAAGCCCTACGTGACAGCCTGGACGACCACGGGCAGCAGCGGCTCGTGGAGGTGGCAGCAGACGGTCACGCTGAGGGCCTTCGCGCAGTCGCCTGGCGCGCTCACGATCAACGGCACGACTGCGATCCTGAGCGGCTTCGTCTCGTACCAGTCAGGGACGGCGATATCGCTCGTCTCGTCTGCGCCCGATCAACGCAGGGACTCCGCCGGCACGAGCATCTTCACGTCGTTCCGCTACGCGCAGAGCGGCACGGCGACGCCCTCGGCAACTGATTCGGTGGTGCTGACGATCCAGGGACCGCTTCAGACAGGAGCGGTCGGCTCTCAGGCTTCACCGACCCTGAAGGCAGCCGGGTACTACCCCTCGCCCACTTGGGCGACTACGGCAGGCTCGACCGCATCCGAGGGCGGCTGGCCGACCCCGCTCACCGCAGCCCAGTGGAACGCGCTCTCTGGGTCCTCGTACCGGAACGCCTCGCAGTACGCCGGTCACACCAAGTTGTCGTGGTGCTACGCCGCGTGGGGCAACCCGGTCCAGGACAACGGCGAGGCGGTCCCGATGGGCACGCTGCCAACTCAGCCGGCTGGCACGACAGCCCCGCCGTACGTCGCCCCGCGCACGACCCCGCCGGTCATCTACGTGGGCCCCGAGACGGGCTGCCCGGCGGGCGCCGATCGCTGCATCGATCCGGATGCCAACGCCCCTGAGCAGCCCCCCGCGATCCCCGACCCGGAGGACGATTCGTGCAACTTCTCGATCACCGACCCGGCCACGTGGGGCGGGCAACTGATCTGCGTGATCGTCGCTGTCGCGAAGGGCATCATGGGGATGCTCGGAGACCTGCTGGGCCTCCTCGGCGGGCTGGTGGACGCGCTCCTAGACGGACTCCTGGCTCTCCTCGTCCCCGACGGGGACCACCTCGCAGCGGAACTGGACGGGGTGAAAGAGGCGTGGTCGACCAACACTCTAGGGAACTGGCTGACGGCCTTCACTTCGTCGGCGCCCACAGCCCCGTCGGGCGGCTGCTCGGGTCCGCACGTCTCGTTCCCCGTCCTGGACTCCACGTTTGAGTCGGACCCTCTGAATGCCTGCTCAGGCGCAGCGGCGACGTTCGCCGGCTACTGTCGAGCCTTCCTGACCGCGATCATCGTGTTCTTCGGCGCACTGGCGGGGCTTCGGGTTCTGGGCCGCGGCTTCGGCTGGTCCCCGGCAGTCGGTGGTGGTGACGGCCAGTGATCTTCGACGCCATCGTGACTATCATCGCCGGCATCGCACGCGGCATAGCGAGCCTCTTCGGAAGCCTCCCGGCTCCCACTTGGATAGGTGACTTCGGCTCGGCCTGGGGCTCCTTCGTCGGGCTGGGCGCCTCGCTCGACCCCTGGGTGCCGTGGAACCTCCTGGTGACCGTGGTGACAGCCATCCTGGCCTGCGTCGCCGTCTCGCTCGGCGTCAAGATGGTCCGCATCGTGCTCTCCCTCTTCACGGGCGGCGGAGGTAGCGCAGCGTGATCGCACTCGCCCTAACCGTCGTGGTCGCCGTCCTCTGGTGGCGTTACACCCGTCGACGCCGCGCAGACAGGCTCGCAGGCCTGGACGGCGCCGCCCCGACCTACACAGTCGCCCCGCCGGCGAGGCGGCTCGACCAAAGGAGCGACTACCGATGGTGATGAAGATGTTCCGCAACACAGAGAAGCGCGATCGCCGACGCGCGTACCTGGTGTGTGCCTACGTAGGAGCCAACGGTGGCGGAAAGACGGCCGCCATGGTGTGGGACGCCCTCCCGTCCCTGGAAGCCGGCCGCCCGGTCCTCTCGACGGTTCGCATCCTGGATTACGAGAACCCGAGGCAGTGCGACGACGAGATGTGTCAGGAGAACCCGGACCGCTTCGATCACTTCATGATGAGGCCCACCGACGCCGGCCGAGAAGCGATGATCCGCAACCAGAAGCGCATGGCGCTGTTCGGTCCCAACGCAGACCTAGAGCACGTAGAGGAGGTCTCGACCGGGGTCCATCGTGCCCCGCACCCACTGTGGATCCCGTGGGTCGAGTGGCAGCAACTCCTCGACATGAGGTTCGGCGAAGTGCTCGCGGACGAGATCACCGGCATCGCGGAGGCGCGCGGCTCCCAGACCATGCCTTTCGCGATCATCAACCACCTCCAGCAACTACGCCGCGCCGACATCCCGTTCCGGTACACCAGCCCGGCCTGGGATCGCGCGGACCTCAGCCTTCGGCAGCCCACCCAGACCGTCACGGTCTGCAAGGGCTCCTGGTCTACCGACGCGCCCCAGGACGGAGACATGCAGCGCGTGATCAGGGCCCGGCGCATGTTCAAGTGGCGGACGTACGACGCGATGGAGCTGACGGAACTCACCGAGGGCAAGCGGACGGAGTTGACGCCGGAGGTCAAGGACCGCCACTGGGGACCGGGCTCGCCCGCGTTCGCGGCGTACGACACCTTCGCCCCTGTGCTCACGGTCGGCTTCGTCACCGAGAGTGGCCGCTGTCACAAGTGCAACGGCACGCGGCCGACGCCCAAGTGCTCCTGCGCACCCCGGACGTATGGCGCCCCGGAACAGGCGCCGGACGGAGCGCCCGCGCGCAGGCGCGCAGCGCCGAGCACGGACGTACCGGCCGTCGCCGGCCCGGCCGCCGGTCGCCGCGTGCTCAGGGTCCTCGGGGCCGACGCGGCTCCGTAGTACGGCGCGCCTTCGCGGGGGAGCACGACCGGACCCCTAGCGTCAGCAGGCACAAGAGCAAAAAAGCGGAACCGGTCCTGACTCGCAATCAGAGACCGGTTCCTACGACCACACGAAGATGAGGCCTTCGGTGACGCCGCTTGCTAGCAGTGTAGACGCAACCCGCACTGGGGTAGCGCAGCACGACCCGCCGTCTTTCGACAGCATCTACGGCTGGGACTGGTCCGCGACCACCCACGTCGCCAGGGATCGCATCGTCAACGATCTGGTCTCGGCCATGGGCGCCGACCACGTACTCCCCGGCAAGGGCTTGCAGGGTTGGACTCAGTCGGTGGAGGCCTACGACTCTGGCGGCTACAAGTTGGGCGTCGTCTACTTCGGCGGCAACCGGGACGACGTCCACGTTGTCGCCACCTCTGACGTCGCAGATCAGACCCGAGCCCGCGTCGCGTTGTGGGAGGGTGCGCGCACCGCCAGGGTCGACACCAGGGTCGACACTCTCGTCCCCTTCCGCGAGTTGGACGCCATCATGGAGGACGCTGCGGCGTCGTACGGGTCCCGCATCACTCGTGTCGAGTCGTCAGAGCGGGGCCGCAGCCTCGGGCGCACGGTGTACCTCGGCGCGCCGTCGTCGGCCATCCGGGTGAGGCTCTACGAGAAGTGGCTCGAGTCGCCTGGCCAGTACGTCGAGGGGACGAACCGCGTCGAGGTGCAACTGCGGCCGGCATCCAGGGTCAAGGAGCGAGTCAGCGGCTGGACGAGGGCTCAGACGTTCTGCGCGTCCAAGGTCAGCCGCCGGCTAGCGGAACTCCTGGGAGACGATCTAGCGCCGAAGGCCAGCCTCCACGTCGCCCGGGCGACACCGGATCTAGAGCGCACGCTCGAGGTCATGGGACAGCAGTATGGCCCTGCCGTCGAGCGCTGGCTGGAACTCAGCCGCGGGGACATGGACACGGTGCTGAGCCACCTCCTTGCCGCCACTGGCTAGGAGCCGAAACGCTTCTCGGCGGCTTGCTTCGACGTCCCGATCGAGGACCCGATCTCGGACCACGAGTAGTGCTCGTGGAGCCCACTGCCCGCCTCCTTGACGGCGGCCGCCATGGCGCGCTGGGCTTCGACCAGCGCGACCAGCGCGTCCAGGTCGCCTCCTTCGGCCCTGCGCACTAGAGCCCGCGCCATACGGCCGAGGAACTTCCCCTGCTCGATACACTCGTTCTTGCGGTTCATGCCGACTCCTTCTCGTTGCAGATCCGTGAGAGGCCGCCAGTGCCGATCTGCCGGCCTCCGGGGGCCTCCGAGGGTGATTCCCTAGGGAGGGGGGTCGCGGCCGTTAGGCGGCGATTCTGGGTCAACCCGTGGTTGACGCCGCAAACGCGGCCACGGCCGCTCCGAGCGTGCACAGCAGCACGGCGAGCACCCGGAGGGGTATCGCGGCCGGATGCTCGCCCAACTCGTCCGAGGCCTTGACGAGCACGACGCCCGCCAGCGCGAGGAGGAAGCCGGCAGCGAACGCGAGCCACTGCCCGGAGGACAGTCCGTCGACGCCCATCAGCGACCACCGCGCTTCAACGCCTCTTCCGCGTCGAGCAGCTCGGTGTAGGCCGCGTCGACCCGCTTCTTAGCACGGTGCTCTGCTCGCCGGCAGTCGGGTGAGCAGAACCGGGGCCGTCGACCCTTGGCTCGTATCTCGGTGGCGTTTCCGCACCACGCGCAGACGCCCGCCTCGACTACCGGGGTCACTAGGGGCCGACCCTTCTCGTCCGTGTCGCTCATCGGGGGTCCGCCAGCGGGTCGACCTTCACGGAGTACGAATGGCCGAGACTGTGCACCAGGTCCGCGACCGCCGCTAGTTCGTCCGCCGCGCAGATGGCGCAGTAGTCCATGGGAGCGGCAGCGCCGACAGTGACGCGCACGGTAGGTGCCAGGTCGCACCCACCCGTCCGCTGGCACTCGTGGTTGGACACGTTGCTCTTTCGTATCGTGTTCATGGAACGATTCTATCCGTCGGCCGGTAGATTCGTCAAGGTAGACCGGAACGAAAACGGGCCGCGCGCCGGATGATTCGTCACGCCGCGGGCGGACGAAACTCGCCCAGGGTTCGCACCGCGCGGCAGCAAGAGCGCGGAGCGCGTGCCCCGTCGCCGCCCGGTGGTAGCACCCGAAGTAGCGCGGGATGGCCATACTGGTATGGAGCGCGCGGCCCCGCCCCCTCGTAGCAGCGCTTGAGACGTCCCCCTGCAGCGACCAGGAGGGTGGCTCCGGAACGCGATCGGGGCCGACCCCCGTGCTGTAACACGGGGGTAGGTTTGATGGTGCACCTGCTGTGGCCCTCGCCTAGGTCGCTCGATCCATACGTGACGGCAAAGTAAAGAATCAGCGTGTCGATTCGCGATCTGCTGACAGATCGCGTAGTGCATGTCACAGTCCTCCGCAGGAGGCGGTCTCCGATCCCCCAAGGTCAGGGACTCCTCAGCCGCCCGGCTGCAACCGGGCTCAGATCGAGTAAGCGACAAGAGCAGAGGAGTACCCGGAATGTTGCAGATGCACGGACGCGTCAAGAGCGTCAACACCACACCCCGCCCCGACGGCAAGGGTGGCACCTTCGACTCGACC
>NZ_JBEGHK010000010.1:0-54440 GCF_040676175.1 Nocardioides sp. LML1-1-1.1 | reverse complement strand
AAGGCCATCGGTGGTTCTCCTTCAGTGCGTGACTTGGTCGTTTCACACCGAAGATCCCGCCGATGGCCGCCTACTTCACGCCACCACGCCGGTCCTCAAACCCCACCACTCCACGGGACTCTCCTCGTGCCCATGCCGGCAACCAGCGGCTCCACCAGCGGTGGGTCACCTACAACGCACGGAAGAAGAAGCACACCGTGGCGACCACTGCGATCGCGCGTGAGCTGGCCGGCTGGTGCTGGTCCCTAGCGATGCTGCCCGACTAACCGCCGACCCAGAGCTTCTGGCCCGGGACCGCCGACCCGTTGACAGCAACGTGCGGAGCCGACCCGCGTAAGGACTGTGAGCCACGAACTCGTTCGTGACGCTCGACCTCAGACACCAGCGGAGCGCTCCAGCCGAATCGCGGCACTGCGGTACCCAACCCGCGCATATCAGTCTGACCACGTGCGTCGACAGACCCGCTCGAGACCAGCTGGGGGTCCCCGCCAGAAACGAAGCGCCGCCACGACAACCAGCCGTGGCGGCGCTTCACCCTGCCCCTTGACAGCCAAGACCTACATATCAGTCCTCGTCGGCGCAGATCACGGCGAGGGCCAGGCGCTCCACGTTGACCGGGAAAGTCTCAAAGGACTCCACGTGTGGCGTGCGATGCAGATCGTTGACCATGACCAGCGCCAGCAGCACCCGCAGCCGTGCCTCTCTGCGCTCCAACGCGAGATTCGCTGCGAGCGCCAGCGAGGTCCACTCAGCGAGGTACTCCCGTTGCGAGTGCCCGATCCACTCGTCGAGGTCGGGCTCGCCGCTGAAGTCAGCCCGTGGCCGCGCCCAGGACGCTGCGAGCTGCACGTGTCCGGCGATCAACGACCGCAGCGCTTGCTTCGGACTGTCGGCGGACCGCAGCGCATTGTCGAGGTTGAGCCATAAGGCGTGGACGCCACGCTCGTGGACCGCCTTCAGCAGATCGGCCTTGTTCTCGAAGTAGCCGTAGAGGTTGGGGCCTGTGACGTCGACGGCAGCGCCGATCATCGACATCGAGGTCTCCCGGAAGCCGCGCTCGGCGAAGAGGTCGACCGCCGCGAGCAGCAACCGCTCCCTCGTGGAGACCGGGCTGAGCACAGCTGGCCGCGGGGCCACCGGTTGCCCGGTCGGCACCAGTTGGGCGTGCGCCAGTGCGAGCGCCGCACGGCGCACCACCGGACGCCGGTGGACAGCCGCCGTCGAAGTGATCCCGCCGCCCAGGAAGGCCAGGCTGGACTGGATCGCCCAGACGATAAGCTCCTCCTGGCCCTCATCGAGGTCGTCGCGCTCACGCCGGATGGACGGCAGGAATGCATGCGCCCAGTCACGCATCCGACGCCGCAGATCGTCGCGGGCGGCGTCCGGCAGGTAGATCGATTCGCGCGCCCACAGGTCCGAGAGGTGTGGGACACTGCTGAGCATCTCGAGGGCTTGGTCGATCGCCTGCTCGAGGCGGTCGGCGGTGACCGGCACGTCGAGGTAGCCGAAGCTGGCCCTCATGACCTCTTCAAGCAGCACGCTCTTGTTGGCGAAGTGACGGTAGAGCGCACCGGCGGTGATGCCGAGCCCCTCCGCGATGTCGGCCATCGAGACATTCGGGTACCCGCGCGCGACGAAAAGCTCCCTCGCATGAGCAAGGATCTGCTCCTTGCGATCCTTGGGCCGGCGACGCGGCGCACCTACGGCCGACTCGGCTGTCACTCGTGCCCCCTTCTACCGCCAGATACCGCCGATTGTTTCTAGCACATGCGACCGTCCGCACATGCTCAGCCTGTCACGGTTGGCCCGCCCTCAGTTCCACGAAGAGTCCCTCGGCATCGACGCACAGGACACCGCGGTGGTGGAGTGACCCGCGGATGAACCGCTTGCGGCCTTCCTCGCGCTCGTACCAGCCCCGCGCAACGAGATCGACGCCGACAGGAGTGATCGACCGGAAGTCGGTCCTGAGGTACGCGGTGCGGCTGGGGACCCGCCCGCCGGCGAACGAGATGTGACCCAGAAGCTCGTCGAAAAGCAGAGGGATCGCTCCGCCGTGCACCGCGCCGTTTTCGCCCATGTAGAACTCGCCGAACCGGACCGTCGCCTCGATGTGCGAGTGTCCCTGCTCCGTGATCTCGATGTCCGGCACCAGAGCCTGGCCGCGGTTCCTCGAACCCGACCACCGGCCGTAGGGCCGCTGGGACACCGGGACCGCGTGCGCGGCGAGCCGACGCGACAGCTCGCCCAGCGCGCGTTCGACTTCGGCGATGTCGTTGGGTCCGGTCCGCGCCGCCGCCAGATTGTCGAGGAAGGAGCGCAGGCTGCCGATCATCGAGCTGTATGCCGCGGCTTCCTCGGGCGGTCCGGGCGGCTCCTCGCGAAGGCGGAGTGCGGTGATGCCGTCGATGTCGGTCACGGGTGCCGCGACTCGTTGCGGATTGTGTCTCGGCCCGCGGTGATCGCGAGCTCGCCGTGGCGTGCCAGCGCCGAGGCATGGCCCAGGTTGTGCAAGGCGAGCGCCGACTCTAGGGCGATGGACTGCCCCTGCGCGTCAAGGGTGCGGTTGACGCTCTCCTTGGCCAGTCGGAGCCCGAAGGAGGGTCGCTGCGAGATCTTCACCGCGAGCTCGAGCGCGAACTTCTCAAGTCGGTCGCGTGCTACCACGTGGTTGACCATGCCGAGCCGGTACGCCTCCTGGGCGCTCAGCGACTCGCCGGTGAAGAGCATCTCGCGCGCCTTGCGGTGCCCGACCTCCCAGACATGGGTGAAGTACTCCACGCCGTTGACCCCGAACGCCGTCACGGGATCAGCGAACGTCGCCTCCTCCGAAGCCACGATGATGTCCATCGGCCACAGCAGCATCAGTCCGGCCGCGATCGAGCGTCCGTGCGCTGCGGCGATGGTCGGCTTCGGGATGTCGCGCCACCGGCGCGACAACCCCATGTACGCGTCGCATTCGAACGCGTAGTGCGCCTCGGCCATCCCGACGTCGAGGTGACCACCCATCGTCGCGACCGGACGGTTGCCCGGCACGGTGAACTCATCGGACAGGTCGTGTCCCGACGAGAAGTCGGTTCCGTCCGCCGCGAGGATGATCACCTTGACGTCCGACTCGTTCGAAGCCGTCAGAAATGCCTCGTCGAGCTCGTAGAGCAAGCCGGGGTTCTGGGCGTTCTTCTTCTCGGGGCGAGCAAGCACGATCCGGGCCACGCCCTCGGCCGGGTTCTCCCGCCGGATGTATGACATCAGTGCGTCCGTTCTGTCAGATCTCGGGCGGAGGTCACAGGGACCGGGACACGACGTCCTTCATCGTCTCGTTCGAGCCGGCGAAGACCTTGGAGATCCGCGCGTCCTCATACATCCTCGCGATCGGATACTCACGCATGTAGCCGTAACCACCGAAGATCTGAACGCAGCGGTCGACGACCGTCACGTAGTTCTCACTGGCCCACCACTTGAGCATCGCCGCGCTCGTGCCATCGAGGAACCCGTCAAGGTGCCGCTGGATGCAGGAGTCGACGAAGACCCGCTGCACGTGGGCCACCGTGGCACACTCGGCCAGCACGAACTTGGTGTTCTGCAGGTCCCAGAGCCGTTGCCCGAACATCTCGCGGGTCTTCGCGTACTCGGTCGTCAGGCCGATCGCGCGCTCGATGGACGCCGTCGACGAGACGCCAAGGATCAGCCGCTCCTGGGCAAGCTGGGTCATGAGCTGGCCGAAACCCTGCCCCTCGACGCCGCCCAGAAGGTTGTCGACCGGCACCCGCGCGTCCTCGTAGAACAGCTCGGACGTGTCGGCGCCGTGCTGGCCCACCTTGTCCAGGATGCGGCCGCGGATGAATCCCTCGGTCTGGTCAGCCTCGACACCGAGCAACGATATGCCCTTGGCGCCAGCCTCCGGGTCGGTCTTCACCACCGTGATGATCAGATCGGCCATCCGGCCGTTGGAGATGAAGATCTTCGACCCGTTGATCACGTACTCGCCACCCTCGCGCACGGCACGGGTCCGGACGGTCTTGAGGTCCGAGCCGGCGCCGGGCTCGGTCATGGCGACCGCGGCGATCCACTCGCCGGAGGCCATCTTCGGCAGCCAGCGGAGCTTTTGCTCCTCGGTGCCGTAGGCCAGGATGTAGTGGGCAACGATTCCGCTGTGAACGCCCGCGCCCCAGGCGGTGTCGCCATGTTTGGCCTGCGCCTCGAAGACCGCGAGGTCATGGGCGAACGAGCCACCCCCGCCGCCATACTCCTCGGGGATCGAGCAGCACAGCAGTCCGAGCTCGCCGGCCTTCAACCAGACGTCGCGGTCGACGTACTGCTGCTGTTCCCAACGCTCGCGGTTCGCTGTGATCTCGGTGGCCACAAACTTGTCGGCGGTCTCAGACAGGGCAAGGACCGACTCGTCCTTCCACGCCGAGACGTAGCTCGAGGTTGCTCCTGCATTCATGCGTCCGTACCTCCAACTGTTCCGTCGAGAGCGACGACCGCGTGGCCCTCAAGTGTCCTGGTGCCGTCGGCAAGCCTGACCGCGACCGACAGGTCGGCCAGACGCTCACCGCTCGAGTCGTCGATTGAGTCGACCTTCACGTAACAGGTCGGCTGCGCGTGGAGCGGCGTGATCGAGGTGAAGCGGACGCCGAATTTGCGCACCTGCTCCTGCGGCACGATGTTCGTGACTGCCCGGGCGAGATAGGCCATCGAGAGCATGCCCTGGGCGAAAACGTCGTCAAGACCAGCGGACTTGGCGACGTCGATGTCGATGTGGATCGGGTTGTGATCCCCCGAAGCGCCGGCAAACAGCGCGAGCGTCGTTCGGGAGATGGGGTCGATCGCGAGAGGCTCGAACTCGTGACCAACCTCCCATGCGGTGGCAGTCGTGGTGGTTGTCAAGGTGTCCCCCTAGGTGAGGTTCAGCTGGCGGATGACGGTCGTGCTCACGGCTTCTGCGACGACCTCACCGTCCTGGTTCGTGACGGTGGTCGTTCGGACGAGGAACTCCAGCGCCCCGCCCCTCTTCTCGTAGATGTCGGTGACCCTCGATCGGGTGGTCAGTTCGTCGCCGGCGTAGGCCATACGGTGGAACTTGAACTCCTGCTCGCCGTGGAGGATCGAGCGCAGGTCGATGCCGATCGTCTGCAGCCACCTGAACGGGTCGGGGTGCTCGAGGTCGATGGCCGTGAAGAAGGTCGGAGGCACGGGCAGGTCACGGTGACCCGCCTGCTTGGCGGCAGCGAGATCCACGTAGACGGGATCCTCCTGACCGGTGGCCTTGGCGAAGAACCGCAGCCGGCTCCGGGAGACGCTCATCGTCTCGCCGACGGTCTCGGTTCCGATGAGTCCGCGATCGAGCGCCATGTCAGCCGTCCACCTTCTCGTAGAGCGTGACGACGCAGGCGCCGCCGAGACCGAGGTTGTGCTGGAGCGCGAGCTTCGCGCCGTGCACCTGACGGGCATCGGCGGTTCCGCGCAACTGCCACACCAGCTCGGCACACTGTGCCAATCCAGTCGCCCCGAGCGGGTGGCCCTTGGACAGCAGCCCGCCGGAGGGGTTCGTGACGACCCGGCCGCCGTACGTGTTCTCACCGTCAAGGACGAACTTCTCCGCGGTACCCGCCGGAGTGAGGCCGAGCGCTTCGTAGGTAAGGAACTCGTTGGTCGAGAAGCAGTCGTGCAGCTCGACAACGGGGATGTCCTCCGGGCCGACGCCAGCCTTCTCATACACCTGATTGGCCGCCGCGGCCGCCATGTCATAGCCGATCACCTTCCGCATGTCCTTGTCGTCGAAGGTCGAGGCGAAATCGGTGGCCATCGCCTGGGCCTTGATGACGACAGTCGCATCGAGGCCATGTGCGATGGCGTACTCGCGGCTCATCACGACCGCCGCGGCCGCGCCGCAGGTCGGCGGGCAACACTGCAGGCGAGTGAGCGGACCCCAGATGGTCGGCGAGTTGAGAACGTCGTCGAGGGTGATCGGGGTACGGAACACGGCGTAGGGGTTGTTGGCGGCGTGCCTGCGCGCCTTCACCGAGATGTGGGCGAAGACCGCCGGGTCGATCCCGTACTCGTCGACGTAGGCCTGACCACCGCCCCCGAAAAGCTGCACGGCGCTCGGTGCGACCGGGTCGAACTCCTGGACGGACTCCATGACCTCCTGGTGCCGGAACGTCGGCGGAGTGCGGTCAGGGAAGGCCGCGGTGAGCGCGCCGGGCACCATCTGCTCGAATCCGAGAGCGAGCGCGATGTCGACCATGCCGGACTCCACGGCCTGGCGCGCCAGATAGAGCGCTGACGAGCCGGTCGAGCAGTTGTTGTGAACGTTGACGATCGGGATGCCGGTCAGCCCGACTCCATAAAGAGCAGCCTGACCGCAGGTTGAGTCACCATATACATACCCGACGAATGCCTGCTGCACATCCTCATAGCGCACCCGGGCGTCGTCAAGCGCGAGGCGGGCGGCGCTGGCCCCCATCACCTCATACGATTCGCTCTGTCCCGGCTTGGAGAACGGAATCATCCCCACTCCAGCCACTACCACGTCCGCCATGTCCCACACGCCTCTCCAACTGGGTTGCTTGATACCTCGACCTTACTCGCGATTCACTTCATGTCAAGAAGGGCAATCCGCCTCTCTCTATGGCGACCGCATGGGGCGTGCGATCCGTGAAGAGGCGAGTTTCGAGACGGTCGGCTCAGCCCGGCCGCCGTCCGCGGGCCGAACCCAGTCGCAGGCGTTCCGCGCGAGGGTCTGCCACACTAATCCCCAACGCCCTCCCGAATCGCCTGAATACTCATCTACTTCGCGTGGAGCGGATCGCGCTCGACAGACGGGAGCCTGGGCTGCGCGCGGCGGAAAGTCGGCGCTCCTCGTGGCATCAGTGCCAACCGACGGCCATGCATGTGGCTTACTTGCTATTGACTTTAGGTGAAGCGGCGGCCAGTCTGCTGACCATGCTCGTCAAAGGTCCCGACTCGCCGATCATCGACGTTGGCCTCCATGGTCCGCTTGACACGCTCCGCGGCGCGGCTGCCCAGGTCGAGGCCGCCGGCGGCAGCGGGATCTTCGTCTCCGAGGCCAAGCACGACGCATTCGTGCCGCTCACTGCAGTAGCAGAGCGCACCCGGGACATCACGATCGGCACCGCGGTCGCCATCGCCTTCGCCAGGACCCCGATGTCACTGGCCTACGCCGCCCACGATCTCCAGCAGCTCAGCGGAGGGCGCCTGGTGCTGGGGCTCGGCACGCAGATCGAGCCCCACATCGTGCGCCGCTTCGGCATGCCGTGGTCACGGCCGGCGGCCCGCATGAAGGAGTATGTCGCGGCGCTCCACGCGATCTGGGACTCCTGGCAGGAGGGCACCCGGCTCGACTTTCGCGGCGACTTCTACACCCACACCCTGATGCCGGAGGCGTTCTCGCCCGGCCCGCTCGACGTTGCCCGGCCGCCCGTCTGGCTCGCGGGCGTCGGGCCCCGGATGGTCGACGTCGCGGCCGAGGCCGGGGACGGCCTGTTCATCCACCCCATGACATCGATCGCCTACCGCACTGAAGTGATGCTGCCGGCGGTCGCGGGAGCCCGAGCCCGAGCCGGGCGGACCGCGCCGTTCACGATCGCGGCGATGGTCATGGTCGCGACCGGGGAGACCGAGGAGGCGCTAGCCGCGGCGGTCGCCGCGACCCGTCGACAGATCGCCTTCTACGCCTCCACACCGGCCTACCTCCCCGTCCTCGCCCACCACGGCTGGGAGGGCCTGCACGACGCCGCGAACGCAGGCATGCGCGAGGGTCGCTATGCCACGCTCGGCGACCTCGTCGACGACGACGTGCTGCACGCCTTCGCCGTGGTCGGGGATCCGCGGCAGATCGCCGACCAGCTCCCGTCTCGCTGCGCCGGCGTCGACCGGCTCACCATGACGATGCCCTCCCAGGACGCCGACGCGACGAACCTCGCGCTCGCCGTCCTCAGCAGCTCCCGAACCTGACCCGCACCTGACCTCCTGCTACCGAAAGGCCGACGATGGACGAGATGACCCTTGCCGCGGCATCCTTCGAGCACCTCCTCATCGAGGAGGTCGACGGCGGGATCGTCGTGGTGACGCTCGATCGTCCAGACAAGCTCAACGCGCTGCACCAGGGCCTATGGGACGAGCTCGACCTCATGTGCGCCGTCGTCGAGGACGACCCTTCGGTGCGTGTGGTCATCCTTACCGGCGCCGGACGCGGCTTCTGTGCCGGTGCAGACCTCAGCGCTATCACAGCCCTACCTGACACCCACGTCACCACCTTCATGCGCTTCCAGGAGAGCGGCGCGAAGGTCATCGCACGAGTCAAGCGACTACCCGTGCCCGTGATTGCCGCGGTCAACGGCGCGGCTGCCGGAGGAGGACTTGCCCTGGCCTTGGCGGCCGACGTCCGCATCGCATCACAGCAGGCACGCTTCAACGTCGCGTTCATCCGCTTGGGCATCAGTGGCTGCGATGTCGGCGTCTCCTGGCTGCTGCCCCGCGTCGTCGGCCTGGGGCATGCCTCAGAGCTGATGCTCACCGGCCGCCTCATCGACGCCGACGAGGCGGCACGCATCGGCCTGGCCAACCGGGTCGTCGAGGCCGACGAACTGCTGCCCGCAGCTCGCGCGCTCGCCACCGAGATGGCCGCCAACAGCCCCTTCGCCCTACAACTCACCAAGGAGGGACTCCAGGTGAACATCGACGCCGGCTCGATCGAGGCCGCGATCGCCCTGGAGAACCGCAACCAGGTGCTCGCCTCGCGCACCGAGGACGCCCGGATCGCGATGCGCGCCTTCGTCACCAAGACCGCTCCGGTGTTCACCGGGCGCTGACCTCCGAGCCCATCTCACGAAGGAGATAGATCATGTGGTCGTTCCACACCGACCCGGAATTCTCAAAGAAGCTGGACTGGATGCGTGAGTTCGTGGATCACGAGGTGCTCTCGCTCGAAGTCCTCCAGCCCGGGAGCACGGAGTTCATTGCGCGTGTCGCGGCCAACCAGCGCGAGGTCAAGGCGCAGGGACTGTGGGCCGCGCACCTCGACCCCGAGCTGGGCGGCCAAGGCTTCGGTCAGGTCAAGCTCGGCCTCATGCACGAGATCAGTGGACGCTCCCTCTACGGAGCGGTCTGTTTCGGCAGCCAGGCCCCCGACTCCGGCAACAGCGAGATCCTCGCCAGACACGCGACGCCCGCCCAGCGCGAGCGCTACCTCTACCCACTGCTCACCGGCGAGAAGCGGTCGGCGTACGTGATGACGGAGCAAGCGGCAGGCGCCGACCCGACGCTCCTGACCACGCGCGCAGAGAAGACCGCTGACGGCTGGGTGCTCAACGGCGAGAAATGGTTCATCACCAACGCCGGCCTGGCCGACTTCTTCATCGTCATGGCGGTGAGCGACCCCAACGCGAACCGGCACGAGCGGGCCTCGCAGTTCCTCGTCGATGCCGGCACGGCGGGCTTCACGATCGTCCGGGAGATCCCCTCGCTCGACCATCATCGCGCCGACCCGCGCGGCGAGGACCTGCACTACGAGGTGCGACTCACCGACGTCCACCTACCCGACGACGCCCTGCTCGGCCCCCGCGGCAGCGGGTTCCGGATCGCCCAGGAGCGGCTCGGACCCGGCCGCATCCACCATTGCATGCGCTGGATCGGGCAGGCCTCCCGCGCGCTCGACATGCTCTGCGAGCGAGCCACCTACCGACACATCCACGGCTCGGTGCTCGCTGAGAAGCAGACCATCCAGAACTGGATCGCCGACTCCTGGACCGAACTCAACGCCGCGCGGCTGCTCACGCTCCAGGCCGCCTGGAAGATCGACCACGAAGGCGTCGCCGCCGCGCGCACCGAGATCAGCGCGATCAAGTTCTACGTCGCCAAGGTGCTGCACGACGTCATCGACCGGGCGCTCCAGGCGCACGGCGCCCTCGGCTACTCCGACGACCTCCCGCTAGCCGACATGTACCGACGTGCGCGGGCCGCGCGCATCTACGACGGCCCTGACGAAGTGCACCGAGTCGTCGTGGCCAGGCAGGTGATGAAGGGGTATGCCCCGCCACCGGACGGCGTGCCCTCCGAGCACGTGCCCACCCGGGAGCGCGCCGTCACGACAGTGAGGCAGTCATGATCCTCGACGGCGGATCGGTGCTCGTCACCGGTGGTGCCTCAGGCCTAGGCGCGGCGACGGTGCGCGAGTTCCTCGGCAAGGGCGCGACCGTGGTGGTCGCCGACCTCCCGTCCGCCCGGGCCAAAGCCGAGGCGCAGTTCGGCGACGCCGTCCGGTTCCTCCCGGTCGACGTCTGCATCGAGGAGCAGGTCGTTCACGCCGTTGAAGTCGCCGTCGAGTGCGGCCCTCTGCGGGTGGTGGCGTCGTGTGCAGGGATCCCCGACCAGCATCGGCTCCTCGGCTCGCGGGGAACCCTCGACCTCTCGATCGCGCGGCGCGTGATGGAGGTCAACTTCCTCGGCACGGTGTCGGTCCTGGCCCATGCCGCGGCCGCCATGCAGCACAACGAGCCGGCACCCGAGGAGCGCGGACTCATCGTGCTTGTCGCCTCCATCGCCGGTCTCGACAGCGCCTCGGTGGCCTACGGCGGCTCGAAGGCAGCCGTCGCCGGCATCACCCTCGCGGCCGCGCGCGAGCTGGCGACCAGGGCGGTGCGGGTGGTGACCATCGCACCCGGTCTTTTTGAGACGGCAATGACCGCGGAGATGAGCGACGGCGTACGCCGCGACACCGAGCTGCCCGTCCATCTCGACCGGTTCGGCCAGCCCGAGGAGTTCGCCGCCCTGGTCCGTCACCTCGCGGACAACACGATGATCAACGGCGAGACGATCCGGCTCGACGGCGCCCAGCGCCTCATGATGCCGACTGGGCGGTCGTAGATGAGTGGGTCCGAAGTTGCGAGCCGCGAAGCGACGGATCGCCCACCACCGGCCGGGGTCGACGTGGTCGCCGGCCAACTCCTGGCCTGGGCCCACGACGTCTACGGCACAGCTGCCGATGTCCTCGACGTGCACCCGATGCCCGGGCACTCCGGCTATAGCTTCGGCTTCACCCTGTGTCACGATGCGGCGGACGAGCGGCTCGTGATCCGCATGCCACCGCCCGGCACCAAGCAGCGCCGCAACACCGACGTCCTGCGCCAGTCGCGGGTGATGAAGGCAATGGCCGCCAGCGGCGTCCCCGTGCCCGAGATCCGCCACGAAGGAGACGGGGAGCGGTGGTTCGGCTCGCCCTACTTCATGGCCAGCCACGTGCACGGCCGCTCGACCTCCCTGTTCCGCGCAGGTATCGCCGAACACGAGACCGGCGAGGGACTGGCACCGGTATTCCGGTCGGCCATGGAGTCGCTGGCTGCCATCCACTCGGTCGACTGGCAGCGACTCCTCGACGGCTGGGCGCAGCCGACCACGCTGGAGCAGGAGATCGCCGCCTGGCAGCCGACGCTCCACAAGAGCACCAACCAGACCTGGATCGACGAGGGGGTCGCCCTCGCCGGCCGGCTTCACGACACCAGACCGCCCGAGGGTGCGTATTCCGTCGTTCACGGCGACTACTACTCCAACAACTGGCTCTTCGACGACGGCGCCGTGACCGCCGTCGTCGACTGGGAGATCGCCGGCATCGCCGCCCCAGCCCTCGACGTCGCCTGGGTCGCGATGTTCTACGACGACGAGTGCTGGGGTCCGCGCCTGCACCGGTGGCCTTCCTGGTGGCCCGACCCCGACGTGCTCGTCACGCAATACAGCGCGGCAATCGGCGCAGAACCGGCGAACTACAACTGGATGCGCGCCCTGGCGAACTACCGGTTCGGCTGCATCATCGCTCGCGCCTACGAACTGCACCTGACAGGAAAGATCAACGAGCCGGCGTGGGAGATCAACGCCGAGGCCCTCCCCCGGATGTTCGCCCAAGCGCGTCGACTACTGTCGCGCGGCTGAATTTCGTTGACCGGTGGCGTGGGCGGGCCTCTTAGGCTGATCGCCTGCAGCAGCCGGGCGGCCTTCCACTCGGTCTCGGCCAACCTCCTCGGCCAACCTCCTTGGCCACGTCACTGGCCACGGTGATCCCGCCGCCAGTGCCGAGGACGTGGTCGTCACGGGCCCGTGGTCAGCGTGCGGATCACGATGCCGAGGGTCGGCGCGGCCGTCGCCCACCCCGGTGACCCGCGAGAAATCGAGCACCGTCGGCCGTCGGAGGATGGGGAGCCGGGTTCGGCGACCCGGCCACGAACCGCAAGGTCGAGCTGGCCGCCGAGACCGCGGTTCAACACCACTACGAGACGGCAGGGTGGGCAGTCACTCGCGTCGCCCACCTCAAGTGCGGCTGGGACCTCACCGCGACGCGCGACGACGAGGAACGCCATCTCGAGGTCAAAGGCGTGTCCAGCTCCATGCCCTCGGTCCTTCTTGCCCGCAACGAGCTGCGCAGAGCCGAGACCGATTCGGCCTGGTTGCTGGCCGTGGTGACCAACGCGCTGACCGACTCGCCCACGCTGACCGAGTTCGACCGGGAGACGGTGGCCGCGGCTGCCGACCCGACCGTCTGCCGCGTCAACCTCGCTCTCTCATGTCCCGCAGCGTGGCGACACGATCCCGCATGCTGACCGCCGGCATCGACCTGTCGGCCGATCCGAAGAAGACGGGAGTCGCCACCCTCGAGTGGGCGGGCGACCGCGCCACCGTCACAGCTATCGAGGTCGGCGGGCATTCCGATGCCGACCTGGCAGATCTGAACCAGGTCGTCGACAAGGCCGGGATCGACTGCCCACTTGGCTGGCCGAGCGCCTTCGTCGACTACCTCATCGCGCATCGCGCCGGCGGCCACGACCTGGTCGTCCCCCCGACCCGGCATCCACTGACCAACCGCGCCACCGACCTACATCTGCGGCAGTCGGTGCGGCTGCAGCCGCTGAGCGTGTCGGCCGACCGGATCGGTGCCGCGGCGTTGCGGTGCGCGGCCATCCTGTCCGGGCTCACCCGCAAGGGCATCGAGATCGACAGAACCGGCCGCGCCGGTCCCGTGGTCGAGGTCTACCCCGCGGCCGCACTCAAGCTTTGGGGTCTCCCCCACCAGGGGTACAAGGGCCGCGAGACGGCCAACACACGCCGGCGCGCAGAGCTGGTCCAGCTGATCGGCAGAGTGCTGCCCTGGCTCCACCTGGGCGCGTACGCCGAGCTCTGCATCGAGACCGACGATGCCCTCGACGCGGTGCTCTGCGCGGCGATCGCCGGCCTGGCGCACCGAGGGGAGACCGACCAGGTCCCCACGGAGCACCTCGCGGCAGCGGCGGCCGAAGGTTGGATTGGATTGCCGGTCCGGCACTGACCCTGTGGAGAGCACACCCCACAACATGAGTCAAGTATTCTTGACGCATGACTCGACCCAACAGCCCAAAGGCGCCCGGCTACCTTCCCAGCCATTCGCGCGTGCAGTTCCGGGCGCGTCGAACTGACCTCGAGCGCGCCGACGCGATCGAGCAGGCCGTGCACACAGCGCGAGCCGAGCTGGCGCGCGCCCAGGATGCCCGCGATGCCGGCGCGCAGCTCGAGCACCTCACGGCCGCGATCGTGCAGCTGGTGGACGCCCAAGCGACTGCGGTCGCTCAACTGCGCGCCGACAGCGTCCCCTGGACCCGGATCGGCGATGCCCTGGGGTTGACCAAACAGGCGGCCCAGAGCCGGTTCGGCAAGAGTTCTTGACGCTCGGGCCGTGGCACGTCTGGACAGGAAGTGAAGGCCGGACCTGCCAGGTGGGGGCAAGATCTCGCCATGGATGTTCGCCTGGTCGCCCTCAGCCGATCTGTCGAGTCCGCCGAGCTCGGCCGGCGGTTCCGCGCGGCAGGGTCGCGGCCGGGATGACGCAAGCCCAGGTGGCCGGCGAGGACGTCACCGGGGCGTACGTCTCGCGGATCGAGAGCGGTGGGCGCCGCCCAGACGTGCACCTCCTTGAGCGGATGGCAGGACGGCTGCGCATCCGGCTCGAGGACCTGGTGGCGGACGTCTTGCCAGCCGAGAAGGCGGCACTGGAGCTCGCCCTGGGAGACGCCGAGGTGGCCCTGCGACGCGGCGAGGCACGCCAGGCGCTCGAGCTCGTCGACGAGGTCATCTTCAACCCCGTCACCAACCGCGCCGATGCGGCGGTCCTGCGGCGGGCCCACTGGGTCCGTGCACCGGCCCTGGCAGCCTGCGGGGTCGTCTCGGGGGCGACCGCGATCCTGGAGGACCTCTCGGCCACCTCACCGGAACGGCCCGAGGCAGAGAACCTTACGATCCTGGCCACGCTCGCTCAGTGCTACCTCGCCACCGGAGTCCTCGAGCAAGCACAGAGGATCGCGACGAGGGCCGCCGAGATTGAGGCCGTGGATGGCCCCACTGGTCACGGTCAGGGACACGTCGTCGAGCGCCTTGGTCGCGCCGTAGGTCTTGCAGACACCCTCCGCGGCCAGGGCTACCGTCGCGGCCCCGAAGGGGCCGCGAGGTCGGGCGTCACCGGGACGGTGGTCACGAACCTGCCAGATCGTCGTGTAGCGCTCCTTGAAGTCCGTGATCGGAGCGGTGTCGGAGCAGCTGGGGACGCCGTGGTCGCGGTCGTAGACCTGCACGCCCACCCCACCGGGAACGCCCTTCTCGCCCGCAAGGAACCTGCTCAGCAGGTCGGCGGCCGCCCACGTCTCGTAGACGTAGTCGATTCCGAATCCGGCGTCCTGGCCCTGGTCGTCGCGAATGAGGTCGTTGTAGGCCGGGAATCCGGTGCCCGCGATCACCTCGAGCTGTTCGATCGTCCGGAGCTGCGAACGGCGGCGGCGCCGCCCCCGTCATGAGGTCGTCGTACGAGAACGCGACGGCGTTGGCGTCCGCGTTGCGGAGCAGAGTCTGCTCGACCTTCGTCTGCAGCTCGGGGCCGAGGAGCGCCGCGGAGGACTGAACCGTCTGCACGATCTCGCAAGGTGTTACAGGTCTTCATCTCCTCGACGAATCCGTCATGGAGCGCTGTAGTCACAATCACCTGCATCGTCACGCCGGAGCGCATCTACAACGAGTGACCTGAAACACTGGGCGGCGGGGAGCAGCCGGTTTGCTTCTTCCTACCTCACCCGGTCGGCGACCCAGGTGTTGGCCTGGGACTCCGGAATCCCCCAGTCCAGAAGTGTTCGCAGCGGGTCGCGCCCACCAGCGTCGATCGGGCCGGGCTCGGCCACCGCGCTGCGGCTGAACCGCGGCGCGGGTGCGGGCTGCACTAGACCGTCGACCTCAACGAACGACCGTCGCTCGCGGTGGTGGACGTGCTCGTGTGCCTCCCACGGCGAGAGCACCGGCGTCACGCAGGCATCGGTGCCCTCGAAGTCCTTGGCCCACTGATCCCTGGAGCGTTCCTTGAACCGGGCGGCGACCACGGTCCTGGTCCGTTCCCACCCGCGCGGGTCGAGCTGGAAGTCGAGACCCTCGGACTCCTCATCGACACCAAGGACCTTGAGGAACCGCTGGTAGAACGGCGGCTCGACGCAGCCCACCGCGACGTACCGGCCGTCGGCGCACTCATAGGTGTCGTAGAAGGGAGCGCCCCCGTCGAGGAAGTTGGTACCGCGTTCACCGTCCCACATGCCAGCCGCGCGCATGCCATGAATGAATGTCATCAGCAGGCTGGCGCCGTCGGCCATCGCCGCGTCGACCACCTCGCCGCGACCAGAGGTGGCGCGCTCGTGCAGGGCCGCGAGAATGCCGACGACGAGGAGCATTCCACCGCCGGCGAAGTCCCCGAGCAGGTTGAGCGGTGCGTGCGGACGCTCGCCTGCCCGGCCGATGGGCTCCAGAGCACCGGACAGCGCGATGTAGTTGATGTCGTGGCCAGCGCTCGGCGCCAGCGGGCCGTCCTGACCCCAGCCGGTCATCCGGCCGTAGACGAGTCGGGGGTTCTGTTCGAGAAGCTCCTCGGGTCCGAAGCCGAGCCGCTCGGCGACCCCCGGCCGGAAGCCCTCGACGAAGACGTCGGCCGACTCGGTCACTGAGCGCAGCACCTCCACGCCTTCCGGAGACTTCAGGTCGAGCCCCAGCGTCCGGCGCCCGCGGTCCAGCGGGCCGGCCGGGGCGACGTAGGCGGCCCCGACGGCCGCTCGATCGATCCTCAGTACCTCGGCCCCGAGGTCGGCGAGGATCATGCACGCGAAGGGGGCGGGGGCGAGCCCGGCCACCTCGACGACCTTCAGTCCGGTCAGCGGTCCCATCGAATGATCACTCCTTGGTTGCTCATTCCATTGCTCATCCCACACGGTCCTGCGTGGACCGACAGCCGTCGGCGAAGTCGACCACGATTCGGGCGACCCCGGCTGGGTCGTCGAGCTGCGGGCAGTGGCCCCAGGTGGGCATCACGACCAGGTCGCTGTGGGGCACGTGGCTGTGCAGCGCCTCGGCGGCGTTCACAGGGATGACCCGGTCCTGGGCCCCGTGGACGACAAACAGTGGACAGCAGATCTGGTCGAACTGGTAGCAGTCCTCGACCTCTGCGGCCAGCAGGCGTGCCTGTCGCACCACCCAGCCGTGGCCGCCCCGGACCGTGATGAAATCGGCGAAGCGAGCCGACACCGCAGGGTCGGCCGCCCGCCGGTCGGCGTACACAAAGATCTGGACGGCCTGGGCGACCAGCCATCGACGGAGGACAGCCGGCGCCAGAAGTGGCAGCGAGAGGATGCGGACCAGCAGCGTGGTCCGGGTCGCGAGGAACGCGCGGAGCAGGCGGTTGTCGCCCAGCGCCGGCTGGCCAATCGCCACCACACCGCGCACCGGCAAGCCGTGATCCGCGGCGCGCAGCGAGGCGAGTGCGCCCAGGGAGTTGCCGACAAGGATGACGTCGCCGTACCGAGTCTGCTCGGCAACCAGGCCGGCCAGGAACCGGTCGAGCTGCGGGAACACTGGACCCGGCTGCAGGAGATCGGCATCGCCGAAGCCGGGCAGGTCCACGGCGAGCGCGGACCGACCCAGCTCGGCGAGCTCGGCCAGCACACCGTTCCACGTGTCGGCACTGTCGGCGAAACCGTGCACCAGGACCAGACACGGGCCGGATCCGTCCAGCTCGACGGTCCGGGTGCGGTATCCGCCGTAGGTCGCCGACCCCGTGCGCGGCTGGTTCACCGGGCTAGGACGCCCTTGGCGACGTGGGTGACCTGGACCTCGTTGGAGCCGGCGTAGATCATCAGCGACTTGGCGTCGCGGGCCAGCTGCTCGACCCGATATTCGGCCATGTAGCCGTTGCCGCCGAACAGCTGCACGGCCTCCATCGCCACCTCGGTCGCGGCCTCGGAGGCGTAGAGCTTCATCGCCGAGGCTTCGGCGAGCGACGGCATTTTCCGTGCCCGGAGGTGCTCGAGGGTCGAGAAGACCATGTTCTGCACGTTGACCCGGGCGACCTCCATCTTGGCGAGCTTGAGCTGGATCAGCTGGTAGTCGCTGATCGGCTTGCCCCAGAGCTCACGGGACTTCGCGTAGTCCACGCTCAGTCGCTGGCACTCGTTGATGATGCCGAGCGCGAGTACTGCTACGCCCATCCGCTCGCCGGCGAAGCTTGCCCGGACGCTGTCCTTGCTGTCGCCGCCCGTGCTCTTGTCGCCCGCGTCCTCTTTCTCGCCGAGGAGACGGTCCGGGGTGAGTCGCACGTTGTCGAAGAACAGCTCGCTTGTGGGCGAGGACATCATGCCCATCTTCTTGAACGCCTTGCCCTGGGCGAGACCCTCCATGCCCTTGTCGAGCACGAAGGTCAGCACCTTGCGGGAGCGCGTGTCCCAGTTGTCGCCCTCGTCGAGCTTGGCGTAGACGACGATCACGTCGGCGTCGGGACCGTTGGTGATGAAGGTCTTGTGGCCCTTGAGGATGTAGTCGTCTCCGTCGCGCTTGACGGTGGTCTTCATGCCACCGAAGGCATCGGAGCCTGCGTCCGGCTCGGTGATCGCCCAGGCGCCGACGTGCTCGAAGGTGGCCAGCTTCGGCAGCCAGCGCTCCTTCTGGGCGAGGGTCCCGTTCTTGGCGATCGTGGTCGCGGTGAGCCCGAGGGAGACGCCGATCGAGGCGACGAGTCCGAGGCTGACACCGGATAGCTCGCTGACCATGACCGCCGCCATGCTCTCCGCGCCGTCGAGGCTGCCGCCGGAGGACGCGCTCTTGTCGGGCTTGGGCTCGCCGAGTGCGGCTGCCCGTTCGGTCGCCAGCATCCTCTCGACGGCCTCGGCGGCCATCGCGTCGACACCGAAGGCGGAGAAGAGCCTGCGGATGATGTCGTACGGCGCGAGCTCGCCGGTCTCGAGCTGGTCGAGATGGGGACGGATCTCCTTGTCGACGAAATCGCGGACCGCGTCACGGACGGCGAGGTCGGAGTCAGACCATTCGATCATCGGGTCTCACGCCCACTCTTCGAGGCGGGACTGCACGTCCTCGATCGTCCACGGGTCGTCGGTCTCGGTCGTGTGGGTGACCGTCCAGCCCTGGAGGGACTGGATCGAGCCGCCCTGGACGGCGAAGACCTGACCGGTCGCCGGGCACTTCTCGGTGGCCAGGTAGGCCACGAGCGGCGAGATGTTCGCCGGGTGGAAGGGGTCGATCACGCCCTCCTCGATGGTCGAGCGCATGACGTCGCCGAAGCCGGGGGTGGCTTCGGTGAGCCGGGTCCGGGCGACCGGGGCGATCGCGTTGACGCGCACGCCGTACCGCTCCAGCTCCTCGGCCGCCACCAGCGTCAGCGCCGCGATCGCCGCCTTGGCCGCTCCGTAGTTCGACTGACCGGCGTTAGGAAGGGTGATGCCGGACCCCGACGCAGTGTTGATCACCGCTGCGACCGGCTGGTTGCCCGCCTTCGACTCGGCCTTCCAGTACGCCGCAGCGTGCCGCAGCGTCGAGAAGTGGCCCTTGAGGTGCACGTTGATCACCGAGTCCCACTGGGACTCCTCCATCGTCGGGATGAACCCGTCGCGCAGGATCCCGGCGTTGTTGACCAGGACGTCGAGGCGGCCGAACTCCGCCACGGCCTGGTCGATCAGCGCCTTCGCGCCAGCCCAGGTCGCAACGTTGTCGGTGTTCGCCACAGCCTTGCCACCCGCGGCCACGACCTCGGCGACCACCACCGCGCCCGGTACGTCGTGGGCAAGACCATGCGCGACCGCTGGGACCTGGCACCCGCAGCAGCCAGGGCCCGCGGTGACGAAGGCAACCGGCGCCTGCACCATCGATGGGTGAAGTTCATCGAGCGCAAGAAGAAGCCCACCATCGCCAACGTCGCGATCGCCCGCGAGCTGGCCGGATGGTCGTGGTCCCTGGCGGTCATGGACGACTGAGAACACCACGATCTGCCTCGTCGTCCCCGCGCCGGTGGCAGCGCGTGGAGCGACCCGCGCAACACCTATGAGCAACGGGCAACCGCCCGCGACGCTCGACGCTAGACACGCGGACTTGCTCCTGCCGAAAGCACCGTCCAGCGGTAACCAACCCGCGCATATCAGTCTGACCGCGCGTCGCCAACGACACGCTCACCAGCCCTACGACGGCGAAGCACGAGGCGCCCGCCCCGAACGATCGGGACGGGCGCCTCACCCTGCCTCTTGACAGGAGGTCGCTACATATCAGGTGTCTGCATCGCGTACCTCGTCCGTCCTGGCCAACTGTGCGGACGGTACAACCACACGGGTCTGCTGCACGGATAGGTGACCCGTTCGTGCAGCAGACCCGACAGCGAGGGGCGGCTCGATGTGGCTGAGGAACTCCCGATCCCGTACGACGAACGCACCCTCGTTCGCCGTGACCCGATCCAGAAGGAGTAGGCCAGCGGTGGGAGCCCAAGGGAGATGCCGACGGAGCCGACGAAGTCGGTAATCGAGGCTAAGCGCGGTTCCTCGTGCAGATCCGCAACCCCCATGGTCAGCGAGGCGGTGCCTGGCGAGGAGCACTGGCTGGCCGTGCGCATAGTGACCACACGAATGGGCAAGGTCCTCGCCGGGCAGTCGGCGCGCCCGACATCCGTCGCCGACTCCAGTCGATGGCAGGAACGCGGCACGATTCAGGCATTCAAGGAGGCCCTCGACTCGCAAGCCAATCGGGCAGACAACCCGTTGATCACGCCAAGACTTCACCCGTCCTAGCAGCAGCCGCTCGCAATTCTCGGCCGAGCTCGGCGGCCGGCCTGCGCCTTATTCCACCCCCCTTCGAATCCGGCAACCAGTGCTCAACGCAGACGAACCGGGACCGAGGTCAGACCGCGCAACGAAGGCGTGCTCCCCCAAACTCGGGGCAGTCCCGTCCCGCTGGGAGACGGGGTCTCTGACCCACTTGTAGTACCCCGCGGTGGTCAGACCGAGAACCCGGCACGCCACCGCGACCGACACCCTGATCGGGGCACCGGCCGCGGCCATTTCACGGACGAGCGGGAAGACTATGTTCCCTGCAGGTTTGCCTGAGACAGGTAGGCGGCAGCCCGGCGCAGGACTTCGTTCTCTTGCTCGAGGAGACGGATCCGCTTGTTCGCTTCGCGAAGCTCCTTGGGGTCGTCGTCGGTCATGCCGGGTCGACGGCCGTCTTCGATGTCGGCCTTCTTCATCCAGTTGGCCAGCGAGCCTTCGGAGATGCCGAAGTCCTTGGCGATTTGAGCCAGTGACGACTGGCCCTGGCGGGCCACTCGCACGACGTCGTCGCGGAACTCCTTGGGATAGGGCTTTGCCACGAGGGACATCCTTCCAGCGAGGAGCGATCCTCACAGGGCAGGTCAACCTGTCACCCGTCCGTGTAGCAGTCCCCACATTGTCCAGGAGGTGGTCGATCACGGTCACGACTACGAGGCGCGCCAAGTGAGCGCAGAGGCAGAAATGTGACCCCGCTCCGAAGCCGAGAATGCCGCCGTTCCGCCTCGCTACCTCAACGCGCTCCGGGTCCAAAACCGCTCTGGATCACGGTTTGCTGACGCAAGGAAGAGAACTAACCGGCTTCCGGCAGGGATCTCGACCTCTCCGACCACGTAGGGCTGTTGGTAACCCTGGATACCCACTGCACTGGCGAGCCCCAACGCAGCACCTCCTCGACGAAGGCAGGGACGAGTGTGCGGTCGGCGCGAAGTCACCCGTCCCTGCAGCAGTCCCTTACGGATCATAATCTGCTGATGCTGATCATCTCATCACGATCAGCGACCTTGGTTCGCTCACGACCCTTCTCGAGTCCGCGTGCCTGTTCATAGGCGTCCAGCTTGCCCCAACCGCTCCATGTGGTTGCGTGGGGCAACAAGGTGGAGACGTCTTCGATGAGCAGCTGCCCGAGCAGGTCCTTTCCAGCCGCGACGTCGTGAAGCATGCTAGCGACAGTCTCCTTCGCGTCGGCCCTGGTGTGGCCGATGAGGCCGACAGGGCCTCTCTTGACCCAGCCACAGGCATAGATCCCGGGCAGCGGTTGGCCGCCTACATCGTCGAGCACTCGCCCAGCAGCATTCGGCACAACGCCACGGTTGTCGTCGTGCGGCAGTCCCGCAACTGGATCTGGTTGGTACCCGACAGCGCGGTAAACAGCCTCGACCGGCCAGTCAATGAACTGACCGGTCCCTAGGTTCCGCCCACTTCCGTCCAGTTCTTGCCGCTCGGTGCGCAGCCCTACGACTCTGCCGGCCTCCCCGAGGATCTCGGTCGGCTGAGCGAGGAAGTGCAGGAACACCGTTCGAACGTTCGGTGAGATCGGCTGTGCAGCGAGGGCCGCGTAGTCCTCGATGCGGTTGACCACCTGCGAGACAATCTTGGAGTCCTGGATCGCCTTTCGAGATGCTTCGTCGTAGATGAGGTCCGCGCGGTCGACTACTACCCGGACGTTGGAACACTCCCCCAGCTCGCGCAACTCGAGCTGGGTGAACTTCGCCTGTGCGGGCCCTCGGCGTGCGAAGATGTGGATTTCGCGTGCCCTGTTGAGCGTCAGAGCGTGCTCAACATGGTCGGGGATTTCCGTCGATCTCATCTCATCGATGTTTCGCGCCAGGACGCGGGCCACGTCGAGCGCGACATTGCCCGCGCCCACGACCGCGACGCGTTCCGCATCGAGCGCCCAGTCTCGCGGCACGTCTGGATGGGCGTCATACCAGGCCACGAAGTCGGCGGCGCCGTACGAACCGTCGAGGCCGGCACCGGGCAGATCCGTGGAGCGGTCTCTCATGGCACCTGTCGCGAAGATGACTGCGTCGTAGGCGGCGCGCAGGGTAGGCAGGTCAAGGTCATCTGGATACCTGACATTACCGAAGAACCGGATCTCGGGTTGCTCCAGGACTGACGTCAGGCTCTGGGTGATGCCCTTGACGCGCGGATGGTCGGGTGCCACGCCGTAGCGGATCAGTCCGAACGGCGTCGGGAGGTGGTCATGGATGTCGACTCGAACTCCTGTCCAAGGCTGCGGGAACTCGCTGGCGGCCTTGAGTAGTGTGTCCGCCGTGTAGATACCTGCTGGGCCGGCGCCGATGACCGCAACACGGAACGGTCGGCGTGCGCGAGTGAGGGCCGTCATGCTCGCGTTGTACTGAGGGCGCTCCGGGGACACTGCGCGACGACCGTATCCAGGTATTCCTCGTCGACGTCAGTGCCGTCCTGGCGCACGAGCGCTCGTCCTCCAGGACCGTCCGCGAACAGTTCGGGGGCAAGGCTGTAGCAGACTCCGAATCCTTCACAGAGGTCCGTATCCACGGTAACGCGAGGTGGGGTGGGGCTCATCCGGCTTCCTTCGAGTTCGATAGGTGTGTGCTCAGCGCAGGCGAACCGGGACCGAGGTCGGCCCGCGCAGCGAGGGCGTGGTTCCCCACACGACTGGACCGGCAGCGCGGAGTGAGGACACGTTGTCCAGGAGGTGGTCGACGACGGTGACGACTTCGAGGCGCGCGAGATGAGCGCCGAGGCAGAAGTGTGGACCCGCGCCGAACCCGAGCATGCCGGCGTTTCGTCTCGTTATGTCGACGCGATCCGGATTTTGAAAGCGCTCGGGATCACGGTTTGCTGAGGCGAGGAAGAGCACCACGCGGCTTCCGGCAGGGATCTCGGTCTCTCCGACCAGGTAGGGCTCGTTGGTGACCCTGGAGACCCACTGAATTGGCGAACCCCAACGCAGCATTTCCTCGACGAAGGCAGGCACCAGAGTGCGGTCGGCGCGAAGCCGCTCGAGCAGTTCTGGATCGGCTGCTAGGCGGTCGGCAACCATGCCAAGGAGGTTCGACGTGGTCTCGTTGCCGGCAACGATCAGGATCATCACGTAGAGGAAGACCTCGAAGCGATCGAGTTGTCCTGCGGCCACTGCCTGCTCGATGGCCGTGAAGAGGTCCTCGGTCGGCTCTGACGTGCGGCGGGCCACCTCGCGGCGCACCATGGCCTCCAAGCCCACCATGGAGGAAAAGACATCTGCCCAGAATGACACCGCGCTCGCGAGATCCTCCGGACCGAAGACGTTCGCCAAATGGTCCGACCAGCCCCTGAAGGTTGCCCAGTCAGCTGTCGGGACTCCGAGCATCTGGGCGATGACGCTGATCGGTAGCGGGATCGCAAGGTCACGGGTGAAGTCCACCGTTTCCCCTTGGGCCAGCCGCGAGATCGCCGGATCGGCAAGCTGACGAATGTCGTCGGCCAGGTCGCCCAGGCGCTTCGGATGGAAGTGCGGGGTCATCACACTTCGCAGCCGGGTGTGATCGGGTCTGTCGCGCGTGATCAAGTTTGGCACGTCCACGCTGCGCAGGAATATGCCCTTCGCTGAGGAGAAGATGTCCGGATGCCGCACGGCGTCGCTGACGTGGTCGTACCGCGACAGCATCCAGACGTTCAGCTTTTCATTGACAGCTACTCCCTGCGCTCGCAGCATCCGATAGTCAGCATGAGGCGAGGCGACCGCATCGGGGTGAGTAGGGTCGAACAAGGTCCGCGGCACATGTGCCGGCGCCTCGCTTGCCCGGGTGATCCGTCGATCTTCACGCAGTCCCGCTGCGAGGATGGGTGGGATCTGTGCGCCCACGAACCGTGCAGCCTCAAGGTATCCGATGCCCGGAATACTGGTCAGGCGCGGGCGCGGCCTGGTAAGGGATGTCATGGTCACTTCTCCATCATCTTCGGGGTCGGGGTGGACTTGACCCGGGCGCGAGTCGTTGTCGCCGTGAGGAGCTTGTGGGTCTCCCAGTCCTCGCGGCGGGGCCGGGCGAGGACGTGGCGGTACTTCTCTGGCGACCAGGGCCACAGCTCCGGCGTCCCGTCCTTCCCGAGGTACCAGCTGGTGCAGCCGGTGGACCACACGGTCCCCGGCAGCGCTGCCTTCATCTCCGCGTTGTGTGCCCTCGTGGCTTCGTATCGCGGCTCAATGGTGTCGAACTCGTCGTCAGCCCAGCGGCTGATCCAAGCGGTGATGTGCTGGGCCTGGGCTTCGGCGATAGCCGTCAGTGAATAGTTGCCCACCGGACTGTGCGGTCCCATAGCCATAAAGAGGTTCGGGAACCCGGGAAGTGCGACTCCGTGATAGGCGAAGGGGCCATCAGACCAGGCCTGATCGATGGTCAGCCCATCTCGGCCGCTCACCTGAGTCGGTCGCATGAACGCATGTGAGTCGAAGCCTGTTGCGAGTACCACCGCATCCAACTTGACCTGTTCGCCGTCCGTGGCGATCCCGTCCGCGACGAATCGGTCAATCGGCGTGGTTACCACCCTGACGTCCGCACGCTGGACCGCCCGGTAGAAGTCGGGCGAGAAGATGAGTCGGCGACACATAGGTTCGAAGTCGGGGGTGATCGCGGCGCGGAGCTTGCGATCCTTCACAGCGCGCAGCCCAGCCTTCGTCGCCCGGGTGACGACTGTCCGTCGAACCCCCGGCTGAACCAGGGCGACAGAGACCCGTTCGAATGCGGTCCGATATCCCAAGTAGGCGAGTTGGTCGAGGACGGGCAGCAGCCGATGAGCAGCTCGTGTCAAAGAGGGGTAGCCCGGGTTGGGTACCGGAACTACCCAGTGCGGGCTACGTTGAAAGAGGACCACTTGGTCGGCGTTGCCGCCAAGGGCTGAGACGATCTGGACACCCGTGGATCCGGAACCCACGACTCCAATGCGGGCACCTTCGATCGGTACGCTGTGATCCCAGCGCGCTGAGTGGAAGATCGGGCCTTGGAAGTCACTCATCCCCGGCAGATCGGGGATGTTCGGATGGTGCAGGATTCCGGTCGCTGTCACGACGAAATCGGCTTCCCTGACGTTGCCGTCGTTCGTTGCAACGCGCCAGACGCCAGTATCCCAGGTGAGGTCGGTGGCCTCGACACCGAAGACAATGTGCCGACGAAGATCGTGGTCGTCGGCGACTTTGCGGAAATAGTCCAGGATCTCAGGGCCTGGCGAGAAGAGGTGGCTCCAGTCCGGGTTGGGGGCGAACCGGAACTGGTAGAAGCGCGAGGGCACATCGCATGCAAGGCCGGGATACGAGTTGTCGCGCCAAGTACCTCCGACGTCGGCCGCCTTTTCGAGCACAGTGATGTCCTCGACGCCGGCATTCTTGAGGTACCAGGTCATGCAAAGCCCTGACATGCCGGAGCCTACGATCACCACTCGGGGCGAGCGTTTCATGAGTTCGCCTCCGTGACCTGCTTGTTGCTCGGCTGCGGGTTCGGTGCCGATGCCATCGTCAGAGCCGGCACACGGGACATGAGACCGTCGCCGAGCGCCAGGACACTCCTGGAGGCAAGGACGAATGGGACCCAACTCGGTGCCCAGACGCGGGCTGAACGCCGTTCCACGCCTCGAACGAGGGCGCCAGCGGCCGCACCCACCGGGGCAATCGTCAGCACCCCGGGAAGTCTTCCTTGGATGGACGCGAAGGGGCCGGTGCCCAGGAGGTCGTCGCGCGCAAGTCCGGTATCGATGAGTCCGAAGTAGGCGACCCCGACAGTGACCCCGCTGCGAGCGAGCTCGATGCGCAAAGCACGCCCATACGCCTCCACACCGGCCTTCGCAGCTCCGTACGCCGCGAACATCGGACAAGGGATCGCAGCCGCGATTGAGGCGACGAGCAGGACGTGTCCGCGGCTCTCCAGCAGATAGGGCATCGCGGCGTACGCCGTCCGCATGACTCCGAGCAGGTCGATCTCGACCACCCGCTCCACCGCGTCAGGGTCTGCCTCGGCAATCGCAGCGACGGGCCCGGCAATGCCAGCGTTCGCAATTACGCCGTCGATCCTGCCCCACCTCTTGGCCACCTCAGCAAAGACGGTTTCGAGTGCGTCCCGGTTGGTGACGTCAACCACGTAGGGCGCAGCCGAGGGCCCCAGTTCGGCTGCGCGCTCAGCTACGAGGTCTCCGTCGCGGTCTAGAAGCGCCACGCGAGCGCCCTTCGCGATCAGCGCGGCTGCGGTCGCTGCGCCAATTCCTTGGGCCGCCCCCGTGATCACAACGACGTTGCCTGATTTGAAAGTTCGCTTCACGAGGCCACCTCCGCGGCGAAGTCATCTTCGAGACGTTGGACGGCTGCCAACACCACGTCCGGTTCGAGCAGTTGAGGACAATGGGCACCGCCGCGATGGACTGTCAGTGGTAGACCTTGGAACACGTTCGCGCCCTCAATGGGGCACACAGCGTCCTCGCTGCCCCACAAGATGGCGACGGGGATGCCGATCGAACCCACCGGGGTCCTTGTCTGCTGCATTTCGCGGAAAAGATCACCACCGACGCGGACCACCCGACGTAGTTGCCGACGACTGACATGGCTGGTGTAGCCGAGCGCGAGCTCGTCGGGGAGCGAGGCGTTTGCCCCGATGCGGGCGTATAGCGTGCCCGCGAGTCTCTGCAACGCCGAATGCGGAATCGGCAGGCGCAGCAGGACCTGGACGACGGGACTCAACGCCGGCAGCGCCTCGAGGGCTGGGTGCAAACGATCTCCAGGCGGCCCGATGGCCACGACACCCCGCAGGGAACTCGATGGCTCCGCGGCAGCCGCTCGCAGAGCCAGCAGCCCCCCCAACGAGTTGCCCACGACAACCACGCCGGCCCCGTCATCGACGGCCTCGACGGCAGCACGAACGAAGGCGTCGTAGGCGCTCAGGCAACGGCGGCGCGGTTCACCCGCGAAGCCATGTGCCGGCAGATCAACAGCCCATGCCCTGCGGCCCTGGTCGGCGTACCGTTCCAAGACGACGCGCCACGTATCGGCCGAGTCGGTGAACCCGTGCAGGAACAGCACGGTCGGTCTGTCGTCCGTCACCTCCGGGGATGCGATAAACCGCGTGGCCACGTCATCGATGACGCGCCTCTCGTCGGTCAGCAACTTCGGAGTGGTTGTCGGAGGGTTCGGTGGCACCTTGGTCAATGTGGACGCTCCTCATTGGGCATACCGGGCGTTCGGGTGTTTGAGGATCTACCAAGATCCGGACTACGCGGAAGGCGCATTCACACAAAATCTCGGTGCATCTTGTAGGATTCGCCAAGAGCGCCATGACACAGAATCCGCCCAGGCTTGACACAGCGACGCAGCGCGTGTTCGAGCTCGTTATTGCTGCGGGGCTGTTCGACCCTCTCCTCGAGCAGCTGATTGAAGGGGTGGGCAGTGACGTCCCACCGTTTCGCGAGGACCCCGAGCTCTATCGAGCCTTGCGGCAGATGTCACAGGCTTCCGTGCGCGGACTCGAGGCCCTGGCTCATGGTGCAACGCGCACGTTCGAGGTGCCTCCGGAGGCTCTGCAACTTGCCCGCCTCAGCGCGCGCCAAGGGGTCTCGGTCGAGCAAGTCATCAAGGCATTCAGTACTGCGCGCCAGGTGGCTTTGTCTGTTCCGCTGGAGATGTTCTCGAGCCTCGAAGTCCCACCTGAAGACGCGGTTGCTATCGCGATAGACACCGGTCGACTTCTGCTGTGGTGGGCCGACGCCAATCTTGCTGCCATGGTGTCCGAACACGCGCGCGAGCGTGAGGCCTCCGCGCGAGGCGCTCATGCGCGGCGCCTCGACGTGGCTCGCGCAATAATCGTGGGGAGAGAAACAAACCTGGCGAAGGCATCGGAGGTGTTGGGGCACTCGCTGAGCCGTTGGCACGTCGCTGCCATCTTGTACAGCCGGTCCGATCAGGCTACCGCTGGGGACGGGCTACGGGAGACGGCTCGGCGGCTCAGCGCCACCTACCAAGCGCGCCCACTTGTCTTGGAACCCGACCCGCAGGAGCTGTGGCTTTGGCTGAGCGCTGACGAGCGGATCGACCTCACCGTCCTGGCCACTCACCAGCAGAAGTGGCCGTCGGACGTCGAGGTGGTCCTCGGTAGCGCGGAGCGGGGAGCCGAGGGCTTCCGTATCTCCCACCTGCAGGCACGTGCGACGCGGCGCTTCGCTGAACTTGGGAACAGTCGCGGGCCCTACCGGTTCGACGCAATAGCCCTCGGTGCACTCTCATCGGGTGAACCCGAGTTGCTGCGCCATTTCGTCAGAAGCGAACTTGGTGAGCTCGCCGGACCAACGAAGGACATGGCGCGACTGCGTGAGACACTCGCCGCCTACTTCATCGAGAACCTCCAGGTCTCGGCGGCAGCCATCCGCCTCTCTGTCCACCAGAACACCCTGCGCTACCGCTTGCACCAATGCGAGGCCGCACTCGGCCATCCGGTCACCGAGCGTCGACTGCCGGTTGAGATCGCGCTCACCCTGGCACGGGCGCTCGAAGCCTGAGGTGTCATGATCTCGATAGCGGCTGCGCGCTCATCGACACCCGCCATCACATGTCGGGCTCCTGGTCGCGGCCTCAGCGCACCGGCCGATAGCCCGCTCCAAGCTGTCCTCGTCATGCGGTCTGACCTCGGACGTTAGCAACTCTGCCCGTCAGAACGGCTCAATGGAGTCGACCTTCCAAGAGTCGCCGGAGCCACGCAGCACGACCTTGATCCGGTTCTGGCTGACGCTGACCGGCCCGTCCTCGCCACCAAGCTTCTTCCCAGAGAGCAGGACCCGGTCGACGTACATCAGGACAACAGCCTGGCCGTCTTCGATGCTGACCATCCGGCGGCCCGCACGGTCGCCTGGGCGACTGCCTTGCGCGAGGTCGCGAGCCGGCCCGCGGTCTTGTCGAACGTCGAGCGGAACTCTTGCGCGAACGAGCCCGTCATGTGGGCGACGGCCTCGTCCAGGCCCTTGTCCAGGGTGGCGTAGTTGTAGGACAGGGCGAGCGGTATGGCCGTCACGGCCTCCACAACGGCGTGCTGTCCGTCACCGGGAATCGTTCCGTCGGTGTAGACGCCGTACTTCGCCGAAAGCGGGCGGGTTGCGTCGGGGTCCGGTCGGGTCGCCACCCAGGCCAGCAGCCCGGCCGCCGCCACGACGAGTACGACGAGCGCGGGCACGAGCATGCGCCTCAGCTTTTGCATGGTCGCCCGCGCGTCCAATGACGGCCTCTGGTCGGTCATCGGCATCACCCCACCTGTTCCACGCCGGACACTCGCCAACTGCCGTCGACGCGGGTGAGCTTGATGCGTGCTCGATATCGCGCCTCCTCGGCTGCCCTCGTCTTCATCACGGTTGTCACGTCGACGGCGACGAGGAACTGCGCGTCGTCCTGGTGGAAGTACTCCACCGCGACCCCGTCCTCAGGCACTTTCGCCGTGACCACCAGCCGTTACTTCTCCACGACCGCGACGATTTGATCTGCTTCGGCGACGTACTCCTCGTTGAACTTGCCCGTTGCCAGGCTCAGCATTTTGTCGACGCCATCCCGGGCATGCCGGTGGTCGAGGCTGAAGAAGCTGACCGCTCTTTCCGTGGCGACGGCGACAGGGCCCCTGTCGACCTCCTCGTCGTGACGCAGCCACAGGATTGCGGAGGCGGCGAGAAGGGCCACCAGGGTGATCCCGAACACACCCGGCACCACCAGCCTCGCGCGCAGTTCGAGCGTCCAAGTTCCCGAGCAGCTGAGCGACGTCCATCGCCGATCGGGTCTGGTCCAGCGAGATCACCGATCCCGCCTCCAGCATCGGCCCGTCGGACGATTGCGGTTCGAGCAGGACGTACTGCTCGCCGATGCTGCGCCGTCGAGGATATTGGTACCGCGCCCGCCCTCCCAGACCCGTTCGACTTCGTCCCGTGCAAGAAGCACATCAGTAGACTGGCACCGTCGACCATAGCCGCGTCGACGACCTGGCCCTGACCCGAGCGGCTGCGTTCGAAGCGCGCCGCGACGATGCCCAAGGTCATCAGCATGCCGCCACCGGCGAAGTCACCGAGGATGTTCAGGGGCGCATGCGGTCGCTCGCCGTCCCGGCCGATCGGCTCCAGCACACCGACCAACCCAATGTAGTTGATCTCATGCCCGGCCCGCTGGGCGAGGGGCCCGTCCTGGCCCCACCCGGTCATCCGGGCATAGACCAAGCCCTCGTTGCGGGCCCGAAGCACGTCCGGCCCGATGCCGAGCCGCTCAGCGACGCCCGGCCAAAGCCCTCGACGAGGGCGTCGGCACTGTCCACCAGGACCAGCAGCGTTGCCAGGACAGCCGGCTCCATCAGGTTCAGCGCGAGCGTGCGGCGTCCCCGGTCCAACATGCCTGAGCGCGGCACGAGGGTGAACTGATTACCGCCGCCGCGTTCGACGCGCAGCACGTCGGCGCCAAGGTCGGCGAGGATCATGCAACCGAAAGGAGCCGGGGCCAGCCCGGCCATCTCTACGACCGTCACACTGGTCAGGGGGCCACCTGTAGCGTGTCCCATCGCGCCCAGCTCCGAGGCTGAGCGCGATGACCTCATCCTTGATCTCTTTGGCCCCGTACGCCTTCTCCTCCGGATGCGGGCGTCGGCGAAGAGGCGACCGATCGGATACTCCACCGTGTAGCCCGTATGCCTTATAAGGACTGCGGGCCCATATCGGACTACGCGAGGCCACTACTCTCGGGGCAGAATCAGAAGAGCTTGCGCCGAAGATCCCCGGCACCCAGTAGGCGGGCCGCACGACGCAAGACCGCCGTCCTTGAGGCCGTATACGGATACCACGTGAGTTCCGAGCGAGGAGTCATCAGCCGCGAAGTGACGATGGCCTGCGGTCGCGTAAACTTCTGAATCCCGTAGACGCCGCCGTTGCGTGCACCCATGCCCGACTGCTTCCAACCTGACTGAGGGACCGGGAGAGCAAACAAGTTCGAGAAGACGTCATTGATATTGACCGCGCCGGACTGTAGAAGCCTCGCCACTTCCTCGGCGCGGCGGGTATCGCGGCTAAAGATGGTTGCCGAAAGTCCGTATGCCGAGTCGTTGGCCAGTTGCACCGCCTCGTCAACGTCGGCGACACGCATGATGGGCAGCGTAGGCCCGAAGGTCTCTTCGGTCATGCAGAGCATCGAATGGTCTACGTCGACGAGAACGGTGGGCTCGAAGAACTGCCCCGAGTTCTGCCCGCCGACGAGAACGCGCGCACCGCGCTCGAGGGCATCCGCAACGTGGCGCCGCACGATGTCAACTTGGGTGGACGTGGCCAGAGGGCCGACATCATACCGATAGCCCGTCGCGTCCGATCCCAACCGTAGGGCGCGGACGCGGTCTGTAACAAGGTTGACGAATTCGTCGTACACCGACGCCTCGACGTAGACGCGCTCGACGGAGGTACACATCTGACCGGCATTCGCGATACCGCCCCACACCGCCGCATTGGCGGCGCGCGGCAGGTCGGCGTCGGCGAGTACGAGCATCGCGTCCTTGCCTCCCAGCTCCAGGCTGCATGGGATCAGACGAGTTGCCGCAGACTTCGCGATGGCCTTGCCGGTCCTGGTTGACCCGGTGAACTGGACGTAATCGACCTCGTCAACGACCGCGGCACCGGTTTCTCCCGCACCGGTGACGCAGGCGAACACCGGTGGTGCACCGATCTCGGTCCAGCCGTCCACGGCGGCCCGGGTTGCGAGCGGGGTGAACTCGGAGGGTTTGACCACGACCGACGCGCCGGCAAGCAAGGCAGGAACTGCGTCGATGAGTGTCAACCCCAATGGGAAGTTCCAGGGCGTGATCACGCCGACGACAGGGTAGGCGCGACGCGTGACCAACTGGCGCTTGGTGATCGTCAACAGGCTGTGACGGGCAGGGCGTTGATCGGCAAGGAAGCGTGCAGCGTTCTTCGCGTAGTAGTTCGTTACGTCCACGACGTAGGGCAGGTCGAGATTGGCCTCGGTCCACGGTTTGCCGGTTTCAGCTTGAAGGAGACCGCAGAGGCGGTCGTGGTTGTCGAGCAGCCAGTCCCGGTACCTGCGAAGCCAGCCCGCGCGGTCATGCGGTCCGATTCCTTCCCACGCGGGTTGGCTTCCTCGCAGGCTCGCCACCACGTCGCTGACCGAGTCTCGGAGCTGGGACCCGATCTGACCGACTCGGCGACCGTCAGCGGGCGAGGTGACGTCGATCATGCTGGTCACGAGTGCTCTCCGTTGATGCGTTGGTGGTAGGCAGCGCGGGCAACGGGGTCGGTCTTCGTGAAGGCGCTGTCGAACCGTGCGAGTCTCTCGGAGAACTGCCGGGCCCCGTCCGGCATGAGCGACATGGTCTTCAGCAGTGCGCCCATAGGACGTGGAACGCTGACCCGCGTACGTCGTGAACCGACCGTGCCCACAATCGCCCGCGCAACATCCTCGGGATCAACCTCTGCCAGCGGCCTGATCCAACCGGGCACGCTGTTCCCGGCTGAGAGCTCCGTTCGAACGACCCCTGGGAGGACCGCCGTGACGCCGATGTCCTGGTCACGGAGTTCGCGGTGCAGGGCCTCGGTGAACCCGATGACGGCGTGCTTCGTTGCGCAGTAGGTCGCGACGCCGGGGAAGCCCGCGACCCCGGCGAGGGAGGCGACGTTGATGATGTGACCGCGGCGATCCCCAAAGTGCTTGATCGCCAGTGCCGAGCCATGAACGACACCACGTAGGTTGATGTCGATCATCCGCTCCGTCATGACAAGCGCTTCGTCCGAGAACAGGCCGGTCGGCATGATGCCAGCATTGTTGACCAGGACGCTAAGATCGCCGAGCGTGCCGACGGTGCCGTCGAGGAAGTCAGCAAGAGAGTCGCGACTGGTCACGTCGAGCGGGAGGCCGATGGCCTTTCCTCGGGCCGCTTCGGCCAGCTCTCGTGCGGTCTCCTTCGCGGCGGCGGCGTCGACGTCGCCGATAGCGACTCGTGCCCCTGACTCAAGGAACGCGCGGGCCGTCGCTCGACCGATCCCGCGGGCGCCTCCGGTAATTGCCACGACAGCCCCACGTACCTGGATTGTCTTGGACAAGGTCACACCTTCCTTGCATTCGTGTAGAGAGCACGGATCTGGCTCGCGTACTTCTCGGCTATTGGCTTACGGCGGAGCTTCATGGTGGGTGTCAGCTCGTCGCCGCCCGGCTCCCAGAACACAGGCAGGATCTCGGTGTACTTGACCTGTTCGACGCGCGAGAGCCTCTGGTTCCCCCGAGCAACGCCCTCCTCGACCTGACGTCGGACCTCGGGGTGGTTCGCGAGGACTCTGGGGTCCGGCTCGAGGCCGTGTTGGGCAGCGAATTGAGCGGCCGCATCGGGGTCGAGGGTGACCAGGGCCACGACGAAGGGCTGGTTGTCACCGATTGCCACTACCGAGCCGATCAGGGGGCACGAGACCTTGATCGTGTTCTCGATATTCGACGGCGACATGTTCTTACCGCCGGAGTTGATGATGAGTTCCTTCTTGCGATCGAGGATCCGCACGTAGCCGTCTGGGTCGACCGATCCGATGTCGCCGGTGTGCATCCACCCGTCCGCGTCGATGGCCTCCGAGGTCAGCTCGGGTTGGCCGCGGTAACCCTTCATGACACCAGGGCCCCGAACAAGCAGCTCTCCATCCTCGGCGACCTGGATCTCGACGCCCGGAGCGGCCAGACCGACGGTGCCGACGCGGATACTGTCAGGCCGGTTCACTGTGGCCAGAGCAGAAAGCTCGGACATGCCCCAGGCCTCGCACACGGGCAGCCCGATCCCCACCACGAACTCGAGAGCCTCGGGCGCGATCGGCGCTGCGCCTGTCAGGGCTACCTTCACCTCGTCGAGCCCGAGTTTCGCACGCAGCTTGCGCAGCACCAATCGGTCCGCGACAACTGCCTGCAGGTCCAACATCATGGGAACAGGCCTTCCCGCTGTCGAGAGGCGTGCCCGAGCGCTGCCCCGTCGCACCGCAGCCATCGCCACAGCACCTCGGAGACCTGTCTCCTCACTGATCGCGTGCTCCAGGGCTGCCTTGATCTTGTACCAAAGCATCGGCACAGCGACGAAAAGAGTGGGGCGGACCGCGGGAAGCGTGGCGACCATCTGTTTCGGGTCCGCGACCGTCGTCACGGAGTAGCCCCAGATCATAGGCCCGTAGTGAGCCATGAACCGGTTGACGATATGAGCATCCGGGAGGTAGGAGACGACCCGGTCGTCCGGTCCAGGATCTGCCAGTTCCAGGAGAGCCGCGAGGTTGGAGAGAAGGCCGGCGTGCGTGAGCTCGACACCCTTGGGGGGGCCCGTGGTTCCTGACGTGTAGATCAGCGTCGCGACGTCGCTGGGCCGGACCTGCTGCCAGGCGGCGTCAAAGTCGAATGCCGGGTCGCCCGTGCGGACCAGCTCGTCGAGGGAGGTCGTCCCTGCGTGACCGCCGCTGACACACACCACGTGCTCGATCTTCGTGGCTGTGCTGGCCAACTGGACCTCGGCGAGGAACGCTTCCTCGGTGACGACAACACGGTTCTCGGCGTTGCCGAAGACATAGCGGATCTGTTCTGCCGAACTCGTGTTGTAGATCGAGAAGGGCACAGCGCCGAGGTGAAGAGCTGCCGAGTCGACGATGTTGAACTCAGGCCGATTGCTCAGCATGATTCCCACGGTGTCGCCGTGGCGGACCCCGAGCGCGTGTAGGCCGGCCGCCACGTCGCGCACTCGCTCGGCGTACTCTTGCCACGAGATGCGGAGGGTGCCATCCGACGTCTCCAAGGCCGGCCGATACCCCTCGACTAGGGCAGTGGATTGAAACAGCGCGCAAAAGCTCGTTGCTGTTCTGATCTCAGTAGCGCTGGGCTTGGGCATGGTTGATGATCGCGTCGAGAGCCCTGCCGGATCTCATAGCAGTCGGCACAATTGCCGTTAGAACATTGTGTGGTCCGTACAGCGAGGAGGCGACACGCCGGTGAGTCCGTCCGAATCTGCGGGACCGGTCGACGAATGGCTGACGCTCCAGTCCCGCCTGCTACGTGAGGACGATGCGCAGCTGGTCGCAGCGCTCATCGATGACGCCGTGCAGGCCGAGGTGCCGGAGTTGGGGACCGACAGTGACGTTCGGAGAGCACTGAACATGAGCACCCAAGGTGCTCTTCGACTGGTCCCGGCGACACTGGGCGGCGACGTAACCGATGTCGCGGCCAACGAGGACATGCGCGACTTGGGACGCACGCTGGCAATGCGCCGGCTGGATCTGTCCCTGCTAATGCGGGCCTATCGCGTTGGCCAACGGGTGTTCTGGAGTGAACTGATGCGGCGCGTCAGCGAGAGCAGCCTGCAATCCCAGGATCGCGCGGACTTGCTCCAGCAGCTATGGCGACGAATCAACTTGGGAATGGAGAACTGGGTCGAGCAGGTCGCGGCTTCCTATCTTGAGGAGGACGCCAAGCTTGTCAGCGGAGTCCTTGCCCGCCGGCGGGAGTACGTCGAGGCCCTCTTGGCTGGCGCGCCTCCCCAGAGTCGTCAGGCGACCGCTGTGTTGAAACACAACTTGGCCATCCACCAGACCGCCCTGATTCTCTGGTTCGATCCCGGTTCAGGGGACGGGGCCTTGGTGCAGCTCGAACACTCGGCAGTCGAGGTTGCCCGGCAGTGTGGGGCTCCACCTCCCCTGACCGTCCCTGCCGGAAGTCGCCGGCTATGGGCCTGGATCGCGACGCCGCACGAGCCCGCTCCCGGCGCGTTTGAGGGCTTCGCTCCAGCCTACCCCACGGTGCGCGTTGCCGTGGGCCGCTCGGAGCTGGGGGCGACCGGGTTTCGACGGTCTCATGAAACCGCCCTTTTCGCCGAACAGGTCTCAGGGGTCCTGAACGAGCGACATCTTGTGCACTATGCGGAGATCGAGCTCGTTCATCTGCTGATGCAGGATTCCCAGGGTCTGCGTGAGCTTGTCCAGCGAGAATTGGGCGGCCTGGCCTCCGCAGGACGGCTGACGATGAAGTTGCGAGAAACGCTCCGCGTGTACCTCGAGTGTGGGAGCAGCGCACGAGCAGCCGAAAACCTATCGGTACACAAGAACACAATCCTGTACCGACTTCAGCAGGTCGAGGAACTCCTCGGGCGCCGCCCTGACGAGTTGGGCCTCAACGCGGCGGTCGCCCTCGAGGTGCTGGACAAACTGGGCACTGGATGGGCGTCCAAAGACACCTAGGCTCCGGCCAGGGACTGCTGCAGGGTAGGTGACACTGTCACCAATCGGTGCAGCAGTCCCCATCAGCTACTGCTTGACGACTGTTGACGAGCCTCGAATGAACTCGATCCGTTGGCCCCAGCAGCCCTGCTAATCGAGCGGCACGCATGCTACGACGAGCGTAAGAAGTACGCCGTCAGGGACGGGTGTGCGCCCCGAGGTACCAGCTGGTGCAGCCGGTGGACCACACGGTCCCCGGCAGCGCTGAGCTCGATCATGTTCACGCTCGTGGCGGACCGGAGCGCGTAGCTGAGCGGAGCGGCACCGCACCCACCCCGGATGCGAGCGACGACGTGGTCACCATGCTCGAGGTGGTCAGTGCAGGGTCGCGCCTCTATCTGAAGCGCCCCAGGTTCTCCGCCGCTCCTATACGGGTTGCGGCTCTCGGTTGAGGGCCGCGTAGTGGGCTTGCTCGAACTCCATGGGAGACATCATCCCAAGAGTGCTGTGCAGGCGTCGGTTGTTGTACCAGTCGACCCAGCCGGCGGTGGCGTACTCGACGTCGCCGATGGTCCGGTAGGGGCCGGCGTGGAAGACCGTGGTGCGGATGCACTCGGTCTTGTAGAGGCCGATCACGCACTCCATCAGCGCGTTGTCGTAGGCATCGGCAACTGACCCGATCGAGGGCCGGATGCCGGCGTCGGCGAGGTGATCGGTGAACGTGATGGATGTGTATTGCGACCCGGCGTCGGCGTGGCCGATCAGCTCACCTGGCACGACGGGGTTGCCTTCGCGGCCGCGCTGCCACAGCGCCATCCTCAGCGGCACGTCGACGAGCTCGACGGCCTTGGTGGGTGCCACGTTCCAGGCGACGATCTTCTGGGCGAACACGTCGAGGATGAACGCGGTGTAGACGAACCCGGCCCAGGTGCGGACGTAGGTGAAGTCCATGACCCAGGTCCGGTTCGGGGCGGCGGCAGTGAAGTCGCGATCCAGCAGGTCACCGGCCCGTTTGCCGTCCTTGGCCGGGATCGTGGTCCGGATGCCCTTGGATCGTCGGATCCCTTGCAGGCCAAGGGATCTCATCGCCCGGTCGACAGAGCCGGGCGATGCATCCGGGGTTGTGCGTTGCACGCGCGCGGTCATTTTCCGCCGGCCGTAGAGACCCTCGGGTGTCATCCGGCGCACGCCCTCGTGATCGATCTTCCAGGCCAGGTCGCGGACCTGGTTGGTGACCGTGGCGTCGCTGATGGTCCGTGAAGCGACGGTGCGGTTGGTGCGCATCCAGTCGCGGTAGGTCCGCGCGGCGATCTGGCAGCCCTGCTCGCGCAGGACCCGACAGATCGACTCGACCGCGTGGCCCTCGGCCCGCAGCTCGTCGACGAACGCGACGATCAGCGATTGCGGGGGTCGAGTTCCCCCGCGAAGAAAATCGAGGCCCTGCGCAGGATCTCGTTGTCCTCTTCGAGCCGGCGGACCTTGGCCTTGAGGTCCTTGATCTCAGCCAGTTCCTCGCTGGTCGCGCCCTGGCGCTGTCCGCCGTCGATCTGGGCCTGGACCACCCATCGACGAACCGTCTCCTTACCGAGGCCCTCGCGGCGGGCAACAGCCTCAGCGGCCGCTGTCAGCGAGGGGTACTCCGGCAAGTGCTCCAGCACCTGCCGCACGCACCGCTCCTTGACCTTCGGATCGATCTTCTTCGGCATGGTTCGCATCCTTCCAACTCAAAAGGATGCGGCATCAAACCTGTGGCGCTTCAATCCCAGGGCTGAGGGGCGTCCTCCTGGTGCGAGCGTCAGGATGCTGGGGGGCCGTCCGGCGTGGGGTGGGGCTCCCCGAGGTAGGGGAAGGAGTCGAGCAGGTCGCCGTGTGGGCCGATGTTGTCGCCGGTGATCGCGCCGCCGGAGACCATTGCCAGGCGGGCATCGGTGACGTCGTCGGTGGGGGTGCGACCGTTGGGGTAGGCGGCCGGTGCGGACCGGTCGTAGCGCAGGACGTCGGGCAGGACGACGGCGAGCGCCTGGTGGGCGGCTTCGGTTGCGTAGTGGCCGGTGTGCGCGAGCACGGCTGTCCAGGTGTCGAGGTAGGTTGCGAGGTCGGTGTCGGGGCTGCCGGCGTTGTAGGCGTCCTTGACCTCCTCGGCGTTGAAGTACGCCGTCAGGGACGGGTGTGCGCCCCGGTCGACCGAGGTGAGGCCGCCGTCCTCGACGAGGCTGACCCGGCTCCACACCCCGATCTGTGAGGTGTCGCCCAAGGCGGTCGTGGGGATCTCCAGTACGATCGAGAAGACGTTGCAGTTGGCCATCGCGTCGCGGCCGGTCCACTTGAAGTCGTTGAGGATGCCTTCGAGGTCGGCGAAGAACGGATCGCTGCGCAGGCCGGCCCACACCGTGAGGCCGTCGACGGCCGCGGACCGGACCGTCCCGTCGAGGCCAGCCTGGGCACCGGTGACGATCTCGCTGCCGTAACTGCCCGCGCTGGTGGGGACGGCGTCGGCCATCCACACGGAGTAGGTCTGAGTGCGCTCGGTCGGTGGGGAGAACGTCACGGAGTACACCCGGTCGGCCACATTGCCGCCGGTGGTGTCGACGTTGACCTGGTAGACCGCGTCCGGGTGGAAGGCGTCGGCGAGGACCGGGGCGTAGGGGTTGACATTCATGATCAGGACCGTCTTGTCGCCGTTGGTGAAGGCGAAGGTGTCGGTCAGGTCGAGGCGCGCGTCCCCGCGGGGCGGTCGGAGGTTGGGGCCACTGAGGTGGTGCGACATCGCCTACTCCTTTCCCCGCCGCGGTTCGGCGGGTTCGCTAGGTCCACGAGGAGCTGTCCTCGACGGCGCCGTCGGGGTGTCGAGTCACCGTGACCGCCGACGGTGCCGTCTGGGTCCGCCCCTGGTGCGCGGCCGGGTTCGCTTCGATCCGCAGCGACACCTCGCCCGAGGGCCCAATCGCGGGCTCGCGGTAGATGATCCGGCCCTTGGTCCAGGCGACTGCCTGATCGAGACGACCGCGCGCTCGGACCGAAAGGCCGTTGTTCTCCCGTCGCGCCGGCGCCGGCGGACCCGGCTCGCAGCCGAGTCCCTCGAGGATCGATGCCGTCGGGATCCCCATGGCCACGAAGGTTCCGAGACTGAGTCGGTCCGCGTTCGCCTTGACGACCTCGACCTCAAGCGCACGCACCGCGTCCTCGCCGAGCTCGCGGACGGCCGCTTCCCGGGTCCCGTCGTCAGCGGGTTCGTTCTGCCCGGCGCTCACGCGGCTTCTCCCGGGTAGTGCTCGTGCGGCGGGCACGCGCAGTCCTCGCACGGCAGGAAGTGGTGGGAGTGGCCGCACCACGGGCACGGCAGGTCGTGGCCGGTGATGCTCGGCGTCGTACCCAGCTCCTCGTCCCCGAGCACTGCAACTGTCCCACCCGGCGCAGAGCTCCTCGTCGCGGTGGCCATCACGCCACCTGGACGCCGGGGACCTCAGCAGCGTCGTCGCCGTCGTCCTCGCCGTCGTTGCCCGCGGCCGCGTCCGTCCCGAGCTGGCGCAGCCGCCGGACGGTCGGAGTGTCGAGCCCGGTCAGTTTCACGATGTCCTTGATCGCGAGCTTCTCCGCGACGAGCCGCTCGACCGCGTCCGCGGCCGACGCCTCCGCGGCCGTCACGGCCTGCTCGGCTCGGGCCCGCTCCTCCCAGGCCACCTCGACGTCGACCGACGCCTCGTCGATGCGCCGCTCCCGGGCCAGCTGGTCCGGGTCCAGCTTCAGCCGGCGCTCCCGAGCCGCCTTCAGTCGGGCATCTCGTGCCCGATCCCGACTCGCCTGAGCCTGCGTCGCCTTCCCCATCGGGGATCACCTCTTCCTTGCTCGTCACGTCACGGAATCCACCGCGACCCCTTCACCAGCAAGAAGCAACCTCGACCGACCCGGATCGGACACCTCGACCTCGGCGAATTCCGAACCCCACCAATTTCAGGCAGATACGCGACCTTCAGAATCCTGAGACTCACCAAAGCCCTCGCACCCCATGCACTGTCGGAAATTGGTGCCGGGCAGGTGTCCGAAACCGGCTCGCGGCGGTTGCTTCTCCGTGGCGTGATGGGTGTGCACAAGCTGACCGCGGGAGACGGGTACACGTACCTGACCCGCCAGGTCGCCGCGCACGATGCGACCGACCGCGGCCATGCGGGACTTGCCGACTACTACGCGGAGAAGGGCGAGTCACCGGGGCGTTGGTTCGGCGCGGGGCTCGGCGCGTTCGACCTCGAGGTGGGCTCGCAGGTCACCGAGGCCCACATGAGGAACCTGTTCGGTGAGGGTCGCCACCCGGACGCGGAGAGGCTGGAGAATGCGGCGCTGGACGCCGGGAAGAGCGTCGAGCAGGCCAAGAAGGCCTCCCAGCTCGGCCGCGTGTTCGCGCGGTACTTGGGCAATCAGCCGGAGTTCATCCAGGAGACCGCCAAGCGCTACATCGCCTACAACCTGGCCAACGGCGAGCACTGGAAGACCCCGGTGCCGGCCGAGGTGCGGGCGAAGATCCGCACCGAACTGGGCAACGAACACTTCCTCCGTGAGCACGGCCGGGAGCCGATCGACGACCGTGAGCGCGGCTCCTTCATGGCCAAGGCGACCCGCCAGCAGACCACCGCGGTGGCCGGCTACGACCTCACCTTCGCCCCGGTGAAGTCCGTCTCGACGCTGTGGGCGCTGGCCGATCGCGACGTCGCCAAGGAGATCGAGGCCGCCCACCACTCGGCCGTCGAGGCCACGCTGTCGTGGCTGGAGAAGGAGGTGCTGTTCACGCGCCGAGGCCGCGGCGGGCTCCAGCAGGTCAAGGCGAACGGACTGATCGCGGGCATGTTCACCCACCGCGACGCCCGCTCGTCCGACCCTCACCTGCACACCCACGTCGCGGTCAGCAACAAGGTTCAGGACGAGACCGGACGCTGGCTCGCGGTCGACGGACGGGTGCTCTACAAGGCCAACGTCACCCTCGCGGAGATGTACAACACCCTCATCGAGTCCGAGCTGATCGCCCGGTTGGGAGTGCGGTTCGAGAACCGCAGGAGCGGTTTGGACAAGGGTGTCGACAAGCGGCCGGTGCGCGAGATCGTCGGCGTCGACGAGCGTTTGGCGAAGACCTGGTCCAAGCGGCACAGCGCCATTGAGGCGCGCCGACGCGAACTGGCGGCCGCCTTCCAGTCCGAGCACGGTCGTCCGCCGACCGAAGGTGAGGCCGTCACCCTCGCGGAGAAGGCGTGGGACCAGACCCGGCAGGCCAAGCACGCACCCCGTTCCGAAGCCGACCAGCGGGCCGCTTGGCTGGCCGAGGCGGCCGCCATCATCGGCAGCGAGCAGGCCGTCCGGGACATGGTAAAGGACTGCCTCGGCCACCGCCCGGACGCCCAGGACGTCACCGACGCGTGGGTCGCGGAGACCGCGCAGCGGGTCGTCGAGCGGGTCGCCGAGGACCGTGCGACCTGGCAGGTCTGGCACCTGCGCGCCGAGGCACAGCGCCAGGCGCGCGCCCGCGGGGTCCGGCTGCCCGACCTCGACGCGGCCGTGGACCGCGTGGTGGCCACCGCGATCGGGGAGCACTCGATCGCCTTCAACGACCCAGACCCGCTCACCCAGGCGACCACCGCGGCCGAGCAGGACGTGACGATCCCCGCTCCCCTGCAGCGCGTCGAACACGGCGGCGACGGCGAGGAGATCGTCAGCGTCTACAGTCTCGCTGGCGCCCGCCAGTACACCTCCCAGGCCGTCATTGACGCCGAACGGCGCATTGTCGAGTCCGCCCGCCGCACCGGCGGCCGCGCCATCAGCGAGGTACGCGTTGGCATCGCGATCGCCGAAGCCGCGGCAAACGAGCTCCAGCTCAACGCCGCCCAGCAGTCCCTGGTCCGCGAGATGGCCACCAGCGGCCGTGTCGTCCAGCTTGCCCTCGCGCCAGCAGGTACCGGCAAGACCACCGCCATGCAGGTCCTCACCCGCGCATGGCAGGACTCCGGTGGCACCGTCATCGGCCTCGCTCCGTCCGCGGTCGCCGCCCAAGAACTGGGCGCCTCGATCAACCCCGAGACCAGCGATGCGGGGGCCGCGGCGAAGGCCAAGGGGCTCCTGAACGGGCCTTGGCGCCCGGGTCGGAAGAAGGTTCGCGCCGACACGCTGGCCAAGCTCGTGTGGCACGCCAAGCACGGCGGAGCGCCCGCGTGGATGGAGAAGGTCAACCCCAAGACCCTCGTCCTGATCGACGAGGCGGGCATGGCCGCGACCACTGATCTGGCGGTCGCGATCGACGACATCACCGCCCGTGGCGGCCAGGTGCGGCTGGTCGGCGATGACCGGCAGCTTGCTTCGGTCGCTGCCGGCGGCGTACTGCGCGACATCGCCCACCAGATCGGCGCCGTCACCCTCAGCGAAGTGCACCGCTTCCGCAACCCCGACGGCAGCCTCAACCACGCAGAAGCAGCCGCCACCCTGGCGCTGCGCAAAGCCGACCCGTCGGCGATCGCGTTCTACGCCGACCGCGGCCGGGTCCATGTTGGCGACCTCGGTGCCTGTGCCGACCAGGCCTACGCCGCGTGGGCCGCGGACCGGGCCGACGGCACTGACTCGGTCCTGATCGCGCCCACCCGAGACCTCGTCGCCGAGCTCAACACCCGCGCCCGCAACGACCGGCTCGTCGGATTCGACGAGAAGGAGATCGGGCGCGTCTTGACGTTGGCCGACGGCACCAAGGTCTCTGAAGGTGACCGGATCGTCACCCGCGAGAACGACCGCCGCCTGCGCATCAGCCGTACCAACTGGGTCAAGAACGGTGATCGATGGCACGTCAAGAAGGTCAACGCCGACGGCTCCCTGTGCGTGGTCCACGACCAACTCGGCAAGACCATCACTCTGCCGGCCGACTACGTTTTCAAGACGGTCCAGCTCGGTTACGCCACCACCGTTCACGGCGCGCAGGGCATCACCACCGGCACCTGCCACGTCGTCCTCACCGGTGACGAAGACCGCAACCTGCTCTACGTCGCGCTGTCGCGTGGCAAGTTCGCCAACCACCTCTACCTCAACGTCGCCAGCGACGGCGACCCGCACAACCTGATCAGGCCTGAGGCACTGATCCCGCCGACCGCACTCGACCGGATCGCCGAGATGCTGCGCCGCGACGGCTCGCCGGTCTCCGCGACCACCACGCTGCGCGAGCAGGCCAACCCGCACCAGTTGCTCGGCGACATGGCCGCCCGCTACCACGACGCCGTCACGGCGGGCGCCGAGAACCTCATCGGTCCCGTCGGCATGGACAAGATCGACGCGCACGCCGAGGCACTACTCGCTGGTCTCACCGAGGCTCCGGCGTGGCCGACATTGCGATCCCATCTCGCCCTCATCGCGCTCGACGGGCACAGCCCCTTGAAGCTGCTGACCGCCGCCGTGGGTGTTGGTTCCCTGGCTGATGCACGCGACCCGGCGGCCGTGCTCGACGCCCGCATCGACGACCTCGTCGCCGAACTCCCCGCGGTCCCGGCACACGATGCTGACACTCCCCCGCCCGCTGACGGTCCGCTGCCGTGGCTGCCCGGCATCCCCGGACGCCTGGCCGAGGCCCACGACTGGGGGCCGTTCGCGGCCGCCTACCACCAGCTCGTGCGCGAGCAGATCGACGCCGTACGCGAACAGGCTCGGGGATGGACCGGCGCCACCGCGCCCGTGTGGGCACAGCCGTTCCTCGAGGACGAGGACGCCGACCTGCGGGCCGATCTCGCCGTGTGGCGGGCAGTGGCCAGGACTGACGAGAACGACCTTCGCGCCACCGGCGACCGCACCATCGGCGCCCCGGGCGCCTACCAGGCCAAGCTCAACCGGGCCGTCCGCTCGGCACGTCCCAGCTACCCCTTCTCCCAGCGCACCTGGTACCAGGTGCTGCCCGAAGTCGTCCGAGCGGACCCCTGGATCACGCCGCTGTGCCAGCGACTCGCCCGCCTCGAACGCGCCGGGCTGCCCGTCACCGACTACATCAAGCAGGCGCTCGCCTCCGATCCATCGCTCTCGGGCGGCCAGTCCGCCACCGACGCGGACACGTCCTCAGCCGCGCGTCCGCTGCCTGACGAGCAGCAGGCTGCCGCGCTGTGGTGGCGTCTCGTTCCGCACCTCGGGCCGGCGGCGCTCGGCGCCGACGAGCACTCCGCGAACCTGCTACAGCCCACCTGGCGCAGCGCGCTGACCGAACTCGTCGGCACCACCAAGGCCGAGTATCTGCAGAAGGCGCCAGCGTGGCCCGCGCTCGTGGCGGCGGTTGACGAAGCCTGTGAACACCACGGCTGGAGCCCGACCGAGATCCTCTCCAGCGCACTCGCCGGCGTACCGCAAGACGGATCCCTGACCGGTGTCGAAGTCGCCGACGCGCTCGTGCTGCGCATCGCCATGCTCACCGACCAGCCGACAGAACCGCCCGTGCACGGTGACGAACCAGCGCCGTACAGCGACGCCGACGTTCCCCCGGACCCGGACCTGCTGCCGCCCGAGGACGCCGACGAGTTCATGGCCGCCTTCTACCGAGACCGGCCCGACGGCACCGACGTCCCTCTCGCCCACTCCCCCACGCCGGACGACTACGACACTCTCGCTGCAGAGCCGGTCGCCTGGGAGCCGGACCTCGCCGAATACGAGCCGACACCGCACGACGATGGCGCGGTCGCGCACTACCCGTACGTCGAGGACCCGTATGTCGAGGACCCGTACGCGACCCCCCTGCCGTGGGAACAGGGCGCCGAGGTCACCGCCGAGCACGCCTTCCCAGACCCGAATCAGATCCCGGCCGAGCGGATCCACGAACTCAACAAGCACGCCCTGGCCTACTTCGAGTCCTGCTACCCGCGCTCGTGGGCACTGGCCTATCTCCGCGAGCGGCTGGGGACCGACCTCACCGACCACCCCAGCTACGCCGTCGGGTACGCACCCGGAGGTGGCCGCAGCCTGATGCGCCACCTCACCGAGCACGGTGCCACCCTCGACGAGTTGGAGCAGGCCGGGCTCGTTTCCCAGCGTGAACGCAACGACGGCACGACCTACTACCGCGACTTCTTCCGCGACCGACTCATCATGCCTATCCGCGACCCCAACGACCCCATCGGTGAGACGATCCTCGGCTTCGTCGGCCGCCGCAACCCCTCCAAGACCGACGACGATTTCGCCGGACCGAAGTACCTGAACACCCGCACGACCCCGGTCTTCACCAAGGGCGAGGCCTTGTTCGGGTACGCCGAAGCCCGCGTACCTCTCGGCGATGGCGCGCTCCCGGTCATCGTCGAGGGCCCCATGGACGCGTTGGCCATCACCCTGGGTAGCAGCGGCACCGCCGTTGGAATCGCCCCGATGGGAACCGCGCTCACCGTCAATCAGATCAAGCTGCTCCGCTCCCATGTCGACATGGTCGACGGACGCGACCGCATCGCCGTGGCCACCGACTCCGACGCGGCCGGTTGGAAGTCCGCGCAGAAGGCGTTCTGGCACCTCACCGCCGCCGACCTCGACCCCACCTATCTCGAACTGCCCGACGGATTGGACCCGGCCAGCCTGTTTGAGACCGATGGCGCCGACGCGATCGCCGCGGCGATCGAGAACCGGTCCCCCCTCGGCGACGCGATGATCGACCACCTGCTCCGCACCGCCGGACATTGGTCCGACACCGACGTCCGGCAGAAGCTCATCCACCAGGCCGCCCGAATCCTCAGCTCTCGCGGGTCCGAGCACTGGCTTCCCGGCTTCGAGCGTCTCCGCGCCAAGCTTCACCTCGCGCCCGGCATCCTCGAGCACCAGACCGTCACCGAGAGCATGGAGCGCGACCGCAACCGCCCGGCGTACGCCCAGGCACGCATCAACGAGATCAACGACGAGGCCCGCAAGCAGGCCGCCAAGACCGATCCCGGGTCGCGCCGTCGGGCCGCCGAGCAGCAGTTCGTCGCCAGCACCGCAATCAGCAGCCCCGACTCCACGGTGCCGCCTCCGCCTGCGGGGCCAGACCCGGCCGGTCCGGCGCGGTGACTCTGCCTCGCTCAGAATCGCTCTGAGCGAAAATCCCCGACGCCCGGGCACCACATCGGCACGACTCAGGGGTGTGCCGGGTCGTCAGGAAGCGATCTCAGGCGCTTCCGGGGCGTTTCGCCGGCCCTGGCCGATGGAACGACGCTCTGCGAGGCGCCGCGTCGTCGTCGTCGTCGCTGGGTCTGGTGCTTCCCGGTCCAGATCTTCACTCTCTGGGTCAGATGCCCCAAGCCACATCCGAGTGGTTCTTGAGTGGCGTCGAGTACCTGGCAGAGGTGAGTGCCCGATCAGCGGCGATGAGCCATCCGAGCGAGAAGGCCGAGGCGTTGTGCAGCATGTGTTCGGCAACGTTCGTGGGAATCTCGCTTTCCAACGGCAGAACTTCGGTCGGCCCAGTGCCGAACGCGGACACAAGGCCAGAGGTGTCGGGCGACGGGTCTGTCCGGAACCTCTCGCCCGCAGCTCGCGCGGCGGGCCAAGATCCCAGCCCGAGGGCCGCAGCCTCGATGATCAGGTCGTCATCGAAGAGCGCGACTGGATCACTCGAGTAGTGCCCGATCAATAGCCGGACCTCTACAGAAGCATTCTCGTCGACTCGCGGGTCACCGAGGCTGCGTGGCAGCCCAGACGCGGCGATTCGACTACTGGTTGCCAGTAGGGCCGACTTCTCCATGACGGGTAACGAACCCACGATGTCGGCAATCTCGGGAAGCAGCGCCAGGACGACGGCGGGGTTGCCCGCGACGAGCAGGCCGAGGACCCAGGTCGCACGGGCATGGTCGCAGCCGCACGACTCAATCTGCTCTGTCCACCACTTCTGGTCCGACTTGTGCACCCTGACCGCGGGCAGCCACTGGCCGTAATCCATCTCCGTCCCGAAACAGGGAGCACCCTTGGTCATGTTGCCGCCGGTTAGGAACTTCTGCTCCGGCAACGCGGCCGCGATCGCTGCGATCTCCGTAGCGAGCCACGTCGGTCGACCGTAGGCGGCACTGAGCGCACGCGCAGTGTTCACCCACCGCGCGGTGGTACCGCCCTCGTTCTTGCGGATGCGGAGGGCCTCCTGGATATCGCGGTTTCCGCGACGCGCCGCAAGGCGCTTCAGGGCGGCGGTGCGCTCACTCTCTCTGATCGCGAAGGCCCGATGTCCACCGAGATTCAGGTTGCCACCCACCCCGTCGCGACCGGTCATCATCATGAGCACGCGAGGGGCAACGACGCGGAGCAGGTCGCTGGCCTCCGAAGTCCCGTGAGGAATGGCGTCGGAGCACTCGCCATCGAGGACGGCATCAAGCAGCCGCTGCGCGTTCGCGGAGCCATCGGCGGGAGTCACTCCTGCCTCGATCGCTGCGGCTGCTGCGTCTGGTGACCCCAGAGCGAGCGCATTGACCGTGGTTGCCGGTAGAGACGCGGCCAGCCGACGAGAGCCTCCTGCGACAAGCCATGCAGTCTCCTCGGGCTTTCCGGCCGCCTTGCCGAGTTCGGACTGCCACCACACCTCGAGCTCGTCATGGTTGCTGACAGCGGCGGCAACGGTGAGCCGCGACCGTGTCATCGGCGAGGCCGGGTCCTTAGCGACGGCCACCCGGAGTTCTTCGCCGAGCACAGGTGCCCCGAAGTCGCTTGCGATCGCGGGGAGCGTGGAGCCGTGCACGATCTCGGGCGCGACGAACCGGATTGTCAGGTCGTCGGCGAGCATCTTCGCGACACGGGTCTGTGCAGGTGGCCGCTCCTTGAAGATGCCGTCGGCGAGCAGGGTCCATAGGGTGGTTCGGATCTGTCGAGCCCCACTGACGTCAGCGAGGCGCTCCTCGAACAGATCGGCGACGTGCGCGATCTCGCGAGGTTGGAAGTGCCCCGCCAGGAACCGCGCGGCGTTCGACCAGTAGGAGCGGGGGAGTAGTTCGACTAGGGCGTTCTCAGGCTCGTACCCGTGGCCGCTGTCGGACTGTGCGAACTCGTAGAGGAAACGGGCCGCGAAGAACTCTCGGATCGACTGGACGTCGAACTCGTACGTGTCGGTGTGCTTGCTCGTGAGAACCCAAACTCGATCGCGGAGCGCCTCGAACAGCCCCTGTACGCCGCCTGTGGCCTTCTGCACGCTTGCCAGGTACATGGTCATCTCGCGCACGATGCGTGCGCCAGGCAGACGCGTTGAGGTCGCATCGACCTCGGCGAGAGCGTGCATGAACCACCCGATGAATGCGGTCGCTTCCTCCAGGTCGGCCAAGTTGTCCAGGACCTCGCGCGACTTGGCCGCCTCCCGCGCGAGGAACAGGTCCATGTAGGCGCGGTAGAGGCTCGTACGCGCGGTGGGCAGTGAATCCCCCTTCGTGCGGATCAGGTGCAGGAGGATGGTCAACTGCATCGGGTTGGACGCCAGTTGGGCCACGTGCGGCGCGGCCGTGCGTTCACCAAAGATGCGCTCCAGGCCCTTCCGCTCGGCCGGGTCGATCTGCTGTGCCGCCACCCAGCGCCGGAGGTAGCGCTTGCGGTTGCTCTCAGTGAGCGGTTGAAGCACAAGGCGCTGGAACAGGTCCGGCGCCGGCTCCGCGAGGCCGGACGCGTTCGGACGAGTCGTGACCAGCACGCGCATGTTGCCGGGTCGCGCCTGAACCCAGCGACTGATGAAACCGTCGATCTCCTCCACGAGGGCATGACGCAGCTCTGGTGAAGCGACCTCATCGAGACCGTCGAACACAAGCTGCGTCGGGAACCGGCCGAGAATGCTGCGAATGTCGCCTGCATCCAGATCGTGACCGGGGGCCGCGGCCTCAACATGGGCCAGCAGGAAGTCTTCGACTGTGAGCCGTCGTCGCGGGCTCGGCCTCTTCTTCGGCGCGGATTCCGTGAGCGCAAATGGATCCCCGCCTGTCGCCCACTCGGCGTAGTCGGCCAAGTCGATCCGAAATGGGACGCGGAGGTCGTCAGTCTCAGTCTCCGGCAGAACCTCGTTGTTCGCCTTCAGCTCGTCTCGGCCGATGAAAGCCGCGCGATACACCTGGCAGACAAACTGCGCGAGGGTCGACTTGCCCTGCCCGGGCACGCCCTCGACGAGGGTCAGCGGCGGGCTGGCTTTGTCCAGGAGATGATCGGCTACGCGCTCGACTTCAATGAGCGGCATGGTCGTGCCGCGGGGCGCGATAGACCTGTGTGCGGTCACGTCGACGAACAGGTCGCTGAGCAGGTCGCTCACCAGATCGATCTGGCGGAACTTCACACGCTTATCCCGGGGCCAGTGCGTGCCCACGTAGGTGACGAGGATGTCCCGCTCCCGCTTCTCCCCGTCCTCAAGAGTCATGGACGTCAGGAGAGCGAAGAGTGCATCGGTGCCCGCCAGCATGTCGACGTAGGCGAGTTTGATCTCCCACGGTGCGTTGTCGACCCAGGCGTCGAGGTCCGATGACCAGATGCACGACATCTGGACCTTGTACTTCTTCGAGAGCGCGGTGAGCTCCTTCTCGACCACGTCGCGTGTGCCGGAGCCGGGTGCCGCACTGCCCTCGACATTCGTCATGAGGATGTAGCGCTTGCAGCCCTGTTCGACCAGGCGCTTGATGTTGGCTGCCTCACCGTTGATCTGCTGCTTCATCCAGGTGGCCGTCTTCTTGCGTCGGTCGCCCGAGAACTTCACTTGGAGGATGGTCCGGTTTTCACCCGTGCCCGAGACCATGTCGCGGCCTCCGTCCTTCTCTCCCACCGGGAAGACCGAAACGTCGGGGAATCGATCGAGCACGAGAGCTCCGCATAGTTGCTGGAACCGCTTGTCCCCAAGACGCTCGTAGAGGTACTTCCAAGATCCCGAACTAGCCACATGCCCATCCTCGCTGAGGAAGCAGCGGACCGTCTTCAGAACTCATAGCCGCTACTCGATGAAGGCCCACGGTAGGTCCGGATCAGAACAACGCCATCTGTGCGTCGTCGACGGAGGCGAGGGCACGCGCGATCCGCTCGTCGTCCCAGCCGTTCGCGACAGCGGCACGCAGCGCCAGCGACCGCCGATACATCGCCTCTCGGTCGAGCATTCGGCCCCGGTAGCCGCGTGCCGCGCCGCGGCGCCCGTGCTGAGCGATCCGCGACAGGTTAGCGGCCTGGGTCGAGCCCTCGAGATGGTCCAGGAGCGTGCCGTCGGCCCGCACGCAGATGGGGTTGTCGCACACGATGTGCTCGACCACTGGAGGTAGGTCGATCGACTCACCTTCAGCCAGCGCCCACGCCACCCGATGAGGCCGCAGAACACGCTGTTGCCTCTGGATCGAATGTGGCTCAGTGCGCACCCAAAAGCGGCCGTAGCCGTCGTCTCCGACCGCGCCTGCCCAGATCCAACAGTCGGTTTCGCGAGGTCCCTTCACGACGTGCGACCAGAACCGGTCGATCTCGTCCGTCGTGAGCTGCATGAGGGCAACCTAGACGGCACTACCGACAATTCTCTGACGTCTGACGCACCGAGCGGTCAGGACCAGCGCCGGGATTCCTCGTACCGGACGCGATTCTGGTGCTCGTGCTCGGCGCAGTAGCGGCCGTACCTCAAGGCGTCGTCCGGGCAACCGGGCCATTCGCAGGGTCCGGCGCCGGGGAGTCCTGACTGCCACCGCTCCCGAAGTACGCCCAGCAGCCACCACAGCTTCGTGATCTTCCCCAGCCACCACACCAGGACGACGAACCCGACAGTGAGGATCAGCGAAAGCGTGAACCCAAGCGCCTCCAACACGTCGTTGCGTGTGAGCTGAAGAACCTGGCTTCGCATCGTCCCTCCCGCCCACTGGTTCCAGCCAGTCTCCACGTCACCGTAGTAGACGAGTCGCACGTGGCCGGAGGCCTTTGCGGCTCAGCGGCCGAATCCATGGTCGTCGGCTGGCAGCGCAAAGAGACCCTCATCTGCAGGGATCGCCGGCGCCGCTGGTCCGCTGGCCGCTGGGCGTAGCGCCGCCGCCTGCAGCGCGGGGGCCGCGGTCGACGTTGCCGGAGCTGCGTCGGTCGGCACCGGTGACTGTTGGTCGAGGAGTTCGAGCAGGTCCGTGGGCTCGTCATCGACGGTGAGCGGGAGGGCACGAGTGATCGCCGCCTTCTGGCTGGCCCACACGTTGTGCAGCGCGACGAGATGCTTGCCGTAGACCTCGTCCCACTCGGCTTGGGCCACCTGGTGGTCTTCGTCGGAGTCGAAGCGTCGGCGCCAGGGCCAGCCGCCGCGCTCATCGCTGAACTCGCTCCAACGGCGGTTCTCGTCGCGCTCGGTGCGACGCAGCGTGTCCAACTCGGTCCGCAACTCCTGCGGTACGGTCGCGCCGTACGCCGCTGCCTCGGCCCAGGTCACCTTCAACACGACCTTCGGCCTGATTCGACGCCAGGCCTGCTTGTCGGAGCCGGCGGCCTTCATCGCCTCAGAGAACTCCGAATGGTGAATCGCCCCGGGTCTGGTGGAGGCTCTCAATCCATGGAGGATGAGAGTCATGGCAGCACCCAGGAAGTACCCCGACGAGCTGCGTGAGCGGGCCACCCGGATGGCGGTGGAGCTGCGGGCGGACCCGGTCACGAGGCAGGGCGCGATCGCTCGTGTGGCCGAGCAGCTCGGCATGCACCCGGAGACCCTGCGCAACTGGGTTCGGCAGGCCGAGGTCGACGGCGGCGTCCGGCCGGGCACGACCACCAGCGACGCGCAGCGGTTGGCCGAGCTTGAGCGGGAGAACCGCGAGCTTCGCCGCGCGAACCACATTCTGAGGACGGCCTCGGCTTTCTTCGCGGAGCTCGACCGCCCCACCAACAAGTAGTGGCCTACATCGACGCCCATCGCCACGACGTGGTCGATGGGCGCGAGGTCGGGGTCGAGTCGATCTGCGCGGTGTTGAAGAACGCCGGCGTGCAGATCGCCCCGAGCAGCTACTACGCCGCCAAGACCAGGCCTCTCTCGGCGCGCGCGATCCGCGACGCCGACCTCGTCGAGGACATCAAGACCGCCCACAAGGCCAACCTCGGTGTCTACGGCGCCAGGAAGATCCACGCCCAGCTCAACCGCGAAGGCGTGCGAGTCGCTCGGTGCACCGTGGAGCGGCTGATGCGCGCCGAGGGCCTGCGCGGGATCCCGCGGGAGAAGACTCGCAAGACCACCATCGGCGACGGTGCTGAGACCGAGCGGCCCGAGGACCTGGTGAAGCGGAAGTTCGTCGCGACAGCGCCGAACCAGCTGTGGGTCGCGGACCTGACCTACGTCCGCACGCATGCCGGGTGGACCTACGTCGCCTTCGTCCTCGACGTCTTCAGCCGGATGATCGTGGGCTGGCAGGTGTCGACATCGCTGCGCACCGACCTCGCATTCGACGCCCTCGACATGGGCCTGTGGGCCCGGCAGCGAGCCGGCCAGGACGTCACCGGCCTGACGCACCATTCGGATCGTGGAGTTCAGGGCGGATTCAACCGGTCGTCGCAACGCCTCGATGCTGGAGGTGGTCAGGCATGGCGACAGGTGATTGGAGCAAGAAGACCAGCGATGCACCCGAGGAGCTGCGTCGGCAGTGGCGTGCCGATCGGGCGCTGCGACCAGCGATGCGTTCGCCTGGGCGGCCGGACCCATCGCGGGCGGTGCAGCGACAGTTCTGGCGTTTGATCGCCACGGGCATCACCTCTGCTGAGGCGTCGATCGCCGTCGGGGTGTCGGTCCCGGTGGGGATGCGCTGGTTTCGCCACGCTGGCGGAATGCCACCGATCATCTTGGCCGAACCGTCTGGCCGCTACCTGTCGTTCGAGGAGCGCGAGGAGATCGCGATCCTGCGCGCCCAGGGCAAGGGCGTGCGGGAGATCGCCCGTAGCGTCGGCCGGGATCCAGGAACGATCTCTCGCGAACTGCGCCGCAACGCAGCTACCAGGGGCGGGAAGCTGGAGTACCGCGCCGGGGTGGCCCAGTGGAAGGCCCAGCAGGCGGCCAAGCGCCCGAAGACCGCGAAGCTCGTCGAGAACCCGCGGCTGCGGGCCTACGTCGAAGACCGACTCGCCGGCCACGTCCGAGGTCCTGACGGCAAGGTCGCCGCTGGACCCACGCCGCCGCCGTGGAAAGGGCTGAACAAGCCGCATCGGGCCGACCGTCGTTGGTCGACGGCATGGAGCCCGGAGCAGATCGCACAGCGGTTGAAGATCGAGTTCCCCGATGATGAGTCCATGCGCATCAGCCACGAAGCGGTCTACCAGTCGCTGTTCATCGAGGGCCGTGGTGCGCTCAAACGCGAGCTGGTCGCGTGTCTGCGGACAGGGCGCGCACTGCGGCAACCGCGAGCCCGGAGCAAGAACAAGCCGCAAGGACACGTCACCGCCGACGTCGTGTTCAGCCAGCGTCCCGCCGAGGCCCAGGACCGCGCAGTGCCTGGCCATTGGGAAGGCGACCTGATCATCGGGACCGGTCGTTCAGCGATCGGCACGCTGGTTGAGCGCAGCAGCCGCTCAACCCTCCTGGTCCACCTGCCCCGGCTGGAGGGATGGGGCGAGAAGCCTTATGTGAAAAAGGGGCCCGCGTTGGGTGGCTACGGGGCCGTCGCGATGAACGCCGCACTGACGTCATCGATGGCCGCGCTGCCCCAACAGTTGCGCAAGACAGTGACCTGGGACCGCGGCAAGGAACTCTCAGCCCACGCTCTGTTCGCGATGGACACCGGGACCAGGGTGTTCTTCGCCGACCCGCACTCACCGTGGCAGCGGCCGACCAACGAGAACACCAACGGCCTGCTGCGCCAGTACTTCCCCAAGGGAACCGACCTGTCGCGCTGGTCGGCCGAGGACCTCGAAGCCGTCGCCCACACCCTCAACAACAGGCCCCGCAAGATCCTCGGATGGAAGACACCAGCTGAGGTCTTCGAGGAGCAACTACGCTCGCTTCAACAACCCGGTGTTGCATCGACTGGTTGAACCCAGGCAGTATCGAGCAATTCGCTACACCGAGCGGCTTGCCGAGGCCGAGGCTGTGACAGAGCCCCGCGGGGTGGTGGGCTTTGAGGTGGTCCTCGGTGCCCTACTCGCCAGCCTCGATGGCGGCGTGATCACCAGTATCCACCGGGTCGTTGAGTAGCGCCATGGACTCTTCTGAGAGGT